>CAVPRS010000009.1:0-146359 GCA_963707895.1 uncultured Actinomycetota bacterium | reverse complement strand
GACAGGTGCGCTACCAATTGCGCCACGCCAGCGAGCCCGGCCAAACCCGGCGCGGACAGCCCCGGAGTCTACGCGGACGGAGGCACTCGCCATCCGCCACTCGCCCGCGCCCGCGCCCAACCCGACACCATCACGAGTCCGGCAGGCACGGACCCTCAGAGCCGGCCGTCGCGGAACCGGGCGAACACCGCTCGCGCCGACGCGTTGACCTTCACGATCGACTGCCCGTCGGAGCTGGTGCCGATCGAGCCCACCGCCACGTCGCGCCCCACCTTGCGCGGGTCGAGCCGGTAGAACGAGGCGACGAAGGTGAGCGCGTCCTCGGCGCTGAGGTCGGTGACGGCGTTGCGCGACACCACCGTCATCTCCTTCGCGATGGCGCCCACCCCGGACAGCCGAGCCGCAATGGCTGCCGCCAGCAGCATGTCGCCCTGGTGCGCCGAGCGTCCGAAGTCGCCGTTGGCCAGCGACTTGCGCTCACGGGCGTAGGCCAGGGCCTCCTTGCCCGACAGCGACTGCTTCCCCGACGGGATGGTCAGTGAGTGCAGGAAGACGATCTTCTTCGCGATCTCCATCTGCAGCCCGCCCGACTGGTTGACGATCGCCTTGAACCCCTTGAACCCGGTCGCCACGTAGCCCTCGACCGGCAGGCCGGTCAGCTTGCGCACCGATGCCAGCTGCCCGGCGCCGCCGCCGTAGGAGAACGCCGCGTTGATCTTCGCCGAGCCGCCGCCCGGCATCGCTCACCCACGTGTCGCGCGGGATGCCCATGACCCCGCCGCCGCCCTTGCCGTCGATGCCGAGCACCTGGAGCGTGTCCCCACGGCTTCCCTTGAGCGACTCGTCCGGGCGCGCGTCGGAGCCGACGACGAGGAGGAAGCGAGGCCCCTTGCCCAGGTCGGGACCCTTGCCCAGCGAGGGCCACCAGCCGCCGACGACCTTCCAGTTCGGACCGACCGCGAGGGTGACGTCGTCGCCGGCCGTCACCACGGCCACCTTCTCCGACTTCCAGGTGCCCATGGTGGCCCTGGCCGTCACACCCGACTTCCCGGCATAGACCTTCTGGACCAGCGCGGCGAGGCGGGCGTCGGCGCCGCGCACCACGACATCGGGCGTCGCCGACGGGCTGGCGAGGCGCCGAGGCCGACGCGGATGACGAGCCACTCGAGCCGACACCTTCGGTTCCGGAGCCGCCGTGCACGCCGCCAGGAGCATGGCTGACGCCAGAAACAGGGCAGCGGGACGGGTGCGCATGGCCGACACGGTATGTCGGCAACCTGCGACCGGCGAACTCACGCCTCAGGCGTGTCTCAGCCGGGCGCCGGGGTCTCGTCGGCCGGCCCCGAGCCCCGCTCGCGACGGTCCCACGGCGAGGCGAAGACGTCGCCGAGCACGGTGCCGGTGGCGATGGCGAGCAGCACCGCGAACGCCCCCAGCAGCGTGGTGATGCCCGACTGGATCGACAGCAGGCCCTTGTCCGACGCCGAGACGACCAGCTCGTACAGGCCCCGGAAGATGGTGAGACCGGGCAGCAGCGCGAAGCTCGCGGGCACCACGAGCACCATCGACGGCGCGCGCACCCGGTGCGCCACCAGCCCACCGGTGAGGCCGAGCACCACCGCGGCCACCCCGCTCGCCATGATCGGGCCGACGCCGACGCTGCGCGTGAGCAGGGCGTAGACCGAGGCCGCCATGACGCTGAGCAGGCCGACGGGCAGGACGAGGCGACCCAGGCTCTGCACGGTGACCGCGCCGGCCAGCCCGACCACCAGCGCACCGCCGACCGCCGCGACGATGCTGGCCTGGCTGGTGGTGAGGTCGAGCACGGAGGGCGACACGAACGACCCGTCGGTCATCTCCGTGATGCTGAGCAGCACCGACAGGCCGGTGGCGATGCCGATGATCAGCCCGGTCAGGGACAGCACCACCGACAGGAGCCGCCCGGCGCCCGTGAGCGGGTAGCCGAAGAGCACGTCCTCGATGGCCGAGGCCATGGTGCGCCCGGGCAGCATCGCGACGATGCCGCCCGCGACGATGAAGGCGAAGTCCCGCGCCGTCAGCGGCACGAACCCGGCCGCGCCGAGCGCGTAGGCTCCGCCGGCAAGCATCGTCGCCGTGAAGGCGTTGATCGCGTTGCCGTAGAACTCGGGCAGGCCGATCCGCGCGTGCAGCCGGTTGACCCCGGTGACGACGAGCACGACGCCGACGGTGACCAGGGCCGCGAACGCCGTGGCCCCGATCATCACGGCGACGGCCGAGGCGAGCAGCGCGCTCGCGACCGAGACCGCGGCGACCGAGTAGATGCGCGGAGCCCGCTTGATCTCGCGCAGCCGGTCGGCGGCCTCGTCGGCCGTCACCTCGCCCGCCACCAGTGCGGCGACCAGCCGGTGCACCGCGACGAGCCGGGCGTAGTCGAGCCGCGAGCGCCGCACCACGCGCAGCAGCGTGTGCTGGCGTCCCTCGGAGCTGGTCGCCTGCAGCAGCAGCGACTGCAGCGTGATGTCGACCTCGAGGACGTCGACCCCGGCGGCCGCCGCGACGGCCGCGACGCTGCCCTCGACCTGCGGCGCACCGGCGCCGCAGCGCAGCATCAGCTCGCCCACGCGGGCGGCGAGGTCGACGCCGCGGCGCACCTCCGCATCCTCGGCGGCCTCACCGGGGATGGTGGGCCGGTAGGGCGTGCGCCGCAGCAGGTCGGCCATCGGCATCGGCTCGGTGGGCGACTCCCCTTGGAACAGGCGCGCATGGCGGTCGCGCGGGGCGCGGCCGGACGAGGAGCGGGTCACAGGGTCGGCACCACCTGCGACGCCCAGGCGGGAGCCGTCGTGCGCGGCCACCACGTGGGGCCGTCACCGGTGAGTGCCACCGCGAGCACGGTCGCCGCCACGACGAGCAGGATGCCGGCCGCGACCTGTCCGGCCGCCTCACCGGGCGTGAGCCCCCGCACGATGCTGCGGCTGCCGCGGCGCAGGCCGGCTCCGCCCGGGCCCCACCAGGCGGTGAGCCCGGCGAAGACGCCCGCGACCACGAGGGGCAGCACGTCGTCGGTGCGCACGTCGGTGCCGCGAACGGCCGTGAGCACGAGGGCGCTGGCGAACATCGCACAGACCCCCACGAAGATCGGCAGCACCAGGGTGGCCAGAGCCCCGACGAGCCCGACCACGAGGTGCCACGGGCTGGTCGCGACGGCCACGGCGACGTCGCTGCCGCGGGCCCCACGCTCGTGGCGGCGCATGACGAGCGAGGTGACCGAGCGGTCGGCGGTGCGGGCCAGCGTGACCCAGGCCAGCAGGCCGAGCACGCCGAGCATCGGGGCGGCCGCCGTGACCGCCGCGAGCACGGCCAGCAGGGCGAGCAGGGTGCCCGAGCGGCTGGGGCGTCCGATGCGCGGGTCGCCCCACGGACCGTGGCCGAGTCGGGCTGCGTCCCAGTCGGACTCGGAGTCGGGGACGGGCGCACCGGGCGCGCCCGGCTGGCCGGGGGCCGGCGGGGCGGGGTAGGCCCTGACCTGCGGTGCGATCGGGCGGCACCTGGCGGTTCACCGGCCGGGCCTGCTCCCACCCGGGCGGCCCTGCCGGGCGACCGGTCGTCACCATCGGGGGAGGCAGCGGCGAGGGTGCGGATGTCGGTGCCGCGACGGGAGGTGCGGGCGCCGCGGCCGGTGACGGCAGCGGCATACGGGGCACTTCCGGATGCCGTGCCGCCGGCTCCCGCGAGGGCGGCACCTGCCGCTCCGGCGACCCCGGCCCCGGCCACGGCGCCCAGGGGCGGCCGCGAGGCAGGCGGCTGAGGCGGGGGCGGCAGGGGCAAGGCTGCGGTCGGCGGCACGGACAGCCGCTGCGTCACGGGCCGCACCCGGCGCACCTGGATGGCCTCGGTGACCGGCGCCCCATGGGCGTAGCGCTCGAGGGCGGCGACGACCTCGTCGTGGTGCGGACGCTCGTGCGGCAGCGGCGACAGGGCCGCGTAGAGCAGCGGCTCGATGCGCGGGTCGACGGCCTCGAGGTCGGGGTCCCCGGCGCTGACCCGGGCGAGCACCGCGCTCATCGGGCCGGTGCCGAAGGGCGGGGCGCCGCTCGCCGCGAAGGCCGTGGTGGCGGCCCAGCCCCACCAGTCGGTGGCGGCCGTCACGTCATCCCCGCCGACCACCTCGGGCGCGAGGTAGCCCGGCGTCCCCATGACCAGGCCGGTCATCGTGAGCCGGATGTCGTCGGCCACGTGGGCGATGCCGAAGTCGATGAGCACCGGGTCGCCGTCGACGAGCAGCACGTTGCCGGGCTTGACGTCGCGGTGCACGACCCCGGCGGAGTGGATGGCGTCGAGGGCCTCGGCCAGCCCGGACGCCACCCGGTGCAGGTCGGCCGGGGCCAGCAGCCCGCGCTCGGCCACGTGGTCGTCGAGCGACGGCCCGGGCACGTAGCGCGTGACGATGTAGGGGGTGGGGCCGTCGACGTCGGCGTCGATGATCGGGGCGACCCGGGGGCTCTGGATGCGGGCCAGGCTGCGCACCTCGCGGGTGAGCCGGGCGCGGGCGTCGGGGTCGTGCGCGATGTGCTGGCGCAGCACCTTGATGGCCACCGCGCGGCCGTGCCGGTCGAGCGCGAGGTGCACCACGCCCATCCCGCCCTCGCCGAGGCGCTGGACCAGCCGGTACTCACCCAGCCGCGCGTGCTCGCGCGGCTGGGCGGTCTCGTCGTCCTCGGGCTCGGGGCCGTCGGCGAACGCGTCGGCGGTCACGCCCACCACGGTAAGGCGTCAGGCTGGGTGGATGCTGGACCCTGCCGCCTTACGCTTGGGTCAGGACTGGATGTAGTCGCGCAGCTGGTCGCGCTCGGCCTGGAGCGAGTCGATCCGGTTCTTGACCACGTCGCCGATGCTCACGATCGCCACGAGCTTGTCGTCGACCACCACCGGCACGTGCCGGAACCGCCGCTCGGTCATCATCGACTCGAGGTCGTCGAGGCCGTCGTCGGGGGTTGCGGTGTGCACCTCGGAGGTCATGATCTGGCCGACGGGGGCGTCGAGCAGGCTCGCGCCGTCGGTGTGCAGGTGCCGCACGACGTCACGCTCACTGACGATGCCGTGCACGCTCGTCGCCGTCGTCGCTGACCACGACGGCACCGATGCGGTGCTCGGAGAGGAGAGCCAGCAGCTCGGTCACCGATGCGTCGGTGCGCACGGTGATGACGTCCCCGCCCTTGCGCTTGATCACGTCAGAGATCCTCATGCACCGACCTTAGGGGTGCCCTCCGCGACGCGCCAGACGTGAGTGGGCGGGCATCGCGCCTGCCCGCCGGCCCTCGAGCCGACTCGCCTCGCGCTACCGCCTGGTAGGTGACGTGGATGGCTGCACCTACCAGGCGGTAGGAGCACGTCAGGTCGGATGCCGGTGACCCACGCACCGCGCGGGCCGGGCCTCAGGTGCGTTGGGGAGCCGCGCCGGTCGACCCGCGCACGACGAGCTCGGGCCGGAAGACGTACTCCGCCCGCGGCGGCCCCTCGCCCCCGATCTCGTCGAGCAGGGCACGCACCGCGGCGTCGCCCATGGCCTCCACCGACTGCCGGATCGTGGTGAGCGGCGGGTCGGTGAACGCCATCATCGTCGAGTCGTCGTACCCGACCACGGAGACGTCCCGGGGGACGTTCAGGCCCATCGAGCGGGCCTGCCGGATCGCGCCGAGGGCCATCAGGTCGGACCCGCAGATCACGGCCGTGGCTCCCTGCGAGATGAGCCGCCCGGCCGCCGCCGCGCCACCCTCGAGGCTGAACACCGTGTGCGTGATGAGCCGGTCCAGGCGTGCCGGCTCGATGCCGAGGTGCTCGCGCATCGCGGCTCGGAAGCCCTGCACCTTGCGGATCACCGGCGTGTAGCGCTCCGGACCCACGGCGAGCCCGATCTCGGTGTGCCCCAGCTGGACCAGGTGGTTGACCGCCAGGTCCATCGACGCCACGTCGTCGTTCGAGACGAACGGGGCATCGACCCCGCTGAGCCAGCCGTTGACGAGCACGATCGGCAGGCCTCGCTCGCGCAGCGACTGGTAGCGCCCCGGCTCCGAGGTGGCGTCGGCGTGCTGGCCCGACAGGAAGATGATTCCCGAGACGCCGCGGTCGAGGAGCATCTGCACGTAGTCGTCCTCGTGGACGCCACCGGGGGTCTGGGTGCACAGCACCGGCGTGAAGCCCTCGGCGGCCAGCGCCGTCTCGATCACCTGCGCGAACGCCGGGAAGATCGGGTTGACCAGCTCGGGCATCACCAGGCCGACGAGCAGGGCCGACTTGGGCTTGAGCCGGGTCGGCCGGTCGTAGCCGAGCACGTCGATGGCGGTGAGCACCGCCTGCCGGGTCGGCTCCGAGACGCCGGGCCGGTCGTTGAGCACCCGGCTCACCGTGGCCTCGCTGACGTCGGCCTGGGCCGCGATGTCGGCGAGGCGTGCGGACCGCGACTCGTTCACGGGGCGAAATCTAACAACCCAAGGCCCTGCCGCGTCTCAGGTCCGTGGGACGGGACTACCCCGTGGCGGCGCGGACACGGCATACTGGCGAAACCGCTTACACCGATGTCGGCGGGAGCTCCACCCACCTTTACAACGGATCGTCCGGCACGTTCCTGCCGGTGAAGGAAGGCAATGACGCCATGGCAACAGTCAGATTCGACCAAGCGAGCCGCATCTACCCGGGCAACGACACGCCCTCGGTCGACAAGCTCGACATCGACGTAGCCGACGGGGAGTTCCTCGTCCTCGTCGGTCCCTCCGGGTGTGGCAAGTCCACCTCGCTGCGCATGCTCGCCGGCCTCGAAGAGGTCAACGAGGGCAAGATCTGGATCGGCGACCGCGACGTCACCGACCTGTCCCCCAAGGACCGAGACGTCGCGATGGTCTTCCAGAACTACGCGCTCTACCCGCACATGACGGTCGCCGACAACATGGGCTTCGCCCTGAAGATCGCCGGCGTCGACAAGAGCGAGATCAAGAAGCGCGTGGGCGAGGCCGCCCAGATCCTCGACCTCACCCAGTACCTCGAGCGCAAGCCGAAGGCCCTCTCCGGTGGCCAGCGCCAGCGCGTCGCCATGGGTCGCGCCATCGTGCGCTCCCCGCAGGTCTTCCTCATGGACGAGCCGCTGTCCAACCTCGACGCGAAGCTGCGCGTGCAGACCCGCACCCAGATCGCGTCGCTGCAGCGCCGGCTCGGTGTCACCACGGTCTACGTCACCCACGACCAGATCGAGGCCATGACGATGGGTGACCGCATCGCCCTGCTCAAGGACGGCATCCTGCAGCAGTGCGCCACCCCGCGCGAGATGTACGACAAGCCCAACAACGTGTTCGTCGCGGGCTTCATCGGCTCCCCGGCCATGAACCTGGTCCAGGTGCCCGTCACCGAGGACGGCGTCCAGTTCGGCAGCCACCGCCTGCCGGTCGACCGCGAGCTGCTCGGCAAGGTCGGCAACGAGGTCATCGTGGGCATGCGCCCCGAGGACGTCCAGGTCACGACCAACGAGGACGGCCTCGAGCTGGTCGTCGACGTCGTCGAGGAGCTCGGCGCCGACGCCTACGTCTACGCCACCCCGGCCAGCGACAAGGTCAAGCTCGAGGGCGGCGACGACGGCCTCGCCAAGCCGTTCATCGCACGCGTCGACGGCCGCAACGTGCCCGACAAGGGGTCGAAGATCTTCGTCTACCCCAACCCCTCGCACATGCACGTGTTCGACCCGGCCAGCGGCCAGCGCCTCGGCTGACCCACCGCCTGCACGACGCGACGCCCCGGACGACCACGTCCGGGGCGTCGCGGCATCCGCGCTGGTGGTCATGGTCGGGCGGCACCGGTCGCTCGTCCGTCCACGACAGCCGGATGCCGTCCGCCTCCGTCCGTCGTAGGCTCGCCACCGCCCCCGTCGCTTTCCGGAAGGCACGCGCATGGCACTGGAGATCACCGCCGCCCGGCCCGACCCCGCCCTGCTCGACCTGCCGTGGCGGGTGCCGCTCGAGGAGTGGCCTGAGGACATCCTCGCCGCGCTGCCCCGCGGCATCTCGCGACACGTGGTGCGGTTCGTGCGGCTGTCCGGGCGGGTGCTGGCCGTCAAGGAGATCAAGGCCGACATCGCCCGCCGGGAGTACGACCTGCTGCGCAGCCTGAACCGCCTGAACATGCCGTGCGTCGAGCCGTTCGCCGTGGTCAGCGGCCGGATCGGGCTCGACGGCGAGCCGCTCGACGCCTGCCTGATCACCCGGCACCTGCAGTTCTCGCTGCCCTACCGCGCGCTCTACAGCCAGAACCTGCGCAAGGGCACGGCCGTGCGGCTGATCGACGCGCTGGCGGTGCTGCTGGTGCGCCTGCACCTCGCCGGGTTCTGGTGGGGTGACGTGTCCCTGTCGAACACCCTGTTCCGCCGCGATGCCGGGTCGTTCGCCGCCTACCTCGTCGATGCCGAGACCGGCGAGCTTCGTGCGCGGCTCAGCGACGGCCAGCGCGAGCACGACCTGGACATCGCGCGGGTCAACATCGCCGGCGAGCTGATGGACCTCGAGGCCGGCGGGCTGCTCCAGGAGGACCGCGACCCGGTCGTCGTCAGCGAGCGGATCATGCTGCGGTACCGCGAGCTCTGGGACGCCCTCACCGGCACCGAGCTGATCGACGACTCCGAGCGCTGGCGGGTCGACGACCGGATCCGGCGGCTCAACGCCCTCGGCTTCGACGTCGACGAGCTGGCGATCACCACCGACATCGACGGCACGTCCATCCAGATCCAGCCCAAGGTCGTCGACGCCGGTCACCACTCGCGGCGGCTGCTGCGCCTCACCGGCCTCGACGTGCGCGAGAACCAGGCCCGCCGGCTGCTCAACGACCTCGACGCCTTCAGCGCGTCGACGGGGCGCCAGGGCGAGGAGGAGGAGATCGTCGCGCACGACTGGCTGGCCCGGGTCTACGAGCCGGTCACCCGCCGGGTGCCGCGTGGGCTGGTGTCGAAGCTGGAGCCGGCCGAGGTGTTCCACGAGGTGCTCGAGCACCGCTGGTACATGGCCGAGCGTGCCCAGCACGACATCCCGATCGAGGAGGCCATCGACGACTACATCGCCTCGGTGCTCCCCGGCAAGCCCGACGAGCAGGCCGTGCTCGGGGTCGACACCCGTGAGCTACCCGTCATCGCCACCCCGCAGGGGCGAGCCTAGGATCGAGGGAGCATCGATCTTTCGATCTCCCCCAAGGGGTAGCCATGACCGACCAGCCGAACGGCCCCGCCGAGCCCACGCCGGAGCCACGCCGGAGCCCGTGCCCGGGTCCACGCCCGAGACGCCCGCCGCACCGGCCTCGCCTCCGCCCGCTGCCCCGCCGCCGGTCGCTCCACCCTCGACTGCCCCGGCCGCGCCCCAGCCTCCGGCCACGCCACAACCCCCGGCGCCCTACGGTGCGCCCCAGCCGCCGCCGGCCTACGGTGCGCCGCAACCGCCCCGGCCTACGGTGCGCCGCAGCCGCCCCGGCCTACGGTGCGCCGCAGGCACCCCAGTACGGAGCCGCACAGCCGCCGCCGGCCTACGGTGCCCAGCCCGGCTACCCGCCCCCGCAGGCCAACCCCTACGGCGGCTACTCCCAGGCCCCGGTCTACGCCGGCGGCCCGGCGGTCTACCCCGGGTCGATCGGCTACGTCGAGCAGAACTTCGGCAAGGTGGCGGACTTCGGGCAGCGTGCCCTCGCGTACCTCATCGACTTCGCCATCACGCTCGTCGGGCTGATCCCCATGGTGATCGGCATCATCATGCTCGTGGCGGCCGCACCCGGGTTCGACACCGACGAGTTCGGCAACGTGACCTCGTCGGGCGACGGCAACAGCGGTCTTGCCGTCGCCGGTGGTCTCCTCATCGGGCTGGGGGTGCTGCTCAGCATCGCCATCACGCTGTGGAACCGGGTGTTCAAGATGGGCCGCACCGGTCAGAGCGTCGGGAAGAAGGCGATCGGCCTGTTCCTGCTCGACGACAAGACCGGCCGCCCGATCGGCGCGGGCATGTGCTTCCTGCGCGAGATCGTGCAGGGCCTGGTCAACCAGATCTTCTACCTGGGCTGGCTCTGGATGCTCTGGGACACCGACAAGCAGACCCTCGGTGACAAGTCGGTGCACTCCAGCGTCGTGGTGGTGCCGAAGGGCTGACGCCCTCCCGGCCGCCGCCCGGCTCGGGCAACCGGACGCGGCTCAGACCGGCGAGAGCCAGGTCCAGCCGGGGACGTTGCGTGCCACCCAGTAGGCCAGGACCACGCCGAGGATGCCGTACAGCACCCACGCCGGCGCCATCCTCGTGCGAACCCGACCGGTGACGGTGCGTCGCGCCCACACCAGGAACCACACGACGAGCCACCCGATCGCCAGCACCGCGAGCGGGTTCCGTGCCATCGCGGTCGCCGGGTCCCCGTGAGCGAGAGCGTGGATGGCGCGCAGCGAGCCGCAGCCCGGGCAGTAGGTGCCGGTGAGGGCCAGCCACGGACACGTGGGGTAGTGACCGGCCACGTTGGGGTCGAGCAGCCCGACCGTCGTGACGACCGCCGCTGCGGCAGCCGCGACGCCCAGGGGCGCGAGGACGCGACGACCCCCGCTCGATGCCTCGAGCGGGGGTCGTGCGCGGTCGAGCCGGACGGTCACAGGTGCACGTGCATCGCTAGTTGGAGGACGCGCTCAGCACACCGAGGCCGACGACGAAGATGAGGTAGAGCACGCCGACCAGGACGCCGGCGATGACCGACCACTTGATCCACTTGCCCGCGTCGGCGGCGGACTGGTTGGCCCCGGCCACGTCACCGGCACTCCACTTGCTGTTGACCTCGGCCGACTTGATGATCGCGACGATGCCGAAGGGCAGGCAGCAGAAGAGGGTCACGAGGATCGACCACACGAGCTTGTTGTCGGGCGGGCCACCCGCGGCGGGGCCGCCGATCGGGGGCGGGGCGGCATACCCGCCACCACCGGATCCGGGCGGAGGGGGCGGAGGGTAGGAGCCGGCGTCAGACATGGTTCCCTTTCGCGTTCTGTTGGGGGGTCCGCACTCCCCGGTGGGACCCCTGCGGACACATTTGTACAGCAAACGTGCAGTCGGCACGCCGGGAATCCCGCCGGTGAGCAGGTACGACAGGAGGCGATCCGGGTGGCCCCGGCCCCTCTGACGCGCCGCCGAGACAACCCCGGGACCTCAGCGACCCGCGGGTGCCGCGACGCTAGGGTGACGACGACACGCCCTCGGCCGACCGACAGACGGAGACCACGCATGAGCGACAGCACGCAGCCCCCGCCCCCGCCCGAAGAGCCCCGTGACCCCAGTGCCGAGGGTGGCTACACGCCTCCGCCTCCGCCGGCCGAGAGCGAGTCCACCCCGCCTCCGCCGCCGCCGCCGCCGCCGAGAGCGAGTCCACCCCGCCTCCGCCCCGCCCCCGCCGCCGGCCGAGAGCGAGTCCACCCCGCCTCCGCCTCCGCCCCCGCCGCCCAGCACCGAGGGTGGCTGGTCCGCACCGCCGCCGCCCCCGCCGCCGGTCGTGCCCGACTCGGGCTCCGAGGGTGGGTTCGCGGCGCCGCCGCCCCCGCCGCCCAGCACCGAGGGTGGCTGGTCCGCACCACCGCCGCCCCCGCCGGCCGAGGGCGGCTACCTGCCGGTCCCCGCAGCACCGGGCACCTACGACACCGGGATGCCGGCCGCTCCCCCGCCGTTCCCCGGTGCGGCCGCTCCGCCGCGCAACAACAGGGCGCTGATCTCCCTCGTGTCCGGCATCGCGGGCATCGTGTTCGCCTTCTGCTGCAGCCCGATCGGCCTCGTGCTCGGACTCGTCGGTGCCGTGCTGGGCTACCTCACCCGCGCCGAGATCCAGCGAACCGGTGTCGGCAAGGAGAGCGAGAACTTCGCCCTCGGCGGCCTGATCACCGGTGCGGTCGCGGTCGTCCTCTCGGTCATCGCCTTCGGTATCGGTGCGTCGAACGTCTTCGGCTGACGGACACCCAATGCAGACTCCCACCGTGACCAGCCACGTCTCCGCGACCGGGGCCCTTCGGCGCCCCGGCGCGGGGCTGGTCGCGGCCGGGACGGTGGCTGCCGTGGGCGGGCTGGCCTACCTCGGCACGCACGACCCGCACGTCACGGGCAGCTACCCCCAGTGCGTGCTCTACAGCCTGACCGGCATCTACTGCCCGGCCTGTGGTGGCACCCGGGCCGCCTACGACCTGCTGCACGGCGACGTCGCAGGGGCCTTCGCCCGCAACCCGGCCGTGCCGATGCTGCTCCTGGCGGTGCTGTTCTGGGTCGGCTACCGCGTCACCTACCGACGCCGTCACGGCTCGGCGGCACCCGCTGTTCCCGCCTGGGTCCCGGTCGGCATCGCCGTCGCGGCCCTCGTCTTCGGGGTGCTGCGCAACATCCCGGGCTGGGACTGGCTCTCACCCGCCTGACCCGCGGCACGGCATCCGGGCGCCCGGTCTGGGCAGGACGCAGACGACCGGAACCCCGGCCTCAGCGGCGGCGGCGCCTCGCGACCTCGTAGAGGGTGACCCCGGTGGCGATGCCGGCGTTGAGCGACTCGACGGCCGAGCTCATCGGCACCGACACGATCTGGTCGCAGTGCTCGCGCACGAGCCGCGACAGTCCCTTGCCCTCGGAGCCGACGACCACGACGAGCGGCTCCGACGCCAGCTCGAGGTCGGGCAGCTCGACGTCGCCGTCCATGTCGAGCCCGATGATGAAGAAGCCGGCCTTCTTGTAGTCCTCGAGGGCCCGGTTCAGGTTGGTGGCCTGGGCCACCGGGATGCGGGCCGCGGCACCGGCCGAGGACTTCCACGCGGAGGCCGTCATCCCCGCCGAACGCCGGCTCGGCACGACCACGCCGTGCCCGCCGAACGCCGCGACCGAGCGCACGATGGCGCCCAGGTTGCGCGGGTCGGTGATGCCGTCGAGCGCCACCACGAGCGGGATGCCGGGGGCCTCGGGGTCGATCAGGTCGCTCGGGTGCGCGTACTCGTACGGCGGCACCTGCAGGGCCAGGCCCTGGTGGACCGACCCGTCGGTGAGCCGGTCGAGCTCTCCGCGTGGGGTCTCGAGCACCGGGATGCCGCGCTCGGTGGCGATCTTCATCGCCTCGCGGACGCGGTCGTCGGAGTCGATCCGGCCGGCGACGTACATCGTGGTCACGGGGACGTCGGCGCGCAGCGCCTCGAGCACCGAGTTGCGCCCGGCGACCATCTCGCTGCTCGCCTTGTTCTTGCGGGTGCTCGTGCGCCCGGCCTGGCCGCCACCACGGCGCTCGGCCGCGTTGGCCGCCTTGTGGGCCTTGTGGTTGGGGCGCTCGGAGGCCTTGGGCGTGGGCCCCTTGCCCTCGAGTCCGCGGCGTCGCTGGCCCCCGGACCCGACCTGCGGACCCTTCTTGTTGCCCGTGCGCACCGCGCCACGTCGCTGGGAGTTACCGGCCATCTGTCACTCACTCCGTCCCCGCGCGAGGGACCAGCGGGCCCCTGCGGCGGTGTCCTCGAGCGCGATGCCGGCGGCGGCGAGCTCGTCGCGGATGGAATCCGCGGTGTCGTAGTCACGGGCGGACCGGGCGTGGGCCCGGGCCGAGATGCGCTCCTTGACGAGGGCGTCGAGGCTCGCGAGGGCGTCGGTGGTCCCGGAGTCGCCGGCCGACCAGGCCGGGTCGAGCGGGTTGACGCCGAGCACGTCGGTCATGGCGATGACGCTGCGCGCGATCGCGGCGGCATCCTCGTGGTCGCCGTCGTCGAGGGCGGTGTTGCCGGTGCGCACGGCCTCGTGCACCTCGGCGAGCGCCCCGGAGACGCCGAGGTCGTCGTCCATCGCCTCACGGAAGCCCTCGGGGAGGGTCTCCTCCCCGGTGGGCGTGGCCGTGACGACGCCCGGAAGGGCACGGCGCAGGAACCCCTCGATGCGCTCGACCGCCGTGGCCGACTCCTCGATCGAGCCGGGGTGGAACTCGATCATCGAGCGGTAGTGCGCGGCAGTGAGGTAGTAGCGCACGGCGAGCGGCCGGTGCTCCTTGACGACCTCGCTGACCCGCAGCGAGTTGCCGAGCGACTTGCTCATCTTCTCGCCGCCCATGGTCACCCAGGCGTTGTGCAGCCAGTAGTTCGCGAAGCCGAGGCCGGCCGCGCGCGACTGGGCCATCTCGTTCTCGTGGTGCGGGAAGCGCAGGTCGACCCCGCCGCCGTGCACGTCGAAGGTGTCGCCGAGGTACTTGCGGGCCATCGCCGAGCACTCGAGGTGCCAGCCGGGCCGGCCCTCGCCGAACGGCGTGGGCCACGACGCGGTCGCGGGCTCCTCGGGCTTGCGGCCCTTCCACAGCGCGAAGTCGCGGGGGTCGCGCTTGCCGCGCGGGTCGGCATCCTCGGCGTCGACCATGTCGTCGACCCGCTGGTGGGTCAGCTCGCCGTAGGCCGGCCAGCTGCGCACGTCGAAGTAGACGTCGCCGCTGCCGTCGGCCGCCGCGTAGGCGTGGCCCCTGGCGATGAGCGACTCCATCATGGTGACCATCTCGGGCACGTGGCCGGTGGCGCGCGGCTCGTAGGTGGGGGGCAGCACGCCGAGCGCCTCCAGCGCGGCCGAGGTCTCGACCTCGTTGCGGTAGGAGACCGCGAACCAGGGCTCGCCGTTCTCGGCCGACTTCGCGAGGATCTTGTCGTCGATGTCGGTGACGTTGCGGATGAGCGTGACGTCGAGGCCGTGACCGCGCGTCATCCAGCGGCGCAGCACGTCGAACGCCACGGCGAACCGCACGTGACCCAGGTGCGGGGGCGCCTGGGTGGTGAGCCCACAGATGTAGATCCCCGCCTTGCCGGGCACGACGGGGACGAATTCACGCAGCTCGCGCGTGAGGGAGTCGAACAGCCTGAGGGTCACCGGGCAAGGTTACCGGCGGGAGGGTCCAACCCCCGATTCCTCCCTCGCCGCCGAGCTTCCGCGCCATCACGGTTACGGCGCGGTAAGTGGGCCGTGGCGCGGAAGCTTCCGCGCCACGGCGGAATGTCCGCGTCGTCCCAGTGACGGCGCCGAAGTTTGGCGCGGCCCGAGGGAGCCCGGATGCCGTGCCAGTCACGGCGTCCTGTGGATGACGCCCCGGGCCGTCTCGCCGAGACGGGCACCATCGAGGGGTGACCGATCGACTACTGGCTCTCGCGGCGGCGAACCACGGAACTCTCTGCACGGCCGACGCCACGCGCCTCGACGTCGACGCCAACGCGCTGGCCGCCCTGGTCGCCGCCGGTGCCCTGGTAAGGGTGCGTCGCGGCGCCTACGTCCTCGGCGAGCCGTGGGCCTCGGCCGGGCCTGAGCAACGGCTGGCCCTCACGACACGAGCCGTGCTTCGGGCGCGAGGAGTCACCGCCGAGGCAGCAAGCCACCAGAGCGCGTTGGCCCTGCACGGGCTCCCCGTTCACGCAGTGCCCGTCGACATCGTCGACCTCGTGGGGGCGGTCCGCCGGGTGCGACGCAGGAGCGGGGTGCGTGTCCACGGGCTCGACCCCGCTCACAGCGTGGTCGACGTCGACGGGTGTCCGGCGGTCTCGGTCGACGTGGCCATCGCCCAGGTGGTGCTGCGCCACGGCCGAGACCCGGCCGTGGTCGCCGCCGACCGGGCGCTCGCAATGGGCCGGGTTGAGCTCGACAGCGTGCTCTCACTGACCAGGCGCCTGGCCGAGTCCCCTCGACAAGCGCTGCGCGCCGCTGGGTGGTTGGGGCAGGTCGACCCCGCGAGTGAGTCCGTCGGCGAGTCGCGGGCCCGGTTGCTGCTCACCGATCTCGGCTTCGACGTCCGCAGCCAGGTGCGGATCAGTGACGACTCCGGGGTCGTCGGCGCCCGGGTCGACCTCCTGGTCGGTGCCCGAGTGGTCGTGGAGTTCGACGGACTCGTCAAGTACGAGGGCGCCGAGGGTCGGGCGGCACTGGCAGCGGAGAAGCGCCGCGAGGACTGGCTGCGCTCGCTCGGCTACGAGGTCGTGCGGCTCACCTGGGCCGACCTCGAGCGGCCCCGCCGGGTGCAGGCGCTGGTTCGCTCTGCCCTCGAGCGAGCGGCATCCTCCGCCGCCCGTCCGGCATCCTGAACTCCGGCGCCATCACCGTGACGGCGCAGAAGCTGGCTCGTGGCGCGGAAGCTTCTGCGCCACGGAAGTCCTTCCGGGTCGTCACAGTGACGGCGCGGAAGCTCGCCCGCCGCCGGCCGGCATGATGCCCAGCCGGCACTGGGCCTCAGTGGCCGCGGGCGATCCAGTCGGCCAGGTGCGGGGCCTCGGCGCCGATGGTCGTCGGGTCGCCGTGGCCGGTCAGCACCACCGTGTCCGCCGGAAGGTCGAGCAGCTGCGTGCGGATCGACTCGATGATCAGCGGGAAGCTCGAGAACGACCGCCCGGTCGCGCCGGGGCCGCCGTTGAACAGGGTGTCCCCCGACAGCAGCACGCCGAGCGCGGGCACGTGGAAGCAGCAGGCCCCGGGCGCGTGGCCGGGCGTGTGCAGCACGGTGACCTCGACGTCGCCGACCGTGAACACCTGCCCGTCGGCGAGCTCGCCACCGGGCGGGTCGGGCACCGTCTGGTCCCACAGCACCCGGTCGTCGGGGTGCAGGGATGCCGTGGCCCCGGTCGCCGCGACCAGCGCACCCACCGCATTGACGTGGTCGTTGTGCCCGTGGGTGCAGAGCACCGCGACGACCTCCCGGTCACCGACGGCGTCGAGGATGGCGGCGGCGTCGTGGGCGGCATCCACCACCAGCACCTCGCGGTCGTCGCCGACCAGCCAGACGTTGTTGTCGACCTCCCACGACCCGCCGTCGAGCTCGAACACCCCGGAGGTCACCACCCGCTCGACCCGCACGCCACCGGGCGAGGTGCGAACCGGCATCCCGACGTCGGCCGTCACGCCCCGCCGCCCATGACGACGACCGAGCGCAGCACGTCACCGCGGTGCATCTTGTCGAACGCCGCCTCGACGTCGCCGATGCCGATCCGCTCGCTGACGAACGCGTCGAGGTCGAAGCGTCCCTGTCGGTAGAGGTCGACGAGCATCGGGAAGTCGCGCGAGGGGAGGCAGTCGCCGTACCAGCTCGACTTCAGCGCGCCACCACGGCCGAAGACGTCGAGGAGCGGCAGGGTGATCTCCTTGTCGGGCGTGGGAACCCCGACGAGCACCACCGTGCCGGCCAGGTCGCGAGCGTAGAACGCCTGCTCGTAGGTCTCCGGCCGGCCGACCGCCTCGATGACCACGTCGGCGCCGTGCCCGCCGGTGAGCGCCCGGATCTCCTCGATCGGGTCGTGCGTGGAGGAGTTGACCGTGTGCGTGGCGCCGAAGCCACGGGCGGCCTCGAGCTTCCGGTCGTCGAGGTCGACGGCGATGATCGTCGTCGCGCCGACCACGCTCGCGCCCGCGATGGCGGCGTTGCCGACACCTCCACAGCCGATCACCGCGACGGAGTCACCCCTCCGGACCCCGCCGGTGTTCACGGCCGCGCCGAACCCGGCCATCACGCCGCACCCGAGCAGGCCCACGGCGGCCGCGTCGGCGTCGCGGTCGACCTTGGTGCACTGGCCCGACGCCACCAGGGTCTTCTCGATGAACGCCCCGATGCCCAGCGCCGGCGTCAGCTCGGTGCCGTCGGTGAGCGTCATCCGCTGCGTCGCGTTGTGGGTGGCGAAGCAGTACCAGGGCTTGCCCTTCAGGCAGGCGCGGCACTGGCCGCACACCGCTCGCCAGTTGAGGATGACGAAGTCGCCCGGCGCCACGTCGGTCACGCCGTCGCCGACCGCCTCGACCGTGCCGGCCGCCTCGTGGCCGAGCAGGAACGGGAACTCGTCGTTGATGCCGCCCTCCCGGTAGTGCAGGTCGGTGTGGCACACCCCGCACGCCTCGACGCGCACCACGGCCTCGCCGGGGCCGGGGTCTGGGACCACGACGTCGACGAGCTCGACCTCGGCGCCCCTGGATCGGGCGATCACTCCCTGGACGGTCTGCGGCACGAGTGCTCCTCACATCGACACGACGGCGGTCTCCGCCACGTTAACGCCGCACCTCGGATGCCGGGTAGCCGCCCCTACCGCCGCCGGCCGCCGGATCGGTTGTGGCACAGGTGCGGGAAGACCTTTCCGCGCAGGAAAGCGGTCGTATGCTCCGGTACATGAGCCCGTACCCGGTGTTCGACGACGTGATCCACGAGCCGCACCGGCTGCGCATCTGCGCGCTGCTCGTCCCGTCGACCGGCACCGAGTTCGGCGCTGTCCGCGACGAGATCGGCCTGTCCGACTCGGCCCTCTCCAAGCACCTCAAAGCGCTGTCGGCGCGCGGCTACACCCGCCTCGAGCGGGCGGTGCGCGACGGCCGCCAGGTGACCACGGTGGTGCTCACCCCGGTCGGCCGCGAGGCGCTGTGCGGGCACGTGGCAGAACTGCAGAGGATGGCGCGGATCGTCGGCACCGACCGCCGCGCCGAGCCCCGCTCCCGCTGACTACCCCGGCGGCGCAGCGGGACGGCCGCGCAGATGATCCCCGACGCCCCCTGACGCCCCCGCTCCCGCCGACCCGGAGGTCCCCTGCGACCTCAGAGTCGGCGGGATACAGCCTCAACTGCCCTGCAGGCAGCCTGCTCCCCCTGCCACCCGGTGTCCATGGCTCGATCGGGCCGTTCCAGCCCACCCGCACATGGCCCGATCGGGCCGGTCCGAGCGGGTCCTCCGGCCCGGACGGGTCAGTCCCGGACGGCGACGACGGCCGTCGCAGATGGCGGCCACACCCTCGCCGCGGCCGGTCAGGCCCAGCCCGTCGGTGGTGGTTCCGCTGACCGACACGGGCGCGCCCACGGCATCCGAGAGCGCGAGCTCGGCCTCGACGCGGCGGCGGCCGACCTTGGGCCGGTTGCCGATGACCTGCACCGCGACGTTGCCGATGTCGTAGCCGGCCTCGCGCACCAGCCGCGCCGCCTCCGCGAGCAGCGTCACCCCCGACGCCCCGGCGAGCTCGGGGCGACCGGTGCCGAAGTGGGCCCCCAGGTCACCGATGCCGGCGGCCGAGAAGAGAGCGTCGCAGGCCGCGTGGGCCGCGACGTCGGCGTCGGAGTGGCCGTCGAGCCCGCCCTCGCCCGGCCACAGCAGGCCGGCCACCCACAGCTCGCGCCCCGAGCCCGGGTCGGCGAACGCGTGCACGTCGACCCCGACGCCGACCCTGGGCAGTGCGCTCATGGCGTCAGTCTGGCAGCCCATCGGCCGCGGCACGCTGGGCCAGCACGCGCTCGGCGTGCTCGAGGTCGTCGGGGGTGGTCACCTTGAACGCCAGCTGGTCGCCGTCGACGACCAGCACGTGGTGGCCGCCCAGCTCGACGAGGGCAGCGTCGTCGGTGGCCACGGCCCCGGTGCGGTGGGCCGCGACCAGCAGCTCGCGCACGAACCCCTGTGGAGTCTGGACCGCGCGCAGCGTCGCACGGTCGGGTGTCCCGGTGATGACGCCCTCGGCGTCGACGCTCTTGACCGTGTCGACCAGCGGGATGCCGGGCACCGCGCCGGCCACGCCGCCACACACGGCCTCGACCACCCGCTCGAAGACGGCCAGCGGCGTCAGGCAGCGGGCGGCATCGTGCACGAGCACGACGTCGACGTCACCGACGGCGGCCAGGCCGGCGGCCACGGAGGCGGTGCGCTCCGAGCCACCGACCACCACCACGGCATCCTGGGGGAGGTCGACGCCCGCCCACGCCGGTGCAGTGGGGTCGTCGAGCCCGGCCGGGACCACGACGGCGAGCGCTCGCAGCCCCCTCACCTGCCTGACCGTGTCGAGGGCGTGCGCCAGCAGCGGGCGTCCGCGCAGCGGCACGAACGCCTTGGGCACGGTGGCGCCCAGGCGGCTGCCGGAGCCGGCGGCAACGACGACGACGCCGACGCTGCACGGGGCAGCGTCGGCGTCGGTCACGTCAGTGATGAGGGCGGGAGCCCCGGAGTCAGGACGCGAGGACCTCGTCGAGGATGACTTCGGCCTTCTCCTCGTCGGTCTTCTCGGCGAGCGCGAGCTCGGAGACCAGGATCTGGCGGGCCTTGGCCAGCATGCGCTTCTCGCCGGCGGACAGGCCGCGGTCCTTGTCGCGACGCCACAGGTCACGCACGACCTCGGCCACCTTGATCACGTCGCCGGAGGCGAGCTTCTCGAGGTTGGCCTTGAAGCGGCGCGACCAGTTGGTCGGCTCCTCGGCGAACGGGGTGCGCAGCACCTCGAACACCTTGTCGAGACCTTCCTTGGACACGACGTCGCGTACTCCGACGAGGTCACAGTTCTCGGCAGGTACCTCGATCACGAGGTCGCCCTGGGCGACCTTCAGCTTGAGGTAGAGCTTCTCCTCTCCGCGGATCGTGCGGGTCTTGATCTCCTCGATGCGCGCGGCCCCGTGGTGGGGGTACACGACCGTTTCGCCGACCTTGAAAACCATGTGTTGTTGTCCCCTTTCGCGACCCTCAGGATACCACGCACCGGCGTGTCCCAATAATCGGGGTCACCCTTGTTTGTGCAGGTCAGGACCTTGAATGGGGCTGCGAGAGACGCAGATCGGGTCTTGACAGGATGCCGTTTCCCGTGCTTCGCGCGCGCGGCCGCCGCGTGCGCGGGTGCGGTCAGGAGGGGTGTCGACGCGCTCCCTCGACGCGACGCAGCAGGTCATGGCTATCCTTGGCCGCGTGACGAACCGCGCCGCCTCGGTCCTGCGAGCCTCCGCCCTGGCAGGCACCATCCTGCTCGCGTCCGGGTGCGCCTCCGCGTTCTCCCCGGTCCAGACCGACTACGACTACGAGGCGGCCGACGGCGTGCGCCTGTCCATCGTGGGGCTCGACCTGCGCGATCTCGCCGTGGTGGTGCCGTCCAAGGGTGGCACCGGCCTGGTCGTCGGGCAGGCGGTCAACCGCAGCACGTCGGCGGTCGACGTGACGTTCGCCGTCGAGGGTGCGCCCACCCCGGCCACCGTGGCCGTCCCCGCGAGCTCGGGCAAGACGCTCTCCGACGCCACCAACGGCGTCGAGATCCCCGGCATCCCGCAGCCCCCCGGCGCGACCGTGCAGATGACGGTCACCACCGACGAGGCCGGCGCCAACATCGTCACCGTGCCGGTGCTGCCCAACACCGGCTACTACGGCGACCTCACCGCCGCGACGTCCTGACCCGCTCGCGGCTCACACCTCGAACTTGTAGCCCAGGCCCCGCACGGTGAGGATGTGCGCCGGGTTGGCCGGGTCGGCCTCCACCTTGGCGCGCAGCCGCTTGACGTGCACGTCGAGGGTCTTGGTGTCGCCCACGTAGTCGCTGCCCCACACCCGGTCGATGAGCTGGATGCGGGTGAGCACCCGGCCGGTGTTGCGCAGCAGCATCTCGAGCAGCTCGAACTCCTTCAGGGGGAAGGACACCTGCACGCCGCGCACGGTCACGACGTGCCGCTCGACGTCCATCCGCACCGGGCCTGCCTCGAGCGTGGTCGGCAGCATCTCCTCGGGCTCGGCGAGGCGGCGCAGCACGGCCTTGATGCGGGCCAGCAGCTCGCGCGAGGAGTAGGGCTTGGTGACGTAGTCGTCGGCGCCCAGCTCGAGCCCGACGACCTTGTCGATCTCGCTGTCCTTGGCGGTGAGCATGATGACCGGCACGTTGGAGCGCTGCCGCAGGGCGCGGCAGACGTCGACGCCGGACAGCCCGGGGAGCATGAGGTCGAGGAGCACCAGGTCGGCACCGGTCGCGTCGAACTCGGTGAGCGCGTCGTTGCCGTTCTCGGCCACCGAGACCTCGTAGCCCTCCTTGCTGAGCAGGTAGGACAGCGGGTCCGAGAACGAGACCTCGTCCTCAACGATCAGGATGCGCGTCATGCAGTGCTCTCTCCTCGTGCGGCGCCGACCGGTCCCGGCCGTCGTCGTGGTTCTCCGCGTCCGGCCGGTCGGCCGCCGCGGGAAGGGTCATCGTGAAGGTCGAGCCGCGTCCCTCCTGGCTCCAGACGCTCACCCGCCCTCCGTGGTTCTGGCAGATGTGCTTGACGATGGCCAGCCCGAGGCCGGTGCCTCCGGTGGCGCGCGAGCGGGCGGCGTCGACCCGGTAGAAGCGCTCGAAGATGCGCTCCTGCTCGGCCGCAGGGATGCCCTGGCCCTGGTCGGTGACGGTCACCTCGACCGTGTCGTCGACCCGGCGGCCCCCGATGCCGACCCGGGTACCGGAGTCGCTGTAGTTGACCGCGTTGGTGACCAGGTTGGCGACCGCGGTGGTGAGCAGCTCGGCATCCCCGAAGACCCGCAGGCCGTCGTCGCTGACCTGGGTCAGCTCGATCTCACGGGACTCGGCCGCGACCCGCACCCGGTCGACCGCCTCGGAGACGACGGAGCCGACGTCGACCAGCTCGGGCTCGTGCAGCGTGTCGGCGACCTGCAGCCGGGAGAGGTCGACGATCTCCTGCACGAGCCGGGTCAGTCGAGTCGACTCCACGAGGATGCGCTGTGCGAAGCGCTCGACCGCCTCGGGGTCGTCCTTGGCGCCGACGACCGCCTCGGCGAGCAGCGAGATGCCGCCCACCGGGGTCTTCAGCTCGTGGCTGACGTTGGCGACGAAGTCGCGACGGATCTCCTCGACCCGGCGGGCGTGGGTGTGGTCCTCGGCGAGGATCAGCACGTGGGAGACCGCGATGGGCGCGACCCGCACCCGCATGACGACGCTCGCGGTGGTGTTCGGGCTGCGGGTCAGCTCGAGCTCGGCCTCTCGGATCATGCCGTCGCGTCGCACCTGCCGGGCGAGGTGTCGCAGCTGGTGGTGCACGAGCTCGCCGTGGCGCACCAGCCCGTAGCTGACGGCCGACGCCGAGGTGTTGACGACGGCGTCGCTCGCGTCGACGACGACGGCGATGGAGCGCAGCACCGACAACACGTCGCCCACGCCACGGGGCAGCGGTGGCTCGGCCGGCTGGGCCTCGCCGCTGCTGCGCTCGGACCACCGCGTCGCGGCGACGGCCACGGCCCCGATGACGAGGCCGACCGCCCCGCCGAGCACGGCCGCGAGGGTGGGGTCCACGAGGTCAGGGTACGTGGGTCGGGGGCGCGGGCCGGCGCACGCGGGGCCTGCTGAGCGGGGGCTCCTCCAGAAGTTCACCTCGGGTGTGCCTTCGGTTCATCCCGTGCTGCCACAGTGCCGTGGGCGAGACCTCGCCCCCGAGCTCCCGCACCGAACCCCCGGAGGACATCCCGTGATGCGCAAGGCCTTCCACGAAGAGCTCGAGCGCGTCGCCGAGACGCTGGTGGAGATGACTCACCTGGCGTCGTCGGCGATGAGCCGCGCGACGACGGCCCTGCTCGACGCCGACATCCACCTGGCCGACTCGGTGATCGCCGCCGACGCGGAGATCGACGCACGGCGGGCGGAGCTCGACCTGATGTCGTTCGACCTGCTGGCCCGCCAGCAGCCGGTGGCGACCGACCTGCGGGTCATCGTCACGAGCATGCGGATGAGCAGCGACATCGAGCGGATGGGCGACCTGGCCCGGCACGTGGCGAAGGTCGCGCGGCTGCGCTACCCGGCATCCGCCGTGCCGGCCGAGCTGCGCTCGACGATCCTGCAGATGGGCCAGGTGGCCGAGCGGATCGTCGAGAAGGCGGGCTCGGTGATCGCCGCCCGCGACGTCGAGGCCGCCCACCAGATCGAGCGCGACGACGACGCGATGGATGACCTGCACCGCGAGCTGTTCGCGCGGGTGACCGACGGCAGCTGGTCGCACGGCACCGAGGCTGCGGTCGACATCACCCTCCTCGGCCGCTACTACGAGCGGTTCGCCGACCACGCCGTCAGCGTCGCCCACCGGGTCATCTGGCTGGTCACGGGCGAGTTCGACCCGGCCAGCGAGCAGAGCCACGAGGATGCCGAGGACGGCGCCAACGCCCTGCACTGACGTTCGACCGGGCGAGCGGTGATGCCGTCGGCCCTCCCGCCGGAGCGGGTCCGGGTGTGAGACTGGAACGGTGACCCTCACCGTCGAGGACGACTTCCGCGAGTTCGTGGCCGCGCGCTGGCCCGACCTCGAGGCCGTCGCGTTCCTCGTGACCCTCGACGCGCCGTCGGCGCGCCGGGTCACCACGCAGGCGCTGGCGGGTCTGCACCAGCACTGGGGCGAGGCCCTCGACGAGGGGCGCCCCGGCGCCGCCGCGCGGCGCTCGGTGCTCACGGCCGCCCTGGCCGCAGCGCCGTCGCCGCCGCGAACCCCCTCCGCCGCAACCCTTCCGGCTGCACCGCAGCGGCCTGCGGAGCCCGATCCGAGCCACGACCCGTGGGGCGACCCCGACGACGATGACCCGGTGCTGGCCGCCCTCGAGGTCGTGGTGCGTCACGCCAGCCCGCTGGAGCGAGCCCTCGTGGGCGCGGCCTCGGTGTGGGCCGCCGGGCCCGACGAGGTCGCCGACCTGCTCGGGATGCCGCCCGCGAACGTCCGCGACACCGCCAGCGCCCTGCGGCGCCGACTGGTCTCGGCTCACGACGAGGCCCGGGCGGCCGAGGGGCTGGCACCCGCCGACTGGACCCTCGACTCCGACCTCGACGCCGTCGTCGAGACCCTGCTCGCCGGCCAGGGCGACCCGCCAGACCCGGCCGCGCTCGTCGACGAGCGGCGCCGCGCGGTGCGCCGGCGCTCCCTGGTCGTCGGAGGCGCCGCAGCCCTCGCCGCCGGGGCGGCTGCCTGGTGGGTGGTGCCCCACGGCCCGGACGCCGCGGCGAGCGGCGCGTCGGCGAGCCCCTCCCCGTCGGGGCCCCCGCCGGCGGGCGACCCCAGCTGGGAGAAGCCGAGCCGCTGGGCCGCACGGGGCCGTCTCGCCACCGACCCGCGGGTGCAGGCCCTCGTCATCAGCCGCTCGGGCGGCGTCTCGCGCCTGCTCTTCGCCGACGACGTCGCCGGCCGGCGGGTCGTCGTGGCGGGATTCCTCAACGCCGGCACCGAGGACCTCATCGTGCAGGCCTGGCACGGCGAGCAGGGGGCCGACCCGGCCACGCTCGACGAGGCGCCCTTCCAGAGCGCCTACGTCGTCGACACCCAGGGCGCCATGGCCCTCGCCCTGCCCACCGGCCCGGGAACGCTCATGCTGGTGTTGGCCCGTCCCACGGTGCCCATCGCGGACTACTCGACGGTGGTGATACCGACCGTCGAGGGCTCGGTCAGCCGCCACTGGGAACGCGTGACCCTCGTGGACGGCATCGGCTCGGCGCTCTGGCCCCAGGAGGCGGGACCGGCGCTGCGGCTGAGGTGCGTGGGGTACGACGGTCCGGTGTTCAGCGCCGCGCAGACCTGGGTCGGCGAGAGCGGCACCGACGCCCTCGCCGGCTTCGCCGAGGAGACCACCCGGCTCGTCGCGGCTGCCCTGGGGGAGCCGCGCGACTCGGTGTTCACCGAGGTCGTCACCGACGCCACCGTCGGCGGCAGCGTGATCGACCCCACGGCCATCTCCGCCTCCGGCGGTGACGGCCGCGTCCGGGTGCTGCGCACGAGGACCCGCGAGGGCGCGCTCATCCGCTCCGTGCGCGTGGTCGACGACGGTCGCAGCAGGATGAGCTGGCTCGACCTCGAGCCGCCCGCCGTGCTGCCCGCCGACACCCCACCCGACGAGCCGATCGTGCTGCGCCTGGACGACGCCCGGCCACGCGTCGGCCGGTTCCTGGTGATCGCGCCCGGCGCGGCGAAGGTCCAGCTGCTGTCGACCTCCCCGAACGCCTACCCCGTCTCGAAGGTCACGGCCACCCGCCGGGGGGTCGCCGTCGTCCCGGTGGTCAACGCCGACGACGCGGCCGCCTTCCGGCTCGTGCGGCATGACGCCGCCGGGCACCAGATCGGCGACGGCGTGCCGCACCTGAGCCGCGACCTGCTGGACCTCTGGCCCCTGGAGGAGAGGCGGGTCATATGACGGTCACCGTCGAGCAGGACTTCCGCGACTTCGTCGTCGCCCGCTGGGGCGAGCTGGAGCCGCTCGCGCACCTCGTCACGCTCGACGGACCGTCCGCCCGCCGGGTCACCACCGACGCGCTGGCCGACCTGCACGGGCAGTGGGGGCGCCTGCTCGACGAGGGGTCACCGGGAGCCGCCACCCAACGGGCCGTGCTCGTCGGCTCGCTCGCCGCGGCCGAGCGGCTCGGCGGTCGCGGACCCGGCCACGGCACGGGCACCGCACGCGAGGCGGACACGGCATCCGACGACCTGGGCGTCATGGCCCTCCTGCCGGTGCTGCGCGGTGCCGCACCCCTCGAGCGGGCGGTGCTCGGCGCGGACACCGCCTGGGGCCTGGACCCCGGACGGGTCGCCGACCTGCTCGGGATGCCGGTGCAGGAGCCGGCCGACGCGAACGCCGCGGTGCGCCGACGGCTCCTCGCCGCGCACACCGCGGCGCGGACGGTCGCCGGCTGGGAGCCCGCCCCGTGGGCGCTCGACGGTGACCTCGACGACGCGCTCGACCTGCTCATGGCCGGGCCGGGCGACCCACCCGACGCCGTGGCGCTCGTCGGCGAGCGGCACCGGCAGGTGCACCGTCGCTCGGTGGTGCTCGGTGCCGGAGCGGCGCTGGCCGCCGCCGCCGCGACCGCCTGGGGCGCGCAGTCGGTGATGACGGGGGTGTCGTCGGCGGCCGCACCTCCACCGCCCGGTCCCGGCGACCCGGCCTGGGCGATGACGAGCAGCTGGCCGGCGCGCGGTGAGCTGGCCGCCGACCCCGGGGTCACCGCCCTGGTGGCCGGCGCCTCGCCGCGCGCACACCTGCTCTACGCCGACGACGTCGCCGGACGGCGCGTCGTGGTCGCGGCGACCGCCGACACGAGCGGGCAGGGTGGAACCCTGGTGCGGATGTGGACCGGCTCGCGCGGGGCCCCTGCCGAGACCCTCGTCCCGGCCAACCTGGTGCGCGACCGGGTGATGTTCATGGACATCGTCCCGGTGGCCGTCGAGGCGGGCCCCGACGACGAGGACGGCGAGGGCGCCGTCCTGGTGCTGGCCCGTCCGGTCGTGCTCGAGGCGCGCTACTCCCCGCTCGTGGCCTACCGGCGCGGCGGTGTCGAGGTGGGCCGGATCTGGACCGACGTGAGCCTGCGCGACGGTGTCGCGGCGATCCCGATCCGGGGGTCCCTGCCTCCCGCGTTCCGGGTGCACGTCGACGGCTACGACGGCGGTCCGCTGGGCGCCACACCGCTCGGGCTCGCCACCCCGAGCCCGTCCGGACCCCTGGTCGAGCAGTTCCTCGAGGCCCTCGGGCCTTTCGTGGCGGCGTGCTCCGGGCTGCCGGTGTCCTCCCTGCACAGCAGCGTCGCCCTGGAGGCCCCCGTGCCCGGTGACGTCCTCGTGCAGGCGGCGCGCGGCGAGACCCCCGGCCGGGGCCGCGTCGTCGTCGCGCACACCCGGGTCCCGAGCGGGGCCCTGCTGCGCAGCATCCGGGTCGCCGGCGACGGCCGCGGCGAGGCCGGACCGGTCGACGTCGAGACGACCCGGGTGGTCTCCCCCGACGCGACCAGCGCCCCGATCGCCACCCGGCTCCCCGCGTTCAACGAGGACGTCAGCCGCTTCCTCGTGGTCTCGTCAAGGGCCGCACGGGCCCAGCTCGTGGCCGCGACGACGTCGACCTACCCCGCCTCCGAGGTGACGCCGTTGCTCGACGGAACCGGCGTGCTCGAGGTGGCCGACGCGCGGCGGGCCGCCATCTACCGGCTCATCACGTGGGACCGGGCCGGCAACCGGCTCGGCTCGTGGGAGCAGGTGTTCCGGCGCCACGACCCCCGCGACCTGTGGCCGCGGGTGCGCTGACGGTCGGGTCAGCGGCCCTGGTTGGCCACTGCCGCGGCGGCGGCCGCCGCGGCCTCGGGGTCGAGGTACTCGCCGGGCCCGGTCGGCATGAAGTCGTCACCGAGCCGGTAGACGAGGGGCATGCCGGTGGGGATGTTGAGTCCCGCGATCTCGTCGTCGCTGATGCCGTCGAGGTGCTTGACCAGCGCCCGCAGCGAGTTGCCGTGGGCGGTGACGAGGACGGTGTGCCCGGCGGTGAGGTCTGCCTGGATCTCGTTCTCCCAGTAGGGCATCATCCGCGGGATGACGTCCTTGAGGCACTCGGTGAGGGGCACGTCGACCCCGGCGTAGCGCGGGTCGCCGGTCTGGTCGAACTCGCTGCCTGACTCGATGGGCGGCGGCGGGGTGTCGAAGCTGCGGCGCCACAGCATGAACTGCTCGTCGCCGTACTTGTCTCGGGTGGCCGCCTTGTCGAGGCCCTGGAGGGCGCCGTAGTGCCGCTCGTTGAGCCGCCAGCTGCGCCGCACCGGGATCCAGTGCCGGTCGACCGCGTCGAGCGCGAGGTTGGCCGTGGTGATGGCCCTTCGCAGCACCGACGTGTGCACGACGTCGGGGAGCAGCCCGGCATCGGCCATCAGGTGGCCACCGCGCACCGCCTCGGCGCGACCCTTCTCGGTGAGGTCGACGTCGACCCAGCCCGTGAAGAGGTTCTTCTGGTTCCAGTCGGACTCGCCGTGACGCAGCAGGATCAGCGTGTGTGACGTCATGCGGCCAGCCTAGCCATGCCGGGCCTGCGACCTCGGCCCGGCCGGATGGCGGTCAGGCGGGCTGCTCGGCGGGCCCGGGGTCGCCCGGACGGGCCAGGATGGTGCGGAACGCCTCGAGGTTGCGCAGGCTCTCGCCGCGCGAGACGCGCCACTCCCACTCCTTGCGCATCGAGCTGAGGAAGCCCAGGACGAGCAGCTCGTTGAACGGCTCGTCGGCCGCGGTGAGCACCACCCCGAGCAGCTGGTCGAGGGAGCCGGCGTCGACCCCGGCGGCCGGAAGACGGCCGGTGACGTAGACGTCGCCGGCCCGGTCGACGGCGTAGGCGAGGCCCGGGAGGCGCAGGTTGCGTCCGAGCAGGAAGCGGTAGAACTCCTCGTGGTTCTCGTCGGGGTGTCGGACGACGAACGCCGACACCGACAGCCCGGTGTCGGACACCACCAGTGACGTGACGGTCTTCAGCTTCCGCTCACCGGGCAGTGACACGACGTACTCGTCGTCGCGCGCACCGGGCTCCCACTCGTGTGCGGACTCGGTGAGGTAGGCCTCGACCGTGGCCGACACGGTGGAGCGGTCGGTCACGGGATCACGGCCTGCGGGATGCCGGTGAGCGTCTCGGCGTCGTTGATCGACGCGTCGCGGGGGCTGGTCATCGCGCCGGCGTAGACCTCGGCGAGCCGCTCGGCGGTGCGCGCCCAGCCGAACCCTGCGGCGTGCTCGGCCGAGGCGCGGGACAGGCCGGCCCGGCGCTCCGGGTCGAGCACGACCCCGCCGATGGCGGTGGCCCAGTCGGCGGTGTCGTGCCCGTCGACGAGGATGCCGGCCGACCCGACCGCGGTGGGCAGGCCACCGACGTTGGCGGCGACGACAGGGGTGCCGCAGGCCTGCGCCTCGACGGCGACCAGCCCGAACGACTCGTTGTGTGACGGCATCGCGAGCACGTCGGCCGCGCGGTACCACTGGGCGAGCGTGGCCCGGTCGACCGGCGGCACGAACTGCACGAGGTCGCCGATGCCGCGCTGCTCGGCGAGCTCGGTGAGGCCCATCGGGTTGCGCACGCCGGAGCCGCTCGCCCCGCCGAGGATGGCGACGACGACCTTGTCGCGGATGTCGGGACGGCGGCGCACCAGCTCCGAGGCGGCCTTGACGAGCACGTCGGGCGCCTTGAGCGGCTGGATCCGGCCGACGAAGAGGAGGAGCACGGCATCCGCCGGGATGCCCAGCTCGGCGCGTGCCTCGCGCTGCGACCCGGGGTGGAACACGGCGAGGTCGACGCCAGGCTCGGCGACGACGACGCGGGAGGGGTCGGCGTCGTAGAGGTCGACGAGCTCGCCCGCCTCGCGGGTGGTGTTGGCGACGAGGCGGTCGGCGGCCTCGACGACCTGGGCCTCGCCGATCTCGCGGCCCATCGGCTCGGGGAGGTCACCATCGGCGAGGTGGAGGTTCTTGACCCGCGCCATCGTGTGCATGGTGTGCACCAGGGGAACGCCCCAGCGGTCGGCGGCCAGCCAGCCGACCTGCCCGGAGAGCCAGTAGTGCGAGTGGACCAGGTCGTAGTAGCCGGGCGGCGCGTGAGCCGCGACGCGCATCATCCCGGCGGCGAAGGCGCACAGCTGCCCGGGGAGGTCCTCCTTGGACAGGCCCTCGTACGGACCGGCCGGGACGTGCCGCACGACGACTCCGGGCTCGACCTCGACGATCGCGGGCTGGGTGGCACTCGTGGTGCGGGTGAACAGGTCGACGGCGATGCCGCGGCGGGCCAGCTGGCGGGCGACCTCCAGCACGTAGACGTTCATGCCACCGGCGTCGCCCTCGCCCGGCTGGGCCAGCGGGGAGGTGTGCACGGTGACCATCGCGACCCGCTTCAGCCCGGAGGGGCTGGGGGGGCCGGTCGGGGTGGATGCCTCGGTCATGAGTTCGAGTCTGTCACGGGGTCGCGGGGTGTGTCGGTGACGGTGACCACGGCCCGGGGGGCCCAGACGTGCACGGCGATCCGGCCGTCCTGGCGCAGGTCGACGGCGCGCGGCACCTGCACCGGGCCGATCGACACGTCGGTGCCCAGCACCCAGGTGAAGGCGGGCTGCTCGACGACCGTGGGGTCGACCCAGTAGGCGCGCTCGCGCAGGTTCTGCTCGGGCAGGGACGGGGCGAGCCCGGTGGTCGCCGGGCGCCAGTCGAGGTGGATGGCGACGGCGTCGGCGCCGGGCACCGCGGCATCCATCCGGATCCGTCCGTCGATGGGCTGGAAGTCGATGCGCAGCGGGAGGCTCCGGGTGGCGTCGTGGACGACGCCGTTGTAGCGCACCGTGTCCTTGATCCGCCGCACGTTGTCGATCCGCACCTGCATCAGGGTGCTGGTGACGTTCTCACGGGAGTGGCCGTTGACCTGGTCGAGGGAGCCGAGCACGGCGGTGACCGGGGCACCCCGGGTCACCGTGTCGGCAAGGACCGTGCTGCCGCGGGCCAGCCGGAAGCCGGAGTCGTAGAGGGACACCGACAGCCCGGCCCCGAGCGACTGCACCCCGCGGGCGTTCTGGGCCACCTCGAGCAGGCCCGGCGCGACGTCGGCGACGCCGATGTCCCGCTGGAGGAACTTGGGCACCCAGGAGGTCAGGCCGAGCCCGAGGGCCGCCGTCAGGGAGACGACGAGCAGCACCATCGAGAGGCTGACCTCACCTTCCCTCGACCGCTGACGCCACCACTCCCGCACCCCTTCAGGGTAAGCGGTCCTACGCTTGGGCCCGTGCGCCAGAGGCGACCCGTCGGGGTCATCACCCGGGGGACGACCAACCCCAACCGGCTGCGCCGGTGCGACCGGTGGCTGGCGGGTCCGCAGGCCTGGCGGCTGCGGCGCGGTGGCCCGACGCCGGTGGTCGTCGACCTCGGCTACGGCGCCTCACCGGTGACGGCCCTCGAGCTGCACGATCGGCTGCGGCGGGTGCGCCCGGACGTCGAGGTGGTCGGCATCGAGATCGACCCGGCCCGGGTGGCGGCGGCGCGGCCGCTCGAGCGGCCGGGGCTGAGCTTCGCGCTCGGGGGGTTCGAGGTGCCCCTGCCCGGTGGTGCGCGGCCGGTGGTGGTGCGGGCGTTCAACGTGCTGCGGCAGTACGACGAGGACCAGGTGGCCGACGCCTGGGCCACGACCGTGGCCCGGCTGGCGCCCGACGGCCTGCTCGTCGACGGCACCTGCGACGAGCTCGGGCGGCTGGCCAGCTGGGTGGCCGTGACCGCCGACGGGCCGGTCAGCCTGTCGCTGAGCTTCCGGCTGCGCGGGCTGCAGCGGCCTGGAGCGGTCGCCGAGCGGCTGCCGAAGGCGCTGATCCACCGCAACGTGCCCGGCGAGGGCGTCCACGCCCTGCTCACCGAGCTCGACGCCGCGTGGGCCCGTCAGGCCCCCCAGGCCGCGTACGGCATCCGGCAGCGGTTCATCGCGACGGCCGGCGCGCTGCGGGATGCCGGGTGGCCACTGGTCGACGGACCGTCACGCTGGCGACTGGGTGAGCTGACGGTCGCGTGGGATGCCGTCGCACCCGGTGCGGCTCCGGCTCACCACGGCGGGGTTCACCAGGGGCCGTAGGGGCCCTGGTTGCCCGAGCCGCGGCCCATCACCTGGTCGAGGGCCGGCTTGACGTCGGCGAGGTAGACCCCGGCCGCGACGATGGCGATGATGGCGAGCAGGCCGGGGAAGCCGCCGACCGCGACCACACCGAGGAGGGCCGCGACCCCCGTGACGAGCAGCCAGAACGGCTTGGTGCGCTTGCCGGCCGCGACGAACGCGTCGGAGCGGCGACGGACGCAGTCGACGAGGGCGTAGACCTCGACCCCCAGCGCCACGACCGACAGGCCGAGGACGATCCAACTCTGGAGCTGTGCGAGCGACGACATGGTGTAGAGCGTAGGCGTCAGACGTCGAGCAGGATCGTCACCGGGCCGTCGTTGACGAGCTCGACGAGCATGTGGGCACCGAACCGTCCGGTCTGCACCTCGACCCCGCGCTCGCGCAGCGCGGCCACGACCTGGTCGACGACCGGCTGGGCGACCGGGCCGGGTGCTGCGGCGTTCCACGACGGGCGTCGGCCCTTGCGGGTGTCGGCGTAGAGGGTGAACTGGCTGACGACGAGCACCGGGGCGCCCTCGTCGAGCACCGAGCGCTCGTCGTGCAGGATCCGCAGGTCGGCGATCTTGCGGGCCATCGTGGCGACCTGCTCGGCGCCGTCGTCGTGGGTGACCCCGACGAGCGCGAGCAGCCCCGGGCGGGTCAGCTCGCCGACCACCTCGCCGTCGACGGTGACGCTGGCGCGCGAGACGCGCTGCAGGACGGCCCTCACCCGCGGCTCACTCCCGGATGCCGACCGCGACGATCCCGCCGACCGGCTGGCCGTGGCCCAGGACCGGGGCGTCCTCGAGCCGCTCGTACGCGGTGGAGTCCACGCCCAGGCGGCGCAGCACGGCGGCCAGGACGACCGGGCGGGCCCGCTGCGCGCCGTCGGCGATCTTCAGGGCGACGCCGCGGCCGTCGGTGAGCCCGACCGCGTGCACGGCCTCGGCGCCGTCCTTGCCGATCAGACCCTCGGTGCCCCGGATGAGCGCGGTGACGTCGCGGCGGGTGCCGCCGACGAACTCGGGGTGGGCCCGCATCGCGGCGGTGACCTCGGCCTCGGGGGTGCCGGGCGCACCGGAGGCGATCCGGCCGAACGCCCGGGCGAGGCCGGCGAGCGAGACGGCCATGACGGGGGCGCCGCAGCCGTCGACCGCGGTGGCCGCGACCGGCTCGCCGGCCAGGTCGGCGAGGGTGTCGGCCATGAGGCGCTCGAGCGGGTGGTCGGGGTCGCGGTAGGTGGCCAGGTCCCAGCCGTTGAGCCGGCAGGTGGCGAGCATCGCCGCGTGCTTGCCCGAGCAGTTCTGCGCCAGCGGGCGGGCCGTGCGGCCCGCGGCGATCCAGACGTCGCGCTCGTCGGCGTCGTAGGGCAGGTCGGGGGTGTTCTGCAGGTCGGCCTCGGTGAGCCCCGCGGCCGCGAGCATGTCGCGCACGCCGTCGAGGTGGAACGGCTGGGCCGAGTGGCTGGCGCAGGCCAGGGCGAGGTGCTCGGGGGGCAGGGTGAGGCCGGCTCGCAGCATCGCCACGGCCTGGATCGGCTTGTTCGACGAGCGCGGGAAGATCGGGTCGTCGGGCGCGCCCCAGGAGTGGAGCAGGGAGCCGTCCGGGGCGGTCACCGCGATGCTCGCGCGGTGCACGGACTCCACGACCCCGCCGCGGGTCACGTGGGCGACCACCGGGGCGTCGGCCAGGGCCGGAGGGGTGGGTGCGCTGCGGGTGGACGTGGTCTGGTCGGGCACGGGCTCGACCTTATCCGCGAGGGGCGGGCGGGCAGCATCCGCGCTGGTCGGCGAGCGGCGCTGCGGTGGGCGGGGCGGCATCCGTGCCGGGACGCCGAACGACCGGGGCCGGGCGAGCCGGCCCCGGTCGTGGGGGTGTCACCGGGAAAGGGGGGAACCCGGTGACGGGTTGTCGGCCTCAGCCGACACGGTGGGGTGAGGTCACTCGGCGGCCGGGGTGGCCGGCGTCGCGACCGGGGTACCGACCTTGTCGGCGGCCTTGGTGGTGGCCTTCTCAGCGGCGACGGCGGTCTTGCGAACGCTGGTCTTCGCGGCCTTGGCCGAGGTGGTGGCCTTCTTGGTGGCGTTCTTGGTCGTGGTGCTGGTGCGCTTGGCCGCGGTGCGGGTGCGCTTGGCCGACTCGGTGACCTCGGCCTGGGCGACCTTGGTCTCCTCGACGACGGAACCGCTGACGACGGTGACGACCTTCGCGGCCTCCTTGCGGGCGGTCGTGATGGTGGCCTTGGCGGAGCGCTCGACGTCGGCGGTCGCCTTGCGGGCGGAGGTGACGGCGCCCTTGACCTGGGCGACGGCGGTGTCGGCCTGCGCCACGAGGTCCTTGGTGGACTGCTGGTTCTGGAGGCGCGTGACGAGCTTGTGGCCGCGGGCGGCGAGCTCCTCGTAGCCCTCGGCGAACATGCCGCCGACGACCAGCGTCTGGTTGAGGGCCAGGGCCGGGATCTCCCTGACCTGGTCGGCGACCTTGGTGGCGCGCGCCTGGACGGTGGCCGGCGCGAGGTCGGCGGAGAGCTCGGTGCGGGCCTTGTCGGCACGCACGGCGAGGTCGGCACGGGCCTTGTCGGCGCGCAGGCGGGCCTCGCGCACCTTCTCGACGGCGAGGTCGGTGGCGCCGACCGCGGCGAAGAACGGGGTGGCGTCGATGGTCTTCTTGATGTCCTCGATGACTGGCATGTGACTCTCCTTCGTGGTGATGCGGATGTTCGTGGGGGTGGTGCGGTTCTGGGGGTTCGCGCGGTTCGCGCGTTTCTCGGGGTTCGGGCGGGTCGGCGTCATTGCCGTGGGAGGTCCTCGACGTAGGACTCGTAGATGTCGAGGAGCGTCTTCTTCTGCCGCTGGGTGAGCGCCGGGTCGGCGGCGATGGCGTCGCGGATGCCGGGTGCCGTGGCGGGCGGGGCGACGTGGGCGTCGAGGATCCCGGCCTTGACGTAGAGGCTCTCGGCGGACACCTCGAGCCCCTTCGCCAGCTGCTGGAGGATCTCGGCGCTCGGGCGCTTCAGCCCCCGCTCGATCTGGGACAGGTAGGGGTTGGACACCCCGGCGAGCTCGGACAGCTGACGCAGGGAGAGCTTGGCGGACGTGCGCTGCTCGCGCAGGTACTCGCCGAGGCTGCTGCCCAGGTCGTTCAGCGGGTTCTTGCTCACGTGTCCATTGTGCTTGCTCTAGTTAGCAGAATGCAAACTGGAGCAAGCGTGAGGGTGCTCACACGAGGTGACGGGCCGGCTCTGCGCACCCGGACAACCCTGTTCAGGGCGCTAGTGGATGCTCGCCCACTGCGAGCAACTTTCAAAGTTGCTCGCTGGTGGCGAGCACGTGTCGCGACCTCGAGGAGCTTCCCCCCACGTGGAGTTTCCCCGACGTCACAGTGACGGCGGGGTAACTGGCTGGGGGCGGGGAAGTTTCCGCGCCATGGTGGAAGTTCCCCGACGTCACTGGGATGGCGGGGAAACTCGCGGGGAAGGCTGCCCCACCCAGCGGCCGAAGCCGGCTCAGGCGGTGGCGGTCTCGCGGGTGCGCAGGGAGATGTCGGCGCACGCCGCGCAGGTCTCCTCGGGGATCAAGCCCACCTTCATCAGCTGGGCGAACACCCAGCAGCCGGCGCAGAAGCCGACGACCGACTCCAGGAGCGCGAAGACGAGCAGCACCACGAGCAGCCCCACCGTCACCACCGGCAGGCCGGCGACCAGGAAGCCGGTCGCGGCGAGGGTGAAGGCCAGCCCCACGGTCTGGGCGAACCGCTTCGGCGGGCCCGGCACGAGGCGGGCCTTGCCCAGCCGGGGCGCGACCACCTTGGTGGCCAGCTGGCCCAGCGGGCTGTAGCGCGGTCCGGCCGCAACGCGGAGGGCGAAGCCGAGGGCCAGCACGGCGCTCAGCCAGAGCCAGCCGGTGAGCAGGGCGGTCGCCGTGATGAGCGCGACCCCACCCGCGACGACACGGGCGGCCTTCTCGTTGACGACGGCCGGGAACCCAAAAGCATCTCGCACGTCAGCCATAACTGGTGATTATGGACCCGCATTCCCGGCGCCTCCCAGCGTCGTCCACACCTCGGACGCCGACGGTCGGCACACAACAGCCTCCTGACCCGGCCCGGATGCCGCGCGCCGAGTCCGAGGCGGCCACCGCGACACGGCCCCTCGGCCCGCACGGCCGCGCCACCGACAGCCAGTAGGCCTCAGCGCCCGCGACGGTCCTTGACCCCGAGCAGCGCACGGGTGGCCTCGGCATCCAGCGGCGGGCGCTGCATCAACGTGGCCAGCTCCGCGGCCCGCGCGACCAGCTCGTCGTTGTGCTGCACGACCTGGCCGCGCGCGAAGACGACGTTGTCCTCCATGCCCACCCGCAGGTGCCCACCGGCCGACAGCGCCGCCGCCATGATCGGCAGGTGGCCGCGGCCGATGCCGGTGGCCGACCACGACGTCACCTCGGGCGGGAGCATCGCGACCCCCGCCAGCAGAGCGGCCGTCGTGGCGGGCATCGCACCGGGCACACCGGTCACGAAGTCGACGTGCACCCGGCCGCCGAAGGGCAGCCCGTGGGTGTCGAGCAGCCGGCGCAGGGCGTGCACGTGGCCGAGGTCGAACAGCTCGAACTCGGGCACGACCTCGCGCTCCTGCGCCTGCACGTACAGGTCGCTCATGAACCCCCACGGGTTGAGGAACACGTCGTCGCCGAAGTTGGTCGTGCCGCAGGTGAGCGAGCACGAGTCGGGCTCGGCGTCGAGCACGGTGAGCCGCTGCTCGAGCGGGTCGTGCACCGAGCCCCCGGTCGACAGCTGCACCACCAGGTCGGTCGACTCGCGCACCGCCTCGACCGCCGCCCGCAGCCGCCCGGCATCCAGGGTCGGCCGGTGCTCGGCGTCGCGGATGTGCAGGTGGATGAGCGATGCGCCGGCGGCCTCGCAGCGCCGCGCCGTGTCGACCAGCTCGTCGAGCGTCGTCGGCAGCTGCGGCAGGTCGGCCTTGGCGTGCTCGGCACCGGTGGGCGCGACCGTGATCAGGGTGCCGGTGACTGCGGCGGCAGGAGCGACGGGAGCCATGCCCCCATCATGGCAGGAACCGGCCGGAGGATCTGCGGTGCTCAGCCGCTCACGACGACGGTCTGCGCGGCCGAGATGCCCTCGACGACAAGATCCACGTCCTCGGCCACGGACCGCTTGATGACGGCCAGTGCCACGGGTCCGTCCTCGTGGTGCCGGGCCACCGAGGTGAGCCGACCCACCTCACGCTCACCGAGCAGCACGGGCGACCCCACATCGGGCAGCAGGTGGCCGGACCCGTCGAGGTGCAGGAACACCAGGCGTCGCGGCGGCCGCCCCAGGTTGTGTACCCGAGCGATCGTCTCCTGGCCGCGGTAGCAGCCCTTGTGCATGTGCACCGCGGTGCGCAGCCAGTCGACCTCGTGGGGGATGGTGCGGTGGTCGGTCTCGAAACCCAGCCGCGGGCGCCAGGCGCCCACCCGCAGCGCCTCGGCAGCCCAGGTACCGGCCAGCGGCCGGTCGCCCAGCGCCGCCTCGAGCTCGCCGCGCGGCACGATCAGCTCGCGCCACGCCCGGCCCGCGGCCGGGTGGCCCTCCACGGGTCCGTAGGCCACGGTGTCACCGACCAGCCCGGGCCACGGGTCGACCCACGCGAGCGGCTCGCCCTCCACGGACTCCGACCCCAAGGGCTCCCCCAGGACGGCGAAGTCGCCCGACACGTCGGACACCTCGACCCGCAGCATGAACCGCATCGACTCCAGCCACGCCACGAGCGCGGATGCCGTGCCCGGCTCGACCGTGATCCAGGTCGTCTCGCCGTCGTCGACGAGGTGCAGGGCGTGCTCGACGTGGCCCTTGGGCGAGAGGACGAGCGACTCACGCGACTCACGCGCGCCGAGACCCAGGAGGTGCTGGGTGGTCATCGAGTGCAGCCACGACAGCCGGTCGGGCCCGGAGACGGTCACGACGTCGCGGTGCGACAGGTCGACCGCCGCGAGCCCCTCGGCGAGCAGGCGCTGCTCCCGAACCGGGTCGCCGTAGTGCGAGGCGACGCCGGCATCGGCTCCCTGGCCCTCGACCGCACCGTGGCGTGCGAGCAGTGGGGACGTGGCGGTGGAGGTGCTCATCCGGGTGACCTTCCGGTGCTGGGCGAGGCGACGGCATCCGAGGTGGACGCCTCACGGCAGCTGCGGCACAGCCCGTGCACCGCGACGTGCGAGATGTCGGAGGCGAACCCGAGGGACTCGTCGAGCCGCGCCACGAGCTCGTCGGCACTGGCCAGGGGCGCCTCGCCGACCCAGCCGCAGCCGCGGCAGACGACGTGCAGGTGGGTGGCGTGCTCGGCGAGGTGGTAGCTGGGGGCGCGGTGGTCGACGTGGGTGTGCCCGACGAGACCGAGCTCCTGCAGCGCCTCGAGCGCGCGGTAGACCGTGGAGGCCGGCACCGCGCCGCCGCCGTCGGAGGCCACCGCCTCGACGATGTCGTCGGGGGTGGCGTGACCGAGCCGGCCGACGGCGGCCAGCACCCGCTCGCGCTGTGAGGTGAGGCGCTTGCCCCGCGCCCGCAGCCGCTCACCAAGATCACTCATCGCGCCAATTATGCCTCGCAGGAAACGCCCAGACTGCCCACCTAGAATGTCGGCGTGACTGACCAGAGCTTGGAGCCGCGGACCGCGGGCGATGCGGATGACCGGGACCCCGAGTTCACGGAGGAGCGAGGCACCCGTAGCCGTGTCAAGCGCGCCATCATCGTGCTTTCAGCACTGGTCCTCCTGCTCGTCGTCGGTGTAGCGGGCTTCGTTGGCTACCTGGGCTACACCGTCAATGACAATGTCACCCACGAGGCCCTGCTGCCTGAGAACCGTCCCCCGGTGACCGCACCCGACGGCTCTACCGTGGCCGAGACCGGCTACGGCACCAACTTCCTGGTTGTGGGCGCAGACACGCGGCCCGGTGACGCCGGCCGCTCCGACGTCATCGTGCTCGTTCACATCCCTGCGGACGGCAAGACCGTCAACATGATCCACTTCCCTCGCGACCTCTACGTCGACGTTCCGGGCCACGGCAAGGACAAGATCAACGCCGCCTACGCCTATGGCCGAGAGCCGCTGCTCGTCCAGACCATGGAGAACCTCCTCAAGATCCGGATCCACCACGTCGCGAAGACCAACTTCGAGGGCTTCAAGGCCATGACGGATGCCGTGGGCGGGGTCCGTGTGTTCGCGGAGGAGGCGAGCAGCTCCGGCAACGCCGGCCCCGTGGCCATCAGGAAGGGCTGGAACGACCTCAACGGGGAACAGGCGCTCGCCTTCGTCCGCGAGCGACACGCGCTCAGCGAGGGCGACATCTCCCGTGGGCGCCGCCAGCTGGCGTTCATCAAGGCGTTGATGCTCAAGGCAACCAGTCCTGCCACTGTCACGAACCCGCTCAAGATCGCCAAGTTCACCGACGCCGCCACGCAGAACCTCGTTCTCGACCAGGACCTCACGATCGGCCAGCTGCGCGACTACGCCGTCTCGCTGCGCAACGTCCGCGGCAGCGACGTCGTCTTCTCGACCGCACCGTTCACCGGGTTCGGCACTTCACCGGGCGGCGCCTCGATCGACATCGTCGACAAGAAGGGCATGGCCGACCTCGGCGAGGCGCTGCGTACCGACACGATGGACGACTACGGCGACGTGTTCGTCACGCCATGACCCCGAGGGGTCGACTCCGCATCACTCGACCCGCTTGAGCTCCGCCGACACGTGCGACTGCAGCGGCTGCCCGACGGCGGCCATGTCCATGACCCACAAAAGGTCGCTGTTGACGTAGCCGTACATCCGGTGGCCGGCCGTGTACTCCTTGGCCGTGGGGCTGCGCATGACCCCGTCGGTGCGCAGCTCGACCTTCGCGGGCTCGGCCACGCCGGCATACATCTCGACGAACCCGGTCGGGTGGGTGAGCAGCAGCTCGACGTTGGTGCCGTCGGGCTGGTCGGCCACCGGGCGCCAGAACCCGACCTCGGTGGCCAGCGGGCGCACCTGGTTGCCCTCGGCGTCGAGCAGCCAGGTGCGTGAGCGCCACTCGAGGAACGGCCGGCCGTCGTGCGTGCAGACGATCTCCTGGCCGAACTGCTGCGACTCCATCGTGGGGTAGCCGACCAGTCCGGCTCCGGCCCAACGGCCGACCAGCCAGGCGAGGGGCGCCAGCGACTCGTGGAGCGTGGTGTCGAGGGTGAAGACCATACGCTGCAGTCTATGGACTCCCCCGCGACCTCCCTCGTCGTGAAGGTCACCTGCGGCACCGAGGCCCTCGAGCGGCTCAACCAGGGGTTCACGGTGGCGGCGACCGCGCTGGCCTCCGGGGTCGAGGTCAGCCTCTGGCTCACCGGCGACGCCACCTCGATGGCGGTGCCGGGTCGCGCCGAGGAGGTCGACCTGCCTCACGCCGCGCCGCTCGCCGACCTGCGCGACGCCCTGCTCGAGGGGGGCCGGGTCACCGTGTGCGGCCAGTGCGCCGCCCGGCGATCGCTCACCATCGACGACCTGCTGCCGGGGGTCGTCATCCGTGGGGCGGCCGCGTTCGTCGAGGAGGTCGTCGCGCCGGGCGCCCGGGCCCTCGTCTACTGAGTCGCGACGCCGCAGAGCCGCTCAGCCGACGATGGCCAGCGCGAGGCCGTAGGCCACCACCCCGGGCACGAGCAGGGATGCCGCAGCGGTCGACAGCTGGCCGCGCACCGAGCCCACGGCCGGCAGCACGCTGAGCATCCGGCGGGTGCAGTGCGAGACGGCCGCGCAGAGGAACCCGACGAGGGCGGCCGGGCCCGCCTCGGGTGACCCGATGACGGCGGCGGCCACGACCGCTCCCAGGCCGCCGAGCAGCATCGCGAGCGGCAGCATCCAGGGCCGTACCTTGGCGAAGCCGGCCACGAGGTCGGCCAGCGAGGCCACCGCGATCGACACGAAGCCGATCACGGCGATGTCACTCGCCCGGTCGGTGCGCGACAGCGGCATCCAGGTGGTGCCGAGGGCCACGACCGCGAGGCCGAGCGAGGTGATGCCGATCGACTCGGTGAGCCGAGGGCGGCCGTCACGGCGCACCATCTGGTGGCCGAACATCACGGCCAGCCCGATGACGAGGGCCACGGGCACCAGCCGGAGGTAGGGCTCGTCGGTGGTCGCCGCGGCAGCGGCCGGCGCGAGCACGCCCGTGATGCCGATCGCCAGGGAGGAGCCGAACCGGCTCGACGACCCGAGCAGCGCCGGCCAGCCCCACGCCACGACGATGCCGGCCCAGGCCAGGCCGGCGGCGAGCAGCACCGGGTCGGCCAGCAGGGCGAGCACCAGCAGCGCGGCGAGCACGATCGTCGCGAGGACGGCGATCGGCCGCCGCACGGTGGCCAGGGCCGGGAGCACCGGCTCCTTCAGCACGGCCTCACGGCGGGCGCGTCGCTGGGCACGGGTCTCGTGCGCCTCCCCGGCCACGTCCGGCCCGGTGGGCTCGGCGTCGGCCGGCGTGGACTCGGCGTCGAGGGGTGCGGACTCGGCGTCGGCCGGGGTGGACTCGACCGGGTCGGGCTCCGTCTCCGGGCTCAGGTCGGTCGGCTGGTCGTCCACGCCCGGCATCCTCGCATCATCCACCGGCGAAGGGCGGCAGGATCTCGACCACCGCCCCGGGCGGCACGGGGTCGTCGCCGCTGCTGGCGCGGCCCCCGACGAGGACGGAACACACCGGTAACACGGCCTCGAGGCCCGGGTGGGCCGTCAACAGAACCGCGGCGAGCTCGCCGACGGTCGCCACGGCGGGCACCCGCTCGTCGTCCACGCCGGCGGCGGCCCGGGCTCCCGCCCAGTAGCGGACGACGATCGTCTCAGTGGCGCGGTCGACCCGTTCGCTGCTCTGCATGACCGCCTATCCTGATCGACGATGGCCCATCTGCTGCTGCTGACGAACACCTTGGCGCCCAGCGCCGAGGTCGTTCCCGCGCTCGGGCTGCTCTCGCACCATGTTCGCATCCTCCCCGCCGAGGCCTCCGCCCTGGTCGACGCACCGTCGGCCGACGTCGTCATCGTCGACGCCCGGCGCGAGCTCGCGATGGCCAAGTCGCTGTGCCGCGTCATCTGCACCACGGGCATCTCGATCCCGCTGCTCGTGGTCGTCACCGAGGGCGGCCTGGCCGGCATCACGAGCGACTGGGGCATCGACGACGTCATCCTCGACACCGCCGGCCCGGCCGAGGTCGAGGCGCGGCTGCGGCTCGCCGTGGGCCGCACCACCGAGGCCGCGGTCGACGAGGGCGGGCCGATCACGGCCGGCGCGCTGGTCATCGACGAGGCGACCTACTCGGTGCGCTTGCGCGGCAAGCTGCTCGACCTCACCTACAAGGAGTTCGAGCTGCTCAAGTACCTGGCGCAGCACCCGGGCCGGGTCTTCACCCGCTCGCAGCTGCTCCAGGAGGTCTGGGGCTACGACTACTTCGGCGGCACGCGCACGGTCGACGTGCACGTGCGACGCCTGCGCGCCAAGCTCGGCACCGACTACGAGGTGCTCATCGGCACCGTGCGCAACGTCGGCTACCGGTTCGTGCCCGAGGTCGCCGACTCCTTCTCCGAGCTCGAGGCCTGAGGTGGCGCGCACCGAGCGCGTCACCGGGGTCGACGAGCCCACCTCCGCGCTCCTGCGCACGCTGTGGTCGCGCGCCGCCGAGGCCGACGGGGTCGGTGCGATCTCCGAGGCGTTCCGGCTGGCCGTCGGCCCACCTCGCGAAGGGGTCGTGCACGTCCTCCGGTACGCCGACGACGACGCCGTGGTCGGCTACGCCCAGGTCGCCGAGGCCGGCACCCCGGATGCCGTCGCCGAGCTGGTGGTCGACCCGGACGAACGACGTCGCGGCCACGGCCGGGCGCTGCTCGACGCGGCGCTCGCCGAGGGCACCCGCAGCGTCTGGGCCCACGGGATGCTCCCGGCCGCCGACGCCCTGGCCCGCTCTGCAGGGCTCGAGCTCACCCGCAGCCTGTACCTGATGAAGCGGGCGCTGACCGACGCCGATGCCACGGACCCCGAGCTGCCGCAGGGGTTCTCGGTGCGCGCCTTCGAGCCGGGACGCGACGACGAGGCCTGGGTGCAGCTCAACGCGGCGGCGTTCGCCCGGCATCCGGAACAGGGCCGGCTGACCGTCGACGACCTGCACGAGCGGATGACGCAGCCCTGGTTCGACCCCGCCGGCCTCCTGCTCGTCGTCGACGAGGCCACCGGCGCCGTCGTCGCCTTCCACTGGACCAAGGTCGAGCCCGACCGCGCTGTCGGGCGGGGCCCCGATGCCCGGCGGAGTCGGACGGAGTCCGCGACGGGCATTGGGCGGGCCCACGGTTCCGGGACGGACGGAGTCCGGCACGGGACCGGGGAGGTGTACGTCGTCGGGGTGGACCCGGCCCAGCAGGGCCGGGGACTGGGCGGACCGGTCACCAGGCTCGGGCTGGCGCACCTCGCGCGGCTGGGGCTGGCCGAGGTCGAGCTCTACGTCGACGGCGACAACACGGCCGCCCGGCGCACGTACGAACGGCTCGGTTTCAGCGACGCAGCGGTCGACGGGCAGTACACCCTCGCCGCCGGGACCTGACAGGATTGGGACATGACGGCACATCCGGGAGTCGAGGTGGACGACCTCAGGTCGGCGAGCCACGTGGCGGCCGACGCCGCGGCCGACGCGAGCATCGTCAGCGAGGTGTCGATCGCGAGCGCGTCGGCCACCGAGACGCGCACCCATCCGGCGCGCGCCGCCAACGGCCGGTTCGTGGGGCGCACGCCCGGGTCGGCACCGGAGGACGACGAGCCCGACGCGCTGCAGGGCGACCGCTTCCTCGACCGTGAGATCTCGTGGCTGCAGTTCAACGAACGGGTCCTCCAGCTCGCCGCCGACGAGAACGTGCCACTGCTCGAGCGCGCCCGGTACCTGGCGATCTTCGCCTCGAACCTCGACGAGTTCTTCATGGTGCGGGTGGCGGGCCTGAAGCGCCGCATCGCCACCGGCATCGCCGTGCGCTCGGCCTCCGGGCTGGAGCCTCGCGAGGTTCTCGAGCAGATCTCCCTCGTCGCCCACGAGCTGCTCTCGATGCAGGCCCGGGTCTACGGCGAGCAGGTCCGCCCGGCGCTCGAGGGCGCCGGCATCACGATCGTGCGCTGGGACGAGCTGTCCGACGACGAGCGCGACCGGCTCGGCGGCATGTTCACCGACCGGCTGTTCCCGGTGCTCACCCCGCTGGCGGTCGACCCGGCCCACCCGTTCCCCTACATCTCCGGCCTGTCGCTCAACCTCGCCGTGGTGCTGGTCAACCCGCGCACCGGCAAGGAGCACTTCGCCCGGGTCAAGGTGCCGCCGGTGCTCCCCCGCCTGCTGCGCGTCGAGCCGGGCCTCGACGAGTCGCCGCTGGCCGACATGTACGACACCCGCTTCGTCCCCCTCGAGGACGTCATCTCGGCGCACCTCGACCACCTCTTCCCGGGCATGGACGTGCGCGAGCACTTCACCTTCCGGGTCACCCGCAACGAGGACCTCGAGGTCGAGGAGGACGACGCCGAGAACCTCCTCACGGCGCTCGAGCGCGAGCTCACCCGACGCCGGTTCGGCCCGCCGGTGCGCCTCGAGGTCGAGCAGGACATGGACGACCACGTGCTCGACCTGCTGGTGCGCGAGCTCGGGGTCGCCTCCTCCGAGGTCTACCGGCTGCCCGCGCCGCTCGACCTTCGCGCGCTCAACGTCATCGCCGACCTCGAGCGCTCCGACCTGCACTTCGAGCCGTTCGTCGCGCGCACCAACCCCGACCTGGCCCCGACCGAGAGCGCCAAGGCCCGCGACATCTTCGCGTCGATCCGCAAGCAGGACATCCTGCTGCAGCACCCCTACGACTCGTTCTCGACCTCGGTCCAGGCGTTCATCGAGCAGGCCGCGGCCGACCCCAGGGTGCTCGCCATCAAGCAGACGCTCTACCGCACCAGCGGTGACTCACCGATCATCGACGCCCTCATCGACGCCGCCGAGGCCGGCAAGCAGGTGCTCGCGGTCGTCGAGATCAAGGCTCGCTTCGACGAGCAGAACAACATCTCGTGGGCGCGCAAGCTCGAGCACGCGGGCGTGCACGTCGTCTACGGCATCGTCGGGCTGAAGACCCACGCCAAGCTGTGCCTCGTCATCCGGCAGGAGGCCGAGGGGCTGCGCCGCTACTGCCACGTCGGCACCGGCAACTACAACCCGAAGACCGCGCGCCTCTACGAGGACCTCGGCCTGCTCACCGTCGACGACCAGGTCGGCCAGGACCTCACCCGGCTGTTCAACCAGCTCTCCGGCATCGCGCCACGCAGCCGGTTCAAGCGCCTGCTCGTCGCCCCGCGCTCGGTGCGCTCGGGGCTGACCGACCTCATCGACGCCGAGATCGAGCACGAGGAGCGCCAGCCCGGCTCGGGCCGGATCGCCTGGAAGGTCAACTCGATCGTCGACGAGCAGCTGATCGACGCGCTCTACCGGGCCAGCCGCGCCGGCGTGAAGGTGCAGCTGTGGGTGCGCGGCATCTGCGCGCTGCGCCCCGGGGTGCCCGGCCTCTCCGAGAACATCGAGGTGCGCTCGATCCTCGGCCGCTTCCTCGAGCACTCGCGGATCTTCCTGTTCGGAGCCGGTGGCGACACCGTGGCCCTGATCGGCAGCGCCGACATGATGCACCGCAACCTTGACCGCCGGGTCGAGGCCCTCGTGCGCCTCGTCGACCCGCGCCACCTCGCCGACCTCGAGTCGCTGATGGAGCGCGGCATGAGTGACGAGTACCCGCACTGGAAGCTCGGCGGCGACGGCCGCTGGATGCGGCACCACCTCGACGGCGACGGCAGTCCCCGCCCCGACCTGCAGGCCGCCCTCATCGAGATGCACTCCAGGCGGCGGCGCAAGGCCCGCCGGCGGTGAGCCGAACCACCGCGGCGACGGCATGAGGATCCCGGCTGCAGGCACCCTGCCATGGCGCGTGGCCGAGAGCGGTCTCGAGGTCGCCCTCGTGCACCGCCCGCGCTACGACGACTGGTCGTGGGCCAAGGGCAAGCTCGACCCCGGCGAGGACTGGGCCGTGGCCGCCGTGCGCGAGACCGAGGAGGAGACCGGCCTGGTCGTCCGCCTCGGCCCCCCGCTGCCCGACTCCCGATACACGCTCCTCGGACGCGACGGCACCCCCGACGACAAGGTCGTGCGCTACTGGTCGGCCCGGGTCACCGGCGGCCACGGTCAGCTCGTCAACGAGATCGACGAGGTGGCCTGGCTCGACGTCACGAGCGCCCACGCGCGGCTCGACTACGCCCGCGACCGGGACCAGCTGCTGGCCCTCGTCCGCCTGCAGCAGACCGACCGGCTCGACACCTGGCCGCTGGTGCTCGTGCGGCACGCGCACGCCGTCGCCCGCGGCGACTGGCGCGGCGACGACGACACCACCCGCCCGCTCGACCCCCTCGGCAGGGAACGTGCCGAACAGCTTGCAGGCGTGCTCACGGCCTACGGCGTGACCCGCCTCGTCAGCTCGCCCTCGGCTCGCTGCGTCGACACGGTCGCGCCGTATGCCATCGCGGCCGGGGTGCGTCTGCAACACCCGGCGCGGGCTGTCGGAGGAGGGCTTCGAGGCCGCGCCCACCAAGGCGCACGGCCACCTCGCCAAGCTCCTCGAGCGGGGCGAGCCGGCCGTGCTCTGCACCCACGGACCCGTGCTGCCCGCACTGCTCGACGACCTCGAGCGCCGGCTCGACCTCGACGCCGCCGGCTCGGTCGAGGTGGTCGAGGAGTTCGCCGAGGCCCGCGACGAGAAGCTGGTCAAGGGCGAGGCCATGGTCTGCCACGTCGTCGGCACCGGCGAGGCCGCGCGGGTCGTCGCGGTGGAGCGCCACCGCTCCTGAACCTCCCGGCTCGGATGACGGCGCCGGGCGTCCCTGTCGCGCACGCCACTTGGCCCTGACCTTCCGGACGACAGATGTGCGGATGCCGTTCACGGTCCGTTCACCCGCTGCGGGCCGTCGCGTCACCCGGCATCCATACCTTCACTCGTGTCGGGCAGTGTCGCCCGCCTCCCTGACCCTTGTCCTCCGAGAGGTAACACACAGTGAAGATTCAGCGTCTCGGCCAGGTGGCGGCTCTCGCCCTGGTCGGCTCGATCGCCCTAGCGGGCTGCGGTTCCGACAACAACACCGGATCCGGCTCGAGCTCCTCCGCCACCGGCTCCGCGGCCGCCGCCGGCTGCTTCGACGGCACTCTGAACGCCGAGGGTTCCTCGGCGCAGAAGAACGCCTTCGAAGAGGCGGCCTCCTCCTTCCTCGAGGCCTGCCCCAAGGGCACGGTCAACTACAACCCGACCGGCTCCGGCGCCGGCATCAAGCAGTTCATCGCCGGCCAGGTTGACTTCGCGGGGTCCGACTCCGCCCTGAAGACCGAGGAGAAGGACGGGGTGGTCGAGGCCGACGCCGCGGCCAAGACCTGCGGCTCGCCCGCCTGGAACATCCCGATGGTCACCGGCCCGATCGCGATCGCTTACAACGTCGAGGGCGTCGACAAGCTGATCCTCACCCCCGCCGTCGCCGCTGACATCTTCAACGGCAAGATCACCACCTGGAACGACCCGGCCATCGCCGCGATCAACCCGGGCGTGACCCTCCCGTCGACCGCGATCAAGGTCTTCTTCCGCTCCGACGAGTCGGGCACCACCGAGAACTTCACCAAGTACCTCAACGGCGCGGCCCCCGACAAGTGGACCGCCGACCCCGCCAAGGTGTGGAGCGGCAAGGGCGAGGGCAAGGAGAAGTCGGCCGGTGTGGCCGAGGGCGTGAAGTCCACCGACGGCGGCATCACCTACGTCGAGTGGAGCTACGCGAAGGACAACAACCTGAGCGTCGCCCAGGTCGACAACGGTGGCGGTGCCACCGAGCTCACCGCCGAGAGCGTCGGCAAGGCGCTCGAGGCGGCCACGCCGGCCGGTGAGGGCAACGACCTCAAGCTCAAGCTCGACTACACCACCAAGGAGGCCGGGGCCTACCCGATCCTCCTGGTGACCTACGAGGTCGTCTGCTCCAAGAACAAGGACGCCGAGAAGGCGGCCGCGATCAAGGCCTTCCTCACCCACTTCGCCTCCCCCGAGACCCAGAAGAGCTTCGAGGAGATCGGTTACGCGCCGCTCCCGGCGTCGGTCCAGGCCAAGGTGGCAACCGCCATCCAGTCCCTGTCCTGACCCGCAACCCCCCGGCGCTCACGCGCTGACCAACCGCACGGGGGCGGGCCGCGAACCCGGCCCGCCCCCTGCACCACGCTCCAGCCGCAAAGGACGACGCGACGTGACACCCACGATCACCGGCCGCTCCGCCGTCGACGAGCTCCCAGGTCCCGACGGCCGCGCCCCGCTCGGCGGTGACGGCGCCTCGACCGGCCGGCTCGGGGACCGGGTGTTCGGCGGCCTCGCCAAGGGCGCCGGCATCCTCGTCGTGGGGATCGTGGCCCTCGTGGGGACCTTCCTCGTCATCCAGGCCGTCCCGGCGCTGCTCAACAACAACGTCAACTTCCTCACCTCTCGCGAGTGGGTGCCGGCCGGCGCCGAGCCGCGGTTCGGCATCCTCGACATGTTCTGGGCGACCATGGTCACCTCGATCATCGCGATGATCATCGCGGTGCCGCTCGGAATCGCCGTCGCCCTCTTCCTCACGCAGTACGCGCCGCCGTGGCTTCGGGGCCCGGCGGCTGCCACCGTCGACCTGCTGGCCGCCGTCCCGTCGATCGTCTACGGCTTCTGGGGCCTCACCATCGCCGGCCAGTACTTCACCCCGATCCAGCACGGCCTCTCGAAGGTGTTCGGGTGGATTCCGTTCTTCAAGGACGACGGCTTCAGCGCCAAGAGCACGCTCGCCTTCGCCGGCCTGATCCTCGCCATCATGGTGCTGCCCATCATCACCGCGATCTCCCGCGAGGTCTTCAACCAGGTGCCCACCGCCCACAAGGAGGGCGCCCTGGCGTTGGGGGCGACCCACTGGGAGATGATCCGAACCGCGGTGCTGCCGTTCGGCAAGCCGGGCGTCATCAGCGCCTCGATGCTCGGGCTGGGCCGTGCCCTGGGCGAGACGCTCGCCGTCGTCATCCTGCTCTCCGGCCTGAACTCCACCGCCGGGTGGAGCTGGTCGGTCTTCAACGGCGGCTCTACCTTCGCCTCGAAGATCGCCAGCGCCGCCAGCGAGTTCGACAGCCCGCAGAAGACCGGCGCCTACATCGCGGCCGGCCTGATGCTGTTCGTGCTCACCTTCGCCGTCAACGCGGTCGCCCGCATCGTCATCGAGCGCAGGAAGGCCTTCACCGAATGAGCACCGCGCAGCTCACCACCGCCTCGGAGGCACCGCCGAGCACGCCTCGGCGGCCGGAGCTGGCGTCCAAGTCGTCGTCCCGGGCCGCCAAGGACCTGATCGCCCGGGTCGTCATGTGGACCGCGTTCTTCGTCGCGGTCGTCCCGCTCGTCTGGATCCTCGGCAGCACGCTGATCAAGGGCGGCCAGATGCTGCTCGAGTCGACCTGGTGGACCAACTCGCAGGCCGGCATCACCCCCCGCAGGGTCGGTGGCGGTGCCGCGCACGCCATCCAGGGCACGTTGACGCTGGCGCTGGTCACCGCCGTGATGTCCGTGCCGATCGGCGTCTTCACCGCGGTCTACCTCGTCGAGTACGGCCGCGGGCGACTGGCCCGGGTCGTGTCGTTCATGGTCGACATCCTCACCGGCATCCCCTCGATCGTCGCGGCTCTGTTCATCTACGCGCTGTGGGTGTCGACCCTGGGCCTCCAGCGGGTGCCGTTCGCTGTGACCCTTGCGCTGGTCATCCTGATGATCCCCACGGTGGTCCGCTCCACCGAGGAGATGCTCAAGCTGGTGCCCAACGAGCTGCGCGAGGCGTCGTACGCGCTCGGGGTGCCCAAGTGGAAGACGATCATGAAGGTCGTCCTGCCCACCGCGTTCTCGGGGATCGTCACCGGCATCCTGCTCGGCCTGGCCCGGGTCATGGGTGAGACGGCGCCGCTGATCATCCTCGGCCCGTACACCAAGGTCATCGCGAGCGACCTCTTCGGCGGCCTGATGGCCACGCTGCCCAGCATGATCAACAACGACCGCGGCGAGAACCTCCAGCCGGCCGTCGACCGCGTCTGGGGCGCCGCCCTCACCCTCATCCTGCTCATCTTCGTGCTCAACCTGCTGGGCCGGTTCATCGGCCGGTTCAGCAAGGTCAAGAACTGAGTCGCGGACCACCTCCGCACCTCGAACCGCAACCCGCACAACGGCATCCGGAAACCGACAGAAGGCACCGACACCCATGGCAAAGCGCATCGACGTCAAGGACCTCGACATCTACTACGGCGACTTCAAGGCCGTCGAGGGTGTCACGATGACGGTCGAGCCCCGCTCGGTGACCTCGTTCATCGGGCCGTCCGGCTGCGGCAAGTCCACCGTGCTGCGCACCCTCAACCGGATGCACGAGGTGATCCCCGGCGGTCGGGTCGAAGGGTCGGTCATGCTCGACGACCAGGACCTCTACGCGTCCTCGATGGACCCAGTTGCGGTGCGGCGCACCGTGGGCATGGTGTTCCAGCGGCCGAACCCCTTCCCCACCATGTCGATCCGCGACAACGTGGCGGCAGGGCTCAAGCTCAACGGCATGAGGGGCAAGAAGGAGCTCGTCGAGGTCGTGGAGCGCTCGCTGAAGAGCGCGAACCTCTGGAACGAGGTCAAGGACCGGCTCGACAAGCCCGGCGCCGGGCTGTCCGGTGGGCAGCAGCAGCGGCTCTGCATCGCGCGGGCCATCGCGGTGAACCCGCAGGTGCTGCTCATGGACGAGCCGTGCTCGGCCCTCGACCCGATCTCGACGCTCGCCATCGAGGACCTGATCAACGAGCTCAAGGCGAGCTTCACCATCGTCATCGTCACGCACAACATGCAGCAGGCCGCGCGGGTCTCCGACCAGACGGCGTTCTTCAACCTCAAGGCCACCGGGGAGCCCGGCCGCCTGGTCGAGGTGGGCGACACGCAGCGCATCTTCAGCAACCCCACCGAGAAGGCCACCGAGGACTACATCAGCGGCCGCTTCGGCTGACCCGACCTCCCCCTCCGCCTCCTGCCCGACTTATTGCGAAATACCCACGTCCGAAGGCCCTTCAAGGCCCGAAATGGGTGGGTATTTCGCAATAAGTGCGGCTGAGAGCCGTCCACAAGGGGGGTGGCGTGGACCGGTCATCCACAGGTCTCGGGCGCGACGCCCGACCGACGCGGATCAGGTCCACGGTGATGGATGCAGTTCGCCGACCTTCCGCAGCCCTTCCTCCGCTCCGAGTGCCTCGCCATCGGCATCACGCAGCGTCGCCTCGATGCCGCCCTGAACGTCAGGGTGCTCACTCGAGTCGCATCCGGGGTCTACGCAGAGTCGACAGCGTGGTCAGTGCTCCCGATGTGGGAGCGCCATCTGTCACTCGCCCGAGCCGCCGTGCGTGCCACCCCGGACGCGATCATCAGCCACACCAGCGCGGCTGCGCTGTTGGGGCTGCCCATGCCGCCTCTACCCCCACGACGCGCGACCATGACTCTGCTCGATGACCGGCGAACGTCCGCGGATGACGGGTGGCGGCGGTTCCATCGCGGCAACACTCCTCCCGCGCACATCGTCCTCGACCGCGGACACCCCTACCTCGTGCCGGCCAGGACGATCGTCGACTGCATGCGGGAGATGCGTCCTGCCGATGCCCTGGCCGTGTTGGATGCCGCGCTGCGGATGGGCATCGTCTCGAGCCAGGAACTCGTCGCGATGCGCCGGCACCAACGTCGCTGGCCCGGGGTCGCAGTGGCCGACCAGATCATGAAGCTCGGCGATGGCCGCCGGGAGTCGTGGTTCGAGTCCACGAGTGCCTGGCTGATGGCGGACTGGGGCCTGCCAGTCGGCATCCCACAGGTGGTGATCACCGACGCTGGGGGCCGGTTCGTGGCTCGGGTGGACGTGCTGTGGCCGAGCCTCGGAGTGGTGGGCGAAGCCGACGGCCGTGGCAAGTACCTTCTGGACGTCACCGGCGGAGGAGGGCCGCTCGACGAGGTGGCAGCACGGGCCGTCATCGCGCAGGCCCAGCGCGAGAGCCGTCTGCGAGACCTCGGGCTCGAGGTGCTGCGCTGGGACCCGTCGGATCTGCGTGCCCCCGTGGGCCTGACCGCGCGCTTCCACGCGACCGTTGCACGGGCACGCCCGGGCGCCGTCTCGGCCAGAACCGCATGTTCTTGCTGCCGTCGACCCCTGACTGATTGCGAAATGCCCACCCGAATCAGGGGCCAGAGGCCCGCCTGAGGTGACTATTTCGCAATAAGTCGGGGGAGGGTGGGGGACGCGGGGAGGTCAGGTGAGGGGGGACAGGATGACGTAGGCCGCGGCCGCGGCGATGCCCGCTCCCGGGAAGGTGAGCAGCCACGCCAAGGCGATCGAGCGGGCCACGCCCCACCGCACGGCCTTGTGCGACCGCGTCGAGCCGACGCCCATGATCGCCGAGGTGATGACGTGCGTCGTCGAGATCGCCGAGCCGGTCGCCGTGGCCACGTAGAGCACGACGGCCGACACCGTCTCGGCCGCGAACCCGTGCGGCGGGTCGACGTCGACGATCCGCCGGCCCAGGGTGCGCATGATCCGCCACCCTCCGGCGTAGGTGCCGAGGCTGAGCACGACGGCCGACATCGCGATGACCCACCACGGGATCGACATGTCCCCCGCTGGTCGGAAGCCGCTCGCCACCAGGGTGAGCGCGACGACGCCGGCCGTCTTCGCGGCATCCTGCATGCCGTGACCGAACGCCATGGCCGCCGCGGAAACGGTTTGCGCGTAACGGAACCCGCGCGCGGTGGGCCCGGGCGCCGCGCGGCGGAAGGCCCACAGGATCGCCGCCATCAGGGCGAAGCCACCGACCAGGCCCAGCACCGGCGAGACCACCATCGGGATGACGACGCTCTCGAGGATGCTGCCCCACTTCACCGTCCCGCCCCCGGCCAGAGCGGCCCCGCAGAGCCCGCCGATGAGGGCGTGCGACGACGACGACGGCAGGCCTCGCCACCAGGTGAGCAGGTTCCACGCCGCCGCCCCGATCAAGGCACCGGCGCAGATGGCGACACCAGTGGCCCCCATCGGGACCTCGATGATGTCGGCGCCGATCGTCTGGGCGACCCGCACCCCGGCGAACCCTCCGAGCAGGTTCATCACGGCGGCGAGCGCCAGGGCTATCCGCGGCGTCAACGCCCGGGTCGAGACCGACGTGGCGACGGCGTTCGCGGCGTCGTGGAACCCGTTGGTGTAGGTGAAGCCCATCGCCAGCAGCACGACGAGCGCGACGGGCAGCCAGTCCACCCGGCTCAGGACTCCCGGACGGCGATCGCCTCGACCTTGAGCGCCACCTGCTCGAACCCGTTCGCGGCGGCCTCGAGCGCGTCGATGATGTCCTTGTGCTTCATCACGGTGATGGGGTCGACCTTGGGGGTGCTGAACAGCTCTGCGAGCATCCGCCGGTAGGCCTTGTTGGCACGGTTCTCGAGCCGGTCCACCTCCACCCAGTAGGCAGTGAGGTCCTTCATGGTGCGCAGCCGCGGCATCGCGTCGGCGGTGATCTCGGCCATCCGCGAGATGACCTCGACCTGCTTCGCCACCCGGGGCAGCACCTCGTCGACGCGGTAGAGCACGATGAGGTCGACCGCGGCCTCGATCAGCCCGACGCAGCTGTCGAGCGCCACGGCCAGCCCGTGCATGTCGGCCCGGTCGAACGGCGTCACGAACGCCCCGTTCACGGAACGGATGATCTCGTGCGTGGACTCCCCGGACGCCGCCTCGATCTCGTGCATCCGCTTGAGGATGACGTCGCGCTCGTCGGCGGACGCGCCGAGCAGGCCGGTCAGCTCGTTCGAGGCGTCGACGAGGTGCCGCGCCGACGCTGCGAACAGGTCGAAGAAGCGCGGTTCCTTGGGGGTGAGGCGGATCGCCACGAGAGGTCTCCGATGGAGGGGGCCAGACAGTGGCTACAGGCTAGGGCCACGATGCCGATGCCGGATAGCCGGGTGCCGTGCCTGCGCGCACCCTGCGTCTGATCACCCTCGCTGCACCTCGACGCAGGACGGCATCGCCGCTGGTCAGCTGGCTTTCGACCCCGGTGGGACCACGCCGTCGGCGCCGCTCGGGGGCAGGTCGTCGAGCCCGTCGTCATCGGCCGCGTCCGGGTCGAGACCCAGCACGGCGTCGATCTCGGCCTGGGACAGGTGGCCCTCGCGCTGCGAGGCTGCGAGCACGAGGTCACCGACGAGCCGGATCTCGCCCTCGAGCTGCTCGTCGCGCAGTGACGCGTCCTCCTTCACGCCTCCACCGTACGTCGGGTGGGCGAAGGTGCACCCGTTCTCCACAGGCGTTTCTGAAGTGAGCCGCCGTCAACCGGCCGCGGCCGGGTGAGCGGCGGCGTCGAGGAGGGGCTGAAGTGGGTGCCGGACCGGGAGCGCCTCACGGCGCGTGGCCGCTCGTAGCGGCTGATGTTGGGACCCGGGGCTGCCGCGGCCCGGCACCCACGAACGACACTAACGCCTGATCCCGCTCGATGTGTTCCCCAAGCGAGGATCCGTCCGTTCAGTCGAGCTCGCCGAGCCGCCACAGCCGCGCGCAGGCCCGCAGGTCGTCACCGGTCGTGAGCATCGCCGCGCCCGAGCGGGTGAGGTCGGTCGCGGCACCGGGGTCGACGGCATCCGTGTCGTGGGCGAGCTCCGCGCGCCCCGCGGCGACGACGGAGCAGAACGCCGCAGCCCGCTCCAGCGCCACTGCCAGGTCGCCCTCGAACACCCCGGCCAGGATCTGGTCGGCGACCCGCTGCAGCTCCTCGGGGCGCGGCGGCTCCGCGATGCCGGCGACGGCGTGCGCGACGTCGGTGAACCGGATGCCGGCGGCGTACTCGCGACTGGCCTGCTCCGGGCTGCGCCGCACCCACTCGCGCAGCGCGTAGAGGCGCCACAGCGAACCGGGCAGCGAACGCGCCGGGCGGGCCGACCACAGGTCGGCCACGGTCGACAGACCCAGGTCGTCGACGATCGTGACCAGCCGGCTGGTCACCTCGGGGTCGTGCGCCGCCCGCCCCGTGCCGACCAGGATCGCGGCGGTCTGGTGGGCCACCTCGGTGATCTCGGCAGGCCCGGGCAGCGTGCCGCCGTGCGCCTCCAGGGCATCGGGCCCGTAGCGCGCCGGCCGCCGGGGCAGGGAGCGTCCGCCGTCAGTGCTCATCGCCACAGTCTCCCAGCAGTCCGCCGGGATTCCACGTCGGTGTCCGCCGAGCCTCGACAGATCCGAGGCGACGGGGAAGGCGGAAGGCGGTCTGCGGCATCCATCCACAGGGTCCTTTCGACGGGTCACGCACCGCCGAGGATGCCGTGGGCACCGGTTAGGTTTGGTCGGGTCACCACGCGCTGGTGGCCGGCGCACCGAGGGGGCCGCCGTCCACGCACCGACGGGCAGGAGGCAGGCCATGGCAGGGGACGACACCGCGGCGCGTGAGCGGACCACACCCGACCCGGACGCGCCCGAGAAGCCGGAGTCGCCGACCGACCTCGGGAGGGCGGGCTGGCGCTTCACCGGCAAGGCGGCGCTCGCGGAGTTCCAGCGCGACCAGTGCACCGATCTCGCGGCCGCCCTGACCTACTACTCGGTGCTCTCGGTGTTCCCGGCCATCCTCGCCCTGGTGTCGCTCCTCGGCGTGTTCGGGCAGGGGAAGGCGACGACCGACGCGTTGCTCGACGTCCTGGACCGGCTCGGCCAGGACCAGGTGGCCGCGCTGGTCGAGGAGCCGATCAACGCGATGTCCACCTCGCACGCAGCCGGGATCACGCTGGTCATCGGCCTCGGTGGCGCGCTCTGGGGCGCCTCGGGCTACGTGGGTGCCTTCGGGCGTTCGCTCAACCGCATCTACCAGGTGGCCGAGGGCCGGCCGGTGTGGAAGCTGCGCCCGGTGGTGCTGCTCATCACCCTCGGGCTCGTCGTCATGGCGGCGCTCGTCCTCGTCGGCCTGGCGGTCAGCGGGCCGATCGCCCAGGCCATCGGCGACGTGGTGGGCCTGGGCGACGAGAGCCAGCAGATCTGGGACCTGGCCAAGTGGCCGGTCATCCTGGCCATCGTCGTCGTCATGGTCGCGGTGCTCTACTACGCGACCCCCAACGTCAAGCAGCCGAAGTTCCGCTGGATCTCGGTGGGATCGGCCGTCGCGATCGGCATCTGGGTTGTGGCGTCGCTGGGGTTCGGCTTCTACGTGAGCAACTTCAGCAAGTACAACGCTCTCTACGGCTCGGTCGGCGGCATCATCGTCTTCCTGCTGTGGTTGTGGCTGACCAACCTGGCGCTGCTGCTCGGGGCCGAGATCGACGCCGAGCTGGAGCGGGCCCGCGAGCTCGAGGCCGGCATCGGCGCCGAGCGCCGCCTCCAGCTGCCGATGCGCGACTCCAGCGGCGCCGACAAGGCAGCGGAGAAGCACGCCGAGCGGGTGGCCGAGGGCCGCCGGCTGCGCCTCGAGGCGGCGGGCTCTGGTGCGGATGACGTGAACGGGTCGTCCGCGGGTCGCGCCGGTCGACACGGCCGTCAGGGTGGGGACGCAGGGACGGCCTACCCGTTGGAGCCGCTCCCGTCGGAGGTCGCGCGGACGAAGGCCGGGCGCGAGGGCTGAGGTCGTGCCGACCTCGTCAGGGCCCGCGGGGCTGCGATGCTGTGAGCTGCCTGAGGGTGGCGAACTCGCAGGTCAGCACCGGCATCGAGGGGTCCATCGGACGCTTATGCTTCCGAGGTGACACACGCGGACGCCCGGTGAACCGGCTGCACGAAGGGCTGGTTCTCGGCGAGCGCTACTCCTTGGTCCATCGCATCGCGTCGGGGGGCATGGGCGACGTGTGGGCGGCCGACGACCACGTTCTCGCGCGGTCGGTGGCCGTCAAGGTGCTGCGTCCCGGCACCGACGAGGAGGAGGTCTTTGCGCGCCGCTTCCGCAGCGAGGCCCTCTTCACCGCCAACCTGTACCACCCCAACATCGCGACCGTCTTCGACTACGGCGAGCACGACAACCTCGCCTACCTCGTCATGGAGCTCGTGCCCGGCGAGCCGCTGTCGGCGCTCGTGCAGCGCGAGGGCGCCCTCGAGCCCGAGCAGGCGCGCTCCATCATGGGCCAGGCTGCCCTGGCCCTCGGCGCGGCGCACGAGGCGGGGGTCGTGCACCGCGACGTGAAGCCGGCCAACATCCTCGTGACGCCCGACGGCACGGTGAAGCTCACCGACTTCGGCATCGCGCGCGCGGTCGACGGGTCCGGACACACCCAGACCGGTGAGGTGCTCGGCACGCCCCACTACCTCTCCCCCGAGCAGGCACTCGGCGAGGCGGCGACCGGGGCGTCCGACCTCTACGCGTTGGGTATCGTCGCGCACGAGATGCTCACCGGCAGAAGGCCGTTCGACAAGGGCACGCCGGTGGCGACCGCACTGGCCCAGGTCAACGACCGGCCCCCGCCGCTGCCGCCACACGTTCCGCCGGGACTGCGCTCGCTCATCGAGCAGTGCCTCGAGAAGGACGCGGCGAACCGGCCGGCCTCCGCCCGTGAGCTGGGCGAGCGACTGGGGATGCCGGAGGACGAGCTCCCCGCGGCGTCCGAGGACGCGGCGGACGTCGTCGGCGCGGCCGCTGCCGCCGAGAAGTCGGTCGACGACCGGCCCGCTGCTCCCCCACGCTGGACGGGCGGGATGGACCCGACACCCACACCGACGTCCGCGGTGCTCGTCGTCCCCAAGGGGCACGTGCACTGGGCGTGGGTGCCCGGGTTCAGCGCGGCCCTCCTCGTCGTCGCGGCGCTCTGGTACTCCCTCGCCCGCTGAGGCGTGGGCGTCGCCGCCGCGGTGGCCGGTTCCGCTCGGCCGTTAGAGTGATCGCGCGCTGCGCGGGGCGGGATGCCGTGCACGTGCCAGGGCCTCTAGCTCAACTGGCAGAGCTGCGGACTTTTAATCCGTAGGTTGTGGGTTCGAGCCCCACGGGGCCCACCAGACGGGCGACGCGACGGTCCCCGGATGCGAGCGGCGCAGCCGTTCGACGGCGATCGACCCGGCGGTCACGAGCTGCGTGCGCGACGAGCGCGAACGTCCGCGTGTCTGCCCCTCGTGGGCGGTCTTGGCTCCTACTTCGGCGCGGTGCGCGAACCCCGGACGATGAGGGCGACGCCGGCGAGCGCCACGATCGGGCCGACGATCGCCCACAGGGTGACCCCGCTCATCGCGCTGCCACCGAGCACGTCGATGCCCTGCAGGAACCAGACGAGGCCGATGACGACCAGGACACCACCGAGGGCGAACGCGACGGGACGGCTCATGGCCGCAGCGTAGCCCCGCCGCACCCGAACGAGCGCGACCGCACCGGCGGGCCCGACGCGATCACCCGGCAGCCGGCATTCGGGGCCGGGTCGGCTGAGCGCTCCCCGCTCAGAGGCGGACGACCATCTTGCCGGTGTTCTCGCCGCGCAGCACGCCGAGGAAGGCGTCGACCGCCGAGTCGATGCCGTCGGCGAACGTCTCGCGCGACTGGAGCCGGCCGTCGCCGAGCCACTGGGCCGCCAGCCCCGCGTACTCGCGGGCCAGGTCGTAGTGGTCGCCGACCAGGAAGCCCTCGATGCGCCCGCGGGTCTGGATGAGGCGTCCCAGGTTCCGCGGACCCGGTGACGGCTCGGTGTCGTTGTAGCCCGAGATCATGCCGCACACGGCGATCCGCCCACCCAGCCGGAGTGACCCGATGGCCGCCTCGAGGTGCTCACCCCCGACGTTGTCGAAGTACACGTCGATGCCGTCCGGAGCTGCCTCCCGCAGCTGCGGGGAGACCGGGCCGTCCCGGTAGCTGAAGGCCGCGTCGAACCCGAGGTCCTCGACCACGTGGCGCACCTTCTCGGCCGAGCCCGCGCTTCCGATGACCCGGCTCGCTCCGAGCGCCTTGGCGATCTGGCCGACGGCGCTGCCCACGGCCCCCGCGGCACCGGAGACGAAGACGACGTCACCCGGCTTGACCTGGGCGATCCGGGTGAGCCCGACGTAGGCGGTCAGCCCGGTCATCCCGAGCACGCCCAGGTAGGCGGATGCCGGTGCCGCCGACACGTCGACGACTCGCGCGCCGCTCGCGTCGAGCACCGCGACCTCGCGCCAGCCGAGGCCGTGGAGCACGTGGTCACCGACGTCGAAACCGTCGGCGCGCGACTCCTCCACGACACCCACGGCGCCACCGGTCATGGCCTCGCCGACCTGGTAGGGCGCGGCGTAGGACTTGGCGGCGCTCATCCGGCCGCGCATGTACGGGTCGACCGACATCACGACGTTGCGCACGCGCAGCTGCCCGTCGGCGAGCACTGGGAGCTCGCTCTCGACGACGGCGAAGTCGTCGTGCGTCGGCCACCCGACAGGGCGTGCAGCGAGGCGCACCTCACGCGGGGAGGCGGGGTGCCGTGCGGTGGTGTCGGTCATGGTGGGCTTCCTGTCGGCGTCGGGACGGTCGGCTCGGTCCAACCCCGGGGCCGGCACGGGTATGCCGTGATGCTCGCCACCACTTGGGCTCCGGCCCACCCGCACACACGTCCGCGCTCGGGCCCCGCTCAGCCCCGGTCGCGGTCGTTGCCACCGAGGCGTGCGGCCCTGGCCGCCTCGACCTTCGCAGCCCGCTCGCGCTCGAGGCGACGCTGCGGGTCGCGGTCGTCGCCGAGCTGCGCGGGGCCGAAGACGTGCATGCCCACGTACTTCAGCCGCCAGATGAACCGGTAGCCGAGCGTGAGGCCCTCGTTGTCGGTGGTGCTCGCCATGGTGTCGCCGCTCCCGGTCGTTCGCAGGTACTTAGTGCCCTAAGTATATGCCCACTCGGCACTACACTGCGACCATGCCCACCACCTCCAGCCGGATCGCGGCCACCCCTGCAGCCGCGGCCGAGCCGGCGCCGGACCTGCTCGCGCTGGACCGCCAGGTCTGCTTCGCACTCGCCGTCGCCTCGCGGACGGTGGTCTCGCTGTACCGCCCGCTCCTGGAGCCGATGGGCCTGACCCACCCCCAGTACCTCGTGATGCTCGCGCTCTGGGAGTCCGAGCCGCTGCGGGTCAGCGAGCTCGCCGGCCGGCTCAGCCTCGAGCCGGCCACCCTCTCCCCCCTGCTCAAGCGGCTGGAGGCGGGTGGCCTGGTGGCCCGGCGCCGGGACCCGGACGACGAGCGGGCCGTGGCGGTGACCCTGACCGCCGCCGGGCGTGCCCTGCGCACCCAGGCCGAGCGGATCCCCCCGGCCGTCGTGGCGCGGCTGGGCATCGAGCTGACCGAGCTGGAGGAGCTGCGCGACCGCCTGACGAGCGTGATCGAGGCGGCCCGCCGCGAGGGGTGAACGGGGTCAGTGGTCGTCGAGGGCGCGACTGACCAGGGCTGGGCGGGGTAGCGTCACGCCCAGCGGTTCCGCCCCCGACGACGCGTGTGGCCCGCGGTCCGGCGCGCCAGCGCCGACCCCGCTCCCCCGGAGGTGCCCGTGACCGGCTCGACCCCTGCGATCGGCGGCCCGGCGACGTCGGCCACCGTCGGTGCGCGACTCGACATCCCGGTGGAGGTGGCCGGGCGCCTCGCGATCTCGGTCGCGGTCGCCGGCGGTCTGGAAGCCGTCGAGAGCCTCACCATCAGCGGCGCCGACGGCACCGGCATCCCCCACCACGTGCTCGAGCTCGACCGCGGGACCCGGGTGCACGTGGTCGACGCCCCGGTGGGCGACCTGTCCGTCGCGTACGAGGCGACCGTGGCGCTCGGTGGCGGGGATGCCGGGGGTGAGCCGGTCGAGGTGACCGAGCGCGAGCGGTTCCACTACGTGCTGCCGAGCCGCTACTGCCCGAGCGACCGGGTGGAAGGCTTCGCCGGGACGGAGTTCGGGGCGATCGGCGACGAGGCGAGCAGGGTGCAGCGTGTCGTGAGCTGGGTGAGCGAACGCCTCTACTACACAGCCGGATCCACGACCTCGGTCGACGACGCCCTCGTGCCGCTGGGCACCGGCCAGGGCGTCTGCCGAGACTATGCGCACCTCGTGGTCACGATGTGCCGTGCGCTCGGGATGCCGGCTCGCTACGTCTCGGTCTACGCGCCCGGCCTGTCGCCGATGGACGCGCACGCCGTCGTCGAGGTGGCGGTCGACGGGGTGTGGCGGGTGTTCGACGCGACCCGGCTGGCCCCGCGCGCGTCGATGGTGCGCATCGCCACCGGGCGCGACGCCGCCGACACCGCCATCCTGACCGCGCTCGGTGGCATCAGCCAGCCGGCGGCGTTCACCGTGCTCGCCACGTCCGACCCCGACCTGCCGGTGGAGGACCACGACGCGCTCGTCGTGCTGCGCTGAGCGCGCTTCCCCGGGCGACCGGGGTCCGAGGGCAGCCCCGCCGAGCCTCAGACCTCCAGCGGGAGGGTGAGGGCGCCGCCGCAGTGGTAGAGGTCCGGCCGACCGGGCCAGACCCGGCCCGCCTCGCGCATGTCGTCGTCGAGCTCGTTGCGCCAGGTGCCGCGCTCGTCGATGAACCAGCGGGCGGCGTGGTCCCAGAGCCGGCGGTACCAGCCCTCCCAGTGCGGGTCGCCGGTGCGTCGCAGGAGCACCGCGGCGGCCTGGATGCCCTCGCACACCGGCCAGTGCAGGCGCACGTCGGCCACCGGGGCGCCGTCCCAGTCGACGGTGTAGACCAGCCCGGGCCGGCCGTCGAGCGCCCAGCCACCGTCGAGGGCCCGGCGGGTCAGGCCGTCGGCCGCCTCGACGAGCCACGACGGGGACTCGACCAGCGGGGAGGCGTCGAGCTGGAGGAGGAAGCGCGACCACTCCAGCGAGTGCCCGAAGGTGGCGCCGTACGGCCGGAACGGGTGCAGCGGCTCGTCGCGGTTGTACTCGGGGAGCACCACCCAGTCGGCGCTGAAGTGCTCGGGCAGCAGCCAGCCCCGCTCGCGGGCGGCACCGTTGATGAGCCGGTCGGCGATCGCCAGCCCGCGCTCGTGCCACACGGCGTCGCCGGTGGCGTTGCCCATGGCGATGAACGCCTCGAGGCCGTGCATGTTGGCGTTGGCTCCCCGGTAGTCCTCGGAGTCGGACCAGTCCGCGGCGAACGACTCGAGGAGCGCCTCGGCCTGCGGGTCCCAGAGCCGGGTCTCGATGACGTCCGCGGCCCGGGCGAGCAGGTCGGCCGCCGCCGGGTGGCCGACCATGAGCGCCGTCGCCGAGGCCAGCCCCACGTGCACGTGGTCGTAGGTCATCTTGCGGGTGACCGACCCCGGCTCGCTGAGCCAGCCACCGTGCTCGGCGTCGGCGTGCAGCCCGGTCAGGGAGTCCATGGCGTGGTCGAGCAGCTCTCCCGACCCGGGGACCCCGTGCCGCACGCCCAGCGCGGCGGTGTGGGCGACCCGCGCCGTGAGGAAGAGCTGGGGCCGGCGGTCGGGCATCGGCGTGCCATCTGCCGCCTGGTACGCGAAGCCCCCGGTGGGCAGGATCGACCCCAGGGCGAAGGTGATGACGTCGGCGAACCGGGAGTGCAGCCACGCCCGGTGCCCCGGCTCGTCGAGCCACGAGCGCTGACCGGCCGCGGAGGACACCTCATCCACAGGACGCATCTCGTTCACAGCGCGTGCACCTCCAGTCGGTAGGTCAGGGTGTGTGACTCCCCCGGTGCGAGGGACACCGCGTTCTCGAACGCGTTGGCGCCCTCGATGCACACGAAGCGTTCCCAGTCGTCGTCACCGATGTCGGGAACCTCCGCCGCCTTGGTGGCCCACGGGTTCCACACCACGATGTTGCCCGCACCCTCGGTGGTGACCACCACCCGGCGCCCGAGTGCGGGGTCGTGCAGCGTCACGGGGTCGCTCGTGCGGTAGACGAAGTCGGCTTCGCCGCCGAACTCGAGATCGCCCTGCTGCACCCGCTCGGTACCGGTCACCTTGTCGAAGAGCGACTTCCCGGACAGGCCGGTCACGTGGACCCCACGCACGTCGCCCACGACGAGGTACGCGTGCAGGGCCTCCTCGAAGGAGAAGGGGACGTCACCGGTGTTCGTGGTGGTGAGGGACACCTCCAGCGTCCGACCGAGGCGGGTCCTCAGCTCGGCCGTGTACCGGTACGGCCAGTGCGGCGAGGTCGCGTCGTCGCTGGTGAGGCGGTGGACGAGCGTCGTCTCGTCGCTGCCGTCGGTGCGCCCGGTCAGGTGCCACGTCGACGTCCGCGCGAACCCGTGCATCGGCTCCATCCCGGCTGTCCGTCCCGGTCCGAACCACGGCCAGCACACCGGCACCCCGGCCCGGATGGAGCGGCCGGGCGCAAGCCTCAGGGCTGTGCTGACGTAGAGCACGGGACCAGCTCCGGTCGGGACCCACCGGGTGACCTGGGCGCCCTGGTCGTACACCTCGCCGGTGCACGCGGCGTTGTCGACGGTGCGCGGTGCCGTGAGGGCGTCGGTCATGGTCCCAACCTAGGGATGCCGGGTGCCCGCACACCACCGGGGTCACCCTGCGGAACGGCGCGCGAGCCCTCACGGTCGCAGCCAGGTCACGGTTTCGCCGTTCGCCGGACACCGGATCGGCCGCCGCCTACCGTCGGTGCAAGCCCCCGGGCGCGCCGGGAGGTGAGGACGGTCGTCGTCGTGGTTCCGACGACGAGCACCTCACCTCGCCGGTGCGCGGCGCCGACGCGTCCCGGGCATCGAGCCGACGGGGGGCCGGGTCAACAGAGGGCCTGGCTCCCCGTCTCCCCGGCGGTCAGGGGCGCGGCTGCCGGCGGCGGGGCGAGCCGGTTCGCACCGGAACCTTCACGTTCGCACCGGAACGGATGTGGTGCGAAGGTGAAGGTTCCCCCATCGGGCGGGAAAGTTGGGACGCGGTCAGCGCTTGGTGGCGTCCAGCCGGGACAGGGCCTCGAGGCGCTCCGCCGCGTGGTCGACGATCCGCCGCGGGTAGCCGTGCGCGTAGCCGTCGGGCGCGTCCCACGGCTCGTGCGCCGAGGCCCCGGCCAGGTGCGCGAGCTCGGGCACCCACCGCCGCACGTAGGCGCCGTCGGGGTCGAACTTGCGCCCCTGGGTGACCGGGTTGAACACCCGGAAGTAGGGCGAGGCGTCGGTTCCCGTGCCGGCCACCCACTGCCAGCCGTGGTTGTTCGAGGCGATGTCGCCGTCGACCAGGTGCTCGAGGAAGTGCCGTGCCCCGACCGGCCACCACACGTGCAGGTCCTTGGTGAGGAAGCTGGCCGTGATCATCCGCACCCGGTTGTGCATCCAGCCCTGCGCGAGCAGCTGGCGCATCCCGGCGTCGACGACCGGGTAGCCGGTGCGCCCGGTGCGCCACGCCTCGATGCCGTCCTCGGGCTCGTCGTAACGCATCCGCGACATCTCGGGCCGCAGGTCGTGCCATGCCGTGCGCGGCTGGTTCCAGAGCACGTCGGCGTAGAACTCGCGCCAGGCCAGCTCGCTCGCGTAGGTGTGGGCGTCCTTGCCGCGCTCTCCGGCGAGGTCGGCCAAGAGGGTGCGGGGGTGCAGCACGCCGAGCTTGAGGTAGGGCGAGAGGCGGGAGGTCCCGTCAAGGTCTGGTCGGTCCCGGTCGTCGGCGTAGGCCGCGAGCGCTTCGTCGCGGAACGCCCGCCACCTCCGCAGGGCCGCCTCCTCGCCCGCCGGGGGCAGGTCCGGCAGGTCCGGCGCCGCGAGGGCGTCCTTCACCGCCGCCGTGGCGTCGGCGTCGTTGCGGGCGTGGCGCAGCGGCAGCTCGCGAGGGGTCGGCGCCGGGTCGGGCCAGCCGTGCGCGCGCCAGGCCTTGGAGAACGGCGTGAACACCTTGTAGGGCTCGCCCGAGCCGTTGACGACCAGACCCGGTCCCACGGCGTACGGCGTTCCGGTCTCGACCCACTCGACCCCCTTGTCCCCCAAGGACTTCGCCACCGCTTCGTCCCGTCGACGACCAGCAGGGGTCGTCTCGCGCGACACGTGCACCGAACCGGCGCCCACCCGCACCGCGAGCTCGGGCACCACCCGGCGCGGGTCGCCGTGCAGCAGCGTCAGCGAGCCCTCGAAGGCGTCGTCCGTGGCCTCGAGGGTGGCCGCCAGCCAGGCCCGTCGCGCGGCGCCGCCGCCGTCCCACAGCCGAGGGTCGACGACGAAGGCCACGACGAGGTCGCCGTCGCCGGCCGCATCCCGGGCAGCCAGCAGCGCGGGGTGGTCGCGCCGGCGCAGGTCGCGGCGCAGCCAGAGCACGGAGGTCATCGCGCGCCCCTCACGAGAGCCGGTCCAGCACCGGGGGCAGCAGGTAGAGCATGCCGACCGACCAGGTCAGGTGCGTGATGACAGGCCCGAGGATGCCGCCCGTCACCCGACGCTGGAAGGCCACCACGAGCCCGACCAGCGCCGCGGCCAGCGCGAGCAACGGGATGCCGGACGTCGCCGTCACGAGCGTGTAGACGATCGTGGTGACGGCGACGGCGTGCCGGCGCCCGACCGCGGCGAACAGGGCGCCCCGGAAGTAGAGCTCCTCGGCGATGCCGTTGACCACGGTGATCAGCGTGACGACGGCGAGCGAGCCGTAGACGGCGTGGTCGAGCAGCTCCTGGACGGGGTCGCGCAGCACGGGCACCTGGGCGACCACCACGGCACCGGCGAGGAACAGTACGAGCAGCAGCGCCCCGAGGGCGAGGGACTGCACGACGGCCCGTCCCGACGCGTCGCCACCCCGGGTGCGTGCCCGGCCCAGGTGCAGCGGACCCGACGCGAAGGCCCCGATCGCCCAGACCGCCGCCAGCGCGAGGGTGGCGGCGTAGAAGGTGGGGTCACCGGGCTGGATGCGCAGCGCCCAGGCGAGCACACCCGCCCCGACCAGCAGGGTGACGACGGCGACCACCCGACGTCGGTGGAACGCGGCGTCGGTCTCGGTGTGGTCGCGCGGGACGGGGTCGACCAGCGCGGCGCGCACGAAGGCACGCAGCTCGGCGACCGGGTTCATCGGGTGGCTCGGATCACGACCCGCCCGTCCCGCGACCGCCGGCCCACTCGGGGTCGGCGCTCGTGACGCGAGCGGGGTCGACGGTGCCCGGCTCCGGGCGGGGGTCGGCGGCATCGCCCGCGACGGCATCGGCCACGGCCCGGTCGAAGGGGAGTGGGCCGCCGGGCGGCGCCCCGACCAGGGCGTCGAGGTCGTGCTCGCGACAGACCACCTCGTGCAGCAGGCTGCCGACGAGCGGCTTGGCGACACCGGTGGGCACGGGCGTCACGAACCCGACCCACTGGCTGGCGAGGTAGGGGGTGAGCACCGGCACGGTGACGATGCCCCGGGGCCTGAGCCCGGCGACCTTCGCGAAGCGCTGGATCATCTCGCGGTAGGTGAGCACCTCGGGTCCGCCGATGTCGAAGGTGCGGTTGACCTCGGGCGGCAGGTCGGGCGCGCGGACGAGGTAGTGCAGCACGTCACGCACGGCGATCGGCTGGATCCGGTTGTCCAGCCACTTCGGTGTCACCATCAGGGGGAGCCGGGTCGTGAGGTGGCGCAGCATCTCGAACGACGCCGACCCCGAGCCGAGGATGACGGCTGCCTGGAGCACCGCGGTCGGCACGCCGCTGGACATCAGCAGGTCCCCCACCTCGACCCGCGACGCGAGGTGGTCGCTCAGGGGTCCTTGGTCGGGGTGCAGCCCGGACAGGTAGACGATGCGCCCCACCCCGGCCTCGAAGGCCGCCATCCCGAAGGTACGCGCCAGCTCGCGGTCGCGCTCGACGAAGTTGCCGCCGCCATCCATCGAGTGCAGGAAGTAGTACGCGACGTCGACATCGGCGAGCGCGGTCGACAGCGAGGCGCGGGAGCCGGCATCGCCCTCGACGACCTCGACGCTGTCGCGCCACGACCGGTCGGCCACCTTGGAGTCGTCGCGGGTCAGGGCCCGCACCTGCCAGCCCTCCTCGAGGAGAAGGGGGACGAGGCGCGAGCCGATGTATCCCGTGACGCCGGTGACCAGGGCCCGGCGAGGTTCGCTCACAGGCGGTCCAGTGCGGACCCCAGCTGGGCGGCGGTCTTGTCGCCGAGCCGGTCGAGCAGGGGCCTCATCAGGGGACCGGCGAACCGGGCGAGCCCGGTGAAGGTGAAGTCGGCGCGGTAGACCACCGTCGACCCACCCTCCCTCGGGGTCACCGTGATCGTGTCCTGACTGGTCGTGGTGTCGTTGCGCCCGACGATGACGAACCGCGGCTGCTCCACGGCATCCACCGTGTACTCCAGCTCGACGGTGTTGCCCGCGAACTTCGAGACGTTCCTGTAGACGGTGCCGGGCCCGCCGTCACCGGAGACACGTTCACACGACTCGGTCCCGGAGTCCCACTCGGTCGCGTTGCGGAAGTCGACGAGGTAGGGGAACACCTTCTCGGGTGCGGCAGTGGTCGTCACGGTGCGCTCGATGGTCGTGCTCATCGGCTGTCCTTTCGGGAGAGTCGGATCTGGGCGACGTCGAGGTAGTGCGTGGCGAACCCTGCCTCACAGTAGGCGAGGTAGAACTCCCACATCCGGCGGAAGGTCTCGTCGAAACCCTGGCTGTGGATGCTCGGCCACTGCGCGAGGAAGGTCTCTCGCCAGCGCCGCAGAGTCTCGGCGTAGTCGCCGCCGAACGCCTGCACGCGCTCTACCCGCAGGTCGGTGCTGTCACGCGTGACCTCGTGGATCGACTGCAGCGACGGGATCAGCCCGCCCGGGAAGATGTACTTCTGGATCCAGCCGAACGAGCCGCGGGTCGCCATCAGCCGGTGGTGCTCCATGAGGATCGCCTGGACGGCGACCGCACCACCGGGCGCCAGCAGCGCGTCGATGCGCTGGAAGTAGGTCTCCCAGTACTCCTCGCCCACGGCCTCGATCATCTCCACGCTCACGATCGCGTCGAACTGTCCGGTCACCTCGCGGTAGTCCTGGAGCCGTACGTCGACCCGCTCGGTGACGCCGGCCTCGGCGACCCGCTTCCTCGCGAGGTCACGCTGCTCCGCCGAGAGCGTGACGGTGGTGACCGTCGCGCCGCGGCGGGCCGCCCTGATCGCGAGCTCCCCCCAGCCGGTGCCGATCTCGAGCACCCGGCTGCCGTCGCGCACCGAAGCGGCATCCAGGATGGCGTCGACCTTGCGCAGCTGGGCCTCGTGCAGGTCCTGCTCGGCGAGCGGCCGGCGCGGGTCGAACAGCGCCGAGCTGTACGACATCGAGGGATCGAGGAACGCGGCGAACAGGTCGTTGCTGAGGTCGTAGTGCGCGCTGATGTTGCTGCGCGAGCCCGCGAGGGTGTTGCGCTGCTGGCGCGGGATGGCGCGGTCGACCAGTCCGCGCAGCGAGAGCAGCGGCTTGGGCACCAGTGCGCCCATCCGTGCCGCGAACGGCATCAGCGCCTGGGCGAGGTCGGTGCCCGGGGCGGCGCGCCAGTCACCGGCCATGTAGGCCTCGCCGAGGCCGATCTTGGGGTGGGTCTCGAGCCGTCGGTAGAGCGCGGCCGGGCGCACCACCTCGAGCACCGGCGAGTCGGGGCCTCCGCCGCCGACCTCGGTGCCGTCGGGGTAGCGCAGGCGCAGCGGCATGCCGGCGACCGTGGCGTGCACGACCTTCTTCGCCACGGAACCACGGGTCAGCGCACGGGAGAGGCCCAGCGTCGGGGTCAGCTGCAGGCGGGGGGTCTCGGCGGTCATCTCACACTCTCCAGGGACGGAACGGGTCGCTGCCGGACGGGCAGGCGGCGCAGCCAGAGCCAGATGCCGTGCACCCGGATCAGGCCGCTCACCCGCTGCGTCATCAGCGGGTGCCGCGCCACCGTGCGCACCACGGCCGGCGCGGTCGCCGCCCGGGGTGTGCCGGTGACCGATGCGGTCACCAGTGGTTCGTCGCCGACGAGCAGTCGGATGGCCACGCCGACCCGCTGCGGGGTCAGGTGGAGGCGGATGGCGTAGTCGCCCTCGACGTCGTTGAACGGCGAGACGTGGAAGTCCTTGCGCGTCACCGCGCGGCCGACGGCATCCGGGTGCAGCACGTAGGCGTGCCGCCCGCCGTAGGTGTTGTGCACCTCGACGAGCACGGCCCGTAGGGAGCCGTCGCCCGTAAAGCACCAGAACGCCGTCATCGGGTCGAAGGTGTGGCCGAGCACCCGGGCCTGCCCGAGCATGACCACCCGGTCGACGTCACCGGTCTCGACCCCCTCGCGGCGCAGCACGCGCAGCACGTTGGCCTTCAGGGCCGCGATACCGGGCGCTCCGGCCAGGTGGTCCTCGCCCCGGAACTCGGCGACGGAGTGCAGCCACCTCGGCAGCCGGGGCAGGTCGTCGAGGTCGACGAGCCACTGGTAGTGCCGGTGGGTGAAGGAGTGCTTCAGCGGGCGGTGGCGCGTGTGGTGTACCCGGCCGACGACGAGGGCCGGCAGGGTCGGGAGGAGGTCCGCGGCCGTGCTCACCACGCCACCCCGAAGGCCGCGGCGGCCTCGACGCCCGAGCGGCAGCCGTCCTCGTGGAAGCCCCAGCCCTGGTAGGCGCCGGCGAACGCGGTTGTCCGCGTGGTGATCTCGCCCAGTCGCCGCTGAGCCCGGACGGCGTCGAGGTCGTAGAGCGGGTGCCGGTACTGCATCGTCGCGACAACGCTCGCCGGGTCGATGCGGTCAGTGGCGTTGAGCGTGACGTAGAAGGGCTCGCCGGCGGGCAGGCCCTGGAGCCGGTTCATCCAGTAGGTGACGACGGCGCCCCGGGCCGGGTCGGTGCCGACCAGGTAGTTCCACGACGAGCGCGCGAGGCGGGCGCGCGGCATCAGCGAGCCGTCACGGTGCAGCACGGTCTCGTTCTGCGAGTATCGGAACGCGCCGAGCACCTCCTTCTCGGCCGGCGTGGGGTCGGCGAGGATGCCGAGGGCGTCGTCGGCGTGCAGCGCCAGCACGATGCGGTCGTAGCTGTCGAGGCGGCCCGAGCGGGTGCGGACCTCGACCCCGTCGGGGGTGCGCAGCACGGAGGTCACCGGGTCGCCGGAGCGCACCGCGGGGAGCCGCTCGGCGAGCGCGTCGACGTAGGTGCGGGACCCGCCGACGACCGTCATCCACTGCGGGGAGTCGCCGACGGTGAGCATGCCGTGGTGCTCCAGGAAACGGAACAGGTAGCGCGCGGGGTAGTCCATCGCCTCGCCCGGGCCGCTGGACCACACGCAGGCGACCAGAGGGACGGCATACAGGCGGGTGAACGACTCCGGGAACCCGCAGTCGCGGATGAACTCGCCGTAGGTGGTCGTGTCGTCGTCGGTGGTCTGCTCGAGGAACGCTGTGGCCAGGGTGTGGAAGCGGCGCACCGAGCGCAGCATCCCCACGAACTCGCGGTCGAGAAGCTGCCGCGGCCGGGCCACGAACCCCTTGACGCCACGGCCGCCGGCGTACTCGGTGCCGGTGGAGTCGTCGCGGATGCTCATCGACATCTCCGTGGCGCGGGTCTGCACGCCGAGCTCGGCGAAGAGCCGGCGCAGCAGCGGGTAGGTGCGGTCGTTGTGCACGATGAAGCCACTGTCGACGCGCAGGTCGCCGCCCGGGGTGGGGACGGTGTGCGTGTGGGCGTGGCCGCCGAGCCGCGGCTCCGACTCGAGGACGGTGACCGAGTGGTGGCCGCTCAGGACGTAGGCGGCGGTGAGCCCGGAGATGCCGGCCCCGACCACGGCGACCCGCTCGGGGCGGCCGGTGGGCGCGCCCGCGGCGAGAGGTGTCATGTCGGCCATCGTAAAACCCTCCGACCTGCATTGTCAAAACTTTGTCGAATGATGTGTCCCATGTTTGTCACAGGTCGGCCACCGGGCTACGGTGGCTGCCATGAGGGGTTCGGTACCGCCGACGATGCGGATTGGCGAGCTCGCCGCGAAGGTGGGCGTGAGCACCCACGTGCTCCGCGCGTGGGAGAGCCGCTACGGCCTGCTGCGCCCCGTCCGCTCGGCCGGGGGGTACCGCCTGTACGGCCACGAGGACGAGCGCCGGGTGCGCGAGGTCATCTCGCTGCGTGACCAGGGGGTGAGCGCGGCCGAGGCGTCGCGGCGGGTGCTCGCGGCCGAGCGCGGCGGCACCGGCGACGACGGCGCGGGCCTCGGGACCGCCGGCACGGAGGCCGGCCAGGGTGCCGTGGCGGGCGGGTCGGCTGCGCGCGGCGGCAAGGGAACCGGCGCCTCCGGGGTCGGGCTGGCGCCCCCCGGGCTGCGCGCCGACCCCCCGATGCTCGTGGCCCAGCTGCTCGACGCCGTCACGGCGCTCGACGAGGACCGCGCGCACGCCGTGCTCGACACCGCGTTCGTCGAGCGCTCGATCGAGAGCGCCATCATCGACGTGCTCCTGCCGTTGTTCGTGCGGGTCGGCGAGATGTGGGAGCTCGGCCGCATCGGCATCGCCCAGGAGCACTTCGCGAGCAGCCTGGTGCGCCGCCGGCTGGGGGCGCTCTCACTCACCTGGGGTGTCGGCACCGGTCCGGTGGCCGTCCTCGCCTGCCCCCCGGGTGAGTTCCACGACATCGTGCTGCTCAGCTTCGGGGTCCTGCTCGGCCGCGCCGGCTGGCGCATCCGCTACCTCGGCCCCGACACCCCCATCCACTCGCTCGCCTCGGCGGCGCGGCTCACCCAGGCGGATGCCGTGGTGCTCGCCTGCCGCCGGCCCACCGGGTTCCGTGGGCACGCCTCCGCGCTCACCCGGCTCAGCAAGGACCACCCGGTCTGGATCGCCGGGCGCGGGGCGACCCCGCGGGTCATCGAGGAGGTCGGTGTCCGGCACCTCGGCGGTGACCTCATGGGCGCCGTCGCCGAGCTCACCGCCACGGCTCGACAGCGCCGCGCGGCCCGGCCGGTCCGCGCGGTCCGGTCCGCCGAGCCATCCGGTGCCAAGGGTGGCGCCGAACCCTCCGCATGACCCTCACGCCGGCCCGCACCCCGTCCCGCGCCCAGTCGCTCGTCCCGGGCACCACCCTGACCGGTGGGGGTGGCGGCGAGAGCAGCGGCAGGGGCACGGCATCCGGTGTGGCCGCGCGCATCGAGACCGCCCTGTGGCCGCTGCTCGGCGGCCCGCTGCCGGTACGGCTGCGCGCCTGGGACGGCTCGCAGGCAGGGTCGGCCGACGGCCCCCTCGTCGAGCTGCGCAGCCCGCGGGCGCTCACCCGCCTGCTCTGGCACCCGGGCGAGCTGGGGGCGGCCCAGGCCTACGTGACCGGCGAGCTCGAGGTGCACGATGACATCGGGGAGACCCTCGACGTCGTGCGGGCCACCGTGGCGTCGCGTGCGGTCCCGCCGCTCACCGCGGGTCGGCTGGCGAGGGTGCTGCCCGAGCTGGCGCGGCTCGCCAAGGATGCCGGGGCCCTGCGCCTGCCTCCGGCCCCGCCCGCGAGCCAGGCGGTCGTCAAGGGGCGGCTGCACTCGCTCGCGCGCGACCGGTCGGCGATCAGCCACCACTACGACCTGTCCAACGACTTCTACGCCTTCCTCCTCGACCCGCACCTGGCCTACTCGTGCGCCTGGTTCGTCGACGGGCCGGACATGTCGCTCGAGGCCGCCCAGGCGGCGAAGCTCGACCTGGTCTGTCGCAAGGTCGGGCTCGAGCCGGGCGCCCGGTTCCTCGACATCGGCTGCGGGTGGGGCTCCTTGTCGCTGTACGCCGCCGAGCACTTCGGGGCGAAGGTCACGGGCGTGACGATCGCGGCCGAGCAGAAGGCGTTCATCGACGCGAGGGTGCGCGAGCGGGGGCTCGAGGGGCGGGTGGAGATCCTGCTGCAGGACTACCGGGAGATCGACGCCGAGCCGTTCGATGCGGTGGCCTCCCTCGAGATGGGCGAGCACGTCGGCGAGGGCAACTACCCGACCTACGCCGCGGTGGTGGCGCGCTCCGTGAAGCCGGGCGGGCTCGCGCTCATCCAGCAGATGTCGCGCTCTGGGCCGCACCCGGGTGGTGGCCCCTTCATCGAGGCGTTCATCGCCCCCGACATGGCGATGCGCCCGCTCGGCGGGACCGTCGCCCTGCTCGAGGACGCCGGGCTCGAGGTGCGCGGCGTGCAGAACCTGCGCGAGCACTACGTGCTCACCGTCGACGCCTGGCACCGCACGCTGGAGTCGCAGTGGGACCGCGCCGTCGCACTGATCGGTGAGGAGGCCGCGCGGGTGTGGCGGCTCTACCTCGTCGGTGGCTCGCAGGCGTTCCGTGACGGGCGGATGGGGGTCGACCAGATCCTGCTGCGTCGCCCGGACAGCGATCTGGCGGGCGCGACGGCCGCGGCGGACGCGGCGGACCCGGTGGGTCGCTGATGCTCGCGACCTTGGCTGCCGTCGTCGCGGCATCCCTCGTCACGGCCGCCGTGGCGATGACGGTGACCGCACTCGTGGCCCGGCGGCTGGGGAAGGTGAGCGTCGTCGACATCACCTGGGGTCTGCTCTTCGTGGCGATCGGCTGGGTCTCGTTCGTCGTCGGCACCGGTTCCGGTCGCTCGCTGCTGCTGGCCGTGCTGGTGACCGTGTGGGGCGGACGGCTGGCCTGGCACATCAGGCGACGGGCGCTCGGGACGGGTGAGGACCCCCGCTACGAGACGCTCCTGGCCGATGCGCCACCCGGGGGCCGCTTCGGTTACGCGGTGCGCAAGGTGTTCGTGGTGCAGGGACTGGCGGCGTGGTTCGTGTCGCTGCCGCTGCAGGTCGCGGCCGCGACGGACCGGCCGCTCGGCTGGATCGCGGCGGTCGGCGTGGTCGTGTGGCTGGTCGGCGTGACCTTCGAGGGCGTGGGCGACGCGCAGCTGGCCGCGTTCAAGCGCGACCCCGCCAACCGGGGGACGGTGATGGACCGCGGCCTGTGGGGGTGGACGCGGCACCCGAACTACTTCGGCGACTCGGCCGTGTGGTGGGGGCTGTGGCTGGTGGCCGCCGAGGCGTGGCCGGGGGTGCTGACCGTGCTGTCGCCGGTGGTGATGACGTACTTCCTGGCGTTCGCGACGGGGGCCCGGCTGCTCGAGGCGCAGATGATCACTCGCCCGGGGTACGCCGAGTACATGGAGCGCACGAGCATGTTCTTCCCGCGCCCGCCCCGGAGGTCATAGCGGCTGGCGGCTGGCGGCTGGCGGCTGGCGGCTGGCGGCTGGCGGCTGGCGGCTGGCGGCTGGCGGCTGGCGGCTGGCGGCTGGCGGCTGGCGGCTGGCGGGCCGAACATCCACTCTCGGCGCCTATTGGATGCTCGCCGTGAGGGAGCAACTTTGAAAGTTGCTCGCTGACAGCGAGCATCCAATAGGCAGCCGAACAGCTGTCTGGATGGCTCGCCCGGGATCCGCCGCCCGCGTCCGCCGCCGCCGCTCCGCCGCCGCCCGCGCCCGCCGCCGCCCGCGCCCCTCGCCGCGTCAGGTCTGGTCGTCGACCCTGGCGTCCGCGGCGCTCTTCTGCACCGAGGCGATCCCGTTCATCGCGGACGCCTTCGACTCGTAGGCCTCGCCGGACGCGATCACCTGGCCGTTGGAGGCCTTGAGCCGGAACCGGAACTTGCCGGCCTTGTCCTTGTAGAGCTCGAACGTGCCGGCCATGGCCCTGGTCCCTTCGTCGTTGACGGGTTCGCCCAACGTAGCCCGCTACCCACCAGCACGGAACAGGTTGACCGGCACGGGTTTCCTCAGCTCGCCACCTGGGACAGGGCGTGGATGCCGAGCCCCGCCAGCGCCCCGACGATCGTGCCGTTGATCCGGATGAACTGCAGGTCTCGACCAACGTGCAGCTCGATCCGCTCGGCGGCCTCCTTGCCGTCCCAGCGGTCGACGGTCACCGAGATGACCTCGGCGAGCTCGCTGCCGTAGGTGTTGACGAAGAACGAGACCAGCTCGCCGAGCCGCGCCTCGAGCCGCCCCCGCCACACCTCGTCCTCGACCAGGTGCCTCCCCAGGTGCTCGAGCAGCTCGTCGCCACGGGTGTGGAAGTACGAGCTCTCGTCCTCCATCGCGGTCGTGAGCGAGCTGCGGAACGACTTCCACAGCCCCAGCGCGGTCTCGGGCACCTGCGGATGCGTGAGCAGCCGCTCCTTGAGCGACTCGGCCCGGGCCATCACCTCGGGGTCGTGCTGCAGGTCGGCCGCCAGTCGCTTGAGCAGGTCGTCGAGCGCCTGCCGGGCGGGGTGCCGTGGGTCCTGCTGGATGTCGCGCAGCCAGGACAGCACCTGCTGGTAGGTCCAGCCGATCACCCGGTCGTCGACCCACGGCGGCGACCACCACGGCGCCCGCTCGCCGAGCACGGTGGCATACGTCCCCGGGTTGTCGGCGAGCCAGTCGCGCAGCTGCTCGAGCCCGAGGTCGACCAGGCCGTGGTGGGTCTGCTCGTCGACGATCCCCTCGAGCAGGGCGCCGGCGATCGGCGCGACCGGCTCCTCGATCAGGCGCGGCACGAGGAAGTCCTCCACCAGCGCCCGCACCTCGTCGTCGCTGAGCCGCCCCAGCCCGGCGGTCGCCACGCGCACGACCTCGCCGCGCACCCGCTGCCGGTGCTCCGCCACGCCGAGCCACAGCCCCACGCGCTCCCCCACGCGGGCCGCCGCGAGCCGGTCGCGGGCGATCTCCTCGGTGAGGAAGTTCTCGGTCACGAACTCCTGCAGGTTGCGCCCGATCTCGTTCTTGCGCTTGGGGATGATCGCGGTGTGCGGCACCGGCAGCCCGAGCGGGTGCCGGAACAGCGCCGTGACCGCGAACCAGTCGGCCAGCGCGCCGACCATCGCCGCCTCGGCAGCGGTGTTGACGTAGCCCCAGACCCCGGACTGGTCGAGGTTGAGCGTCAGCGCGTAGATGACCGCGGCGAGCAGCAACAGCGACAGGGCGAGCGCCCGCATCCGGCGCAGACCGGCACGGCGGGCGGCATCCGCGGGCGAAGGGGCCATGAGACTCACCACGCGATCCTCCCCCATGAACCGGCTCGACCTGCTCCCGGATGACGGCCCGCGCCGTCGGCCCTCGCCGCCCCTACGCTGGTGGGGTGCGTTTCCTCAACGACCTCCAGCCGCAGATCGACCTGACCTACGACGACGTCTTCATGGTGCCCAACCGGTCGTCGGTGACCAGCCGGCTCGACGTCGACCTCGCGACGGTCGACGGCACGGGGACGACGATCCCGCTCGTCGTGGCCAACATGACGGCGATCGCCGGACGGCGGATGGCCGAGACGACGGCGCGCCGGGGTGCGCTGACCGTCATCCCGCAGGACATCCCCGCCGAGATCGTGCGGGAGGTGGTCGCCTGGCAGAAGTCGCGCCACCTCGTCTACGACACCCCGATCACGCTGACCCCCACCATGACGGTGGGCGAGGCCCTGGTGCTGCTGCAAAAGCGCGCGCACGGTGCCGCGATCGTCACGGTCGGCGACCGCCCGGTCGGCATCGTCACCGAGACCGACCTCACCGGCGTCGACCGGTTCACCCAGATCGACGACGTCATGGTCCGCGACATGGTGACCCTTCAGGACGGCGTCGACGTCGAGGCGGCGTTCGACACCCTGTCGCACGCCCGACGCCGGCTGGCCCCGGTCGTGGCCGAGGACGGGCGGCTGGTCGGCATCCTCACCCGCTCGGGCGCCTTGCGGGCGCACCTGTACTCCCCCGCCGTCGACGACCGGGGACGGCTCCGGGTCGCCGCGGCCGTCGGCATCAACGGGGACGTGGCCACCAAGGCCAAGGACCTGCTCGACGCGGGTGCCGACGTGCTCGTCATCGACACCGCGCACGGGCACCAGGAGAAGATGATCGACGTCCTGCGGGCCGTGCGCGCCCTCGACCCGGGAGTGCCCGTCGTCGCCGGCAACGTGGTGTCGGCGCAGGGCACCCGCGACCTGATCGAGGCCGGGGCCGACATCGTCAAGGTCGGCGTCGGCCCGGGCGCGATGTGCACGACCCGGATGATGACCGCCGTCGGTCGCCCGCAGTTCTCCGCAGTGCTCGAGTGCGCCGCCGCGGCGCGCGAGCTGGGACGGCACGTGTGGGCCGATGGAGGCGTGCGGCATCCGCGCGACGTCGCGCTCGCCCTGGCCGCCGGCGCCTCGAACGTGATGATCGGCTCGTGGTTCGCGGGCACCCTCGAGTCGCCCGGCGACCTCTACACCGACGAGGCCGGGCGGCAGTTCAAGGAGTCGTTCGGCATGGCCTCGTCCCGGGCGGTGCGCGGCCGCACGGCGAGCGACACGGCCTACGAGCGCGCCCGCAAGGCGATGTTCGAGGAGGGCATCAGCTCGGCGCGGATGTACGTCGACCCGGCTCGTCCCAGCGTCGAGGACGTGCTGGACGAGATCGTCGCCGGCCTGCGCAGCAGCTGCACCTACGCCGGTGCGCGCACCCTCGAGGAGTTCCACGAGCGGGCGACGGTCGGCCTGCAGAGCACCGCCGGCTTCGCCGAGGGCCGCCCGCTGCACACCTCCTGGTGACGACTGACGCCGGCGGGCGGAGGCTGGGGCAGGATGCGGGTATGCCGTACGACGTCGCCTCGGTCCGTGCCCACTTCCCTGCCCTGACCGAGGGGGCCGCGCACTTCGACGGCCCTGGCGGCAGCCAGACCCCCGACGTCGTGGCCCGGGCCGTCGCCGACACGCTGACGAGCGCGATCTCGAACCGCGGCGGCGTCACCGCGTCGGAGCGCCGGGCCGAGCAGGTCGTCGTCGACTGTCGCGCCGCCCTGGCCGACCTGCTCGGGGCCGACCCGCGGGGCATCGTGTTCGGCCGCAGCGCCACCACGCTGACCTACGACCTCGCTCGCGCGCTGGCCAAGGACTGGGGGCCCGGCGACGAGGTGGTCGTCACCCGCCTCGACCACGACGCGAACATCCGGCCCTGGGTGCACGCCGCGGAGGCCGCCGGCGCCACGGTGCGCTGGGTCGACTTCGACCCCGCCACGGGTGAGCTGTCGGCGGATGCCGTCGCAGCCGTGCTCTCCGACCGCACCCGCCTGGTCGCCACCACGGGCGCTTCGAACCTCATCGGTACCCGCACCCCCGTCTGCCGGGTCGCCGACCTGGCCCACGAGGTCGGGGCGCTGCACTGGGTCGACGGGGTGCACGCCACCGCCCACGCCTCGGTCGACCTGGCCGCGCTCCGCGCGGATTTCTGGACCTGCTCTCCCTACAAGTTCATGGGGCCGCACTGCGGGGTGCTCGCCGCAGACCCGGCCCTCCTCGAGACCCTGCACCCCGACAAGCTGCTCCCGTCGACGGATGCCGTGCCCGAGCGGTTCGAGCTCGGCACCCTGCCCTACGAGCTGATGGCCGGCACCACCGCAGCAGTCGAGTTCATCGCGAGTCTCGCCGACGGTGCGGAGGCGGATGCCGCGGCGACCACCAACGCACCGGACACGGCATCCAGCCAGGGCCTCGCCCCTGCCAGCCGGCGCGAACGGATCGAGCTGGGCATGAAGGCAGTGCACGCGCACGAGCGGGTGCTGCTCGACGCGCTCGAGCCCGCGATCCGCGCACTGCCCGGCGTCACGGTGCACAGCAACGCCCGATCGCGCACGCCCACCCTGCTGTTCACCGTGGCAGGTCGTGACCCGCAGGAGGTGCGCGGCCGGCTCGCCGAGCGCGGAGTGAACGCCCCCGCGGGGCACTTCTACGCGATCGAGTGCTCGCGCCACCTCGGGCTGGGGGACGAGGGTGGGGTGCGGGTCGGCCTCGCCCCCTACACGTCAGCGGACGACGTCGACCGGCTCGTCACTGCGCTGACCGAGATCGTCTGAGAGAGGGCGGAACACGATGGGACAGCACGACCACGACCCCGTCCTCGTCACGGGCTGCTCGACCGGCATCGGCCGTGCCGTCGCCGAGGAGCTGCTCCGCCAGGGCCACACCGTCTGGGCCACGGCACGTCGGCCCGACACCCTCGCCGACCTGGCTGACCGCGGCGCCCACGTCACCGCCCTCGACGTCACCGACGAGGCCTCGATGGCCGCCGCCGTGCAGGAGGTCGAGTCGGCTCACGGCTCGGTCGGGACCCTCGTCAACAACGCCGGGTACGGCGAGTACGGCGCGGTCGAGGAGGTCGACCTGGACAAGGTGCGTGCCATGTTCGAGACCAACGTCTTCGGTCTCGCTCGGATGTGCCAGCTCGTGCTCCCGGGCATGCGCCGCGCGGGGCGGGGCCGCATCGTCAACATCGGCTCGATGGGCGGGCGCTTCGTCTTCCCGCTCGGTGGCTACTACCACGCGACGAAGTATGCGGTGGAGGCACTCACCGACGCGCTGCGGATGGAGGTCAAGGCGTTCGGCATCGACGTCGCGCTCGTCGAGCCTGGCGTCACGAGAAGCGAGTTCGTCGAGAAGTCCACCGACTCCGAGGGGATGGGCGGCCGGCCCGACTCCCCCTATGCCGCGATGCGCGCGTCGGTGTCGGCGTCGAACAACGAGGCCTACTCCAACCGGATGATGTCGGCCTCGGCCGAGAGCGTGGCCGAGGTGGTCGCGTCGGCCGTCGCCGCCGACCACCCTCGGACTCGCTACCTGCTCACTCCCGCGGCCAAGGTGATGGCTGCGACGCACACCGTCGCCGGTGACCGGGTCTGGGACCGTCTGATGGCCCGGCAGTTCAGCCTCTGATGGTCGCGCTGCTCGAGCCGCTCGAGGCACCGGTGCACCCCATCGAGGCGCTGCGCCGGGTGGCCTTCCTCCTCGAACGCACGCGCGCGGGCACCTACCGCGTCGAGGCGTTCCGCAACGCGGTCAAGACGCTGAAGACGCTCGACGCCGACGAGCTGCGCGAGCGGGCCGAGGCGGGGACGCTCCAGGAGATCCCCGGAATCGGGAAGTCGACGAGCGGCGTCATCACCGAGGCCGTCGAGGGTGTGCTGCCGGCCTACCTGGCGTCGCTGCAGGAGAAGTCGGGTGGTCCGCTCGTCGACGGGGGCGAGGAGATGTACGCCGCCCTGCGCGGCGACTGCCACCTGCACTCCGACTGGAGCGACGGCGGCTCGCCGATCGACGAGATGGTGCTGACCGGCATCGAGCTCGGCCACGAGTGGCTCGTGCTCACCGACCACAGCCCCCAGCTGCGGGTCGCCAACGGCCTCACGGTCGAGCGGCTCACCCAGCAGCTCGGCATCGTCGAGGCGATCGACCGGTCACTCGGTGGCTCGTTCCGGCTGCTCAAGGGCATCGAGGTCGACATCCTCGACGACGGCGCCCTCGACCAGACCGACGCGATGCTCGCGCGGCTGGACCTCGTCACCGCATCCGTGCACAGCAAGCTGCGGATGAACTCCGAGCCGATGACCACCCGGATGGTCAACGCCGTGTCGAACCCCCGGGTCAACGTCCTCGGCCACTGCACGGGACGCCTCGTCGAGGGCTCGCGCGGCACCCGGCCGCAGTCGGACTTCGACGCCCGGGCCGTCTTCGAGGCCTGCGCCGAGCACGGCACCGCCGTCGAGATCAACAGTCGCCCCGAACGCCGCGACCCGCCGGACGAGCTCGTGCTGCTCGCCCTCGAGATCGGCTGCCTGTTCTCGATCGACTCCGACGCGCACGCACCCGGCCAGCTCGACATGAAGGCCTACGGGTGCGAGCGGGCCGAGCGGCTCGGCGTCCCCGCGGACCGGATCGTCACCACGTGGGATGCCGAGCGCCTCCTGGCGTGGGCAGACCCGGCTCGCTAGCGGGTCGCCCGCACCGGTCCTCAGGCGCTGCGCCGGCCGCGGCCCTCCAGGTCGGCTCGCAGGGCCCGCGGGTCGGTGCCCAGGCTGCGCAGCAGCATCGTGACGGCCTCGTCGTCGGCGCGCAGCACCCCGAGGGCGATGTGCTCGGTGCGGATCTCCCGGGCGCCGGTGCGCAGGGCCTCACGCAGCGAGAGCTCGAGCACCTTCTTCGAGCCGCGCGCGAACCGGACGTGGCCACCCGGCCCGAACCGGCGGCGGGCCACCCAGGCGTCGTCGCCCGTCGTCGGCCCGCGGTGGGCGGCGGGCCCCGGGGTCGTCCGTGGGGTCGTCCGCGTCGAGGGCCCCCTCACCGAACTGGCGCTCGACGGCCTCCCGGATGGCGTCGAGGTCGATGCCGAGCGAACGCAGCACCGCGGCGTCGTCGTCACGCAGTGGGGCCGGCGGAGTCGGCGGGGCGACACCGAGGCAGTCGGCCGCGGCATCCGTGGTGATGCCGTGGGCGGCGAGGAGGTCGCGCACCCCGCTGTCCTCCTCGGTCAGGGCCAGCAGCAGGTGCACGGGTCGCACCTCGTCCACCCCGAGCGCGTTGCAGAGGTCCTGGGTCGAGATCACGACGGCGCGGGCGTCGCGGGTGAAGCGTTCGAACACGGTCTACCTCCGGGCGTGCTTGCGGTGGACGGTCTGCTTGGTGACGCCGAGAACGTCGGCGATCTCCTGCCAGGACCAGCCCCTGGCGCGGGCGTTGCGCACGTGCAGGGTCTCCAGCTGGTCGAGGAGTCGGCCCAGCGCAGCGACCGCCCGCAGCCCGACCGTGGGGTCGGTGCTGTCGAGGTCGCCCGCGAGGTCCGTGGCGGTTCTGGTCATACCCGTCAGCATATGCTGACGTCGCTCGTCCGTCAACATGTGCTGACGGATCGGGTCGGCCGACGGCCATCGGCGGGCCGGGGACTTCCCGTTTTGGTGGGGTCGCCGGGTGTCCCCTATGCTTTCGGAGTCCTCGACGGATCCGAGCGCTGCGCGCTGCGCGACCTTGAGGCCCGGTCGAGGTCGGGTCCCCATCGTCTAGCGGCCCAGGACCCCGCCCTTTCACGGCGGTAGCACGGGTTCGAATCCCGTTGGGGATACGTTAGGCAAGGCCTTTAACAAGGCCCCGTAGCGCAGTTGGTTAGCGCGCCGCCCTGTCACGGCGGAGGTCGCGGGTTCGAGTCCCGTCGGGGTCGCTCCGAGAAGGAGCGGTCGGTTCAACCGGCCGTTTTCGTCTCTGGTCCGGCCAGGTAGCTCAGTTGGTACGAGCGTCCGACTGAAAATCGGAAGGTCGGCGGTTCGACCCCGCCCCTGGCCACCGGAACAGCCGCAGCCCGCGTCACGGGCTGCGGCTTCGTCGTTGCGGGGTCGGTGGCGGGCGCCGCGCTCAGTCGTCGTGCCGGTCGTCGCCCAGCCCCGAGGCGATGTAGACGGTCCGGTTCCCCGCCGGCTGGATGAGCACGGCCGGGTCAGCGCAGTGGCTCGGGACGGTGATCACGTCGGCGGTCGACCCGTTGCCCGCCATGTCCAGGGCGAAGGGCGCCGTGGAGGTCTCGACCTCGTCGCCACAGACCAGGGTGGCCACGACGGAGGCGACCGGGTTGACGCCCGTCCCGACCGGCGGCGGGATGACCAGCCGCCGGATGGTGACCGTGATCCGTCCGTCGTCGCGCACCCGGACCCGGCTCGGGCCGTTCACCCAGGGGGCGCCGCCCGGGTTGACCTTGGCGATCGCCGGGCTCGCGGGTGCCGGCATGCTGCCCACCAGCTTGGCCCGCAGGACGCTGTGCCCGCCCGACCCGTCGGCCAGGGCGGGGCCGGCCGTCAGGGCCAGCATCGCCAGCGCCGTGACGGCGGTCGTGGGGATCAGGTGGCTGCGTCGCGTCGTGTTCATGGGGTTCTCCCTCTCGCGCTGCGTGGGAGGCCGTCGAGCGACGGCCCTGACCCCCGTGACACGGGGTCACGGGGGTCAGGGGTTCAACCGGGGTCAGTAGCCGGCGCAGGCGTTCGGGTCGTCGAAGTGGCCCGGGCTGGTCGGGTACGGGCTTCCCACCGCGTGGTCCTTGTTGTCACCGGTGTAGACCAGCCCCAGCTCGTCGAACGCCGAGGTCCCGGCGGTGACCGTGTCGGCCTGGGTCCCGGTGGCGGCCGGTCGGCCTGCGCCGTTCCCGGTCGCCCACTTGCGCAGGAAGTCCTCCACCGCCGGCGCGGAGTTGCGGACGTCGGTGAAGCCGCCGTATGCCGAGTTGCAGTGGCTCCACAGGTTGTAGACACCGTTCCAGTCCATGAGCCGGTCGCCCGTGTGGGGGCCGTTCTCGGACAGGTCACCCTGCATCGCGTCTCGGTCCCAGCCACCGTAGATCCAGTCGACGCCCTGGTGGTGCTGGTTGTTGGCGAGCGTCGCGGGGACGGCTGCGTCGTCGTCGGCGCGTTCGGTCATCTCGAACCACGAGCACGGGTCGGTCGTGCCGTTCTGCTTGCTCGTCAGCGGGATGGCGCCGGTGGTGCAGGTCCGTCCCGTGAAGGTCGGGCCCGTCCCGTAGGTGCCACGGGGCCGCCAGTCGATGACGTCCTCGTCCTTCCCGCCGGCCAGGTGGTCGACGAACTCGTCCGCGACGCCGCGGTCCGCGAGGCACGCCGCGTCGGTGTGGGCGCAGACGCGACCGGCCCCGCCCCACAGGACGTCGTCGCCACGGTCACCGAAGACCGAGTCGCCACCCGCGTCCCCGTTGGCCAGGTCATCGCCGGCACCGGCGTGGATCGAGTCGTGGCCCTCACCGCCGCGGATCCGGTCAGCACCCCCGAAGGTGATCCCGTCGAGCGGCATCGGTGCACTGGTCGCGCCGCCGACGAAGTCGGTGCCGTTGACGTCGTGCAGCAGGTCGGCCTCCCGGCTCACCGAGCCGCTCAGTCGCGACGTGTAGGTCACGGCCGGGGGCATGTTCAGCGTCGTCGCTGTCGAGCGCGTGCCGTTCTCGTACCGGTCCTGGACGCCGCCGCGGTCGCCCAGGATCGCGTCCTCGCCGGCCTCGCCGTACAGGACGTCGGCACCGAGCTCGCCGTAGACGTCGTCGTCGCCCTCACCACCGCGGATGGTGTCGCCGCCGTCCTGGCCGTAGAGCACGTCCTGGCCGGCATCGCCGAACAGGCTGTCCGTGCCAAAGGCTCCGGACACCTCGCAGGTCGAGGTGGCCGTGGCCCCGGTCGTCGGGCAGAAGCGCGTGGATGCTGCTCCGCCGCCGGCGACGCGCACCTTGCCCTGGCCGGCGCGCGAGGGACCGTAGCGCTGGGTGTAGACCCGGTCGGTCGTCCCGTCGACGACCCTGGCGATGGACCCGTTGTCGCCGACGACGAAGTCGTCGCTGCCGTCGCCGTGGATCGTGTCGTCGCCGTCGCGGTACCCCTGTCGGGCCCATCCTCCCGCGAGGTCGTCCTGACCCGGGGTGACGGTGGAACCGTCGACCGCCGGAGTGGCCCACGCCGCGCCCGCGGGCGCGGTGACGATCTCGGCTGGGGTCAGCGCCACGTCGCCGTGGATGCCGTCCGCACCGCCGTCGCCCTCGGCGTAGTCGTCGTCGCTGCCGCCGCTGATGGCGTCCGCACCGTCCTGGCCGAAGATCACGTCGACGCCGGCCTGTCCGGAGAGGGCGTCAGCCGCCGAGTGGGAGCCGTTGGCCACCACCGGAACCGGGCCGCCCAGGTCGTGCATCGTCATCCCGCGGGCGGGGACGAGGGCGGTCTGGGTGGCATCGGCACGGTTGGTCCGCCAGTCGCGACCGGCCGTGGGCCGGGTCAGCAAACCGTTGTCACCGAGGATCAGGTCGGAGCCCGCGCCACCGTAGACGTTGTCGGCACCGTCGGGCTGGCCGACCTCGCCGGTCGGGGTCGTCGAGCTGCCGACGGAGGAGCCGCCGACGACGTCGTCGTCGCCGCTGTCCCCGAGCACCAGGTCGGAGCCCTGGCCGCCCTCGACGTAGTCGGCCTCGGTGCCGCCGTCGGCCCGGTCGGCGCCGCCCTGGGCGAGGACCACGTCGTTGTCGCCGCCTCCGGTGATCGTGTCGGGTCCGGAGGTACCGGATACCGGGGAGTCACCGAGGTCGTACGGCGTCACCGAGCGCTGGGCCGTCACGCGGTTGAGGGTGAGCGGGCTGCCGGCGGCCGGCGGGACGGGCCTGGTGAGCGAGCCGTTGTCGCCGAGCACGACGTCCTGCCCCGCGTCGCCCGCGAGGGTGTCACCAGCGTCTGGCTGACCGGTCACGGTCGGGTGCACGCCGGCGAGCGAGGTGTAAGAACCGCCGACGACGTCGTCGTCACCGGCGTCGCCGTGGACGACGTCGACGCCCTGGCCGCCTTCGCCGTAGTCGCCACCGTCGCCAAGCGAGACGTCGTCGTCGCCGCGCTGGCCGAACACCACGTCGGTGTCGCCACCACCTTCGATGTGGTCGCCGCCGAACCGGCCGGTGGCCGTGGCGGAGGTCTCGTCGGCGAGGTCGACGCCGCGCGTGGCGGTGAGGCCACGGCCGGTCGTCTCCGGGTGGGCCGTTCCGCCCCGGGTCACCACGGCGTTGTCGCCCGTGATGACGTCCTGGCCGGCCCCACCGTAGAGGTAGTCCTTCGCGTCGGGCCGACCCGGCTCGGAGCCGCTGAACGCCCCGGTCGCGAGCTCGGACGAGCCGCCGATGAGGTCGTCGTCGCCCAGGTCGCCGGACATCCGGTCGGTGCCCGGGTTGCCCTCGGCGTAGTCGTCGCCGTCGCCGCCGTACACGGTGTCGTCGGCGAGACCGCCGTAGGCACGGTCGGGGTCGTCGCCACCCACGAGGTAGTCGTCGCCGCCGAGCGTGGTGTCGGACGAACCGAGGTCGGTCGGGTAGGGCTGGCTGGCCGCGACATCGCTCTGGGCGTTGTCGCCGATGAGCAGGTCCGCACCCGCCGCGCCGAGCAGCACGTCGGCACCGTCGGCCGAGCCGGCCTGCGAGGTACCACCGAGGAGCACGTCCGCCTCCGAGCCACCGTCGAGCCAGTCGGCCCCGTCGTTGCCCTGGAGCCGGTCGGCGCCCGCGGCGCCGTAGACGGCATCCGCCCCGTCGTTGCCGTAGACCTGGTCGTCGCCGGCCTCGCCGTACGCCTGGTCGGCTCCACTGCCGCCGTAGACGACGTCTGCAGCGTCACCGGCGTACAGGTGGTCGTTGCCGGAGTTGCCGCAGACACGGTCCGAGGCGCCGGCCGCGTAGACCCAGTCGTTGCCGCCGCCGGCGTTCACGACGTCGACGCCGTTGCCCCCGAGCACCAGGTCGGCGGCGTCGGCCGCGTTGGTGGTCTCGGTGGGCTGCTTGCTGACCGGGTTGCTCTGCACCGGGCAGCCGTCGACGGTGGTGTCGCCGAAGATCGCCGAGGCGCCGTCGCTGCCGTAGATGCGGTCGCTGCCGGTGCCGCCGACGAGCTTCTTCGGGCTGGCGCCGGCGCCGGGGAGCACCCCCACCTGCCGCGCGGAGCCGAGCACGTCCGTGGCCGAGCCGGGCGCGCCGACCGTGGCCGGCGCGGCCACGACGTAGTCGTCGTCCGGGCCACCGTAGATCTCGTCGGAGCCCAGGCCGCCGGTCAGGACGTCCGCGCCCGCACCGCCGTAGACGATCGCCTTCTGGGTCGCCGTCGAGTGCGTGGTGACGAAGTCGAGGCCGTTGGAGCCGTACACGGTGTCCGAACCAGCCCCGGTGTCAACGGTGTTGCTGTTGTCAGCAGCGTCCCCCGAACCGTTGCCGAACTCGTCGATCACGGCGTGGCTGCCGGTGAAGACCTTGTCGTCTGCCGACCCGCTCTTCATGACGTCGTTGCCCTTGCCGCCGACGAGGACGGACGCGTGGGCACGGTAGAGGGCTTCCTTGCTGGCGGAGCCTCCGGTGGTCCCGGCCTTGATCCCGGCCGAGTCCGCCAGGGTGCTGTCGTTCGCGGTGCCGATGGTGTCGTTGCCACCGTTGCCGGAGAGGCGGACCTCACCGAGGCCGGCGGCGATCTGGTCGACGCCCGCGTCGCCCCCGGTGTCCGCGTCGTAGAAGGCGGCATCCGTCGGGTCCTGCAGCGTCGCGGGGTCGAGTGCCGCGCTCAGCGTGACCTTTCCTGCCTTGGCCGGCGCGAAGCTGACCTCCGGCGCTGCGTTCGAGACGCGCAGGGAGCCGTCGCCGGTCACCGAGTCCTTGCCGTTGCCGACGGTGATGGTGTCGGCGCCCGCACCACCGGCCACGTGCGACTGCACGGAGTCGGCGGCCGTGGACAGGTCGGTGCGGTCGAGCGTCGTCACGACGTCCTTGCCCGCGCCTGAGTCGACCCAGGAGTCGCCCTCACCGGTGCGGATCGTCGTCGTCGCCCGTGCCGGTGAAGACCACGGCCTTCTTCGTGAAGGCGACGGGCTTGGCGCCCTCCACCGGCGCGGAGCCACCGGTGAAGCTGACGGTCAGGGCGCCCGTGTAGTCGCGCCCGTCGAGCACCACGGTCGCGATCGGGGAAGAGGCCGTGTCGGGGAAGGACTCGGTGATGCCGAGCCCGCGGACCTCGACGGCGGCGTCGTGCGCGCCCTCGTCGTCGGTCCACGCCGGGACCTGGCGCACGACCCAGGTCTCGGCCTTGTCGCCGGCGCCCCACGGCTGCACCACGCTGTGCGTCGGTGCCGAACTTCCCGGCGAAGACGTACAGCACGCTGCCCGTGGTGCCACCGAGCCTGGGCGGCGGCGGCGAGCAGTCCGGCTTGAGGTTGAAGTCGAGCAGCTTGATGTTGATCAGGGTGAAGTCGAAGCTCACCGAGAACGGGCTGAACCCGATGTTCACGAAGACCTTGATGTAGAGCGAGAGCTCTCCCCCGACGTTGAACAGACAGATCGGGTTGACGGCGACGGCTGCGCCGAACTCGAACAGGCGGAACTTGCCGTCGTTGTTCGGGTCGTTCCAGTAGAAGCCGACGGTCAGCTTGATGCCACCCACCACTCCGACCTCGAGGATGCCGATCGAGACCGACGCCCCCGCCTCGAGGTAGCCGGTGAACTGCACGACCGGGATCGGGGTGCCGTTCTTGTCGACCGTCTTGAAGTACAGGCTGTCGAGAACCTGTGCGGCGGAACCGGACTCGATGGCCCGGCGGATGCCGTAGGTGTCGAAGCCCGCGGCGATCCGCATCGAGACCGACGCCCCGCCACCGATGACCATCATCACCGGCGGGGGGGCGTAGATCGGCCCGAAGGACTTCTGGAACTGGAAGCCAAGGGTGAGCGGCCCGCTGTCGAACTCGACGAGGGGGATGTCGCCGCCGGAGATCAGCTCGAACAGGATCGTCGGGTCGTCGAGCACGGGGAACGACAGGCCGGACAGGGCCCGCTTGGTGCTGTCGCTCATCCGTCCCGAGCTGTCCTTGGCCGCGATCGCCGTGGCCGTGGCCGCCTTGGGCTGCGGCTGGTAGGTCGCCGGGGTCCTTGTCGATCATCGCCGTGGCGTTGCCCGCCGAGACACGCGTCGAGGTCGCCCGCGTCTTCGACAGGTCGAAGCTGCCGATGTCGACACCGCAGGTGTTGCCGTCGCACTTCACGTTCTTGGCGAAGCTCCTTGACCGTCTTGACCGCGTCGAGGAACGGCTTGATCCTCGGCCCACCCGCGATCGTGCTGAACGTCGCGGCGAGGCTCGCGATGGTGACCTCCTCACCACCTGCCGCCTTCGACAGGTCCGAGATGACCGGCATCGGTGTGAAGATCGTGTCGAGCACAGGCTGGAGCGGCTTGGTGGCGTCGATGACCTGGTCCAGGTAGGGCTTGAGAGCCTTGCCGAAGAAGGCACCCGCGTTGAGGGTCACGTGGTCGAACCTGATCTTCAGGCCGGCCGGGTTGCTGCGGGGTCTTGCTCGTGCTGGCGCCCCAGCCCCAGGTCAGCTTGAAGTCGGTCGAGACGCCCGGCATGGCGGCGTCCACGGTGGCGGCGAGGTGCCAGTCGATGTCGACCTTGGCCTCCACGCTCACCTCGATGGCGTCGGCCACGCGGGTGCGGGCGATCTCGCCCAGCGTCAGGGCGTCGTCGGCATCCTTGATGTCGATGCCGAACTGAACCGACGAACTCGGGCTTGTCGCCGTTCTTGGTGACGTCGACGTTGATGATCGCCAGCTGTGCCTGCAGGTCCGGGCCGGTGGCCGCCTTGTCGAGCTTGAGGGCCGCGCCGACCGCCAGCTCGTTCTTCTTCGAGGTGTCGATGTAGAAGCCCTTGCTGCGGCTCATCCCGATCTTGAGGTCGATGCCCCAGCCGACCTTGCCGCTCACGGAGCCCGAGTCACCGGTCTTCAGCGACAGGCCCGGGATGCCGAGGTCGACCGGCAGCTCGCCGCCGACGCAGTCGCCGAGGCCAGCCCGGGTGCGTCCTCGCAGCCCTTGTCCTCGGACACCTTGCCCTGGCCCAGCTTCAGGCCCAGGGTGACGCCCTCGATCTTGGTCACCGAGGTGTCGTCGGGGCAGACCGTGCCCGGCAGGTTCGGGTTGGCCGCAGACAGCGTCGCCGACGGTCGTCGTCGCAGCGTGGTCCTCGAACGTCGCGACGTCGCCGACGGCCGACACCAGCCGGAAGGCCGACGCGGCCGGCGGGGTGGTGCCGACCTGGGTCGCGCGCAGGACCTCGTAGCCGGTGGCGCCGGTGACCTTGGTCCACGTGACGGTGTTGAACTTGCCGCTGGCCCCCGCGGTCAAGGTGGACGCGTTGGTCACCACCGCGCTCGGCTCCGAGGGCTTGGACCTCTTGATCCGGGTCGGGGCTGTGCGCGTACGTCGACACGACCTTGTACACGTACTGTGTCGTGTCGGCCGCGACCGCCGTTGCTCGCCGCCGCGGTGGGCCCGTCGGGGCTCTCGAGCACCAGCTTGCAGGTGAAGTCGAGCTGCACGCCGGACGGTCCGTTGACCGACGATGCCGAGCGTTGTTCGCCAGCGTGGTCGTGAGCAGGGTCTTGGCCGGCCCGACGGTGCTCGGGTCGCCGTTCTCCGTGATGAACTGCTCGATCTTGGCCCGGGTGTCGCCCATGAAGTCGGCGCCGGCCTGGAGGTCCTTTCCGATGACCGGCATCTCGCCGTTGTTCGACGCCGTGCGCAGCGCGGTCTCGGAGTAGTACATGTACTGCTGCAGGCCCTCGAGCAGCGACCCGAACTCGAACGGGTTGCCGTCGATGATCGCCTGCAGGCCGGTGGGCAGAGCGATGTCGGTGCTGGCGCCGGTGAAGAGGTCGGCAAGGCTGTCCTCACCGGATCCCAGGGTGGTGGTGAGGGTGAGGTTGCCGCCCGGCACCTTGGCGCCGCTGGTGTACATCGGGAACCCGGCGCAGATGACCTGCGCGGCGTCGTCGCAGGCATCGCCGCCGGTGATCGCGAGGTCGAAGCCGTCTCCGAAGAACGTCGAGAGGGACGGCGTCGTCGTCGCTGGTGGCACCCGAGGCGGCGACGTCGAGACCGGCATGGATGCTGCCGGGGTCGGCCGCCGTGCCGACGTCGATGCCGATCGGGCCGAGGTTGGCGCCGAAGTGGGCGTTGTCCGCGGCGACGTGGACGCCGAAGTCGACGCCGGACCACTCCTCGTCGACGTGGGTGTTGGCCAGCGGGCTGAGCATCGCCGACGCGGTGAGCGGCAGGTAGAGCCGCAGCTTGACGGTGCCGCTCGCCTGGAGGGTCAGCTCGCCTCCGCCGCCGAGCCCGACCACCTGCTGGTCGCCGCCGAGCTCGAGGTTGACCGGCTGGGTCACCTCGTAGGCGCGCTCCCAGGTCAGGTCGAGCCGCAGCTGCTCGGTCGCCGGAGCCGTCCTTGGCGAGGCCGAAGTCGATGGTGGAGTCGTTGCCCAGCGAGGTCTGCGCCATGCCGAGGGCGTCCTGGAGCGTCGCGGGCGTCATCGCGCTCAGCACGTGCACCGCCCCGAGCAGCTCGTTCTCCACGAGGTAGGGCCCGACCTCGTTGTCCACCACCGGGAACTGTGGCGACAGGGTCAACGTCGTGCCGGTCTGGTCGACGATGGTGGCCAGGGTCGAGCCGACCACGATGCGGCGGCCGATGAACTCGGGCGTGAAGGCGGCCCCGGAGTCGGTCAGCAGGGTCGTGTCAGGGGCGGCGCCCGCCCCGTCGTGCTCGGTGTACTTGGCAGTGCCGCTCGCGCCCGCGCCGATCAGCTGGCTGACCGAGGAGCCCACGAACGGGATCGGGGTGTCGAGCCCGCCTCCGGTCATCGTGGTGAGGTCGGCCCCGGCGCCCTCGAAGGCCGCCTGCACCCCGCCGAACAGCGAGGTCGGGTTGTCCGGCTCGAAGTTGAGGGCCTTGAGCAGGTCGGCACGATCGGCGTCCGCCGGCGTGACGGTGACCTCGCCGGCGTCGATGCCGTCGGCCAGGTCGGCGACATCGGCCGTCACGGTGACGGAGGTGGAGTCCTCGCCGTCGGCGAAGGCGTCGGGCGCGTCGTCGACGCGGACGTCGACCGTTGCCTCCACCGACCCGGCGAGGGTCTGGTGGAACACGTCGTCGGCCGAGGGGGCCGTGCGCACGGCCTGCTGCCGCACCAGCTCGACGAAGGCCGGGACCGGCACGTCACCGGTGCCGGTCAGGGCGAGCGTCTGCAGGTGCTCGCCGCTCGGGACGCTGAGGTCGACGGAGCCCCCGAGGGTGAGGGCCAGGAACCCGCTCGTCGCGTTGATCTGCACGGGCGAGGTGATGGCGGCGTCGGCGACCAGGAGGTTGCGGCGGCGTCTGGCGCAGCAGCACCCGGTCGCTCGCCAGGGGCAGCGAGGTGATGATGCGCGCGAGCCCGCTGCTGTCGACCTGCTGGAACGGGCACGGGGCCGTGCCGGGGCCGGGGTCGCAGTCGGGGACGGTTGCTCCCGTGCCGTTGACGTAGGTCAGCGGCGCGCTGAGGTCCAGGGCCATCGGCAGGTCGAGCACGACGTTCGGGGTCATGGTGGCCGTCGAGAGGTTGGCGTTGGCCGCCTTGATGCCGGCGGTGTCCTCGAGGGTGTCCGCGAGCTCCGGGGCGCCGGTCTTCGGGTCGGCCGCCTCGATGGTGAAGACCGTGCCGTTCGCGGGCTGCCCGCCCGTCCAGCCGTCGGTGGTGAGGGTGAGGGCCGTCGAGCTGGTGACGTCCTTGATCGTGCCGGACGACGTGCCCGCGGTGACCCGGCGCCCGGCGAGCGCTGCACCCGTGTCGTCGTGGGGTCCGTTGAGGTCGACGCCCGTGGCGGTGAGGCCGGTGGCGCTGTAGGTGCCGGTACCGGTCGTGGCCGCCCCGAGGATGTTGAGCTCGACGTCACTGACCCCACCTCGGGTGGTGCGAACGGTGAAGTTCACCTTCTTCGCCGCCGGGTCGAAGGTGGCCGCCTCGGAACCGCCGAGCACGTCGATGGTCCAGCCGGTGCCCGAGTAGGCGGCCGAGTCGAGGGCCGCGAGCATGTCCTGCAGTGAGGCGAACTTCGGCTGGCCGGGCGTGGTGTCGTCCGGGTCGGCGTCGGGCACCTGGTCGGTGAGGAAGGCCTTGATGCCGCCGACCGCGTCGACGGCGTTGCCGATGGACCCGCGCATCAACGGGAGGTTCCCGTCCTCGGCGTCCTGCATGCCGAGGACCGCGGAGGCCGCCTGCGACAGTGCCGCGGCGAGGTCGCGCGGGGTCAGGGTCAGGAAGGGCTTGGCGGCGTCGGGGACCACCGAGGTCACGGTCGGCGTGTCGAACGTGGCCGGAAGGGCCGAGCTGAGGTCGATCGTCGCGCCGACCTGGGGAAGGTTCGCGACCCGGTCGTTGGCGCGTGGCTCCGCGACGAGATGGCCTGCGAGAGTTCCGGATCGGCTCGTGGTGACCAGGCCGGTCCCCGCGCCGTCGGCTGCCAGCTCACCGTCATCCGGGGTCGTGGTGCCCGGGTTGTCGAAGGCGAGGGAGTCTGCGGCGTCGTTGTCGGGGTTGGCCCAGCTGGTCGCGACGGTGCTGCTGCAGGGAGTAGTCGGCGGCGCCCGCGACCCCGACGACCTTGACCCCGAGGATGCCGAGGCCGGCGTTGAGCTGCTTGCCGGCCGGGAGGTCCGCGACGGTAGCGATGCTCATCGAGGGCTGGGTGAGGACGGCCTGCCCGGCGGTGGCGTCGTAGACGAAGGTGAAGGAGCCGGAGAGCGTGCCGGTGACGTCGATGCCGGTGCCGGTCGACAGGCTGATGGCGCCGTCCTGGTCCCGGATGTCGAGGCCGGCATCCGACGTGACCGTGCGTGTGAAGCCGACGGTGAGCGAGTGGTCGTCCGGCCGCCCGGCGGTGAAGGCCCAGCCACCGGCGTCGGCGCCGTCGACGTAGTCCTCGAGGTCGGCGAGGGTGGCCTGGTCCGCGAGGTTCCCGAGCGGACCACCACTCCCCAGCGCCGTGCTGAAGGCCGTCTTCAGCCCGACCGACTCGGCCGGGGTCACCGCAATGGTCGGCAGCTGTCGGGACAGCGCCGTGCTCGAGGCCACCTGCGGCAGGAAGTCGGTCGCGAGGCGGTCGAACAGCTCGGTCACCGCCGCGGACGGGGCGTCCTGCGCGGCGGCCTGGGCAGGGGCTGCCGCCGCCAACCCGAGCGCCCCGACCACTGCGAGGGAGAGGGCGGATGAGAGGGCAGTCTTCAGCAATGACGGCACGGGTCCCCCAGGACCTTGGAGCCCAGGCTCCCTGCAGACCTGAGAAACGTCGGTGACCGGGACCGGTCTCCGTCCAGCAAGGCCCCTCGAGCAGGGACCGTCGATCATCGGGGAAGGACCTCTGCAGTCCTCGGCTCCAAGGGACCAAGTTCCCACCCCGGGGTCATCGGCGCCTATCCTCCGTTCGGTCGATGCGCCTTGTGCGCAACCGTGGTGTCAGCCGCGAGGATGGGGCCCATGGACCGCGCCGAGATCAGCCGCATCGCCCACACCGACCACCCCATCGCGGCCCCGGTGGCCCTCCCGATGGTCCGCCGGCTGCTGGCGCGGCTGGACCCACCGGCATCCGGCCGGGTCGTCGACCTCGGCTGCGGAAGCGGTGGGTGGCTGCTCGAGCTGCTCGAGGCGCGTCCCGACCTGACGGCCGTGGGGGTCGACACGAACCTGCACCCCGACAGCGAGATTCGCGCCGCGGAGCGCGGAGTCGGCGACCGGCTCACGTGGGTCGAGACGGATGCCGCAACCTGGGCAGGCACCGACCTGTTACCCCAGGACGCGGTGATCTGCGTCGGCGCGAGCCACGCGTTCGGCGGGCTCCACGGCACTCTCGACGCCCTGCGGCGGCACCTGCGACCGGGTGGCCGGGCCCTGTTGGGCGACGCGATCTGGGAGCAGCCCCCGTCGGCCGCGGCGCAGCAGGCGCTCGGCGCCCGGCCCGGCGACTTCCCGAGCCTGGCCGAGCTCGTGGCCACGTTCGCTGAGCACGGGTTCGAGGTCGGCTACGCGCATGTCAGCAACGCCGAGGAGTGGGACGACTACGAGTGGTCGTGGACCGGCTCGCTCGTGGCGTGGGCACTGCGGGACGAGCGCAGCGCCGGCGAGCGCGAGCAGGTGCTGGGCACCGCTCGCACCCACCGGCGCGAGTGGGTCGAGGGATACCGCGGGGAGCTCGGCTTCGTCACCGCGGTGCTCCACGACATCGGCACCCCCTGACCGGGGGTCAGGCTCGGGTCACTCGTCGACGAGCGCGCGGCCGTGGACGATCGCGGCCCACATGACGAACACGTCGAGGGCGATGATCACGACGCCCCAGATCGGGTAGTGCGGGAGCCACGCGAAGCTGCCGACCATGCTGGCAGCGGCGGCGATGACCGCCAGGGTGCGGGCCCAGGTCTTGCCGAAGAACAGCCCGGCACCGGCAGCCGCCGTCAAGATGCCCAGGAGCAGGTGGATCCAGCCCCAGGTGGTGAAGCTGAAGTGGAAGATGTAGTTGTCGCCCCGCACGAAGATGTCGTCGCTGAACAGCGCGACGAGCCCCTGGAGGGCGTGGAACAGGCCGACCATGATCAGCAGGACGCCGGCGAACGCGACGGCGCCGGTGTTCTCGCCACCGGTGAATCCGCCCGACTTGTTCAGGTCGGTCGTCAGTGAAGTGTCATCGTGCGACATCGGGGTCCGCCTTCTTCGTCTCCGCCGAGCACGTCGCCGGCGCGCGGCCGCTCGGCCACACCTCCGTTCTAGGGCCACCCCCCGTGATCCGCCTCACCCTGCCGGGGTGAGTCCCCGGGGAGGGTCCGGGCCGGGTGCTGCGGTGGGCCGGGCGCGGCGCCGTCGTCGTCGTCGACTCCAACAGGGCGCGCACCCCTTCCGCGACCACGGCCTGGTCGGTCGTGACGGCAAGGCACTGGATGCCGTGTGCCCGCAGGCGCCGGGCGTTGGCCGGGGTGCCGGCGAAGGCTGACACCAGGATGCCGTGGCGCTTCGCCGCTGCCACGACCTCGCCCAGCGGGCTGCCCGGCGACCGGTCGTCGAGCAGTGCAGCGACTGTGGTGCCCAGCGCGAGGGCCAGGTCGAACGGACCCACGAACAGCCCGTCGACGCCGGGGGTCGCGGCGATCGCGTCGACGTCTGCCAGGGCCCCGGCCGTCTCGATCATCACGAGGCAGCGCACGGCGGCGTTCGCGGTGGCCGGGTCGAGGACCGCCCCACCCCACTGTGGGGCGAACTGCCCCCAGCTCCGCTCCCCGAGAGGCGGATAGCGCGACGCCCGGGCCGCGAGCTCGGCGTCGGTCGCACTGGTGACCGACGGCACGACGACCGCGACGGCGCCCGCGTCGAGGGCGGCGCCGATCCAGACCGGGTCGACCGACGGCACTCGCACGACAAGGGAGGCGTCGGTGTCGGCGAGGGCGCGACCGACGGCGTGCAGGGCGGCGCGGTCGAGCCGGCCGTGCTGGGCGTCGACCGCCAGCCAGTCGAACCCTCCGGACGCGAGGCGGCGGAGCAGGTCGACGTCGACGGCGAAGCTCCAGATGCCGCGTGAGCGCTGTGCCAGGCCACGCGGCACCCTCCCGGTGGCGCCGGTGTCCTCGCTGCCCTCGGTTCCGTACGTCATGGCACCTCCACGACCTCGTCCCCCGGGCGGTGTAACCCGGTGGGCTGGACCCTAGTCCTGCGTCAGCGGGAGTCCTTCTTCGCCTGACGGGCAGCACCCTTGGCGCGCGAGGAAGCGTCGCGCTTCAGGCCACCGGTGGTCTTGGTCGCGCGTCGACGGGCGCTCGGGGCGGCCGTCTTCGACCCGCTCGAGTCCGCCGCTCCCGGGCCCGTCGAGCCGGGGGCCGCGGCAGCGGCCGCGAGCCGCTCGGCCCTCAGCTCCTCCGCCGCGGCGCGAGCGACCACGTCGACGCGGGCGCTGACCCGGGCCAGGGCCAGCTCGAAGACCTCGGCCTTGGCCGCGTTCCCGACGTTCCCGGGACGCGCATGGCCTCGGGCTGCCTTGAGCCCCACCCGTGCTGCCCCGGTCTGCCGGTAGAGCTTGACGTACTTCGACCGGGCCCGCCGCACCCTCGTGTGCAGGTCGAGGAGGTCGTCCTCGTCGAGCTTTGCCATGCGGGCCGGCTCGGTCTCGCGCACCAGGTCGCCCTGGGCGGCGGTGAGGAATCGGGGGATCTCGACGGCCATGGGAGCGTCCTCTCGAGCGGCCGGGCAGCACTGCCCGGCGGCGGACAGCCGCGCGCGAGCTCGCACCCGGCCTCGGGTCGAGCCTCGCCGGGGGCCCGGCGGCTGTCAACGGAGGCGCGAGGCAGACCACTGCGAGACCACCGGGTCTCAGGGTGCCAGCGCCTGGACCGTGGCGATCGTGTCGGCCTCGTCAGCGCCCTTGTCGTCGCGGTAGCGAAGGACCCGCGCGAACCGCAGGGCCACCCCGCCGGGGTAGCGGCGCGAGCGCTGCAGCCCGTCGAAGGCGATCTCGACGACCTGCTCGGGCCGCACCTCGACCACCCACCCCTCGGTGCCGCCCACCGCGAGCTCGGTGAACCGCTCGGTCTGCCACCGCAGCATCTCGTCGGTCATCCCCTTGAAGGTCTTGCCGATCATGACGAAGCCGCCGGTCCCGGGGTCACGCGCCCCGAGGTGGATGTTGGACAAGGTGCCCTGGCGGCGCCCGGACCCCCACTCGACCGCCAGCACCACGAGGTCGAGGGTGTGCCTCGGCTTCACCTTGACCCAGCCGCTGCCGCGACGGCCCGCGGCATACGGGCTGTCGGCGGCCTTGACGACGACGCCCTCATGGCCGGCGGCCACGAGGTCGGCGAAGAACGAGCCGGCCGCATCGGCGTCGCTGGTCAGCAGCCGCGGCACGACGAGGTGCGGTGCGAGGTCGGTGAGGGACTCGTGCCGCACCTGCGCGCTCTCGTCGATGAGGTCGACGCCGTCACGGTGCAGCACGTCGAACAGGAACGTGGTGAGCGGCACCCGCTCTCGCAGCCCCGCGACGTCGGCGGAGCTCGCCGTGCGGGACCCGGTGACCTGGAACGGCGCCGGTCGGCCGTCGTCGAGCAGGACGATGGCCTCACCGTCGAGCACGAGGTCGCCACCGGGCAGCGCGGCCACGGCGTCGACGACCTCGGGCACCCGCTCGGTGATCTCGTCGAGGCTGCGCGTGTAGACGCTGACCTCTCCGGAGCGGCGGTGCACCTGCACCCGGATGCCGTCGAGCTTGCCGTCGACGAGCAGCTCGCCCCCGCCGACCGCCGCCACCGCCTCGTCGGTGGTCTTGGCCGACGCCGCGAGCATCGGGCGCACCGGGCGCCCGACGACCAACCCCACCTGCTCGAGCGCCTCGACCCCGCCCGTGGCTGCGAGGGCTGCCACCTCGGCGGCGGTGCCGGCGAGCATCGCCGCGCGACGAACCACCGGCGCGGGCACGTCGTAGGCGGTCGCGACGGCGGCGAGCACCACGCCGTCGAGAGCACCCTGGCGGAGGTTGCCGGTCATCAGGTCGACGAGGAAGCGCTGCTCATCGGGGGTCGCGCGTCCCATCAGGGTCACCAGCTCGGTCTTGCGCGATGCCGTGGAGCCGGCTCCCGCGGTGGCCGCCAGCCGGCTGAAGGCCGCGTCGACCTCGGCGACCGTGAGGCTCGCCTCGTCGGCCGGCTCGGGCAGCGAGCCGAGCGAGCGGAACCCGACGCCGAGGCGTCGCTGGGGCAGGACGCCGGAGAGGTGGGAGACGACGACCCCGACCTCCGCCGGGTCGCAGCGCGCGAAGAGCTCGGCCAGCGCCTGGGTCTTGGCGGTGCGCGACCGGGTCGCGGCGACCGCGCGCGACGCGGTCACCACCTCGGCGAGCGTGACGTCCATCAGTGCATCCTGCCTCGCCGCGCCGACAGCGGGGGGGTTCTCAGTCGGTCGGGGTGGCTCGGACGGTCCCTGCGGTGACATCGGCCGGCTCGGCCGCGGCATCCGCCTGCCCGGCGGGTCCGTTCGTCTGCTTCGCGCGCCGTCGGCGCACCTGCCAGACCACGAAGCCGGCGACGACGGCGAGACCGACGAGCACGGCGCCGCCGGTTCCGAGCGCATCGGCGACGGCCTGGTAGGAGGTGCCGGCGAGGTAGCCGCCCACGACCACGGCCGTGGCCCACAGCACCCCACCGAGCGCGTTGAACGCCAGGAAGGTGCGATAGCGCATGTCGGTCGACCCGGCGAGCGCCGGCATGACGGCACGGAAGAAGGCGACCCACCGACCGAGCACCACCGCCCATCCCCCGCGTCGGGCGAGCAGGGCACGGGCGTCGTCGAGCCGGTCGGCGTGGCGCACCAGCGGCTTGGTGGCCATCAGCCAGGGGCCCAGCCGGCGGCCGACCTCGAAGCCGACGCTGTCGCCGACGATCGCCGCGACGACCACCACGGTCAGCACCGCCCACAGCGGCACGTGCCCGAGGCTGGCGGCGACCCCGCCGAGGATCGCCACCGTCTCACCGGGCACGACGAAGCCGACGAACAGGGCGTCCTCGATGAACACCAGGGTTCCCACGACGGCCAGCACGACGGGTGCGGGCACGGCGAGGAGGCGCTCGAGCAGGTCGGTCAGCACAGGGTCGTGGGGCCGCTCGGGTGCGTGGTCATGCCCCCAGCCTGCGCGCCGAACCTGTGAGGCGCCATCCGGCCGGCGGCGGCCAGCTTGACGTCGGAACCTTCACCTTCGCACCGGAAGCGTTCCGGTGCGAAGGTGAAGGTTCCGGGATCGGGCGAGAAAGTTGTGGCGCCGGGCGGTGCGCGATCAGCTGCTCGCTCGCTCGACCCGCCAGTCGATGGGCGTGCAGCGCCCGTTGTTCGACTTCTCGGCCGAGCAGGCGGTCACCCCGACGACCACCGGAAGCCGCGCCTCGATGGTGAAGCGGTCACCGGGCCGGGTCGGCGGAGGGTCGATGTGCAGCTCACCCCGCTCGTCGGTCCACACGTCCATGAACACGTTGAGGGTGGTGCCGATGTGGTCGGGGTCGACGCCGAAGGGGGCCAGGGCGTCACAGAGGTTGGCGAAGCACGAGGGGTGGGGTGCGCCGCCGAGCTCGGGGTAGAGCACGTCGAAGGTCGCCTGGCTGCACGGGGTGAGCGTGAGGTCGTGCACGCCCACCGTGTCGTCGACGACCTCGGCCAGGACGCGCGAGCGGTTCGACCACAGCTGCGATCCGGTCGACACGTAGATGCTGTTGCCGTAGTCGGTGGTGCGGCCCGACGAGAACACCTCGGCGACGTCGCCGGCGGCCACCAGGTAGAGGTCACTGACCTGTTCGCCGCACGGGTCGAGCACGGTGAGCCGGTCGCCCGGGGCGAGCTCGACGGCCGCCCCGCTCTGGGGTGCGATGCGCGTCCAGCCGTCACCGGGCCCGTCGGATGAGCCGTCGTGTGCCGGTGGCCCATCCGGACGCGGGTAGCGCGTGCGGGCGGGGTTCACCGGCGCTCCGCGGGGGTGGGGGCAGCGGTGGTGGGGGAGGCACCGGCATCCGGACACTGTTCTGCTGCAAGGCCGTCCGCGTCAGCCTCGAACGGTGGGGTCCAGTCGGCCGGCACGGCGCGACCGGCGTACTGCCGCGCCTCGGAGGTGTCGCCGTGGTCACTGACCATCGGGTTGGGGAAGCCCTGGAGCTCGGTGTCCCGACGGCGGATGGTGTCGCGCATCCGCTGGTAACGGCCGTCGGCCCGCATCCGCTCGAACTGCTCGTGCAGGTTGAACACCAGCGTGGGCACCGGGGCACGGCGGGCGACGCGAGACGCGTTGGGGTGCAGGCCGACCACGAAGAAGGCCGTCCCCGAGACGCTGAACGCGAAGTGCGGGTTGTCGGGGTCGGCCGCGACGCCCTCGGCCCACGGGGTGTCGTCGTGGTCGTGCAGGTGCTGCAGCGCCCCCCACAGCAGGGCCTCGAACTCGCCCTCGTCGCGGGGCACCGGCTCGCGGAAGCACGCGACGAAGGACACCAGGTCCCCCTCGGGGTCGACCTCGTGGGCGTACTGGGCGAGGACTCCACCGAGGGTGTCGAGCGTGCCGCCGGGGCTGGTGTCGGCGAGGTCGTCGAGCACCACGAGCGTCGCGGCGTCGCGACGGAACACCGACCGGGCGCCCAGGCAGGGGTACTCCGGGTGCGCCACCATCTCCTCGACCGCCGCGACGATGTCGTGGCGCGGGGCGTCGCCGAGGTCCTCGGAGGCGCGCTCCTCGAGGACCTCCTCCAGCGAGTCGGTCATGCTGCGTCGGCGGGTCGGGCGGGCAGGGCGGGCACGCGGCCTCCTGGGGTCGGGCATCACATGGTCCCCCATACCCGCAGGCCAGTGGGGGTATGCCGACGGGTCAACCTCCCGTCGAAGGTTCGACACGGGGGCTGGAACCCGCCGTAACCTCGCGTCCCCTACCGCTTCGCAGGTGCACCGATCACTACAGCTACCAGGCGGTAGCGCGCGCGAGGTGCCGGTGGCCACCCTGACGGCCACCCGACGCCCCCTGACGGCCCCGACGGCCCGGACGGCCCGGACCGCCGGTCAGTCGCTGGACTGCGTCACCCCGTGGGGGGCGCCGACCTCCTTGCTCTCCGGCGAGCCCCGCTCGCGCAGGTAGATCGCGAAGACCGCCATGGTGCCGATGGCGAGCAGCTCGCTCTGCCAGTTCTGCAGGGTGCGCCCCCAGAAGTCCGGCGACACGAGGTAGGCACCGAGCCCGATCGGGTCGAGCAGGTCGCGCAGCCGCTCCTCGTTGTCCGCGACGTGCCCGGCGATGGCCTGGGCGGACCACGACCCCAGGAAGACGAGCAGCATCACGATGACCAGCGAGTGCGAGTAGATCCGGGTCCGCCAGCCCCCGACCCGCGCCCACGAGGGCGAGTCGGGGCGGGCGTACTCCCCCACCAGCTGCTGCTCGTCGCTCTCGCGACCCTCGTCGCCGGGCTCCTTGGACTCCGACGAACCCCTCTGCACGAGCCACACGGTGAGCCCGATGTAGAGGACGAACTGGAGGAACTCCGACTGCCAGTTCTCGGCGACGTCGACCGCGAAGTCCGACGAGGTGACGTACCGGAACCACGACACCTCCTGGAGCCCCGCGGTGCGCGCGGCCTGGTTGTAGCCGACCACGCCCCACCAGGCCTGACCGACGAGGGCGGCGCCGAGCAGGCCGCCGAACACGAGTGACAGCGAGTTGTCGCGGAAGAAGCCCCGCTGGGTCGGCGCGCTCATCGCAGCGTCAACCCCATCGCGATGCAGAACCCGAGCCCCACCACGATGACGACCACGTAGCCCCAGAACACCCGCCGCATCAGTTCCCCTCCACCGTGCAGTCGTAGGGCACCGACGGGTCGGTGGAGGTCCGTGAGCAGCCGGCCGCCGTGACCCGCCACCCGTCGTCGAACAGCGACAGGAACACGGTCTCCTGCGCGTAGCGCACCTGCGCCGAGTGGCCCGCGACGGACACCGTGCCCCGCTCCCCCGGGCCGGGCAGGTCCGCGTCGGGCAGGGCCTGCACGCACCGCTGGCCGTCCTGTTCCACCGACTCCAGGGTGCGCGGTGCCAGCAGGGCACATGCGGCGGCCGGATCCGCGGCGACGTCGGCGGCGAAGGCGTCTGCCGTCGCCGCCGCCTCCTGCCGCTCGACGTCCGCGCCGCACCCGCCCAGCACGAGCGCCACCGGCAGGCCCACGACCAGCGCGGACGCCGTGCCCGCCCGTGCCCGTCCACCTCGCCGTCGCATGGTCGGCAGCCTAGGTCCGGACCCGCAGGGAAAGGGCCTCAGTGATCCGGAGTGTGGGGCAGGGTCAGCGGCCGGTGAAGTCCGCCGCTCGCTTGGCGAGGAAGGCCGCGACGCCCTCGCGGTAGTCGTCGGTGTCCATCAGGGCGATCTGACCGGTCTCCTCCCGCGCCAGGGCGGCCTCGACGTCGACGGATGCCGCGTTGACCGCCGCCTTGGTCTGCCCCAGTGCCAGGGTCGCACCCGCGGCGAGCATCGCCAGCACGGCCTCACCGCGGGCCGGGAAGTCCTCCGCCGCAACGCACTCCGCGACCAGGCCCCATTCTGCAGCCGTCACGGCATCCAGCTTCTCGCCGGTCAGGGCCAGGCGCATCGCCCGTGCGCGACCGATCGACGCGGCGACGAGCGCCGTCGACCCACCGTCGGGCATCAGGCCGATCCGGGCGAAGGCGAGGACGAACGACGCGGCCTCCGAGGCGACCACGTAGTCGCAGGCCAACGCCATCGGCACGCCGATGCCGGCAGCCACGCCGTTGACCAGCGCGACGACAGGGGTGCGGGAGGCGAGCAGCGCGCGCACGAGGTCGGCCCCGGCGAACAGGGTGCCCTGCGTGGCACCGTCGGCCGAGAGCGGCGCCCCGGAACAGAACCCGCGCCCGGCCCCGGTGATGGAGATGACGCGCACGCTCGGGTCCGCGTCGAACGCCCTCACGGCTCCCGCCACGGCCGCGCACATCTCGGGGTCGACGGCGTTCAGCCGCTCGGGGGCGTTGAGGGTGACGCGACCGACCGCGCCGGTGGTCTCGACGAGGACGGTGCCGGACGGGGTGGCGTCGCTGGTGCTCATGTCGCCATCCAACCGCAGGGTCAGGCCTGGACGACCGCCCCGGAGGCGACCAGCTCGGTGACCTCCGCCTCGCTGAACCCGTTGGCGAGGAGGTAGGCCGTCGTGTCGGCACCGGGCACCGGCTCGGCGCCGGGGTCGAGCGGCGGCGTGGCCGAGAGCCGTGGCCCGGTGCGCGGGACGGGGTGGCCGTGCGCATCGGGTGCGAACGTGCCGCGGCCGGCCAGGTGCGGATGGTGCGGCGCCTCGGTGAGCGACAGCACCGGCGCGACGCACGCGTCGGTGCCCTCGAAGTGGGCCGCCCACTCGTCACGGGAGCGGGTGCGGAAGGCACCCTCGAACGCCTCGCGCTGGGCCGGCCAGGTGTCGACGTCGTACTGCTCCCCCAGCACGTCGACTCCGAGCCCGGCGACCAGCTCGGCCCAGAACGGCGGCTCGAGAGCCCCCACGGCGACGAAGCGACCGTCGGCGCACTGGTAGACCGCGTAGAACGGCGCCCCGCCGTCGAGCAGGTTGGCCTCGCGCTCGTCGCGCCAGCCCCCGGACCCGAGCAGGCCGTGCACCATCGAGAACAGGTGGGCCGCACCGTCGACCATGGCGGCGTCCACGACCTGCCCCCGCCCGGTCGTCCCCCGGGCGATGAGCGCGGCGAGCACCCCGACGACGAGGTAGAGCGACCCACCCGCGAAGTCGCCGATCACCGGCACCGGCGCCACCGGCCGCTCCGCCGTGCCGAGCGCGTGCAGCGTGCCGGACACGGCCGCATACGTGATGTCGTGCCCGGCTCGCTGCGCCCACGGGCCGGTCTGCCCCCAGCCGGTCATCCGGGCATGGACCAGCCGAGGGTTTCGCGCGAGGCACTCGTCCGGGCCGAGCCCGAGCCGCTCGGCCACGCCCGGCCGGTAGCCCTCGACGAGCACGTCGGCACCATCGACGAGTCGCTGCACCACGGCCCGCCCGGCACCGGTCTTGAGGTCGACCGCGATGCTCGGCCGCGACCGTCGCAGGCCGCCTGCGAGGGCCAGCGGGTTCGTCTCGCCAGGCCGGTCCACGCGCACGACGTCGGCGCCCAGCTCGGCCAGCATCATCCCCGCGAACGGTGTCGGCCCGATGCCGCCGAGCTCGACCACCCGGATGCCGTCCAGCGGGCCGGGTGCGCGCGGCACCGACTCGTCGCCGAGGGTCGCCGGCCCGCTGGTGGCGTCGGTCACCGGGCCACCCCGCGCTCGGCCAGCAGCGGCGCCCGCTCACCCCGGATCGACGCGACCATGTCGACGACCCGCCGGGTGGCCCGCACGTCGTGCGCCCGGAACACCGTGGCCCCGAGCCACGCGGCGACCGCGGTGGCCGCCAGCGTCCCCTCGAGCCGGTCGTCCGGCGGCAGGTCGAGGGTCTCGCCGACGAAGTCCTTGCGGGACAACGCCTGCAGCACGGGGTAACCCAGCGCGACGATCGACTCGGTGTGCCGAAGCAGGGTGAGCGAGTGCGCGGTGGTCTTGCCGAAGTCCAGGGTCGGGTCGACGAGCACCCGGTCCGACGGGATGCCGGCCGCCACCGCGCGCTCGGCCCCGTCGCTCAGGGTGCGCAGGGCGTCGGCGAGGACCCCGAGGGGCTCCGGCGGGTAGGTCACGCCGACGGGGTCGGTGCGTGGGGGCAGGCCCCCGGTGTGCGAGACGACGTAGCCCGCGCCGCACTGCGCCGCGACGTGCACGAGGTCGCGGTCGTGACCGGCCCAGGTGTCGTTGACCAGGTCGAGCCCGGCCTCGGCAGCGGCCACCCGGGCCACCTCCGAGCGCCAGGTGTCGAGGCTGAGCACGAGGTCGGGGTGGTCCTCGCGGGCGCGGGCGAGGAACGGCACGACCCGCTCGACCTCCTGCTCGACCGTCACCACCTCGCCCTCCTGGCCGGCCCGCACCCCGCCGACGTCGACGATGTCGGCACCGGCCTCCACGGCCGCGTCGAGGGCACGCCGCGCCGAGGCGAGGTCACCGTGCCGGTTCCCGGACCAGAACGAGTCGGTCGTGCGGTTGACGATCGCCATCACGGCCGGGTGGCCGGCGTCGAAGGTGCGCCCGCGCAGGCGCAGGGCACTGGGTGGCGCGGGCACGCCGGGCGGCACCACGGCATCCGGGATGCCGTCGGCGGTCACCGGGCGCTCACCGGGCGGCGGGAGTGAGCTCGCGCAGGCCCGGCAGGACCTGCTCGGCGAAGGTGGAGAGGAAGCGCTCCTGGTCGTGGCCGGGGCCGTGCACGACGAGGTGGTCGAAGCCGAGGTCGGTGTAGACCTTGAGCGCCTCGACGACCTCCTCGGGGCGAGAGGCCACCACCCAGCGCTTCGCCACCTGCTCGATGGGCAGCTCGTCGGCAGTGCGCTCCATCTCGGCCGGGCCGTGGATCGAGTGCTTCTGCTCGGGGGTGAGCGACAGCGGCGCCCAGAACCGGGTGTTCTCCAGGGCTCGCTCGGGGTCGGGGTCCCACGAGAGCTTGACCTCGAGCATCCGGTCGATCTCGTCGTGGCCGCGTTCGGCCTTGTCGAGCCCCTCGTCGACCGCCGGCACCAGCTGGTCGGCGTACAGCTCGACCCCCTTGCCCGACGTGCAGATGAAGCCGTCGGCGACGCGGCCGGCGTAGCGGGCGACCATCGGTCCGCCCGCGGCGACGTAGACCGGCACCGGCTGCTCGGGGCGGTCGTAGATGGCGGCGTCCTCGGTGCGGTAGTAGTCGCCCTCGAAGGTGACCCGGTCCTGCGTCCACAGCTCGCGCATCAGGCGCACCGCCTCGCGCAGCCGCCCGAACCGCTCCTTGAACTCGGGCCACTCGCCCTCGCCGACCGACCCGACCGCGACCTCGTTGAGCGCCTCGCCGGTGCCGACGCCGAGCATCACCCGGCCCGGCGCAAGGCACGCCATGGTGGCGAAGGTCTGGGCGACGACGGCGGGGTTGTAGCGGAAGGTCGGCGTCATCACGGAGGTGCCGACGAGCACCCGCTCGGTGCGGGCGAGCACCCAGGACATCCAGGCCAGCGAGTTCGGGGCGTGGCCACCCTCGAGACGCCAGGGCTGGAAGTGGTCGGAGATGGTCACCGAGTCCAGGCCGAGCTCCTCGGCCCGCACCGCGTAGCCCGCGAGCTCGCCGGGTGCGAACTGCTCCGCGGACGCCTTGTACCCGACCCGCAGACCGCGTGGCTCCGTCATGGCCCCATCCTGCCCCACGACCCGCGGCGGGTGGCGGGGAGACCCGGTCGCTGCGACGTCGCGTGCCGGGAGGGTTAGCGTGGATGCAGCCGACCGAACAGGAGAGCGCCATGGCCACCGACCTGATCGACCTGGCGGGTCACGAGCAGGTCGCCTTCTGCACCGACCCCGACACCGGGCTTCGCGCGATCATCGCCCTGCACGACACCTCGCTCGGGCCCGGGCTGGGGGGCACCCGGTTCCATCCCTACTCCTCCACCGACCAGGCCCTCGCCGACGTCCTGCGCCTGTCCCGCGCGATGACCAGCAAGAACGCCGTCGCCGGGCTCGACCACGGTGGCGGCAAGGCGGTGATCATCGGCGACCCGCGTCGCGACAAGACGCCCGAGCTGCTCCGCGCGTACGGCCGCTTCGTCGAGTCGCTCGGGGGCCGCTACGTCACCGCCTGCGACGTGGGCACCTACGTCGCCGACATGGACGTCGTCGGCGAGACGACCCGGTGGGCCACCGGGCGCTCGCCCGAGCGCGGCGGAGCGGGCGACTCCTCGGTGCTCACCGCGTACGGGGTCTTCGAGGGGATGCGGGCCGCGGCCCAGCACGTGTGGGGCGAGCCGACCCTGGCCGGGCGCCGGGTCGCCATCGCCGGCGTCGGCAAGGTCGGCCGGCGGCTCACCGACCACCTCCTCGAGGACGGCGCCGAGGTCGTGGTCACCGACGTCAACGCGGATGCCGTGCGCGCCCTGCTGCGTGTCCACCCCCGGGTGCGCGCCGTCGCCGACCTCGAGGACCTGGTGCGCGAGGAGGTCGACGTGTTCAGCCCCAACGCGCTCGGCGGCGCCCTCGACGAGGTGACCGTGGAGGCGCTGCGCGCTCGGGTGGTCTGCGGGGGCGCCAACAACCAGCTGGTCAGCGAGGGCGAGGGCGGCACCGCCGACCGGCTGCTGGCCCGCGGCATCACCTACGCGCCCGACTTCCTCGTCAACGCAGGTGGGGTGATCCAGGTCAGCGACGAGCTGCACGGGTTCGACATGCGGCGGGCCCGCGAGCGCACGGCGACGATCTTCGAGCACACCCTGCGGGTGCTGCGCGACGCCGATGCGGCCGGAGTGAGCCCCGCCGTGGCCGCCGACCGGCTGGCGGAGCGACGGGTCGCCGGAGGTGGCCAGACCCCCTGGCTGCCCGGCGACCGGGTCGGCGCGTCGGCCCGCTGAGGGGCCGTGGCCGGCATCCGAAACGGCTGCGTCGAGGGTGCGCGAGGGGAACATGGACGACGCGCGGCGCGGTTGACGGACACGGCGTCGCCGGACGTGCTCCTCTCATGTACCGTTGGCGTCACGACACACACACGATTCCCGGGACCGCTCCGCGACGTGGGATGACCCTGATTCACGGGGCCGTCCGGCGAGCGATGCCGCCCCGGCAGACGCACGAGGGGGTCACGCCATGGGGCGCGGCCGAGCCAAGGCCAAGCAGACGAAGGTCGCTCGCGAGCTGAAGTACTACAGCCCGGACACCGATCTCTCCGCGCTTGAGCGAGAACTACACGGAACCGCCCAGAGCGGTGGTCGGGCAAGCACCGACGACCGCGAACGGGAGGACGAGGACGACTACGGGCAGTGGTCGTCGGGTCGGCGTTGACGCCGCCCTGATCGAGCCCTTCGTGCCACCCGCGCCGCCGGTGCGGGTGTGAGTCGAGCCTCCACCGCACGCGCTGACGTCGCAACCGTCCGGGGCGCCGACGCGGGCCTATGCTCGCCGGTATGACTGAGACGACGGTCGCCGCGACGAAGCGGCTCGGGGTCGAGACCACCGGCATCGAGATCATCGACGAGGCCGAGCGCACCGCTCGGCCTCGCGACCTGTTCTGGCCCTGGTTCGCGGCGAACGTGTCGGTGTTCGGCATCTCCTACGCGGCGTTCGTGCTGGGCTTCGGCATCTCCTTCTGGCAGGCCGCGCTGGTCACCGTCGTCGGCGTGATCGTCTCGTTCGCCCTGTGCGGCATCATCGCGATCGCGGGCAAGCGCGGCTCGGCGCCGACGATGGTGCTGTCGCGGGCCGCCTTCGGCGTCAACGGGCAGAAGGTGCCCGGCGTCATCTCCTGGCTGACCTCGATCGGCTGGGAGACCTTCCTGGCCATCCTCGCGGTGCTCGCGACCTCGACGATCTTCGAGCAGCTCGGCTGGGGTGGCGGCACGACCACCAAGATCGTGGCGGCCGCCGTCGTCGCGCTGATGATCGTCGCGGCCTCGGTGGCCGGCTACCACATCATCATGCGGATGCAGTCGGTGCTCACCTGGGTCACCGGCATCGTCACGGTCGGCTACATCCTGTTCACGCTGAAGGACGTCCACTGGAGCGCCGTACAGGCCATGCCCAGCGGGTCGTCGCAGGCCATGATCGGGGCCCTGGTGCTGGTGATGACCGGGTTCGGCCTGGGCTGGATCAACATCGCCGCCGACTGGTCGCGCTACCAGCGGCGCGACGCCTCGGGCGCGGCCATCGTCGGGTGGAACACCTTCGGCGGGGCGGTCGCCCCGGTCATCCTGGTCATCTACGGCCTCCTGCTGGCCGGGTCCGACGAAAAGCTCAAGGCAGGCATCGCGGCCGACCCGATCGGAACCCTTGCCACGCTGCTGCCGACCTGGCTGCTCGTGCCGTTCCTCGTCGCGGTGATCCTGTCGCTCGTCTCCGGTGCGGTGCTCGGCATCTACTCCTCCGGGCTCACCCTGCTCTCCCTCGGCGTGCGTATCCCGCGGCCGGCGGCGGCGCTCGTCGACGGCGTCATCCTCACCCTGGGCACGATCTGGGTCGTCTTCTTCGCCGAGGACTTCATCGGGCCGTTCCAGTCGTTCCTGATCACGCTCGGGGTGCCGCTGGCGTCGTGGGCGGGGATCATGATCGCCGACATCGCCCTGCGCAAGCGCGACTACGACGACGAGGACCTCTTCGACACCCGCGGCCGCTACGGAGCCTTCGACTGGGTCTCGATCGGGACGATGGTCGTGGCGTCGGTGATCGGATGGGGCCTGGTCGTCAACAACTTCGCGACGGATGCCGCGTGGAACAACTGGCAGGGCTACCTGCTCGAGCCGCTCGGGCTGGGCACCTACGTCACCGAGGGCGACGGCGCCCCGTACTGGGACGGCAACTGGGCCTACTCCAACATCGGCGTGCTGCTCGCCCTCGTGCTGAGCTTCCTCGTGACCTACGTCGCTCGGCGCGCACGGGTGCGTCGTCAGGAGGCCGGCGCTCCCACCGTGTCCGGGTCCGCGACGTCCGCCGACCGCGAGCCGGCCCGGTGACCGAGCCGACCACGGTGCCCGACGCGGACGACGGCTGGCTGGTCGTCGTCGACCCGCAGGCGGTCTTCGCCGACCCGGCCACGTCCCCGTGGGGCTCGCCCATGTGGGCGGCGACGGTGCCGCACATCGTCGAGCTCGCGGCATCCTTCGGTCCGGAGCGCACTGTGGTGACCCGGTTCGTGGCCGACCCTTCGCTGGGCGGGTCGTGGGGCCCCTACTACCGCGACTGGCCCTTCGCGCTGGTGCCCGACTCCGACCCGCTGTATGCCGTGGTGCCCGAGCTCGCCGACGTCGCCGGGCACGTGGTCACGGCCGGGACCTTCGGCAAGTGGCCGGTGCTGCGCGACCTGGTCGGCACCGACGCCCACCTGACCCTCACCGGGGTGTCGACCGACTGCTGCGTGCTCTCCACGGCCCTTCCCGCGGCGGATGCCGGGGCGAGCGTGCGGGTCGTGCGCTCGGGGTGCGCGGGGTCGAGCCCCGAGAACCACGAGCGGGCCCTGGCCGCGATGGCCCTCTACGCCCCCCAGATCACGGTCACCTGAACTTCTCCCGGCTCCCGGCAATCCCCCGACTTATTGCGAAATGCCCACCCGAAAGGGGCCTCCAGGGCCCGCTCCGGGTGGGTATTTCGCAATAAGTCGGGTGTGGGGCGCCATGCACTTCGTGGGTCAGAGGAGGCCGGTGAGGGCCAGGACCACCGCGCCGGCACCCGCACCGAGCAACCCCGCCGCGACGCCCGCGACCGCCGGGGGCACCGACTCACCGGGCTCGAGCACCGCAGCGGCCGCCCGGCCCACGCACCAGCCGACGAGCAGGGCGGGAGCGGCGTCGGCGAACATCCCCGGGACGTCGACCGACAGCGACGACGAGGGCCTCAGCACCGCGAAGGCCGCCACCGCGAGCCAGCCCATGACCACGAGGGCGACGACGTAGAGCAGCAGTGCGGCCGTGGCGACCGCCAGGACCCCGGTGGCCCAGCGGGTGACCGAACCACGAGCCCCCAGCACGGCCGAGCCTGCTCTCGGGGCGCGCGCGGTGGCGCGGGTGGATACGGGCTGCGCTGGGTGGCTCATCCGGCCACCGTCTCGCGGGAGCCGCGGACCCGGCATCCGCACCCGTACTCAGATCAGGTGCCGGGGTGCTCCCCCACGACCTGCACCGCCCCGCCCTCGACGCCCTTGGCGCCGCGCAGCACCTCGACGCCCTCCTCGACCGGGGCGTCCTCGACCGCGTGCACCTCACCCATCACCCAGGTGTGGATGCCGCGCGCCTCCAGCAGCGCGGACGCCGCCTGCGCGCTCGCGGCCGGGAGCACTGCGACGAAGCCGACGCCCATGTTGAGGGTGCGCTCGAGGTCGGTGCGGGGCACACCGCCGAGGCGGCCGACCGTCGTGAAGACCGGGGGCGGGGTCCAGGTCGACCGGTCCAGCCGGGCGTGCACGTGCGACGGCAGCACGCGGGCGAGGTTGGCCGCGAGGCCGCCGCCGGTCACGTGCGAGAGGGCGTGCACGTCGACGCCGTCGGTGCGCACCAGGTCGAGCAGGTCGGCGGAGTAGACGCGGGTCGGCTCGAGCAGCTCCTCGCCGAGGGTGCGGCCGAACTCGTCGACGTGCCGGTCGAGGGCCCACCCGGCGTGCGCGACGACCCGCCGCACGAGGGAGTAGCCGTTGGAGTGCAGGCCGCTGCTCGCGAGGCCGAGCACGACGTCGCCCGGCAGCACCCGCTGCGGGCCGAGCAGGTCGGCGTACTCGACGACCCCGGTGGCCGCGCCGGCGACGTCGTACTCGTCGGGCTCGAGCAGCCCCGGGTGCTCGGCGGTCTCGCCGCCGATGAGGGCGACCCCGGCCTGCTCGCAGGCCGCGGCGATGCCGGACACGATGGCGGCGATCCGCTCGGGGACGACCTTGCCGGTGGCGATGTAGTCGGTCATGAACAACGGCTCGGCCCCGCAGACCACGATGTCGTCGACGACCATGCCGACCAGGTCGAAGCCGATCGTGTCGTGCCGGTCGAGGGCCTGCGCGATCGCGACCTTGGTGCCCACGCCGTCGGTGCTGGTGGCGAGCACGGGACGCGCCATCCGGGCGATCGCGCTCGCGTCGAACATGCCCGCGAACCCGCCCAGCCCACCCAGCACCTCGGGCCGCGTGGCCCTGCGGACGCTGGCCTTCATCAGCTCGACGGCCTTGTCACCGGCCTCGACGTCGACACCGGCCTCGGCGTACGTGATGGACGTCGGCTGCTCGGTGTCGCTCACGCCGGGAAGCCTACCGGCGGGCCCGGCGACCCGAGTTGGGTGCTCAGGTGGCTGCCGGGGCGACCACCTGAGCACCCAACTCGGGTCAGACCGGGTCAGAGGGCCTTGAGGATGTCCTCGACGCGGTCCTTGGCGTCGCCGAAGAGCATCTGGGAGTTCTCCTTGAAGAACAGGGGGTTCTGCACGCCGGCGTACCCGGTGGCCATCGAGCGCTTGAACACGATGACCTGTTCGGCCTCCCAGACCCGGATGACCGGCATCCCGGCGATCGGTGAGGTGGGGTCCTCGGCGGCGGCGGGGTTCACGGTGTCGTTGGCGCCGATGACGAGCACGACGTCGACACCGGCGAGGTCGTCGTTGACCTCGTCCATCTCGAGCACGATGTCGTAGGGCACCTTGGCCTCGGCGAGCAGCACGTTCATGTGCCCGGGCAGGCGGCCGGCGACGGGGTGGATCGCGAACTTGACGTCGATGCCCCGGTCGCGCAGCTTGCGGGTCAGGTCGGCGACGGGGTACTGCGCCTGGGCCACGGCCATCCCGTAGCCGGGGGTGATGACCACCGAGCGCGCCTCGAGGAGGAGGTCGGCGGCGGCCTCGGCGGTGATCTCGCGGTGCTCGCCGTAGTCGACGTCGGTGGCCACGGTGCCGCCCTCGACGCCGAACCCGCCGGCGATCACCGAGATGAACGAGCGGTTCATCGCCTTGCACATGATGTAGGACAGGTAGGCACCGGAGGAGCCGACCAGGGCGCCGGTGATGATCAGCAGGTCGTTGCCGAGCAGGAACCCGGCGGCGGCCGCGGCCCAGCCGGAGTAGCTGTTGAGCATGGACACCACGACCGGCATGTCGCCGCCGCCGATGGAGGCGACGAGGTGCCAGCCCAGGCCGAGCGCGATCAGGGTGACCAGCCCGAGCAGCGACGCGCGAAGCGCCACGGCATCCTGCGGCAGCAGCACGTAGACCACGGTGAGCACGGCGAACGCGGCGATCGCGCCGAGGTTGATCCAGTTGCGCCCGGGCAGCATGAGCGGCGCGGACTTGATCCGTGCCGACAGCTTCAGGAACGCCACGATCGAGCCGGTGAAGGTGACCGCGCCGATGAAGACGCCGACCATCACCTCGGCCGAGTGGATGCGGGGGTACAGCGTGGTCTCGTAGGAGGAGTTCCAGCCCACCAGCACCGCGGCCAGGCCGACGAAGGAGTGCAGCATCGCGATCAGCTCGGGCATGCCGGTCATCTCGACCTTGCGGGCCCGGTCCAGCCCGATCGCGGCACCGATCCCCATCGCGGCCAGGATCAGGGCGAGCCCGAGCCAGCCCGAGCCCTCGATGCCGACGGTGAACGCGCCGGTCTCGGTGACCTTGACCCCACCGGTCGCGGCCCAGATCGTGGCGACCAGGGCGATCGCCATCCCGATGATGCCGAAGCGGTTGCCGGCCCGGGCCGTGTCGTGCCGGGAGAGCCCGGCCAGGGCGAGGATGAAGGCCAGCCCCGCGACGATGTAGGCCCCCTGCACGAGGGTCACCGGCAGGCGTCATCGGGCCGGCTCCTCACGCTTGAACATCTCGAGCATTCGGGCGGTCACCCGGAACCCACCGAACACGTTGATGCTGGCCACGAGGATGCCGACGAACGCGAGCACCGACACCGCGACCGAGCCGTGGCCGACCTGCAGGATCGCGCCGACCACGATGATGCCGCTGATCGCGTTGGTCACCGACATCAGCGGGGTGTGCAGCGCGTGGTGCACGTTGCCGATCACGTAGAACCCGATGACCACCGAGAGCATGAAGACCATGAAGTGGCCCAGGAACGGGGCAGGCGACACCGACGCGATGAGCAGGAAGACGGCCGCCGCGAGCCCCAGGTAGCCCAGACGCCGGTTGGCGCTCATCGGCACCTTCTCGACCTTCGGCGCCACGACGGCGGCCGCGGCGACGGGGGCCGCGGAGACCTGCACCGGCGGCGGCGGCCAGAGCACCTCACCCTCGCGCACCACGGTCATCCCGCGCTGCACCGGGTCCTCGAGGTCGAGGGCGAACTCGCCGTCCTTGGCCGCGGTGACCAGCTTGAGCAGGTTGACCAGGTTGGTGCCGAACAGCTGCGAGGCCTGCGTCGGCAGGCGACCCGGCAGGTCGGTGTAGCCCAGGATCGTCACGCCGTTCGGGGTCACGACCTTCTGGTCGGCCACCGTCCCGGCGACGTTGCCACCGTTGCTGGCGGCCATGTCGACCACCACCGACCCCGGCTTCATCGACGCCACCATCTCGGCCGTGATCAGCCGCGGCGCCGGGCGCCCCGGGATCAGCGCCGTGGTGATCAGGATGTCGACGTCAGCGGCCTGCGCGGCATACAGCTGCTCGGCCTTGGCATCGAAGTCGGCGCTGGTCTCCTTCGCGTACCCGTCGGCCGACGGCCCGGCCTCCTCGACGTCGATCCGCAGGAACTCGGCACCCATCGACTCGACCTGCTCGCCCACCTCGGGACGCGCGTCGAACGCACGCACCACCGCGCCCAGCGAGGATGCCGTGCCGATCGCGGCCAGACCGGCCACCCCGGCGCCGACCACCAGCACCTTCGCGGGCGGGACCTTTCCCGCCGCGGTCACCTGCCCGGTGAAGAAGGAGCCGAACTCGTGCGCCGCCTCGACCACCGCCCGGTACCCGCCGATGTTGGCCATCGACGACAGCACGTCCAGCGACTGCGCCCGCGAGATCCGCGGCACGGCATCCATCGCCAGTGCCGTCACACCGCGAGCCGCCAGGGCCGCCACCAGGTCCGGGTTCAGGGCCGGCGCCAGCAGCGACACCACGACCTGCCCCGGACGCAGCAGCGCGATCTCGGTGTCACTGGGCGCGTTGATCTTCAACAGCACGTCGGCGTTCCAGACCGCCTCGTCGATGACGTCGGCCCCGGCGCGCACGTAGGCGGCGTCATCGAAGCTCGACGCCGCTCCGGCGCCCTGCTCGACGAACACGGCGTACCCGAGCGCCACGATCTGCTCGACTGTCTTGGGGGTCGCCGCGACCCGCGTCTCACCCGGTCGGGTCTCTCTCGGCACTCCGATGCGCACGGCGGTTCCTCTCGGCCTGCTGGGGGTGCCCCGAACCTATCGGGTCACCCGTCGCCGGGCGCAGCCGTGTGACCGCGATGACCTCGTGGTGAGACACCCGCGCGGCACGCCGGTGGTGGCGTGCCGCGCGGGCGGTCCGGAGTCGTCGCAGGCCGGATGGGGTGGGGTCAGCCCTCGGAGCGACGGAAGCCGCTGCGCTGGGCGGCGTCCTCGTCGTAGAACCACACGTGCGGCTCGGCCGAGTCGTAACCGGGGTCACCCGGCGTGCGGTAGGTCATCGTGTCGCGGTAGGCCTGCACGGGGTGGTCGAGCGGCTGGGCGCCGTCGTCGAGCGGGGCGGCCGAGCCGACCCCGAAACCGCCGTCGCGCAGCTCGTCGAAGCCCGAGATCCGCCTGGCACCGGGCTGCTCCCCGGTGGTGTCGTCGGCAGGCGCGTCGGATGCCGTCGCCTCGGTGCCGTGATCGGCGACCTCGGCTGCTGCCCCGCCGGCCGCGTCGTCGCTGCGCTGCGCGAGCTCCGAGCGCTCCTCCTCGAGTCGCTCGCCGCGGTCGTGTGTCTCCTCGAGCAGCTCGCCCTCGTCGGCCCCCCAGTCGCGGGTCGGCGTCGGGTCGTAGCGCTCCTGCGTCGACTGCTCCGCAACGTCGGCGGCGCTGCGGTCGGTGTCGTCGGTGTCGGCCACCGCTGCACCCGCCTCGGCGGGTGCGTGGTCGTCGCCCCCGTCGTGCGCGTGCTCGTCGGCGTGGTCAACGGAGGCCGGCCGGTCGTCGCGCTCCTCGACGGTGGCGGCATCGTCGCGGCGCTCGTCGTGCTCGTCGGCGTCGGTGTCCTGCGGGCTGACCGGCGGCGTCTGGTCCTCCGCCAGCACCGGCTCGGTGGCAGCGTAGGACTCGGGATCGGTGATCACGGTCATCGCGCCGGCATCCGTCTCGGGCGAACCGTCCGCGCGGTCGACGTCGGCCGCGTCGGCGACACCGTCAGCGCCGGCATCGGCCCCGTCCCGGCTCGTCTCCGTGTGGTCGGCTCGCGGTCTCGGCGTCGTCGTGCGAGGCGGCGCCGTCGTCGTGCGGGCCTCCCCACTCGCCGCGCGGCGACTCGACGTCGTGGGCGACGTCGGCATCGGACTCGGGGGACTCGGCCGCCTCCCGGTCCTGCTGCTCGTGCAGGGCCCGGGTCGCGGCGTACGCGCCACCGGACTCGGCCGAGTCCGCCGCAGCGGCCCCACCGCCGTCGAGGCCGTCGTCGTGCTGGGTGGGCTCGCTGGTCTCGGTGCGGGTGTCGTCGCTCATGTCCGCGTCGCTACCCGCGTCGGGTGCGGCATAAACGTCATCGTCGGCGTCTGCGGGCTCGGCCGCCCCGCCGGCGGCCTCCGTTGCCGTGGCCGGCTCGGCCGGTTCTGTCGCCGTGGCCCGCTCGGCCGGCTCTGTCGCCGTGGCCCGCTCGGCCGGCTCTGTCGCCGTGGCCGGCTCGTCGGGCACGTCGTCGCGGAAGTCGGCGGCGGAGGCGATCCGCTCGCTCTCGTCACCGCTCTCGTCGTCGCCTCGCGAGGCCCACGCCGCAGCTCCGGCGGCGGCGCCACCCGCCGCACCGGCGGTGGCGGCGGACGACGCGGCCGACGGGGCCGAGTACCCCGACCCAGGGTCTCGCCCCTGCTCGGCCTCACGGGCCTCGCGGCGCGCGGCCCGGGTCATCATCGTCTCCCCCTCACCGTCAACCGCGTCCATGTCACCTCCGTCGGCAGCGCTCGCGTCGGTAGCACCCGCGTCGGTGACGTCGCCGTCGGCGTTGCCGGTGCTCGCGTCATCGACGTCGGCCACCGGTGCGAACGCGGACTCCTTGACGTCGGGGTCGATGTCGTCGGCGCGCCGCATCGTGGTCTCGTAGTCACGCTGGCTCGCCTCGACCGTGGCGCGGTGCTCGACCGCCTCCTGCTCGAGACGGTCCGCCTCGCGAGCCTTGTCCTCCGCCTCGACCCTGGCGAGCTCGGCTCGCTCCGTGGCCTGGTCGGCGAAGGCCGACTGCCCGGCGACCGTGGCCACCATCGCGTCGGCATCCGAGCGCAGTCCGGCCGCCTCGACCCGCTGCGCGTCGCGCCGGGCGGCGCCGCGGCGGAGCACGAAGAGCACGATGACGACCGCCACGAGGACGAGCAGGAGCAGCAGGAGCAAGCGGGCAGTCGACATGGATGGTCCTGTTCGTCGAACGGTGCCCCGGGGGGCGATCTCGCGGCACAACCTACCCCGGCGTCGAGCGCTCCGGTGGGACACCGGTACGGCGCCGGTCGGGGCCGGCATCCGCCGAGGTCACAGGCCCAGCTCGGCGACCGTCACCTCGCGCATCTCGACCTTGCGCACCTTGCCGGTGACCGTCATCGGGAACTCGTCGACGACCCGGACGTACCGCGGGATCTTGTAGTGCGCGAGGCGGCCGTCGGCGTAGGCCCGCAGCGACTCGGCCGTGAGCGGCTCGGCACCGTCGCGCATCCGCACCCAGGCGCACAGCTCCTCGCCGTAGCGCTCGTCGGGGACCCCGATCACCTGGGCGTCGAGCACGTCGGGGTGGGTGTAGAGGAACTCCTCGATCTCGCGCGGGTAGATGTTCTCGCCGCCGCGGATGACCATGTCCTTGATCCGGCCGGTGATCTGGACGTACCCGTCGGAGTCCATCACCGCGATGTCACCGGTGTGCATCCAGCCGTCGACGAGCACCTCGGCGGTCTTCTCGGGCTGCTCCCAGTAGCCGAGCATCACCGAGTAGCCCTTGGTGCAGAACTCCCCCGCCTCCCCGCGCGGCAGCGTCTCGCGGGTCACTGGGTCGACGACCTTGATCTCGAGGTGCGGGTGCACGGCGCCGACCGTGCCGACCTTGTGCTCGAAGGTGTCGTCCGTGAGGGTCTGGGTCGACACCGGCGACGTCTCGGTCATGCCGTAGCAGATCGTGATCTCCTCGATGCCTGCCTCGAAGAGCTTGGTCATCATCGAGGCCGGACACGGCGACCCGGCCATGATGCCGGTGCGCAGCGAGGACAGGTCGTAGGACGCGTGGTCGGGCAGCGCCCACTCGGCGATGAACATCGTCGGCACGCCGTACAGCGAGGTGCACCGCTCCTCGGCGACCGCGGCAAGGGTCAGCGCAGCGTCGAAACCGGGTGCCGGGATGACCATGCAGGCGCCGTGGGTGGTGGCCGCGAGGTTGCCCATGACCATGCCGAAGCAGTGGTAGAAGGGCACCGGGATGCAGATCCGGTCCTGCTCGGTGTAGCGGCAACCCTGACCGACGAGGTAGCCGTTGTTCAAGATGTTGCGGTGCGAGAGCGTCGCACCCTTCGGGAAACCGGTTGTGCCGGAGGTGTACTGGATGTTGATGGGGTCCCCGGGCTCGAGGTCGGCCTGCACCATTGTCAGCCGCTCGGGGCTCACCTCTTCGGCGCGCCCGAGGAGGTCGTCCCACGAGTCCTCACCGATGACGACGACCTGTTCCAGCCCCGGGCACTCGGCGCGCGCGGCGTCGACCATGGCGACGTAGTCGGACGACTTGAACGACCGCGCGATCACGATCATCCGGATGCCGGCCTGGTTCAGCACGTAGCTGAGCTCGTGCGAGCGGTAGGCCGGGTTGATGTTGACCAGGATGGCGCCGACCTTGGCGGTGGCGTACTGGGTGAGCACCCACTCGGCGCAGTTCGGCGCCCAGATGCCGACCCGGTCGCCCTTGCCGATGCCGGCCCCGACCAGCCCCCGGGCGAGACGGTCGACCTCGGCTCCCAGCTCGGCATACGTCATCCGGGTGCCGGTCGCTCGGTCGACGAGCGCGTCGCGGTCGGGGAACCGCGCCACGGTCGCGTCGAGGTTGTCGCCGATGGTCGACTCGAGGAGTGCAGGGGTGTCCGGGCCGACCGTGTGCGACAGGGCGGGGTCCGGCACCTCGGGTGCCATCGTCTCGGGGGCCATCGGCGTCCTTCCGGCTGTGGTGCAGGATCCGCCCCAGCCAACACGGCTGCGGGGGCGAGGGCAAGCGGTGGTGCGGTCGCCCGGCGCTCAGCCGCCGGTCGGGCGGGACAGGCGGTCGAGGACCCCGATGAGCAGCGCCTCGCGCAACGGGGCCGGGCACGCGTCGAGCAGGGCGTTGACGGGCGCCATCCGGCGGGGCAGCGAGAGCGAGCCGTCGTCGCCCGCGAGCCCGGCGGCGACGAGCAGACCCGAGAAGCCCGCCTCGTCGAGGGTGGCCGGGTCGATGGAGGAGAGCAGGCCCGCGAGGCCGGGGTCGAGGCCGACCGGCCCGGCGGCGCGAGCGGCGTCGACCGACTCGCGCAGGGCCACGACGAGCTCGGGCACGGACGGGGCCGTGGCCGCCGACAGGGTGAGGTGCAGGCTCGGCGGCACGTCGCGGAAGGACAGCTGCGGCTGCACGAACCATCCCCGTTCGAGCATCTCGTCGGCGATGGTGAACACGTCGCAGCTGTCGTCGGTGACGAGGGCCACCAGGGTCGAGTCGGGCGGGGCCAGCACGGCCAGGCCCGGGATGCCGGCCGCCTCGGTCGCGATCGTGAGCGTCGCCTCGCGAGCCTGGCGGGCCAGGTCGGCATACCCCTGGGTGCCGATCCGGCGGGTCACGGCCCACGCCGCGGCCAGCGGGCCGCCCGACCGGGTCGACTGCATCGTGCTGTTGAGCATCGTGTAGCCGGGCCAGTTCGCCGAGGCGAAGAAGTGTCCCCGGCGCAGGGCCGGAGTGCGGTGCAGCAGGAGGGAGACGCCCTTGGGCGTGTAGGCGTACTTGTGCAGGTCGACGCTGACGCTGGTGACGCCGTCGACGGCGAAGGTCCAGGGGGGTGCGTCGTCGAGGTGGGGCAGCACCCAGCCGCCGATGCACGCGTCGACGTGGCAGCGGATGCCGCGCGCGGCCGCCAGCGCCGCGATCTCGGGGACCGGGTCGACGACGCCGTGCGCGTAGGACGGAGCGGAGGCGACCACGAGCACCGTGGTGTCGTCGATGGCGGCGGCCGTCGCAGCCGGGTCGGCGCGCAGTGTGTCGGGGTCGACGTCGACCATGACGGCGCGGACCCCGAGGAACTCGGCCGCCTTGTGGAAGGCGGCATGGGCCGACGTGGGGATGACCATGCTCGGGTCGGTGATGTCCGGCGAACCCTGCCGTGCCGCGAGGACCGCGAGCAGGATCGACTCGGTGCCACCCGAGGTCACCGAGCCGGCGAAGCCCTCGGGGGCGTCGAGCAGTCCGCCGGCCAGCGCGACGAGGTCGTTCTCCATCTGCAGGAGCGAGGGGAAGGCGGTGGGGTCCAAGCCGTTCGACGCGGCGAACATGGCCAGGGCCTCGAGCCCCACGGCATCGGCATCGGCCAGCCCGGAGTCGTAGACGTAGGCCAGGGTGCGACCGCCATGGGCCGGGAGGTCGTGCGCCTGGAGCGCCCGCAGGGTCGCGAGCACCTCGTCGGTGCTGGCCGGGCCGGTGGTGGGACCGGTCGTCGGTGGGGTCATCGGTGCATCTCCTCGTCGAGCCGGTAGGTACGCAGCACGAGCACTGAGGCCGCGATGAGCGCGGCCGGGATGATGGTGAAGCCGAGCGTGATCGCGGTGTGGGCCGAGTCGGGCTGCACGGCGGCCGCATCCGTCGACGAGACGTAGCCGCCCAGGGTGAGCACCCCGGCGTACAGGAACGGGCCGGTCGCGAGGCCGAGGGTCTCCCCCGCCGTCCACACGCCGGTGTAGGTGCCGGCGCGGCTCTCGCCGGTGCGCGCGGTGTCGGCGGCGGCGACGTCGGGCAGCATCGCGAGCGGGAACATCTGGCAGGCGGCGTAGCCGACTCCGACCACGGCGACGCTGGCCGCGGTGGCAGCGACCCCGACCTGCACGGTGAGCAGGGTGGCGAGCGCGCCGCCGCCCAGCAGCACCGACCCCCAGATGTAGCCGGTGCGCTTCCCCCGCGCCTCCCCGACCCGCTGCCAGAGCGGCGTGACGAGCAGGGCGGGCGCGACGAAGCAGACGAACAGGGTGGTGGAGGCGCCCGAGCTGCCGAGCAGCACCCTGGCGACGTAGTCGACCCCGGCGAGCATCGCGCCCGTTGCCAGGGCCTGGAGCACGAACACCGTGAGGAGAGTGCGGAACTCGCGCGAGGCCGCAACCACCTTGAGCTGGTCGCGCAGGCTGCCGCCGGCCGTGGCGGCATCCGACATGTGGGTGTTGCGGGTCCCCCACCAGGCGCCCACCGTGCCGATCAGGATGAGCGTCCCGACGAACAGGCCGACGCCGCGGTAGCCCCACTCGGGACCGAGCGCGTTGCGGATGACGGGTGACAGGCCACCGCTGATGAGGATCGTGAGGGCGAGGATCGCCACCCGCCAGGTCATCAGCCGGGTGCGCTCGTCGTAGTCGTCGGTCATCTCGGCCGGCATGGCGACGTAGGGCACCTGGAAGAACGCATAGGCCGTGGCACACGCGAGGAAGAGCACGACGACCCAGGTCGCGGCGAGGCCGGTAGGGGACGTCGGGCCGGTGAAGAGCAGCACGAAGGCGAGTGAGAGGAGCGTTCCCGAGCGGATGAGGAACGGCCGGCGCCGACCGGCGGGGTTGGTGGAGCGGTCGCTGATCCGTCCCGCCACCGGGTTGAGGATGACGTCCCACGCCTTGGGGAGGAAGACCACCAGGCCCGCGACGCCCGCAGCCACCCCGAGACGGTCGGTGAGGTAGGGCAGGAGGAGGAGCCCCGGGACCGTGCCGAACGAGCCGGTCGCCACCGAGCCGAGGCCGTAGCCGCGGCGGGCGGCCGGGGTCAGCGGGCCGGCGGGGGCGGCATCGTTGCCGAAGGTTCGACCGGACGAGCCTCCGGAGGTGGGCTCTGCTGCCATGCCCGGACCCTAGTGGGGATGATGGGCCAGTGGGAGGGCGCCAGAGGTTTCGGGGGCGGATCGCGGGGGTCGGCTCCACCAGCGGGGTGCGGGTGGTGGTCGGCTGGTGGCACGAGAGCCCGTTCGGGCCGTTCGCCGACGCCATGGTCGAGCGCCGCGACGGCCACCGGATCCTGCTGGCACCCAGCGAGCAGGTGCGCGACCTGGTCGCAACCACCTACGTGTTCGACGAGACCCGGGTCGAGCCGTTCTCGGTGGCGGTCGGCGGGGCCTCGGGATCGCGGTGGCTCGTGACCTCTCCGTCGCTGTCGCTGCGCCTCGACATCGGCGGCCGGATGCCGGTGGGTCACCTCCTGCGGCTCGTCCCGACGTTCGTCGCGCAGAGCCCGGGGTTCGCGTCCCTGGCCGACCCGGTGGCGAGGGTGGCGATGCGCGGGGTGCGCACCCGTGGGATGGCCCGGGCCGGGCGGCGCGAGTACTACGGAGCGACCGACCTGCGCTCGGTGACCGGCCTCGCGGGGTCGCTCGACGGCATCGCGCTCGGTGAGCTCGCGCCGGTGGAGCCCGCGTGCCGGTTCGGGTTCTCGTCGACGCCGCGCCGCCCCTCCGTGACCGACGTCGTCACCACCATCGTCGAGACCACCTGACAAACACGGTCGAGACCCCTGAGCGCCCCCTCGACCCGGCCACCGAGTCGAGGGGTCAAGACATGCCCGAGGCATCGGCCCGGTCCCGGGCATGTCTCGACCCTCGTGCCGCCGAGCTCACCGGATGTCGAGGTCGGTCGGGTTGATGGACAACGCACGGGCGAAGCGAGTCAGGCAAGCCCGGCGCCGCGCTCCCCCGTAGACGTCCTCGGCGTAGATCTCGAGCACGCGGTAACCCTCGGCCTCGGCACCGGTCACCCGCGAGGAGTCGGCACTTCGACGCCTGATCGAGGCGTGGTCGGACCCCTGGTACTCCCCGACCACACGCTGCTTGCGCCAGACGAGGTCACCCTCGAGCAGCCACCCGCCGTGTGCGTCACGCACGACGGCGTTGACCTCGGGCTCCGGGAAGCCGGCCCGTACGAACATCAACCTGGACCGCGTCTCCATCGGAGATCGGGATCCCGCGCGGACGAGCGGCAGGGCCTGCACGAGCCGGGCCTTGCCCCGCGGGCTGACGCGCGCGTCCAGAGCGGCCGTGAGCAGGGCAACTCCCGATCCGGATGAAGGCCCGGTGCCCCACGCTGAACCGGTGGCCTCGGCCAGCACCCGCATGTCGAGCCTGCGCGCTGCGGCATCACCCGCCACCACAAGGTCGTCGACCCCGAGTGGGTGTGGCACCACCTCACCGAGGTCGACCCAGGTGTCGGCGAGCCCCACGACCCTCAGCCCGGCGAGCACGACCAGCTCGCGGCGTTCGAGGCCCCGATGGCCGCGGCACCCCCGGCGCCGGATGCGCTCCTTCGAGGAGGGGCGGATCACGTCGAGGTCGGCGGCCTCCGTCTCGAGGTGCGACGGGAGTGGCGAGCTGCCACAGACGAGCCGCCGTCACGTGTGAGTAGGCGATGTCGGCGGGGAGACCTCGGGCGAACGCGGCTGCCCGCGCGGGAAGGCCATCCGGTTCCTCGAGGCATCGCACCCCCCAGGTCGGGGTGTGGACGGGGGCCGTCCGCAGCTGGTGGGTGCGCAGGCCGGCGGCACGCGCCTCGCGCACCGTGAACGGCCCGTCGGTCAAGGCCGACGGCAGCAGCACCTCCCCCATCGCCGCAGCCTGCCCGATCCCGGCGGGCGGCTACGTCCGTCATCCACAGGTACGCCCGATGCCCGGTCGAGGGGTCACGACATGCCCGGCACGTTGCCGGATCCCGGGCATGTCTCGACCCCTCGACCAGCGCGTCGGGGGATCGGGCTGCAATCAGGGGCGGGGGGAGATCCGCAGCAGCTTGTCGTCCTCGCCGTTGGTCGTCGTCACGTAGAGCGCACCGTCGGGCCCCATCCGGGCCGCCCGCAGCCGCCCGTACGGGCCGTTGGTCTCCTTCGGGATCGACACCTTCGCCAGGGTTCCGTCCTCCTTCAGGGTCAGCAGCAGCAGCTTCGCCCCCTTCAACGCCGTGATGACCAGCGCCCCCTCGAGCCCCGCCCACTGCGAGCCCTCGAGGAACTCCGCCGCGCACACCGCCTGCGTCGTCGACCCGGACTGCCAGATCGCCGGCACGGCGTCGGGGAAGCGCTTCCGGTCGGTCATCGGCACGCTCTCGTCGTAGCCTCCGACGGTGCCGCCCTGCGACGGGTCCCACCCGTAGTTCGCCCCGGGCCGGATCCGGTTGACCTCGTCGTTGAACGTCGGGCCGTGCTCGGCGGTGTAGACCACCCCGGTGCCCGGCTGCACCGCCACCCCCTGCACGTTGCGGTGCCCGTAGCTGAGCACGTAGCGCTCCCGCCGGTTCGACGACGACGCAAACGGGTTGTCCGGCAACGGTTGCCCGGTCTCGAGGTCGAGCCGCAGCACCTTGCCGCCCAGGATGGTGCGGTCCTGCGGGATGTTGCCCTGTGCCGTGTCGCCCGTGCCCACGAGCAGCGCACCGTCGGCACCGATCTCGGGCCGGCACCCCGAGTGGCGGCCCGACGAGATCGGCAGCCCACTGAGCAGGGTCTTCACCCGCTCCGCCGACTGCTCGTCAACGGACAGGCGCCAGGTCACGAGCCGGATGTCCTTCGCCGCGCCGTCCTCCTGGTGGGTCTGGCAGGTCGTGAACTCGCGCGACGTCACGAAGTCGGGGTGCACCACCATCCCCATCAGGCCGCCCTCGCTCGCCACGAACAGGTCGTCGAGGTCGGCCCGCACCGTCGTCCGCCTGGCCCCCTCGCGCAGCCCGGACACCAGGGAGATCCGACCGGGGCGCTCGGTCACCAGGGCCTTGCCGTCGGGCAGGAACCCGATGTCCCAGCCGTGCTCGAACCCGTCGGCCACCACCTCGACGGCCAGCCGCGGCACGGCGGTGTCGCGTGGCGCCGGGCTCGGCGAGGGTTCCGACGTGTCCGACGGCGTGCCACTGCCGGATGACGGCGTGCTCGCCGGCGGGGGCACCTCACCGACCGAGTCGTCGCCCGAGCAGCCCCCGAGCGCCAGACCGGCGAGCAGCGCCAGCGCGGCGACCGAGGTGGCGGTGGGTCGGGACCTCATGCCCCAGTCTCACCCGGGAAGGTCGGCCGTGGCCCGTTCGTAGTCCGACGAGAGCGCGGCGAGGTCGGCGCGGTACTCGGCGATCCGGCATCCGCGGCCGTTGGGCTTGAGCAGGATCCCCTCGGACGCCCACCGCTCGCGCACCTCGTCCATGAGCTGCACCGGGAGGTCGCCGTAGGAGCTGGTGACCCGCCACCACGTGACGTTCGAGCCGTAGGTGCTCATGATCCGGCCCACCAGCCGGGGCCCGACGCCCACCAGCGCCCCGATGTCGCCGTACGACACCACGCGCCCGCGCGGCACCTGCTCCACGGCTCGGAGCACCCGCTCCACGACGACGTCGTCCACGACCGGCAGTCTGCCGGATGCCGGACCGCCGCCGGCGCGGAGCCGACCCGAACCCCCTTGCGCGCCAACGCGCCGCGCGGGACGATCGCTCGAATCCACGACCACGGGAGCGCTCATGGGGGAACGCACGGACCTGTTGGTCATCGGCGCGGGCCCGTACGCCTACTCCGCTGCCTCGTGGGCCCGGGACAACGGCATCGACACGAAGGTCGTGGGCGTGCCGATGAGCTTCTGGCGCGAGCAGATGCCGGCCGACATGTTCCTGCGGTCCGGTCCCGACTGGCACCTCGACGCCGCGGGCGAGCACACCTTCGAGGCGTACTTCGAGGAGAAGGGGCTCGATCCCCGCGACCACGACCCCGTGCCGATCGGGGTGTTCCTCGACCACACCGACTGGTTCCGCGAGCAGAAGGGGTTCGACGTCGACCAGCGCCTCGTCGACACCCTCGAGACCGACGGGTCGGCCGACAGGGGCTTCACCGCCACCCTCGACGACGGCACGACGATCTCTGCCGAGAAGGTCCTGGCGGCACCGGGCATCCGGCACTTCGTCGCCCTCCCGGCCTGGCACGAGGGGGTGCCCGAGCACCGGCGGGCGCACACAGTCGACCTGGTCGACTTCGACGCCCTCGCCGGGGCGCGTGTGGTGGTGGTCGGGGGCCGGCAGAGCGCCTACGAGTGGGCTGCCCTGCTCTGCGACCACGGTGCGGCCTCGGTCGACGTCGTGCACCGGCACCCGACCCCGGCCTTCGAGCGGGTGAGCTGGCAGTTCGTGAACCCCTACGTCGAGCAGACACTCGCCCACCGCGGCTGGTGGCGCTCGCTGTCCGCCGACGAGCAGCGCGCGATCGCCCTGGAGTTCTGGCAGGTCGGCCGGCTGACCCTCGAGCCCTGGCTGACGCCGCGGCTCAAGGCCGAGGTCGTCACGGTGCACGCCTCGTGCGAGGTGGTCGAGGTCGCAGGACCGCGACGACGCCACCGTGCTCGGCCTCACCGACGGCTCACGCCTCACGGCCGACTTCGTGGTCTTCGCGTCCGGCTACCGCGCCGACATCGGACGGGTCGCCTACCTCGAGCCGCTCCTCGACTCCCTGGCCGTCACCGACGGGTTCCCCCAGCTCAGCGAGGGTTTCGAGACCTCGGTGCCGGGGCTGTTCATCACCGGGTTCGCGTCGACGCGCGACTTCGGACCGTTCTACGGCTTCACCAAGGGCTGCCCGTCATCGGCGACGCTCGCGGTGGCCGAGATGCTGCGGTGAGGGTCACCGATGAGACGGATCGTCGCCCTGGTGGTGCTCCTCGTGCTCGGGGTGTTCAGCCTCCCCCTCGTGGCGACCTTCCTCGACGGCGACGGCGCCGAGAACTGGATCCTGCCCGTGGCCCTGGTGCTCATGGCCGTGGTCGGGGGGCTCCTCGGCCGTGCCGTGCCCACCCTCGGCGGCGCGGAGGCCTCACGCCGACGCGGCATCGTGGCGGGTGCGCTCCTCGGGCTGGCGCGCGTCCGTCGTCGGCGTGGTGCTGTTCTTCCTGCTGATCAGCGGGCTCGACGGCGCCTGACCACGACTGACCACGCCCGACCGCGCCGGACCACCGGGTAGCTGCGGCGCGTCACCACGGACGCACCCGCCGCCCTCGCCGTCCGGCTGCCAGACTGGTCGCATGCGTCGGATCGTCCAGAGCAAGAAGCTCCAGCACGTGCGCTACGACGTGCGCGGCCCGATCCTGGTCGAGGCCCAACGGCTCGAGGCCGAGGGTCACAAGATCCTCAAGCTCAACATCGGCAACACCGCGCCGTTCGGGTTCGAGGCTCCCGAGGCGATCGTCGCCGACATGATCCACAACCTGCCCGACAGCCAGGGCTACGCCGACTCCCGCGGCATCTACTCGGCCCGCACCGCGGTCGCGCAGTACTACCAGTCGCACGGGCTCACCGACACCGGCGTCGACGACGTCTACATCGGCAACGGCGTCTCCGAGCTGATCACGATGGTGCTGCAGGCCTTCGTCGACGACGGCAACGAGGTGCTCGTACCGGCGCCCGACTACCCCCTGTGGACCGGAGCGGTGTCGCTCTCGGGCGGCACCCCGGTGCACTACCGGTGCGACGAGAGCAACGGCTGGAACCCCGACCTCGCCGACGTCGAGGCCAAGATCACCGACAACACCCACGCCCTGGTGATCATCAACCCCAACAACCCGACCGGTGCCGTCTACTCGCCCGAGACGGTACGGGCCCTGGTCGACATCGCCCGTCGGCACCAGCTCGTGGTCATGGCCGACGAGATCTACGAGAAGATCATCTTCGACGACGCCGTGCACCACCACGCAGCGACCTTCGCCGGCGACGACGTGCTCTGCCTGACCTTCAGCGGGCTGTCCAAGGCCTACCGGGTGTGCGGCTACCGGGCCGGCTGGGTCATGGTGTCCGGTCCGCGCCACCTGGCCGAGGACTTCCTCGAGGGCCTGACCCTGCTGTCGAACATGCGGATGTGCGCCAACGTGCCCGCCCAGCACGCCATCCAGACCGCGCTGGGCGGCTACCAGTCGGTGAACGAGCTCATCGTGCCCGGCGGCCGCTTCCACGAGCAGAGCAAGCTGGCGGCCAAGCTGCTCAACGACATCCCCGGCGTCTCGTGCGTGGAGCCCCGCGGTGCCCTCTACTGCTTCCCGCGGCTCGATCCCGAGGTCTACCCGATCGAGAGCGACGAGGCGTTCGTCATCGACCTGCTGCGCGCCAAGAAGATCCTCGTGACGCACGGGACCGGCTTCAACTGGTTCGAGCCCGACCACTTCCGGCTCGTCACGCTGCCCGACGTCGAGGTGCTCACGGAGGCCATCGGCCGGATCGCCGACTTCCTCGAGACGCTGCGGGCCTGAGCGTGCCCGACGCGCGCACCCGCGTGGATCTCGCGGTCCTGGCGACGGTGGCGCTCGGCGGGGTGATCGGCTCGCTCGGCCGGTATGCGGTGGGCACCGCCCTTCCGCACGCACCCGCCGGCTTCCCGTGGGCGACCCTCACGGTCAACCTCACCGGGGCCTTCGCGATGGGGCTGCTGGTCGCCTACCTCGTCGGCCGGCCCGGGGCGCACCGGCTGGCCCGCCCCTTCGTGGGCGTCGGCGTGCTCGGAGGCTGGACGACGTTCTCCGCGCTGGCCGTCGACGTCGTGCACCTGGGCGTGGCCGACCGACCCCAGGTGGCCCTGGCCTACGTGGCGGCGACCTTCCTCGTCGGCACGCTGGCCGTGGCTGCGGGATCGGCTCTGGGACAACGGGTCTGGGCCGGACCATGACCCCTACCGATGCCCTGCTCGTGGCCCTCGGTGCTGCCGTCGGTGCCCCGCTGCGCTACCTGGTCAACCACTGGGTCCGCGAGCGCCTCGGCGGCACGCCGGCCGCCGGCACGCTGGTCGTCAACGTCGCCGGCTCGTTCGTGCTGGGTGCCATCGTCGGCGCCGGCGTCGGTGCGGCGCCGCTGGCCCTCATCGGCATCGGGTTCTGCGGGGCCCTGACCACCTTCTCCACCCTGGCCCTCGAGGTCTGGGACGCGATGTCCGACGGCCGCCACCACCACGCGGTGGCGAACGTCGCACTCTCCCTGGCCCTCGGCATCGGGGCCGCCTCCCTGGGCTGGGTGCTCGCCGGCGGCTGACCGTCACCACATCGACCAATAGGTCACTCCGGGTACGCCGAGCTGGGTGGCGCGTCGCCTGACCGCTGCACGGTGGGCTGCCGTTGTCCTCGAGTTGGGTGCTCAGGTGGCTGCCCTGACGACCACCTGAGCACCCAGCTCGCGAACCGGGCCGGCCCAGGTCGTCTACAGCGCCGGCTACCTCCCAGGAATCGCTGCGATCACGACGAGTACCACGCGGTAGCCCACGCCTTACCCGCCCGACATGTACCCACAGCGACCTACTTGTCGATGGAGGTACGCCCCCCGGACAGCGGTATGCCGCCCGCTCGGGTGAGCGGACGGCATACCGGCTGGTTCCCTCGGGAGCGCGTCGGTGATGCGGCCACCCGTGGCTCGTGGGTCGTTAGCGACCACTCCCAGGGCGTTGACGATGCCGCGCCGTAGAACGAGTTGAAGCCCGTAGTGCCGGTGCACAGGGCGTCGTAACTCGGCGGGGCGGCCCACGTCGGTGTAGGTCTGCAGCGGCGGCGTCGGGCAGGCGTGGTCGTGGCCGTGCCGAGGAGCAGCTGGCGCACGGTGTCGGGGCTCAGGCCGAAGCCCGACCCTGCCCTGCGTCCTGCCCGTGGCCGACACCGCCAGCGCGGCGACACCGGCGGCGTGCGGTGACGCCATCGAGGTGCCCTGGAGGTACTGGTAGTACCCGCACTCCTCGTGCCCTTGACCTTGCCGCAGTCCTTCATCGTGCCGAGCGCCTCACCAGCCGGGGTGACGTTCCCGTCGGCGTCGACCTGGCCCTCGGCCTGCATGACGTTCAGCGGGGCCGTGGACAGGATCAGGTTGCCGTTGGTGCGGTAGGTGTCGGTGCCGAAGCCGTCGCGGAACCAGCCACCGGGGGCCGACACCTCGAGCTCGCCGGAGGCGCAGGTCGGTGGCCCAGTTGGAGTAGTCGGCCTTGCGCTCGGACGGGCCGAGCGCCGAGACGCCGATGACGTTCGGGCCCTCGACCGGCAGGTCGACGCAGTTCGCGTTGTCGATCGTGCGGGCGTGCTCGGTGTCGATCGGGTAGTCCGGGCTCGTGACTCTCGGGCCGCGGGTTCGGAGATGTCGTCGTGGTCGTTGCCGAGCGCCGCGACCAGGGTGACGCCCTTGTCGTGCGCGTAGCTCGAGCGCACGGTTCATCGTCTCGATGATGAGGTCCTGCTCGGCCGCCTGCTCCGGCGTGTCCTCGGGTGCGCCGCCCTTGCAGTTGTAGAGCCACGGGTCGACGTAGAACGACATGTTGACGACGTCGAGGCCGGCGTCGCCGGTGTAGGTCAGGGCGTTGGCCGTGGCGCTGAGGAAGAAGTAGCCGCTGTCCTGGCCGGCGCGGACGTTGACCAGGCTGACGTTCGGCGCGACCGCCGGACAGGCCGATGCCGTTGAGCGCGGCCGCCATGGTGCCCGCCGTGTGCGTGCCGTGGCCGTCGTCGTCCTCGTCGACCGGGTCGACGCAGCCGGGGTGCTCGCAGGGGCCGTCGATGTCGGGCATGTCGGTGGTGAAGTTGCGCGACAGCGCGCGGTCGAAGTTCGGCGCGAGGTCGGGGTGGGTGCCGTCGACGCCGGTGTCCATGACGCCGACCAGAACGCGCTTGTCACCGAGCGTGACCGCGTGGGCCTGGGGGGCGTTGATCATGTCCATGCCCCACAGGTAGGTGTCGAGCGGGTCGGTGTCCGTCGACCCGGTGCCGGGCTTCTTCTCGCACCCGTGGCCGCCTTCCCGTTCCCGGACGACCGGTTCGGGGAGGTCTGGTGCTCCTTGAGCACGCGATCCTGGACACGCCCGGCATCCGGGGAACGGCCGACGACGCCGTCGCTCGCCGCCCCCTTGACGCCCGCGAGACCGCGAGCGGTCTTCAGGAAGCCGGCCGAGGTCGACTTGCACCGAGATCAGGCCGATGTCGGTGTTCACCGAGGTCACGGTGGCGCCGGCCCTGCGCAGCGCGGCCGCGACCGCACGGGCGTCGGCCCGCGGTTCGGCCAGGACGACGTACGTCCCTGACCCGGCGGTCGATGCAGCCGAGGCCGTCGTGGTGCTGGGGGACTGAGTTCCGCAGTCGCCGTGCTCGCACCGAAGGCGGTCGTGGCCAGGGCCACGGCTCCGGTGAGGGCGACCATGCGAGATCGTCGCATTCGTCTACTCCTCCATGGGGGAAGGACCGGGGCGTCCCGGCCCATCCGCTCACCGTAGGCCCTGGATCCATCCGGTGGAAGGTTGCGAACCGTATGCTCTGGGCCATGCGCCGACGCACCGCCAACCCGGTTCCGGACGTCTTCGAGACCTTCCCGCACCGGGTCGACTCCGCCGACCGCGGCGGCTTCGACGCGCCCCGCGCGAGCACCCTGGCCCGCTCCGCCGGCATCACGGTCGGACTCATGGTGCTGACCAGCGTGGCCTTCGTGGCGGGCGCGTGGCTCGCCGGCAAGGTGCGCCCCGAGCTCGTCTTCGCCAACCTGCTGTGGGAGGGCGTCGCCCTCACCGTCTGGTCGATCGCGTGGGGTGCCCTGTGCGCCATGGCGGTGCTCGCGGCCGGGGTCGTCGCGGTGGGGCTGCCCTGGGTTCGGCGTCAGCGCGACGCGCGCGCCACCTCGACCTCGACGCCGTAGGACCAGCCCGGCTCGAGCGGCAGCGTGTCGCCGCTCCAGAACCTCCCGGGGTCGTACCAGTTGGTGGGCGCGTCGGTGCGCAGCACGCCCATCTCCTCGAGCGTCACGGCAACCACCTCGGCGCAGTAGGCGTCCTCGGGTCGCAGCCCCTTGCGCTCGGCCTCGCGCCGGGACAGGTAGCCGTCGCGGCCGCGCAGCCACCGCCAGGCCAGGCCCATGGTGCTCGGGAACGAGACGCCGTTGAGCCGGGCGATGGTTCGCAGCAGCGCGTCCTCCTGGACCCGTCCGACATCGGGGCTGATCTGCCGCAGCCACGCCAGCTGGCCGTAGCGGTCCTGCCACGTGGTCACGGCCTCGCGCAGGTCGTGCAGCTGCACGCCCCGGTGGTGGTCGCCGGTCCAGTGGTCACGAAGGGAGCGGCCGAGCTCGGCGTGCCACATCAGCGGGGGCAGGTCGTCGAGCACCACGGCCATGCCCACGTGGTTGACCGGGGCGTTGCTCGCCGTCTGGATCAGCCGGTCGGCCACGCTGCCGCCGCGGAAGATCCAGAGGTCGCCGGTACGGGATGCGTCGATGGCCTCCTCGAAGGGGACGGTGCTCGATCCGGTGCGCGCCATGGCCCCAGTCTGCCCAACCCCGGCCCCACCCGGCCGCGGCGCCGCCCGGACCTGTTCGCGCGGGTGCTCCACGGCATACGGTGGGCGGGTGCGCAGGAGGCGCAGGAAGCAGGGACTCACCGTGCAGGCCGTGGCCGGCACCCACACCGTGCTGCTCGGTTTCGACCTCGACGACCCGGCCGGGTGCCTCGGCTTCGCCATCCACCGCACCGACCACACCGAGGGCGAGGCGCGCTGGCTGCGGGGGATGAAGACCTTCGAGAGCGTCGTCCCCGACCCACCGCCCGGCTCGGACTGGCCGACGAACGTGCACCCCGTGCAGGGCTTCCAGTGGGGCGACTACGCGGCCAAGCCCGGGCACGACTACACCTATGCCGTGTCGGCGGTCGGTGGGTCGGCCACGGCCCCGGTGCCGCAGGCGACCGTCTCGCTCGCGGTGCGCACCGAGGTCGAGGACGACGGCGAGCACGGCGTGTGGTTCAACCGCGGCGTCGCCGGCTCGCAGGCGTTCTCCCGGCAGTTCGCCGGCTGGGTACCGACGTCGACGCCCGACGAGGCCCACCCGGCGATGGTCTGGCTGTCTCGCGGGCTCGGTGAGGCGCTGCTCGGCTTCGTCGGCGAGGCGGTCGACCACGAGTGGTCGCTGCGGGGTGCGCTCTACGAGTTCACCTGGGGGCGGGCGCTCCAGGCCTTCGGTGCGGCGCGGGACCGGGGCGCCGACGTGCGGCTCGTGGTGCACGGCCGTGACCGGGACGCGCCGTCGGGCACCGGCCCCGACAACACCGACCGCACGGCGGAGCTCGCCCGCAAGGCGGTGGGCGACAACGGCATCGACGACCTCGTGACCTGGCGCGAGGCCGCGGTGAACAGCGCACTGCACCACCACAAGTTCATCGTGCTGTCGCACCGGGGTGTGCCCGAGGCGGTCTGGACCGGTTCGACGAACCTCACCCTCGGCGCCGTCTACGGCCACTCCAACGTCGGCCACGTCGTTCGGGACCGAGCCGTCGCAGCGCGCTTCGCTGCGGAGTGGCAGCGGCTGGAGAGCGGGATGCCGACCCCGGACCTGCGAGCCGCGCACGCCACCGACCCGGTGCCGGCACGGACGGTGCCCGTGCCCGGTGGGGTCGGACCGGTGTTCTCGCCGCTGACGGGCACCTCGCTTCTCACCTGGTATGCCGACGTCTTCGACTCCGCGGTCGGCTCGGCGCACATCACGGGTGCGTTCGGGCTGCACAAGGTCTTCCGCGACCGGCTGGCCGTCGACCGGTCACCCGTCACCCGCACCGTGCTGCTCGAGAAGGTCCCGACACCCCAGACCCGCATCCCGCGCACCGACGACCACGTCCGCGTCTCCACGGGCAGCCACCTCAGCGGGGACCCGCTGCAGCAATGGGCGACCGAGCGGTTGACCGGGTTCAACGACCACGTCCGCTACATCCACACCAAGATCGTGCTCGTCGACCCGCTCGGCCCCGACCCGACCGTGCTCACCGGGTCGGCGAACTACTCCGACGCCTCGACGAACACCAACGAGGAGAACACCCTCGTCATCCGCGCCGGTAAGACCAGGTCGGCGTCGAAGCGAGCGGTTCGCCGGGTCGCCGACATCTACCTCACCGAGTACCACCGCCTGTTCATGCACTTCGCGTTCCGCGCGATGGCACAGGACCGAGAGCTCAACACGGGTGTCGCGCAGTGGAGTCGGTACCTCGACGAGACCGACACGTGGACCGAGCGCTACTACGAGGCCGACTCGTGGCGGGCGGCACAGCGCTCGCTGTTCTCCGGGTCGTGACGGGGCCTCGCTAGGGTTCGACCATGGCCACCTCGAACCGCGTGTGGAAGATCGTCGGACTCGCCGGCCTCGTCGGTGTCGTCGCCACGGGCGCCCTGGTCGCGAAGAACGAGCGCGAGCGCCGGGCCTACACGCCCGACGAGGTGCGCGACCGGCTCCAGGAGCGGCTGCGGGCCGCCGACGGCCCCGAGGTGGACCACGGCCGCATCGTCGGCTGACCGGGGTCGGCGGGTCGACCGGGTCAGCCGCCCACGAACTCGTGCGGGTGGTCGGGGGAGCGCCCCTGGAAGGAAAGGATCGCGGGGTTCTGGATGACTCCGTCGCGGATCTCGATGGCCCGGCGGATGGTGACGTCGCGGTCCCACGCGGCGGGCCCCTCCATCACCGGTCCCACGAACCGCAGCAACGCCTCGCTGATCTCCCAGGTGGCCGAACGCCACAGGTGTGACGGGCTGTGGTCGACGGCGTAGTAGAGGACGTCACGGCCGACCACGAACGTCGGCTCCGCGAACGTCGTCGGGCGGGCCCACTCGAAGCCCATGCCGTCGTCGCACGACACGTCGACGACCAGGGTGCCGGGTGCGAGCTCGGGGAGGTCGTCGTGGGTCAGGAACACGAGCGGGGCATCGGTGTCCTGGAGCACGCAGTTGACGATGATGTCGTGCTCGCCGAGGAACTGCGCCAGCGGGACCTTGCCGTCGGGGGTCACCACGTGGCTGACGGCGGGCGGCTCGTCGTCGCTGTCGAAGTGCAGGATCCGGGCCGAGGGGATCGGTGCGGCGACCGCGGCCACCTGGCGGTTGGTGAGCACGTCGACGTCACCGACGCCGAGGGCGCTGAGCGCAGTGACCGCACCGCGCGCCGTCGACCCGAAGCCGATGACCACGGCGCGCAGCCGTGGCCCGTAGTCGCCGGTGGCCCCCGCCAGCTGCAGGGCGTGCAACACCGAGCAGTAGCCGGCCAGCTCGTTGTTCTTGTGGAAGACGTGCAGGCCGAAGGAGCCGTCGCGCTTCCAGTGGTTCATCGCCTCGAACGCGATGAGCGTGAGCCCCCGGTCGATGGCCAGCTGGGTGAGCTCCTCGTCCTGCACGCAGTGCGGCCAGCCCCACAGCACCTGGCCCTCGCGCAGCTCGGCGACGTCGGCGTGCAGCGGCTTGGGCTGGAGGATGACGTCGCACTCCTCGACGAGCTGTCGGTGCGTGCGCACCCCGGCGACGAGCTCGGCGAGCTCCTCGTCGCTGACGCCGAAGCGCTCGCCGTAGCCGGCCTCGAGGTACATCCGGCCGCGCAGGTCGGCCGGCACCCGCTCGAGGTGGCGCGGGTGCAGGGCGAGCCGGTGCTCGTTCTCCTTCTGGGAGCGGCCCATGACCCCGAGGCTCAGCGTCGTGCGCGGCCGCCGGGTCGCCGGACCGGGCGAGGTGGATGCCGTGGCGTCGCCGTCGGCCGTCGCCTCCGGTCGTCCTGTGGGCTGGGCGTGGAGCGTCTGGCTGGTCATCGTCGGTGCCCGTCCGAGGCCGACTGGGCCCCCGTGTCGAACTGCTCGGGACCGGCGAGGCTTCGTCGACCTCGCGCAACGGTCCCGCTCGGGACTCTACGCCGAGGGCGGGACGCGCTCCGGGTTCACCTGCTGGGGGCGCTGGCCGGCGTCGCGCGGCGGCAGCCGCGGGTGGTCGGGCACCGGGTAGATGCCCACCGCCATCCCGTAGGTCGTGTCACCCGAGCGCGGCAGCCGGTCGAACTCCTCGACGAGGTCGCGGATGCGCAGCCAGAACTCGTCGACCCGGTCACCGTCGAGCCGCGCGTGCCGGATGAAGGACCACAGCCGGCGCTGCTCCTCGGCGGCGAGCGACTCGGAGGCCGCGACCGCGAAGTCGTTCTGGTCGGTGGGGAGGTCATGGCCCTCGACCGCGATCGTCACGGTGCGCGCGGCCCGGCCGTAGAAGCGCTCCTCGACGGCCCGCACGCGACGGGTGCGTACCACCTGCAGCAGCCCGGCGCGGTGCAGCACTCCGACATGGTGTGCCACGGTGCCCTTGGGGCGCCCGGTCGCCTGGGCCAGCTCGGCCACGGAGGCCTCGCGCTCGGTGAGCAGGCCGAGCACCGTGGTGCGCAACGGGTGGGCCAGGGCGCGCACCTGCTCGGCCCGGGTCACGACGAGCCGGTCGGCGAGGTCGTACCCGGGGGGCGTGACGGGCGGCGACGCGTCCGCGGGGGCGGGCTCGACGGCATCCGGGGGCTGGCGGTCCATCACCGATGAGACTACAGTCTCCGATCAATCGACATTGTTGGATCATTGGAGGAGAGAGATGGCCGAGGTCGTGCTGTTCCACCACGTGCAGGGGCTCACAGAGGGGGTGCGCCGGCTGGCCGACGAGCTGCGAGCCGGCGGCCACACGGTGCACACGCCGGACTTCTTCGACGGCGAGACCTTCGAACTCGCTCGACGACGGGTTCGCCGCGCTGCGAGCCGCCGGCGAGGGGGCGCTCGACGCGTGGGCCGACGCCCTCGTCGCCGAGCTGCCGAAGGAGATCGTCTTCGCCGGCATCTCACTCGGTGTCATGCCGGCCCAACGGCTCGCCCAGACCAGGCCGGGGGCGCGGGGTGCCGTGCTGCTCGAGGCGTGCGCGCCGCCCTCCGCCTTCGCCGACCGCTGGCCGGCCGCCGTGCCGGTGCAGGTGCACGGGATGGAGCGTGACCCGTTCTTCGGTCTCGAGGGCGACGTCGACGCCGCGCGCGAGCTGGTGGCCCAGGCCGACGACGGTGAGCTGTTCGTCCACCCGGGCGACGTGCACCTGTTCACCGACTCCTCGCTGCCCTCGTACGACGCGGCGGCCTGCGCCGAGGTCGTGACGCAGGTGCGGGAGTTCCTCTCCCGCGTCTGACTCGGCTCCGCCGGGCGCGGACGCCGCCCGGTCCGGATGCCCGGCTGGGTCACGCGAGACGCCCACCTCCGCTAGCGCCTGGTAGATGCAGCGTTCGCATCACCTACCAGGCGGTAGGCGAGGCCGGGTCGACGAGACGCCGAGCAAGTGCAACCCAGGGGTTGCGCTTTCGGTGTCGTTCGTGCAACCATTGAGTTGCACAGATCGAAGGGGTCTCATCCCTCCGACACCGACCCTGACCGAGAGGAACCACCACCATGACCACCACTCGCAGCACCAGCCCGTCCGTCGTCGACACCGCCGAGTTCACCGTGCGTCGCAGCATCACGATCTCCGCGCCCGTCGAGAAGGTGTGGGCCGCGGTCACCGAGGCCGAGCACATCTCGCGCTGGTTCGGGCGGGCCGAGATCGCCGGCCGCGGCGTGGGCGCCACCGGCACCCTCACCTGGCCCGACCACGGGCCGATCCCGCTGCGCGTCGAGGCCTTCGACGAGCCGCACACCGTCACCTACCGCTGGAGCAACGACGACGCGCTGGGCACACACCCCGCCGAGCTCGACGTCGAGCACTCGACGGTGTTCACCTTCACCCTCGAGCCGGTGGCCGACGGCACCCGGCTCACCGTGGTCGAGTCCGGCTTCGAGGCCACCTCCGACCCGATCGCGAACCTCGAGGACCACCGCGGTGGCTGGGACGGCGAGCTCGACAAGCTCGTCGCCCTCGCTCGAGAGCGGCTCATGACGACGGCGACGATGGTCCCCGTGTTCGCCGCGCTCGGCGACGACACCCGGTGGAGCGTGCTGGCGGCGCTCGGCGAGGGCGACGCCTCGGCGTCCGCCCTCGCCGGGCGACTGCCGGTGAGCCGCCAGGCGATCGCCAAGCACCTCGCCGTGCTCGAGGAGGTCGGCCTCGTCGAGCCGGTGCGCGTCGGGCGCGAGGTGCGCTACCGCGTGCTCGGGTCGCAGCTGCGCGCCACCGCCGGCCGGCTCGACGCCATCGGCGCCGAGTGGGACCGCCGCCTGGCCGCCATCCGTGAGATCGCAGAGGGCCTCCAGGGCTCGTGACCTCCACCACCGCAGCCACCGGTCGGCGCGAGTACCGTTGTCCGGACACCGAGTCCGACGCGACGCTCGTGCCACCGGTGGCTCGACGAGAGGGGCAAGCATGATCACGGTCCTCACCGGACTGCCCGAGGGCGTGCTGGGCTTCGAAGCCAGCGGGAAGCTCACCGCCGACGACTACACCAAGGTGCTCGCCCCCGCACTGCGCGAGGCCACCACCGATGGCCGCACGATCCGGGTCCTCCTCGACTTCACCGGCGAGTTCGACGGCATGGAGGCCGGCGCCGTCTGGCAGGACATGCGGATGGGCGTGAGCGAGTGGAGCGCCTGGGAGCGCATCGCCCTCGTGACCGACCACGGCTGGATGCGCGACGGCCTGAGCATGTTCGCGTGGGCCGTTCCCGGTGAGGTGCGGGCCTTCCCCAGCCAGGAGCGCGACGCCGCCGTCGACTGGCTGCAGACGAGCTGACACCGCTCTGGCGACCGTCGCCGCCGAGCGGAACACGGCATCCGATGCCGTTCCGTGACTGACGCCCCGCCCCACCGTGCGTCACACTCCAATGGTGTCCGTGGAGTCCAAGCGCGCCGAGGCGCCGACCGGCGCCCCGCCGCGGGCGCGCCGCCGCTGGGTGCCGGCACCGGTGTGGCGCCTCGCCCCGCGGCGGTTGTTCCACGACCGGGTGAGCCTCGCCCTGATGGTGACCGTGCTGGCCATGGTGGCCGTGTCGGCGTCAGCCGGCCCCCTCTACGCCGAGGCCGTCTCCGACGCAGCCGTGCGGCTCGTGCTCGCCACCGTGCCGGACGGCGCACCCGCACGACAGGCCCCGGTGGCCCGGCTCAACGGAGGCATCGACCCGGAGAACACCCAGTGGTCGGACCTGCTCGCGTCCCTCGAGGAGGTCCCCGGGCTCACCGAGCCTCGAGTCACCGTGCAGTCGGTGTCCTCCGAGCTGCACTCGAGCGTCTTCTACAACCCGGTCGGTCCCCTGGTGACCGGTCCCGGCGGGGGTGACCCCGCCCCGGTGCGGCTGTTCGGGGTCGTCGACCCGACCCAGGACCTCGTCGTCCTCTCGCAGGCGCCGGGGTCGAGCGAGGGCGTGTGGCTCCCCGACCCGGTGGCCCGAGCGACCGGGTCCGTCGCGGGTGACGAGGTGAGCGTCCAGCTGTCGGGGCTACCGGAGACTCCGGTCGCCACCACCCGCGTCGCCGGGACCTACGCGGTCCAGGCCGACGGCCGCACTCCCCAGAACCCCCCCGGCCAACAGCTCTGGTCGGACCTCGGGGACGAGGCCTTCCCGTCGGACGCGGAGGAGCAGACCCGGCGTGCCCACCTCGTCGTCGCCGACCTCGCCACGACGGCGGCCGTGGCCAAGGACGCCGACGACCAGCTGCTCTGGTCGGCCCTGGCAAAGATGGTGGACCCGACCCCCCGACTCGGCCGCTTCCACCGCACCGCGGATGCCGTCGCCGACCTTCGCGTCCAGCTCGCCGCCAGCTCCGAGCTCGGTGAGGGCCCCGTGGCCCTGCGTCCGTCGGTCGCCTCCGGCATCGTCGACCTCGCCGCCGACGCCGACGAGCTCTCGGCCGCCGCCCAGCGGGGTGCCGCGGTGACGACCCGGGTCGGCATCCTCCTGGCCCTGGCCCTCGTCGTGGCCGCCACCGGCTACTCGATGGGGCGACGGCGCCGCGAGGTCGCCCTCGCCGCCGGCACCGGCCGCCGACCGTTCTCGGCCGGCCTCCTCCACGTCGCCGAGCTGGTTCCCGCCGCCCTCGTCGCCGGAGTGCTGGGCTGGCTCGCCGCGCGCTGGATGGTCGAGGCCACCGTCGGCTCCAGCTCGCCGAGCCGGGCGACGGTCACCGCCGCGGGCCTCTGGTGCGTCGGGGCGGTCGTCGCCGCCCTCGTCGCGGCGGGAACCGTGGCCGGTGCCGCGACCCGGCGCGAGACCCGACGGCTCGAGGGTCGCTCCGAGCTTCGCGTGCCCTGGGTCGTGGTGCTCGTCGTCGTCGCCGCCTCGGCGACGGCGGGGCTGCTCACCAGGCCGATCTCCGCCAACGACCCGCTCGGCCCCCTCGACCTGCTCGTGCCACCCCTGGTCGTCGCCGCCATCGCCGCGATCGGCGCCACGGCGTTCTTCGCCCTCCTCAGGCGCGGCCGGTCCTCGGCTCGCCCGCCCACGCGGCGCACGATGGTCACCTGGCTGGCTCGTCGACGACTGCAGGCACCCGACGCCGGGCGCGAGGCGGCGACGACGATCGCCGCGACGGGCCTGGCGATGCTGGTCTTCGCCCTCTCGTCGCTCACCTCGCTGCACCACACCGTCGAGGACCGGGCGGCCGAAGAGGTCGGGGCGCACACCGTCGACCGGATCGGCTTCTCCTACCTGATCGACCCATCGGCACCCGTGCAGGCCGCCGAGCCTGCGGACGGGTCCCCCCTCGAGGCGGCCGACGTACCGCTCGCCCGCAACCCGGCCCTGCCCGACGGGCGCACCCTGGTGTGGCGGGCCCGCACGTCGGTGGCCACGAGCGGCGACAACGTCAACCTGCTCGTCATCGACCCCGCCCACTTCGCCGAGGCCGCCGCCTGGGGGTCACCGGATGGACCGGTGTCCCGGGCGAAGGCCCTGCTGCCGACGCTCGCCGACCAGGATGCCTCCGCGGCGGCCGCCACCCGGCGCCAGGGTGTGGCCGCCGAGGTGCCCGTTCTGCTCGTCGGGGAGGTGGGCGACCTCGACCTCGACGTGGGCTCCGCCGTCACCGTCGACACGCTCAACGACCCCGTGCGGCTCTCGGTGAAGGGCGTCCTCCCCGCCTTCCCGGGAGCCGGCACCGGCCAACCGACGTTCGTGGTCCCGGCCGACAGCTTCTTCGCCTCGCAGTACAACAACGACTCCCGACTGCGCCCACGCCCCGGCACCCCGCGCAACCGCCCGGTCGAGTTCCAGAGCGACCTGTGGTCGTCCACGGCAGCCGGTGCCGGCCAGACGCTGGCGCGCTACGCCATCGACGCCCAACCGATCGGCACGCTCGCCGCCTTCCGCGCGGCACCCGCGTACGTGGCCGCGGAACAGGCGCGCCGCTACCAGATCGCGCTCGGCGTCGTCTTCGGCGTGGTCGGTCTGGCCGCGGTGGCCCTGGCGGCCGTGCGCCTGGCCCGCCGCTCCCCGGCAGCCGACCGCATGCTCGCCTGGGCGGGTGCCGGGCTGCGGACCCCGGCTCGCGCTCGCGTGCTCGAGGTCACCGTGGTCCTGGCCGTGAGCGCGGTGCTGGCATCGGTCGCTCTGCTGGCCTTGCGCCCGATGGCGCACATCCTCCTCGAGCCAGGCGACGGTCGGACGCCCGTCGCGGCTCTCCTCCTGCCGGGCTCTGCCCTGCTCGCCGGGGCGATCTGGCTGCTCGTGGCCGCCACGGCCGCCGTCGTCGGCATGGCACTGGCGGCCCGGGCCCAGTCGACCGTGGAGGTGCTCCGTGGCGAGGACTGAGACCCCGTCGGGCCACGAGCTCCTCCATGCCGGCCCGACGGCCACCTGTTCGGGCCTGGTGCGCATCTACCCGACGGCGACCGGCGAGACCCACGCCCTGCGCGGCGTCGACGCGGAGTTCCGCGGCCACACCGTCACCGCCCTGACCGGCCCCTCGGGCAGCGGCAAGTCGACCCTGCTGGCGCTGCTGGCGCTGCGCGACCGGCCGAGCGGGGGCGACGTGACGATCCTGGGCCGCAAGGCGTCGACCCTGCGCACCCGCGACCGCCGGGCGCACGACCGCCGCACCATCGCGTGGGTGCCGCAGCGACCGACGGACGGCGTCTACCCGCACCTGACCGCGGCCCAGAACGTCGAGCAGGCCGCCCGGTGGCGCGGCGTCGCGCCTGGTGCGGAGGCCGGGCTGCTGGAGCGGTTGGGGCTGGATGCCGTGGCGGACGTGACGGCATCCCGGCTCTCCGGTGGTGAGCAGCAGCGGGTGGCCCTGGCGTGCGCCTGCGTCGGTGCGCCGCGACTGGTGCTGTGCGACGAGCCGACGGCGGAGCTGGACGAGGACACGGCCGCGCTGGTGATGCACGAGCTGCGCACGGTGGCCGCGTCGGGGAGCGCCGTCGTGATCGCGACCCATGACCCGGGGGCGATCGCGGCCAGCGACCGGGTGGTCGCGCTCCGGCACGGGGTGATGTCGACCGAGCAGTGGGGAGCGACCACCGCGCGGGCGACGATCGACCCGGCCGGCCGGGTGCAGCTGCCGCCGGACGCGCTGGAGCTCTTCCCCAACCGGCGCGCGGTGCTGCGCATCGACGGCGACCGCGTGGTGCTCGAGCCGACCGAGGAGGGGCCGTGAGCGCCCCGGTCGTCGTGGTGTCGACGGTGACGCACGGTGAGCGGTCACCCGGCGTGGCGATCCTGTCGGACGTGTCGCTGTCGGCGATGGCCGGCGAGGTCGTGGTCATCGAGGGTCGTTCGGGCTCCGGGAAGTCCACGTTGTGCCAGCTGGTCGCGGGGCTGGAGGCGCCCGACCACGGGAGCGTGACCGTGGCGGGCGCGCCGGCGGCATCCGTGCGCGACTGGGGGAGGCTGGCGATGCTGCCGCAGCGCCTGGGGCTGCCGGCCGAGCTGACCGTGGCCGAGAACGTGACGCTGCCGTGCTGGGTGCGTGGGATGCCGGCCCGGCCGGACCTGCTGGAGGCGTTCGACCTCGCGCACCTCGCCGACCGGCGCACCGGGGAGGCCTCGCGCGGTGAGCAGCAGCGGATGGCGATCGCCCGCGCCGCCGTGCTCGGCCCCGACGTCATCGTGCTCGACGAGCCGACCTCGCACCAGGACGAGGCGCACGCCGACCTGGTGGCGCACCAGCTGCTCGAGCTGGCGAGGGCGGGCAGTGCCGTGCTCGTCGCGACCCACGACCCTCGACTGGTGACGGAGGCCGACCAGGTCGTGCACCTGCACGCCGGGCGGCACCACCACCCCTGAGGTCCTGACGTCGGTCTGCACTGGTCGGTCGGCCCGACGACGCAGCTAGGCTCGCGCTCGTGGTCACCCAGCTCACTGTCGACGCCCCCGATGGCGCCGCAGAGGCGTACCTGGCGGGCGAGGAGGGGCGGCCCGGCGTGCTGTTCTTCATGGACGCGTTCGGCCTGCGGCCACGGATCGCCGAGATGGTCGAGCGGATCGCCGGCTGGGGCTACACGGTGCTCGCGCCCAACGTCTTCTACCGCGAGGGGACTGCCGCCGACCTGGCGCCGCACGGAGACCTGCGCGACCCGCAGGAACGCGAGCGCTTCATGGCCACCGGCCCGTTCGAGCGGGTCAAGGGCTACACCCCGGACCTCTCCGGTCCGGACACCGCGGCATGGGTCGATGCCCTCGCCGGGCACGCCGGGTCCGGCCGTTTCGCCACCACCGGCTACTGCATGGGGGCGCGGCTCGCCGTGCGCACTGCCGGGCTGCTCCCCGAGTCGGTTGCGGCAGTGGGCGGCTGGCACGGCGGAGGTCTCGTGACCGACGCTCCCGACAGCCCACACCGTGGCATCGCGTCCTCCACGGCCGCGTACGCCTTCGGTCACGCCGACCAGGACCGCTCGATGCCGGCCGACGCCGTGGTCGCCCTCGGCGAGACCCTGGAGCGGGCCGGCCGTCCGTACCTCAACGAGGTCTACGCCGGTGCCTCGCACGGCTACACGATGGCCGACACCGCGGCCTACGACGAGGCCGCGGCCGAGCGCCACTTCCACGCTCTCCGCGAGCTCCTGGACGCGAACCTGCCGCGCTGAGCCCACGGCGGCCCGCGGTCGCCGAGGCGGGGAGCCCGCCCCCTACGACGAGCGGGCTGCGCCGGCGACCTCGGGCTCCGGGGCCGGCGACGAGGGTTCGGGCGCGTCGTGGCTCGACCCGGCCGCCCCGATGAGGCACTGGATGACGGACAGCAGGACACCGACGAGCACGGCCGACCAGACCAACCTCGTCAGGGACAGCTCGTTGCCCCACAGCAGCACGACGAAGCCCATGACACCGACGGCGACCCGCAGCCACAGCGCGTACGCGGCGACCCATCGGCCGGCCCCGGACACGGGACCGTCGGCGAGCGACGAGCCCACGCTCTCCAGGCCGCCCGCCACGGTCGACCGGGCCGCGGTTCCCGTGCGCGTGCGGCCGGCGAACCAGCCGACGACGACCAGGATCAGGCCGAGCCAGAGCAGGACCTCCTGGCCTCGCTCGAGGTAGGTGAGCAGCTGGTCGTAGAACACCCTGCTCGCAGGCCCGAACACGGTGCCCGCCAGCTGGTTGACGAACAGCTGGCTGCCGACGGACAGTGCGAGCGCCGCCAGGAGGGCGTTGGCCGCGAGCACGACCCCGATGATCACCGTCATCCGCGGCCGGCGGCGTGAGAGCAACAACGCGGAGAGATAGAGCAGTGCCACCACCACGATCAGCCACTTGGCGATCGGGTTGGCGAACGCGTAGATCGTGCGCGCCTGGCGAAGCTCGGGCGCGTCCATCAGCACGATCTGGCGGTCGGTCTGCGGGATCGGGACCTTTTCGACCAACGTGAGCCCGCGCGCGACGAGGCGCTGCTTCACCTGCTCGATGACGTCGGACACGTCCAGGACGACCTGGTCACCCTGCAGCGAGATGGCCCCTGAGTCCTCGCCCTCGAGGAGACGCACCAACGCGGCCTGCGCCCTCGTGTTGGCGGTGACCCAGAAGTCGGCGAAGGTGTCGGAGGCGACGAACTCGTTGACCTGCGACTCGATCAGGCCGTTGACCGCGCCCGAGATCGGTCCGACCAGCGACTTCAGGCGTGGCCGGTCGGTGATCACGCCCGCGAAGGCCTCGTTGAGTATCGCCTCGACGTCGACCTGATGCTGGATCGCCGCCGTGACCTTGGTGGCGATGGCCGCCTGCACCTCCGGTGAGTGCACCAACGGGCCCACCGTCTGGATGTAGCGCTGCCCGTCGGTCAGGGTGCGCTGCCCCCAGAACGCCACCGCGCCCGGCAACGTCAGCAGCGCCGCGAGCACGACACAGACGGCAGCGGCGATGGACCGGGCCCTCGACGGATGCGTTCCCACGACTTCTTGCGTCCCGATCCGAGCCTCGTCCCGGTCCGGAGTGAGGACCTCGGCCGGGACGGGCGTGCCATGGCCATCGGGCTTCACGGTGTCGCTCATCGGCGCGCTCTCCCTAACGTCCTCCCCGACCCCCTGACGTACGCGGTCGGCTCAGCGACCGTAACGACCCGGCCCACAGGCCCACATCACCCGTAGTGCGTGATTGTTCGGACCGCCGTCCGGCCCGGAGCCGGTGCGCCTGCCGCCCGGCGTCTGGTGGGTGGACGTGACGTGGGTCCTGCTCGGCCTCTTGGTAACGGCCATCGTCGGCCACGTCATCGCCACGGACCCGAGACGTTTGGGAGAGTGGATCCGAGGCACACAGGACGCGACGCGAACCCGCAACGAGACCGTCGACGCTGGTGTCTCGAGGTCAGGACCATCACAGCGAATGCGCGGGACCGGGTACGAAGAGCGACAGGAGGATCAGGTGACCGACGAGCAGCCTCCCCCGACCCCGGTCGAGGCCGTGAACCCTGCGGTGGTCGCCGACCCGCGGGCCCGGGACGTCGATCACCTTCGAACCGGGCAACGTGTGGCGCGCCGGGCTCGCGGCCGCCGCCGTCGTCGCGCTCGGTGCGTTCCTGTGGTTCGTGCTCGACGACGGGGGCTCGGTGATCTTCACCCTGCTCATCTCGTGGTTCGCGGCGATCGCGATGGAACCGGCCGTCGCCAAGCTGGGGCTCCGGATGAAGCGCGGTGCCGCGACCGGGGTGGTCATGCTGTCCGCCGGGCTGTTCCTCGTGCTGTTCGCGCTCGCTTTCGGCAACCTGATCGCAGAGCAGCTCACGCAGGCAGTGCGGATGCTCCCGTCCTTCGCCGACGACCTCGTCGAGTGGATCAACAAGGTTCTCGGCACGACGTACACCAGCGACGAGATGCTGAACACCGCCGGCATCACCGCAGGAGACGATCGCCGGGTGGCGCAGGGACCTCGTCGGCGGCACGCTCGGCCTCGTGGTGTCCGTACTGGGTGCCCTCTTCTCGTCCTTCACGTTCTTGTTGTTCACGTTCTACTTCTCCGCCGACGCGCCGCGCCTCAGGCGGTGGATTGCAGCCCTGTTCCCGGTGCGGTCGCAGCCGGTGTTCGTGACCACCTGGGACCTGGCCGTCGAGAAGACGGGCGGCTACGTGTCGGCTCGCGTGGTCCTCGCGTTCATCAACGGTTCGACGACCTCGTTGTTCATGTTGCTCATCGGGATGCCCTACTGGCTCGTCCTGGGCATCTGGACCGGGGTGGTGGCGCAGTTCGTGCCGACGATCGGCACCTACATCGCGATCATCCTGCCCACCGTCGTCGGCCTGCTGAGCCCTGACCCCATCGACGGCGTGCTCGTGCTGGCGTGGGGGCTGGCGTACCAGCAGGTGGAGAACCTCACCATCGAGCCGCGGATCAGCGCGAAGGCGGTCGATGTTCATCCCGCCGTCTCGTTCGCCTCGGTGATGCTCGGTGCCGCCCTGTTCGGTGCGTCTGGGGCGATCCTCGCCATCCCGGTCATCGCGACGGTGCTGGCCCTGTTCGACATCTACGGCCACAAGCACGAGCTGCTCCCCATGCTGAGTCAGCCTGAGCCGGTCCGGTCGCCGGAACGACGACGAAAGCGACGACGTCTCCCCCGGCCGCACACGCAC
>CAVPRS010000008.1:0-59830 GCA_963707895.1 uncultured Actinomycetota bacterium | reverse complement strand
CGCCGAGAGCACGGTCATGTCGCGCAGCCCGCCGTGGGCCTCCTTGAGCTCGGGCTCGATGCTCTGCGCGAGGTCGCCCTGGCGCTGGTGACGGGCCGCGACGGCATCGACGAGGAAGGGCAGCCGCTTGCGGGCGTTGCCCCGCCAGTCGTGGGCGACGGTGGAGCGGGCAGCGGCGACCAGCTGGTCGTCGCCGGCGATGGGTGCGAGGTCGAGCAGGCCGACGGCGGCCGTCAGGTCCGCCGCCGCCACCTGGCGGCACTGCGTGACGGTGCGGACGCTGTGGTCGAGGCGCACCCCGGCATCCCAGATGGGGTACCAGATGCGGTCGGCGAGCGCGGTCAGCTCCTTCGCCGGGAGCGAGCGCTCGGAGTGGAGCAGGACCAGGTCGTAGTCGCTGAGCGGTCCCGCGTCGGCACGGCCGATGCTGCCGACCGCGGCGAGCGCGATCCCCTCGATCTGCGCCCCACCGGTCGCCGACTGCCAGACCTCGGCCAGCCAGTCGCGGTTGAACGCGGAGAGGGCTGCCCGGCGGGCCGGGCCGGCACCCGCGACGGCGAAGTCGCGGGTGCCGGCCAGGTCGAGCCGCCGTGAGCCGATCTCACTCGAGGGGGTGGACATGGCTCAGATGGCCTCGACGCCGCGCTCCCCGGTGCGGACCCGGGCGACGTCCTCGACGGGGACGACCCAGATCTTGCCGTCACCGATCCGGCCGGTCTGGGCGGCCTTGAGGATGACGTCGACGACCGACGTCGCGTCCATGTCGTCGACGAGCACCTCGACCCGGCTCTTCGGCACGAAGTCGACGGTGTACTCGGCACCGCGGTAGACCTCGCTGTGACCGCGCTGGCGGCCGTAGCCGTGCGCCTCGCTGATCGTCATGCCCTGGATGCCGAAGGCCTCGAGGGCCTCCTTCACCTCGTCGAGCTGGTGGGGCTTGATGATGGCGGTGACGAGCTTCATGACTGGGCTCCTTCGAGGTTCTTGGAGTCGGAGGTCGAGGCGTGCTGGCCGAAGCTGGGAGCACCCACGCGACCGCCGACGGACACCAGGTCGTAGGCGGACTCGGCGTGCTCGGCCTGGTCGATGCCGGCAACCTCGACGTCCTCGGGGATCCGCCAGCCCATGGTGGACTTGAGGGCGAGGGCGATGACGAGGGTGACCACGCCCGAGACGATGATCGTGGACAGGGCGATCAGGACCTGGATGACGGTCTGGTCGATGCCGCCACCGTAGAAGAGGCCGGTCGCCGTGGCGAGCAGGCCCGCACCGATCGTGCCCCAGACGCCGGCGACGAGGTGCACGCCGACGACGTCGAGCGAGTCGTCGTAGCCGAAGCGGAACTTCAGGCCGACGGCCAGCGCCGAGAGCCCACCGGCGACGACGCCGAGGATGATCGAGCCGAGCGGGCTGAGCGCGCCACAGGCCGGGGTGATGGCGACCAGCCCGGCGACGACGCCGGAGGCCGCTCCGACCGAGGTGGCGTGCCCGTCACGGATCTTCTCCACGATCAGCCAGCCGAGCATGGCCGCGCAGGTGGCGGTCGTGGTGTTGATCCACACCAGGGCCGAGGTGCCGTCGGGTGCGAGCTCGGAGCCCGCGTTGAAGCCGAACCAGCCGAACCACAGCAGGCCCGCGCCGATCATGGTGAGCGGCACGTTGTGCGGGCGCATCGAGATCTTGCCGAAGCCGATCCGCTTGCCGACGACGAGCGCGAGCACCAGGCCGGCCATACCGGCGTTGATGTGCACCACGGTGCCACCGGCGAAGTCGATCGGGACGACGTTGGCGGTGCCGTCGGTGGACCCGAAGATCAGGGACGACAGGCTCGTCTCGTTGGCGGACAGCAGGCCACCGCCCCAGACCATGTGGGCGATCGGGAAGTACGAGAAGGTCACCCACAGGGCGCTGAAGACCAGCCAGGTCGAGAACTTGACGCGGTCGGCGATGGCGCCGCTGATCAGGGCCACGGTGATCACCGCGAAGGTCAGCTGGAACGCCACGAACGCGAGCTCCGGGATGTTGCCGTAGCCCTCGTAGCCGAACGGGTTGATGACCGAGTCGGTGGTGCCGCTCAGACCGAAGTGCTGGAAGGGGTTGGCGATGATGCCGGCGATGTTGTCGCTGCCGAAGGACATCGAGTAGCCGTACAGGACGTAGATGAGTCCCGACGACGCCCATGGCGCTGAACGACATCATCATCATGTTGAGGACCGACTTCGTGCGCGTCATGCCGCCGTAGAACAGCGCCAGCGCTGGAGTGGTCATACAGAGGACGAGGGAAGCGCAGAGGATGACGAACGCCGTGGACGCGTAGTCGATCTGGTCTGCTGCCTCCGCAAAGGGCATCAGTGGTGTGCTCATGGCGACAACCGTGGCGGTCGGGGGTTTCGCGACCCGCGCCCTTGTGTTTCCGTCGTGTTGCATCAGGACGCCGGGTGTAAGCATCGGGTTTCGCATCCCCCCCGGTCCCGCATGGTGAGACCCGCTGACCGTGGGACGATACGCAGGTGACTCCCGTCCTCGTCTACGACGGCGACTGCGCGTTCTGCTCCACGACCGCCCGGTTCGTCTCGACCCGGCTGCGCCGCTCCCCCTCGGACTTCGACGTCGAGCCCTGGCAGCGCCTGGACCTCGACGCCCTCGGGCTCACCCCGGCCGAGTGCGACGCCGCCGTGCGCTGGGTGTCGGCCGACGGCATCCCGGATGCCGGTCACGTCGCCATCGCCCGGGCGCTGCGCGCCTGTCGCTGGTGGGTGCGCCCCGCCGGTGTGGTGCTGCTGCTGCCGGGCGTCAGTGCGCTCGCAGCGCGCGGCTACACCTGGGTGGCGGCGAACCGGCACCGCCTGCCAGGTGGCACCCCCGCCTGCTCGCTGTAGTCCCGGACGCGGCACGCTCGAGCTGGGTGCTCAACCGGCTGCTCCAGCAGCCACCTCAGCACCCAGCTCGAGGAACGAGGGTACGGAGGAGCGCTCAGTCGAGGATGGCGTCGACGAACGCCTCGGGGTCGAACGGGGCCAGGTCGTCGGGCCCCTCGCCGAGCCCGACCAGCTTCACCGGGACGCCGAGCTCACGCTGCACGGCGACGACGATGCCGCCCTTGGCGGTGCCGTCGAGCTTGGTGAGCACGATGCCGGTGATGCCCACGACCTGGGCGAAGACCTCGGCCTGGCGCATGCCGTTCTGGCCGGTGGTGGCGTCGAGCACGAGCAGCACCTCGTCGACCGGGCTCTGCTTCTCGATGACCCGCTTGACCTTGCCCAGCTCGTCCATGAGGCCGACCTTGTTCTGCAGTCGGCCCGCGGTGTCGATGAGCACGACGTCGGCCTCGAGCTCGGCGGCGGCCTTGACGGCGTCGAAGGCCACCGCGGCCGGGTCGGCACCGTCACGGTCGGAGCGGATCGTCGGCACGCCCACCCGCTCGCCCCAGGTCTGCAGCTGGTCGGCGGCCGCCGCACGGAAGGTGTCGGCGGCGCCGAGCACGACGTCCTTGTCCTCGGCGACGAGCACCCGGGCCAGCTTGCCCACGGTGGTGGTCTTCCCGGTGCCGTTGACGCCGACGACGAGCACGCAGGCGGGGCGGCCGTCGACCCGCGACGACACGATCGAGCGGTCCATGGTCGGGTCGACGAGGGCGAGCAGCTCGGCGCGCAGCCAACCGCGGACGGTGGCCTCGTCGGTGCTGCCCTCGATCGCGACCTTGGTGCGCAGCGCGTCGACCAGGTCGGTGGTGGCGGCGACGCCGAGGTCGGCGGACAGGAGGGTGTCCTCGACCTCCTCCCAGGCGGCCTCGTCGAGCGTGCCGCCCGAGAGCAGCGCGAGCAGGCCCTTGCCGAGTGCCGTGTTCGACCGGGCGAGGCGGGCGCGCAGACGGCGCAGCCGGCCGGCCGGTGCCTCGGGGCGCTCGAGCGTCGGGGCCGGGGGCGCCTCGGGCGCGGGCGGGAGCTCTGGCTCGAGCTCGGTCGGGGCCGGGCGCTCGATGGTGCCGATCGCACCCTCGGGCGGGGCGTCGAGGTCGACCGCGGAGCCGCCTGGCGCGCCTCCGGTCGAGGTGGGCGGCAGGTCCTTGGTGGCTCCGCCGCGTCGGCCACGCATCAGGCCGAGGGCGATGCCCCCGACCACGACGATGATGCCGACGGCGACGGCGAGGTACTCCCAGAAGGTGTCGATGGCGCTCACCCGGTCATCCTCGCAGCCGCGCGACACGCGCCCAAACCGGCGCCCACGGCATCCGGGCTCGTGGGCCGCCCGATCAGAAGATGCGCACCCGGTCGTCGGGCGCCAGCCACATGCCGTCGCCCTCGCGGACGCCGAACGCCTCGTGGAACTCGCTCAGGTTGCGGGCGGCGTTGGCGCGCAGGTCCATCGGGCTGTGCGGGTCGAGGGCCAGCAGCCGCTCGGCCTCCTCCCGGCGGGAGATGCCGCGCCAGACCTGCGCCCAGCCCAGGAAGAAGCGCTGCTCCCCCGTGTGGCCGTCGATCTCGGGGGCCGGCTCGTCGCCGAGCGAGATGCGGTAGGCGGAGTAGCCGATGGTGAGCCCGCCGAGGTCGCCGATGTTCTCGCCGACGGTCAGGGCGCCGTTGACCTTGTGGCCGGGCGCGTCACGCGACTCGAGCTGGTCGAACTGCGCGATGAGGGCGTCGGCGCGCGCCTTGAAGGCGGCCCGGTCCTCGTCGGTCCACCAGTCGCGCAGCGTGCCCGTGCCGTCGAACTGCGAGCCCTGGTCGTCGAAGCCGTGGCCGACCTCGTGCCCGATGACCGCCCCGATGCCGCCGTAGTTGGCCGCGTCGTCGGCCTCGACGTCGAAGAAGGGCGGCTGGAGGATGGCGGCCGGGAAGACGATCTCGTTCAGGCCCGGGTTGTAGTAGGCGTTGACCGTCTGCGGGGTCATGAACCACTCGTCGCGGTCGACGGGGCCGCCGAGCTTGGCGAGCTGGCGGTCGACCTCGAAGGCCACCGCGCGGCGCACGTTGCCGAGCAGGTCACTTGGCACGACCTCGAGGGCCGAGTAGTCGCGCCACCGGTCGGGGTAGCCGATCTTGGGGGTGAACTGGCCGAGCTTGCTCAGCGCCTCGTGCCGCGTGGTGTCCCCCATCCACGGCACCTGCGACAGGCTGCGCCGGAAGGCCTCGACGAGGTTGTCGACGAGCTCGACCATGCGCTCCTTGGCGTGCGGCGGGAAGTGCCGCTCGACGTAGAGCTGCCCGACGGCCTCGCCCAGCGACTCCTCGACCAGGTTGACGCCCCGCTTCCAGCGCTCGCGCATCTGCGGGACACCCGACAGGGTGCGGCCGTAGAAGTCGAAGTTCTCCTCGACGACGGCGGCCGACAGGTAGGGGGCCTGAGCGTGCACCACGTGCCACGCGAGCCAGTCGCGCCAGACCTCGACCGGCTCCTCGGCCAGCGCCGTGGCCATCGAGCGCACGTGGTCGGGCTGTCGCACGACGACCGCGTCGAACGCGGACGCGGAGGCCCCGAGACCCTCGAGGTAGCGCGGCCAGGCGACGCCGGGGCCCATCTCGGTGAGGCCCTCGAGGTCGACGAGCGTGTAGGTCTTCACCGGGTCGCGGTTGGTCACCTTGTCCCAGTGGCCGGAGGCGAGCCGGGTCTCGAGCGCCATGACACGACCCGCGGCCCCCTCGGGGTCGGGCCAGCCGGCGAGGGACAGCATCCGCTCGACGTGCCCGACGTAGGCCGTGCGCTTGTCGGCGTGCGCGTCCTCGCGGTAGTACGACTCGTCGGGCAGGCCCAGCCCGGCCTGCTCCAGGTACACCACGTAGCGGCTGGGGTCGCGGTCGTCGGTGTTGACGAAGGGGATGACGAGACCGAGCACGCCCGCGCGCCCGAGCACGCCGGTGAGCGCGACGACGTCAGCGGCATCCGTCACCGCCCTGACCTGCTCGAGGTCGTCGTCGAGCGGGCTCACGCCGAGGGCCTCGACGGCCGCCTCGTCCATGAAGCCGGCGTAGAGGTCGCCCACCTTGGCGGCCACCGTGCCGGACTCGGGGGCGCCGGCGGCGACCTCCTCGATGATGGCGCGCACGTGCTCCTCGGCCGTCTCGCGCAGCACGTCGAAGGTGCCGTAGCGGCCCCGGTCCTCGGGGATCCGGGTCGTCGCGAGCCACCGGCCGTTGACGTGTGCGAAGAGGTCGTCCTGGGGCCGGACGTCAGGGTCGACGCCGGCCGTGTCGATACCGGATCTCACGGCAGGTGGCTCCTTGTGGCTCGGGGACCGGCCCATCGAACCACACCGACGGGACACCCTCGCGCCGGGAGAACAGGCCCTGTGAAAGGGCGGGTCAGGCGCTGGCGCCCACGGGCTCCTCGTGCGGGAGGGCCTCGTGCTCGGCGTCGCGCGCGGAGCGGCTCGGCCGCTGGCGGTCACGGATCGAGCCGAGGACCTCCTCGCCCCGCTCGCTGAGCACGTCGCGACCGGCGCGACGGGCCGGGACGGCGACGAGCGCCATCACCACGAGGGCGAGAGCGACGCAGGCGAGCATTGCGAGAACGAGGGAGACCATGGGTCCAAGGCTTTCATCGCGCCACGTGCCCGACCAAATCGACACCTCCGGGTGGCCTGACTAGGGTGACCCCCGTGACCGCCGCCCCCGCGTCGGACGGGGCGACGACACGTCGCCGCCGCCGCCTCCCCATGTTCACCGAGGTGATCATCGCCCTCGTCGCGGTCGCGCTGGTCCAGGCCTTCCTCGTCAAGCCCTTCGGAGTGCCGTCGCAGTCGATGGAGCAGACCCTGCACATCGGCGACCGCATCCTGGTCAACCGGCTCGACCACGACATCGTCCGCGGTGACGTCGTGGTCTTCGGTCACGGCGACACCTGGCAGCAGACGCAGGTCCCGCCGGCCGCCAACGTCGTGACGCGCGCCCTGCGCAAGGTCGGCGACGTCACCGGCATCGGGCCGAGCAACACGGCCTACACGGTCAAGCGGGTGATCGGCCTGCCGGGCACCACGGTCGCCTGCTGCAGCACCGACGGCAAGGTGACCGTCGACGGAACGCCGCTCGACGAGCCGTACGTCTACGAGGACCTGCCCTTCACCCCGGGCACCCTCGACTGCTCGAGCTCACCGCGCTCGACCCGCTGCTTCCCGGAGATCACCGTGCCGAAGGACAACCTGCTCGTGCTCGGCGACCACCGCTCGGAGTCGGCCGACTCGGTCATCGGATGCCGTGGCGCCACTGAGGGACAGGAGTGCGCCCGCTTCGTGCCCGAGGAACGCGTGGTCGGGCCGGTCGTGCTGCGCTTCTGGCCGCTCAGCGACTTCGGCGGCATCGCCCACTGACGAGCCGACCGGCGGCCGGCCGGCCGTCGGCCGGGTGCGCCTCCCAACAGGCGAATGCCGCCGCGCAACGCTGGCAACACGCTCACGGGACCGTTGCTTCGCACGCGATTGCCTGTCGACAGGAGCACTTCAGGCCGGGACCTGACCGGTCAGGCGGTGGCGGCCACGTCGCGGATCCGCTGCGAGACCACCGTGGTGACGCCGTCGCCGCGCATCGACACGCCGTAGAGCGCGTCGGCGACCTCCATGGTGCGCTTCTGGTGGGTGATGACGATCAGCTGGCTGGAGTCGCGCAGCTCCTCGAAGAGGGTGATCAGCCGCCCCAGGTTGGTGTCGTCGAGGGCGGCCTCGACCTCGTCCATGATGTAGAACGGGCTCGGCCGCGCCTTGAAGATCGCCACGAGCAGGGCCACCGCGACGAGTGAGCGCTCACCACCGGACAGCAGCGAGAGCCGCTTGACCTTCTTGCCCGGCGGGCGCGCCTCGACCTCGATGCCGGTCGTGAGCATGTTGTCGGGGTCGGTGAGGACCAGCCGTCCCTCGCCGCCGGGGAAGAGCCGCTCGAAGACCCGCTCGAACTGCGCCTCGGTGTCGTGGAACGCCTCGGTGAACACCTGCTCGACGCGCTCGTCGACCTCCTTGACGATGTCGAGCAGGTCGCGCTTGGACCGCTTGAGGTCCTCGAGCTGCGTGGTGAGGAAGGTGTGCCGCTCCTCGAGCGCCGCGAACTCCTCGAGCGCCAGCGGGTTGACCCGCCCCAGGGCCTGCAGCCCCCGCTCGGCCTTGCGCAGGCGCTTCTCCTGCTCCTCGCGCACGTACGGCACCGGCTCGGGCACGGCGTCGGGGTCCTCCCCCGGCCCGGCGACGTGCGGCACCTCGCGGTGCGGGCCGAACTCCTCGGCGAGCACCTCGGGGTCGATGCCGAGCTCCTCGACGGCCTTGGCCTGCAGCTGCTCGATGCGCGCCACCTGGCGGGCCCGGGCCATCTCGTCGCGGTGGGCGGTGTCGGTGAGGTCGCGCAGCTCGTCCTGCACCGAGACCAGCTCGGCGCGCAGGGCCACGGCTGCCTGCTCGCGCTGGAGGCGGTCGGCCTCGGCGGCGTCGCGCAGGGTGGTGGCGCGGGCCAGGGCGGCAGCCACCCGCTCGACGGCGTAGGCCGCGGCGGCGTGCACGGCTGCGGCGACGGTGGCCTCCCGGCGGCGGCGCTCCCGGCGCTCGCGCAGCCGCTCGCGCGCAGCCAGCTCGTTGCGGGCCGCGCCCTCGAGCGAGTCGGCCCGGCCCTTCAGGGCGCGGGCCCGCTCCTCGCGGGTGCGCAGGGTGAGCCGCAGCTCGGTCTCGGCGGTGCGGGCGCGGCTCGCGGCGAGCTCGAGCCGGTCGCGCTCGTCGGTCGACGGGTCGTCGGCCTCCTCGGCGGGCGCGGCCTCGGCCCCGGCGAGGCGGGCCTCGAGCTCGTCGAGCTCGGTGCGGTCGCGCTCGAGGGCGAGGCGCGCCTCGGTGATGGCGCGCTCGGTGCGGTCGGCCTCGGCGGACGAGGTGCGCACGGCGGCACCGAGGCCACCGAGCCGCTCGGCGACGGCCGCCATCCGGGCGTCCGACTCGTGCAGCGCCTCGAGCGCCGCCTCGACCTCGGCACCGACCTCGCGGGCGCGCTCACGGGCCGAGCCCAGCGCGAACCGGGCGCGCTCGGCACTGGCGGTCGCGGCATCCAGCCTGGTGCGGGTCTCGTCGACGGCGGCCTGCAGCTCGAGCAGGCTCTCGCCGGCGCTGCTGCCCCCGCGGGCCCAGCCCGGGCCGAAGACGTCGCCGTCGGCGGTGACCGCGGTGATGCCGTCGGCCCGCGCGACGAGCGCGACCGCGTGGGCGGCGGTGGGCACCAGCGCGACCCGCTCGAGCAGCTGCTCGACGGCGGGGCGCACCGACTCGGGGGCGCGCACGACGTCTCGTGCCCAGACGGCCGAGCCGTCGAGCTCGGGCCAGGTGGCCGGGTCGCTCGGGGATGCCGTGCCGCCCACGAGCAGCGCGGCGCGCCCGCCGTCGCCGTCGCGCAGCGATGCGATGGCGCGAGCGGCGTGCTCGGCGCTCGGGACCGCGAGGGCCTCGCTGGCCCAGCCCAGGGCGGCGGCGACCGCCGCCTCGTGGCCACCGGAGACGTGGAGCAGGGAGGCGACGGTGCCGACGACCGCGTGGTCGGCGTCGGCGGCGGCGAGCAGGGTGGCGGCACCGTCCTTGCGGCGCAGGCTGAGCTCGAGGGCCTCGATCCGGGCGCCGGCCGAGGAACGGTCGCGCTCGGCCTCGCGCTCGCGGGTGACCAGCGCCTCGATCTCGGCCTCGACCTCGGCCAGGCGCGCGGCGGCGGCCTCGTAGGCGTCGTCGAGACCCTCCTCGCCCTCCTCCTCGACGGCGACGCCGCCCTCGAGGCGGGAGAACTCCTGCTCGGCCTCGGCGGCACGGGCTCGGGCGGCGGCCACGAGCTCCTGGAGTCGGCCGATCTCGGCCTCCCCGGCCTCGATCCGGCTGCGTCGGGCCCCGACCTGCCCGGCGAGCTTGGCCAGCCCCTCGCGGCGGTCGGCGGCGGCGCGGGCGATGCGCGAGAGGCGGGCCTGCTCGCCGGCGTACGCCGCCTCGGCCTCCTCGCGAGCGGAGACGGCGGCGGCGAGCTCCTCGGTCGTGGCGCCGACCTCGGTGAGCAGGGCGGCCTCGGCCTCGCGGGCCTGGGCCGCCTGGGCCCTCAGCTCCTCGGGGTCACGGCCCGACGTCGTCTCGTGCTCCTCGTCCTGCGAGAGCAGGCGGACCCGCTCGGCGGCGACCGAGCCGGTCGACTCCATCCGGTCGCGCAGGCTCTGCAGGCGCACGAACCGGTCGTGGGCGCGGGTGAGCTCGGGCGCGGCCTCGGCGGACCGGCCGTCGACGTCGGTGAGCCGCTGGCGCACGTCGGCGAGGGCGTCCTCGACGGCGGTGCGGCGCTCGATCAGGGCCGTCTCGTCGGCGACCTCCTGCTCGAGCACGCCGGTGAGCTGCACGAGGTCGTCGGCGAGCAGGCGCAGCCGGGCGTCGCGGGCGTCGGCCTGGATGACGGCCGCGCGGCGGGCCGCCTCCGCCTGCCGGCCGAGCGGGCCGAGCTGGCGGCGGATCTCACCGGTGAGGTCCTGGACCCGGGTGAGGTTGGCCTCCATCGTCTCGAGCTTGCGCAGCGCCCGCTCCTTGCGACGGCGGTGCTTGAGGACGCCGGCGGCCTCCTCGATGAAGCCGCGGCGCTCCTCGGGGGTGGCGCGCAGCACGGTGTCGAGCTGGCCCTGACCGACGATGACGTGCATCTCGCGGCCCAGGCCGCTGTCGGACAGCAGCTCCTGCACGTCGAGCAGCCGGCAGGAGGTGCCGTTGATGGCGTACTCGGAGCCGCCGCCGCGGAACATCGTGCGGGTGATCGTGACCTCGGTGTAGTCGATCGGCAGGGCGCCGTCGGTGTTGTCGATGGTCAGGCTCACCTCGGCCCGCCCGAGAGGGGGTCGCCCGGCGGTGCCGGCGAAGATGACGTCCTCCATCTTGCCGCCGCGCAGGCTCTTGGCCCCCTGCTCCCCCATGACCCAGGCGAGCGCGTCGACGACGTTGGACTTGCCCGAGCCGTTGGGCCCGACGACGCAGGTGATGCCCGGCTCCAGGCGCAGCGTCGTCGCCGAGGCGAAGGACTTGAACCCCTTGAGGGTCAGCGTCTTCAGGTACACGGTTGGGTCAGCGCTCTCGTTCGTCGTCCGGGTGCCGGCCCCGGGTCGGATGCGGCCCGACTCTACCCGCGGACCGCGGGGTGTCCGGGACGTCGGCGGGCCTCGGTGGTGCCTGTGACCCGTGGGGCTTTTGTGGCTGGTGGGGCACCGTTGGGGCGGGTCGGGGGAGGGAGCCCGGCGGCGGGTGCTCGACCGTCGTCGTCGGCGGTCCCTCAGCCACCGTTGCCGGCGATCCGCTCGTGGTGGTGGATCACCTCGGCGATGATGAAGTTGAGGAAGGCCTCGGCGAACTGGGGGTCCAGGCCGGCCTCGTGAGCCAGCGCCCGCAGCCGGGCCACCTGCTGGACCTCGCGCGCGGGGTCGGCGGGCGGCATCCCGCGCTCGGCCTTGAGCTCACCCACCGCCTGGGTGCACTTGAAGCGCTCGGCGAGCAGGTGGATCAGCGCGGCGTCGATGTTGTCGATGCTCGACCGCAGCCGCGCGAGGTCCTGCGGGACGTCGCCGATGTCGCTCACGCCGCCATCGTAGGAACCCGCGAGCCGCCCGGCAGCGCGCGTCCACCCCCCGGATGCCGTGGTCCCAACTTTCCCGCCCGATCAGGGAACCTTCACCTTCGCACCCCTTCGGATGTGGTGCGAAGGTGAAGGTTCTGGCATCGGGCGGGAAAGTTGAGGCGACCGGGGTCAGCGCTCGAGGAAGCCGGTGCCGCCGCGCGGCTCGCCCCACATCGGGCTCGACACCGACTCGACCCGTCCGGGCCGACGGGTGCTCGGCGGCTCCTCGACCAGCAGCTCCACCAGCCGCCGCAGCGCCGGCTCGGCACCCTCGGCCACCACCTCGACCCGGCCGTCGTCGGTGTTGCGCGCGTGCCCGACGAGCCCCAGCTCGAGCGCGCGGGCGCGGGTCCACCAGCGGAACCCGACCCCTTGGACCCGCCCGCGCACGAACACCGTCATCCGCCGCACGTCGTCGTCTCCACCTGTGGCACCTGGCACGACGCCGATCGTACGGGCGCATGCCCACGGGCCCCACGAGCGCGCCTCCGTCACTCTGTCACCACGGGCCCCTACGGTTGCGGCATGAGCACGGTGCAGGCTCACGGCACCGCCGCGGCCACCGGGCCCGGGGGCGACACCCAGGTCGTCGACCGGGAGGCACCGACACGGCCGCCGGCCCAACCCCCCACGAGGCGGCTCGCCGGCCTCGACGGGCTGCGTGCGCTGGCCATCGTCGCCGTGCTCGTCTTCCACCTCGACCCCTCGTGGCTGCCCGGCGGCTTCCTCGGCGTCGACGTCTTCTTCGTCGTCTCCGGCTTCCTGATCACCGTCCTGCTCGTCCGCGAGCGCACCACCACCGGCAGCCTGGACCTGCCCGGCTTCTGGTCGCGACGCGCTCGCCGGCTGCTGCCCGCCCTGCTCGTGTGCGTGCCCGCATCCGTGCTGCTGGCCAGGCTCAGCGAGGGCGACCTGCTCGTCGGCATCGGCCGGCAGGTGGTCGGCGCCGGCACCTTCACGTCCAACTGGCTCGAGATCTCCGCCGGCAGCGACTACTTCGCCGCCACCTCGCCGCAGCTGCTGATGAACCTCTGGTCGCTCGCCGTCGAGGAGCAGTTCTACCTGCTGTGGCCGCTGGCGGTGCTGGGCCTGCTCGCGGTCACCCGGCGTCCGGAGGTGCGCGCCGCCGTCGCCCTCGGCCTCGCCGCCCTGTCGGCCGCGCTGATGGCCTGGCACCTCGACCCCGACAGCCCGACCCGCGTCTACTACGGCACCGACACCCACGTCATGGGCCTGATGCTCGGCGCCGCCCTCGCCTTCGCCTGGGCCGCCCCCCACCGCGCCTGGACGACCTCGGCCTGGTGGGCCGCGCACCGTCGCCACGTCACGGTCGCCGCACTGGTGACCCTGCTCGGCCTGATGGCGATGGGCGGCGAGGACTCCGCGCTCACCTTCCGTGGCGGCATCCTGCTGGCCTCGCTCGCCACGACGGCCCTGGTGCTCGTCGTCGTCGAGCGTCCGGGGCGGCTGCGGGCCGTGCTCGAGCTTCCCGCCGCGCGGTGGGTCGGCGCCCGCAGCTACGGCATCTACCTGTGGCACTGGCCGGTGTTCCTCGTCATCGGGCAGGACCTGCCCGTCGCCCCCGGCGGCACGACCTACCTGCTGACCCGGGCGTGGTGCGTGGTCGTCACGTTCGTCATCGCCGACCTGTCCTACCGCTTCGTCGAGACCCCGGTGCGGCGGCGCGGCTTCGGCGGCACCGCCAGGGTCGCGACCTCTCGGCTGCGGCGGATCGGGCCGCGCGCCGCCCGGGTCATCTGGTCGGCCGCGCTGGTGCTCGCGATCGCACTGGTGGCGGTGCTCCTCACCGCCCCCGAGCGCACCTCGACCGAGGAGCTCATCGCGGCCAACGAGCGCGAGCTCTCCTCCGCCCAGTCGCCCGACCCCGCGTCATCCGCGGCGGCCGCCGGGGTCACGAGCGGCACCCGCACGACCAAGGCCGCGAAGGTGCCGGCCGCGGAAGCCGACTGGAGCATGCCCAAGGGCAGCGAGATCGACGCGTTCGGCGACTCGATGCTGGTGGGGGCGATCCACGCGATGCGCTACTACCTGCCCAAGGTGCGGGTCGACGCGAAGTCCAACCGCACCTGGCGCGAGGCGCCCGGGCTCGTCGCGGCCCGCGGGGACTCGCTGCGGCGGGCCGTCGTCCTCTCGCTCGGCACCAACGCGGGTACCGACGCCAAGGCAATCCGCCGCACCCTCAGGGCACTCGGGCCCGAGCGGATGGTCGTCATCGTCACCGAGCACGGCCGCTTCGCCCGCGCCGAGACCGACAACGCCGAGCTCCGCGAGATCGTCGCGGGCCTGCCCAACGTCCGCCTCGCCGAGTGGGATGCCGCGCTCGCCGACACCAGCGGACAGCTCCAGCCCGACGGCATCCACCCGAGCCTGAAGGGCGCGCACCTCTACGCGAAGACGGTGCGCCAGGCCTTCGCCGACCTCTCGCAGGCGCACACCGGCAAGGCCGTGACGCTCAAGGACCTGCCACTGCCCTGACCCCGCGCGGGCGCGGCTGGCAGCGGGGGCACGAGAACGACGAGCGGTTCATGAAGTGCTCGCGCCGGATGGGTGTGCCGCACCGCCTGCAGGGGCGACCCGCCTGCCCGTAGGCGGCCAGCGAGCGGTCGAAGTAGCCCGAGGCGCCGTTGACGTTGACGTAGAGCGCGTCGAAGCTCGTGCCGCCCTCGCCCAGCGCCTCGCGCATCACCTGCGCCGCGTGGTCGAGCACCTCGCCGATCCGCGGCTTGGTGAGCGTGCTCGCCACCCGCTCACCGTGCACCCGGGCGCGCCAGAGGGCCTCGTCGGCGTAGATGTTCCCGATGCCGGAGGCCACGCCCTGGTCGAGCAGCACCCGCTTGATCGCGCTGTCCTTGGCCTTGACCCGGCGCACCACGGCTGCGCGGTCGTAGGCCGGCTCCAGGAGGTCGGGTGCGATGTGGGCGATCGTCGCCGGGATGCCGTCGGTGTCGAGGTCGGTGAGCGCGAGCCCACCGAAGGTGCGCTGGTCGACGAAGCGCAGCTCCGGCCCGCCGTCGGCGAAGCGGAACCGGGCGTGCAGGTGCTTCTCGTCGGGTGCCGCGGCATCCTCCACGAGCAGCTGCCCACTCATCCCCAGGTGCAGGATCAGGCCGAGCGAGTCGCCGAGGTCGAGCCAGAGGTACTTGCCGCGCCGGCGCACGGCGTCGACGCGACGTCCGGCGAGGCGGTCGGTGAGGTCCTGCGGGCCGGCGACGTGGCGGCGGGCGACCCGGTGCCCGCGCAGCTCGACGTCGCGCACCGTGCGGCCGAGCACGTGGTCGGCCAGGCCGCGGCGGACGACCTCGACCTCGGGGAGCTCAGGCACGGCCCGCGGCGGGTCCGTCCGGCTCGAGCTCGTCGGCGTCGCCCTCGGGGCGCGGCTCCTCCTCGGGCCCGGCCACCGGACCCTCGTGCGCGTCGCGGATGGCCGTCCACGCCAGGGCTGCGGCCTCCTGCTCGGCGACCTTCTTGGTGCGGCCGGCGCCCGTGCCGAGCACCGTGCCGCCCACGACGACCTGGGCCTCGAACCACTTGGCGTGCTCGGGGCCGTCCTCGGTGACGCCGTACTCGGGGGCTCCCAGCCCGTGCCGGGAGGTGATCTCCTGCAGGCTGGTCTTCCAGTCCAGACCGGCGCCGAGGGTGGCCGACTGGGCCAGCAGCGGGTCGAGGAGGTGGTGCACGAGCTGGCCCGCGGCCTCGATGCCGGCCGACTGGTAGACCGCGCCGATGACGGCCTCGACGGTGTCGGCGAGGATCGAGTCCTTGTCGCGCCCGCCCGTGGACTCCTCGCCGCGGCCGAGGTAGACGTAGTCGCCCAGGCCGAGGGTGCGCCCGACGTCGGCGAGGGCGCGCATGTTGACCACGGCGGCGCGCAGCTTGGCGAGCTGGCCCTCGCTGGTGTCGGGGTGCGCGTCGTAGAGCGTGGTGGTGACGACCAGGCCGAGCACCGAGTCACCGAGGAACTCGAGGCGCTCGTTGTGCGGCAGGCCGCCTGCCTCGTAGGCGTAGGAGCGGTGCGTCAGGGCGCGACCGAGCACCGCTGCGTCGACCGGACCGCCCGTGACCTCCTGGAGGTGGTCGAGCAGCTCGGAGACGGGTCGCAGCGGTGCCAGTGCACCGGCCGAGGCCGATCCCTTGCCCATGAGGGCGGGATCAGCCCTGGTGCTCGGTGCGCTCGGCGACGCCGTAGTGGCGCCCCTTGTAGGTGCCACACGACGGGCATGCCACGTGCGGCTGGGTGAGCGCCTTGCACTGGGGGCAGGTCGTCGTGGCGACGGCCGTCGCCTTCCAGTTGGCGCGGCGCGAGCGGGTGTTGGAGCGCGACATCTTCCGCTTCGGAACGGCCACGTCAGGTCCTCTTCTCTGTCGGCGTGGACGGCTGCTCGGCCATGGCCGAGAGGGCCGCCCATCGGGGGTCGATCAGGTCGTGCTGGTGCTCCGGGTCCTCCGCGAGCGGCTTGCCGCACTCGGAGCACAGCCCGGGGCAGTCGGGCCGGCACACCGGCTGGAACGGCAGTGCAGGCACCACCGTGTCCCGGAGCAACGGGTCGAGGTCGATGAGACCGTCCTCGATCCGGAGCTCCTCGTCCGCGTCCTCGTCCCCCACCTCGTGGTGGTGAGCGTGCCGCTCGGCGTAAACGAACAGCTCCTGGAAGGTCCCGTCGACCTCTTCGGCGACGGGGTCCAGGCACCGCACGCAGGCGCCGGTCGCCGTGCCACGGACCGAACCGGTGACGAGCACTCCCTCGACGACGGACTCCAGTCGCAGGTCGAGGGTGAGGGGCTGCCCCTCCTCGACGCGCATGACGTCCGTGCCGAAGTCGCTCGGCGCACCGACCTCACGGGTGAGCTCGGACATCGTCCCTGGTCGACGGCCCACGAGCTTGGTGTCGAGCACCATCGGGGACCGGGGGTCAAGTCGAGTCATGAGCCTTGGGTGTGGTCGGGGTGGTTCGGCCACGCCACACGGACGCAGACCGAGGGTCAAGGTTACCGGTCAGGGGCCATCCGCCCAAACCGGCGCCGACGGCTCACCGACCGAGGGCGTCCTCGACGGCGGCGGCCACCTGCGGGGCGAGCGTCGCGGCGTACGTCGCGGTGACGTGGTCACCCGCGCGGTGCACGGCCACGTGCCCGATGACGACGGGGCACACGTTCCCCGGGCAGATCGAGCCGGTGAGGTCGAGCAGGTGCACGTCGGGCGTCGTCGTGGATGCCGCCGACACCGCCTCACGCTGCACCCGGAGGCCGCTGCCGGCCACGGCGGATGCCGTGTCGAAGGAGCAGCGGGTCAGCTCGCTCGGGTGCCGGGCCGCGCACACGTCGAGGTCGTCGGGAGAGACGGGGCTGTCGCCGATGACGACGACGGGCACCCCGGCATCCGCGAGCGTCGTCCAGCGGGAGGCGTAGCCGGCGGCGAGCGGGGCGGGCGCCGTGCCGCTGCCGGTCCAGGCGCTCCTGGCGACGCCCGAGGTGAGCACGACATCGGGCGGGTCGGCGCGCAGTGCGTCCAGGACGTTCGCGTTCCAGGTGTCGCACTGCGGGTAGGCCGCAGCCGCCAGGGCCGCCGGGGCGTCGGAGAACGCGCACGACGACTTGCCGTAGGTCACGAGCCGCCAGCCTCGGGTGGCCGCGGCCTCCTCGAGGGCCGGCAGCCACTGCATCGCCTTGGAGTCACCGACCAGGGCCACCGTGGTGGCGCCCTGCGGGTCGCCGAAGGTGCAGGCGACGGGCTCGGTCACGTCGACGTCGACCTGGCAGTGGTCGACGTCGGCCTTCGGCCGGTCCTGCCCGGACACCAGCGGGTCGGGGGTGACCCAGCCGGGGTCGTCGACCGCCACGAACGGTTGACCGGGCCGCAGGGTGGCGGCCCCCAGCTGCGACAGCGGGGGCAGCGTGCCGCCGGGGGGCGTGGTGGTGAAGGGCGAGCGGAGCGAGAGCAGGGGCAGGGCGGCGAGCACGCCGACGCAGGACAGGGCCAGGCCCGCGCCGAGCAGCGCCCGCGGGCGGTCCCGCAGCCAGGACCCGTGGTGGATCGGCGACTCGACGAACCGCCAGGACAGCCACGCGGGCAGGACCGAGCCGAGCGCGAGGAGGACCACCCCCCACGCCGGGAGCGTGGCGCCGGACGCGTCGGCGACCCAGCCGCCGAGGATGATGACCGGCCAGTGCCAGAGGTAGATCGAGTAGGACAGGGCACCGACCCAGACCATCGGTGCGGTCCCGAGCACGCGCACCGGGCCGCGGGCCGATCCCTGCCAGCCGACCCAGATGAGCACCGCGGTGGGCACCGTCGGCAGCAGCGCCCAGGCCCCGGGCCAGTCGATGTCGGTGGGCAGCCAGAGGGCGACGGCGAGCAGCACCACCAGCGCGGCCCAGCCCAGCGCGGCCGACCCCCGTGCGGGGGTGCTCGGTCGCGGCCGACCCGCGAGGGCGACCGCGAGGAGGGCCCCGATGCCGAGCTCCCAGGCCCGGGTCGTGGTGGTGAAGAAGGCTGGCCGCGGCGAGGTGTGCGAGAACCAGACCGACCACACGAACGAGGACGCGACCAGCGTGCCGAGGGCGAGGGCCACCACGCGGCGGCTCGGGCGGCGGATGACGAGGGCCAGCGCGATGAGCAGCAGCGGCCAGATGACGTAGAACTGCTCCTCCACCGCCAGCGACCAGAAGTGCTGCACCGGAGACGGCAGCACGTCGGACGCGAGGTAGTCGGTCTCGCGCCGGGCGAACACCCAGTTGACGACGTACATCGCCGCCGCCGCGATGTCGACGCCGATGTCGCGACGACGCAGGCCGGGGACGACGAACCACGAGACCACCGACGTGAGCACCAGGACCAGGACGGCGGCCGGCAGCAGGCGTCGGATCCGCCTGCCCACGAACCGGATCCACGAGATCGAGCCCGTGCGGTCGAGCTCGGCGACGAGCAGCCCGGTGATGAGGAAGCCGGAGATCACGAAGAACACGTCGACGCCGACGAAGCCACCGCGCACCGGCAGGCCGGCGTGGTAGGCGAGCACGGTGAGGATCGCGATCGCCCGCAGGCCCTCGATGTCGGGGCGGAAGCCGGTGCGGCCACCCTTGCCGCCCGACCCGCTGGGACCGCTCACGGCCACCTGCTGCCGGTGAGGTGGCGCGCCGGCGGGCGCGGACGGCATCCGGTCGGGTCGTTCGCGCGCCGGCGCGGCGTCAGCGGTGGTCACTCAGGCGGGCGATGAGGGCGTCGCGCACCTCATCGGGCACGAGGCCGGTCACGTCGCCGCCCCAGCGCGCGACCTCCTTCACCAGCGAGCTCGAGACGTGCTCGAAGGCGGGGTCGCCGGGAAGGAAGAGGGTCTCGACCCCGGTGAGGTGCCGGTTCATCAGCGCCATGGGCCACTCGTAGGTGACGTCGGACGGGCCGCGCACGCCCTTGACGACGACGTCGGCGCCGAGCTCGCGACAGACGTCGACGAGCAGCCGCTCGGCGAAGGCCTGCACGCGCACCCGGTCGGCGAGGCCGCGCGCGGCCAGTGCGTGCTCGACGAAGCCGATCCGCTCGTCGACGCTGAAGGTTCCGGCCTTGGCCGGGTTGTGCAGCACGGCGGCGACCACCTCGTCGTGCAGTGCCGCGGCCCGCTCGAGCACGTCGAGGTGCCCGTTGGTCACCGGGTCGTAGGAACCGGGGCACACGGCACGGCGGGGGCGAGGGGTCACGGGCACCACGGTACCGACGCGCCGGGGGTGGCCGTCGTCAGTCCTTCTTGGCGGCCTCCTCGACCGCCTTGGCCTTCTTCTTCGCCTCGTCCTCGATCTCGTCGGCCTCCTCGCGGGCCTCCTCCGGCGCGAGCACCCCCTCGCCCACCGCCTCGTCGAGCTTGGCGGCGACCTGCTCCTCGCTCGCGCAGCCCTCCTCGAGCAGCTGGTTGCGGCGGGTCAGCCAGGCGATGCCGAGCTCCTCGCGGCGCTCGAGGGCGACGTCCTCGCGGGCCGGGTTGAGGATCGTCTGCTCCTCCTCGTTCGAGTGGTGGTTGACCACCGTCGCGAGCTCCTCGAGCGTGTCGTCGTACTTCTGGGTGTCGGTGCCCTTGGCCCGGATGAACTCCAGCAGCGCCTCGATGATCTCGGCGTGCTCCTCCTCGCCGTGCTCCTCGTCGTGGGCCGTGATGGCGCGCTTCGTGCGGAGCGTCGGGTAGACCTTCTCCTCCTCGGCGGTCGCGTGGGCGACGAGCAGCTCGGCCAGCGCGTCGCGCGCGGCGGCGCGGTCGGTGTCGGTGCGGCGGGCCTCGCGCAGCAGGTCCTCGAAGAGGCGGTGGTCCTCCAGGATCCGCTCGAGCACGTCACCACTGGTCGGCCGGGGGATCTCGATCTCGCTCATCGCCCCACTATGGCCGACAACCGTCCCCTGACCTGCACTTGTGGGTCACGCACTTCGTGGTCGCCTCGGCGGTCGCCTCCGCGGGACTTCGCGGATGGGGGTTTCGACGCGTCCATCCGCACGCCCTCGCTGGCGCTCGGTCGTGCGCCCACGCAGAGCGTGGGACCCGCCGCCAGGCCCATCCAGCGTCGGCACCCCCATCCGCTGCGTCCCGCTCCGCTGTCAGCTCACGTTCTCGCTGTCGGTTCCCGTCCCGCTGCGGATCAGGCGCGGGTGGCGTACCAGATGGTTGTCTCGCCGTACTTCTTGGGTTTGGTGGCCCGCTGGATGGTGTCGGGCCAGGGGGGTTCGGGGCTGCGGGTGGAGCGCTCGACGACCAGGAGGCCGCCGGGCGCGAGCCAGCCGGCGGCGAGGCGGTCGAGGACGAGGCGCAGCGCGGGCTCGTCGAGGTCGTAGGGCGGGTCGACGAAGACGAGGTCGGCGGCGGCACCGACCGGGGGGTCCGGGGCGAGGTGGGCCGCCACGGTGGTGCGCACGACGCGCACGGCGGGAAGGGCGAGGTCGCGGGCGTTGCCGGCGATGACGTCCGCGGCCCGGCGGTCGGACTCCACGAGCACGACGGATGCCGCACCACGGCTGGCTGCCTCGAGTCCGAGGGCGCCGGAACCGGCGTAGAGGTCGAGCACCCGCGACCCGTGCACGGCGTCGCGGGCGTCGAGGGCCGAGAACACCGCCTCACGCACGCGGTCGCTCGTGGGGCGCGTGCCCGAGCCCGGCGGGGTGCGCACGGTGCGACCCCCGGCGACCCCGGCGATGATCCGCGTCATCAGCCGCGCTCCAGGTAGGCGGCCTGCTCGGCGTCGACGCGGGCGCGCACGGCCGCGGCGAGGTGGGGGTGCTCGGCCAGCTCCGGGTCGTCGGCCACGACGGCGAAGGCGTCGTCGCGGGCCTCCTCGATGACCTCCTCGTCGTCGAGGATGTGCAGGAACTCGAGCTGGGTTCGCCGGCCGTGCTGGGCCGAGCCGAGGATGTCACCCTCGCGGCGCTGCGAGAGGTCGAGCCGGGCCAGCTCGAACCCGTCGGTGGTGGCGGCGACCGCGTCGAGCCGGGTCATCGCCGGCTCGGCGTCGGTGCCGGTCACGAGGAGGCAGAGCCCCGGGTGCCCGCCACGCCCGATCCGGCCGCGCAGCTGGTGCAGCTGCGAGACGCCGAACCGGTCGGCATCCATCACGACCATGACGCTCGCGTTGGGCACGTCGACGCCCACCTCGACGACGGTGGTCGACACGAGCACGTCGAGGTCGCCGCGCTGGAAGCGGGCCATCACGGCGTCCTTCTCCTCGCTCGTCAGCCGCCCGTGCAGCACCTCGACCGACAGCCCGGCCAGGGCGGGCTCCTCGGCGAGGGCGGCGTGGACGGCGTACACGCTCTTGAGCGGTCGTGCAGGTGCGGCGGCCTCTTCCCCGTCGTCGGGCACCGTCTCGGCACGCAGGTCGGTGTCCTCGTCGGCCACGTCGTCGTCACCGATGCGCGGGCACACGACGTAGGCCTGCCTCCCCTCACGCACCTCCTCGGCCACGCGGGCCCAGGTGCGCGCCATCCAGCCGGGCTTGTCCTCGGGGACGACGTGGGTGGTGATCGGCGCCCGCCCGGCCGGCAGCTCGCGCAGGGTGGAGGTCTCGAGGTCGCCGAACACGGTCATCGCCACGGTGCGCGGGATCGGGGTCGCGGTCATCACGAGCACGTGCGGCGGCACGGTGCCCTTGCCGCGCAAGGCATCTCGCTGCTCGACTCCGAAGCGGTGCTGCTCGTCGACGACGACCAGTGCGAGGTCGAGGAAGTCGACGTTCTCCTGCAGCAGCGCGTGGGTGCCCACGACGATGCCGGCGTCGCCGCTGACGATGTCGAGCAGGGTGCGGCGGCGCTCGGCCGTCGACTGGCTGCCGGTGAGCAGGGCGACCCTGGTGCCGTGCTCGGCGCCGCCGAGCATGCCGCCCTCGGCGAGGTCGCCGAGCATCGCGGTGATGGTGCGGTGGTGCTGCGCGGCGAGCACCTCGGTCGGGGCGAGCAGCGCGGCCTGTCCCCCGGCATCCACGGCGGCGAGCATCGCGCGCAGCGCGACCACCGTCTTGCCGGATCCGACCTCGCCCTGCAGCAGGCGGTGCATCGGCACGTCGCGGCCGAGCTCTTCCGCGATGGTCGCGCCCACCTCGCGCTGGCCGGCGGTGAGCGAGAACGGAAGGCGCGCGTCGAAGGCCTCGAGCAGCCCGCCCGGGCGTTCCGGTCGTGGCGTGGTCACCTGGCCCGATGCCGTGCGCCTGCGCTGCGCGAGGGTCACCTGGAGGACGAACGCCTCCTCGTAGCGCAGCCGCCGCCGCGCCGTCTCGACCTCGGCCATCGACTCGGGCGTGTGGATGCCGCGCAGCGCGTCGGTGCGTGACACCAGCTTCCGCCGGGCGCGCACGTCGGCCGGGAGGGCGTCGGGGACGTCGTCGAGCACGTCCAGCACCCGCCTCACGCTCTCCGTGACCGTCCAGGTGTGCAGCGTGCCGACCGAGCGGTAGATGGGGATCAGCGACTTGCGCTCGCCGGCGTCGAAGTCGTCGAGCATCGTGTACCCCGGGTGGGTCAGCTGCAGACGCTGGTTGTAGGTGCCGACGGTGCCCGCGAAGATGCCCCGCGCGCCCGGGACGAGCGCCTTCTCGTGGCCCCAGGCCTTGAAGAAGGTGATGTCGATGTCGTGGGTGCCGTCGGTGATGACGACGTTGAGCATCGTGCCCTTGCGCTTCTGCATCGGCCGGGTCGAGGCGCTCTTGACCTCGGCCACCCCGACGAGGAACTTGCCCACCTCGGCCGTGCCGAGGTCGCTGTCGCGGGTGCGGTAGCGGCGCGGCCAGAAGGCCAGCAGGTCGCCGACGGTGGTGATGTCGCGCGCCTTGGCGAACTGGGTGGCCGCCGAGGCGATGATCGGCGCGAGCTTGCTCGACTCGGTCGCCACGTCAGAGCACCCCCACTCACTCCACCCCGACCAGGAGGGGGTAGACCGGCTGGCCACCGTCGATGACGACGACCTCGAGCTCGGGGCGGTCGCGCTCGAGGGCCTTCGCGACGCCGGTACCCAGGCCCGCCTCGGCCTGGGCTCCGACCACCAGGGTGACGAGCTCGCCGCCGGCCGAGAGCAGGCGGGCGAGCACCTCGCGGGCCGCCGCGGCCACATCGGTGCCCAGGAAGGCCACGTCGCCGTCGACGATGCCGAGGACGTCGCCGGGGTGGCAGACGCCGGCCCAGGTGAGGGCCTCCTTCGTGGCGACCGACACGGCGCCGTGCCGGGTGGCAGTCGCGGCGCTCGTCATCGAGACGACGTTGGCGTGCACCGAGCGCTCGGGATCGAGCACCGCGAGCGCGGCGAGCGCCTGCACAGTCGTGCGGGCGGGGACGACGTGGGTGTCGATGCCGGCGCCCGCCGCCGCCTGGGCGGCGATCTCGGCGGCCATGAACGTGTCGCGGTCACCGGGCAGCAGCACGACGGCGGTGGACCCGGTCGACTCGACGGCCTGGAGCAGCTGGCCCGCCGAGGCACGCCGGCCGGGGCCGGAGTCGACCACCACCGCGCCGGCCTCGCGCAGCAGCGCCCCGATGCCCGGCCCGGCGGCGCAGGCGACCACCGCGAGCGGCACCGGCTGCTCGCGGCTCCCGACCTGGGTGGCGAAGTGGGTGATCCGGATGCGCTCCGGTCGCCCGGCGGTCACCCCCGCCTCGACGGCGGCACCCGGGTCGTCGACGTGCACGTGCACGTTCCAGAGGTCGGGGCCGCCCACCACGAGGAGTGAGTCGCCGAGCCCGTCGAGCGTGGTCGTGAGCCGAGCCACCGCCTCGGGGGTGGCGTCGGTGAGCAGGTACATGACCTCGTAGGCCGGACCCTCGCCGTGGGCCAGGTCGGCCGCGTCGAGCGGGTCGTGCCCGGGCAGGGTGGTGGTGGGCTGGGGGTGGCCCGTCGCGGCATCCGAACGGGTCTGCGGGCGATCCGTCGGGGCGCCGGCCACTGCGCGTCGGCGCCACTCGTCCCGGCGGGCGAGCGTCGGGACCCGCGGACAGCAACCCGGCGTCCGTGGCGGTCCAGCGCCCGGTGACCACCCGGTGGAACGACTCGAGCATGAGCACGCAGCCCGCGCCCCCGGCGTCGACGACCCCGGCGCGGGCGAGCGCCTCGAGCTGCTCGGGCGTGCGGGTGAGCGCCTCCTGGGCGGCGTCGACCGCGGCCTCGCACACGTCGGCCAGCGAACCGCCGGCCTCGGCGGCCTCGACCGCAGCCGCGGCACCGGCATCGGCGACCGACAGGATGGTGCCCTCCTGCGGGTGCGCGACGCAGGCGCGGGCCGCGGCGGCCCCGGCGGCGAACGCGTCGGCGAGCAGCAGGGCGTCGACCACGTCGGCGTCGCGCTCGATGACGGCGTCGCACAGACCACCGACCAGCTGGCTGACGATGACACCGGAGTTGCCCCTGGCCGAGAGCAGGATGGCCCGCTTGAGGGTGCGGCACTCCTGCACGAGGGTGGCCTCGCCGAGGATGCCGGCGGCCTCGTGCGCCGAGACGACCTCGTCGATGGCGGCGTCGAAGGTCAGGTACAGGTTGGTGCCGGTGTCGCCGTCGGGCACCGGGAAGACGTTGAGGGCGTCGATCTCGGTGCGCCGCGCCGCCAGGGCCGCACGCGTCAGGAGCGCCCAGTGGCGGGCGTCGGACGCGGTGAGGACGGCGGGCACGGCCTCACCCTAACGACCCCGGCCGTCACGTCCGGTGACCGTTTTGGTCCACCGGTGCGCCTCGGCTATTCTTGTCCGGTTGCGCGCCTGCTGTAGCGGGCCGCCGACGACCACCCTTTTCTACACTTCAGGAGATTCCCCGTGGCTGCCAACTGCGACGTCTGCGGCAAGGGACCCGGTTTCGGGCACAGCATCTCGCACTCGCACCGCCGCACCAAGCGCCGCTGGAACCCGAACATCCAGCGCGTCAAGGCGCTCGTCGGCCCCGCGGGTGTGACCCCGAAGCGACTCAACGTCTGCACCTCCTGCCTCAAGGCGGGCAAGGTCAAGCGCTGACCCCCTGACGCACCGCAGAGCGGGCGGCTCCCCCATCGTGGGGAGCCGCCCGCTCTCGTCTGCCTGGGGTCACGACGGCGCCCCCAGGGTCTCCCGCCCGATCCCGCGCCTCAACTTTCCCGCCCGATCCCGGAACCTTCAGGTTCGCACCGGAACGGTTGTGGTGCTGACCTGAAGGTTCTCGCATCATGCGGGAAAGTTGGAGGCTCGGATGAGCGGTCAGTGGGCGAAGTGGTCCCAGCCGTGCACGTCCGGCACCGCGCCGTCGACCGTGACGAGGATGCCGTCGCCCGTCGCGGGCAGCACCCTCCCGATCACGTGCCAGGGCTCGCCGAGCCCGTCGGCTCCGGTGTCCCCGGCATCGGGCAGCGAGCCGTCGCCCGCGAAGACGCCGACCAGCGAGTGCTCCTCCCCGCCGGAGAGCACCTGGTGCAGCGCCTCTGCCTCCCCCAGCGCGAGGGTGAGCGGCCCGGCCGCGTAGTGCTGCCGCAGCACCGCCCCGTCGAGGTCGACTCGCACCCCGCTGGCGGCAGCGACCCGGCCCAGGTCGGTGACCAGCCCGTCGGAGACGTCGACCATGGCGTGCGCACCAGCGGCCGCCGCGCGCGGGCCGGCCCGCCACGGCGGCACGGGAGCCCGGTGGTAGCGCATCAGGGCCCGCACCGCGAGCGCCCGCTCCCCCAGCGCGTGCCCGCCGGCGGCCGCCGACCCGGCCGGCCCCACGGCATCCGCGGATGACGTGCGGTCGGGGTCGGCCTCTCCGCGCTCGTACAGCGCGAGCCCGCCCCCGGACCGGCCGAGCGTGCCGCACACCGCGACGACGTCGCCCGCGCGCGCACCCGAGCGCAGCACGGGCGCCATCCCGCGCAGGTCGCCCAGCGCGGTCACCGAGATGACGACGACTCCGGGTGGCGCCGACGACAGGTCGCCCCCGACGACCGGCGCCCCGGCCTGCTCGGCGAGCGAGGCGATGCCGCGCGCGAGGTCGACCGCCCACTGCACGTCGAGCTCGGGGTCGGCGACGAGTGACACGAGCAGCGCGGTCGGCACCGCCCCCATGGCCGCGACGTCGGCGAGGTTCTGTGCCGCGACCTTGACGCCCACGTCGTGCGCGCTCGACCAGTCGTCGCGCCAGTCCCGGCCGCCCACCATCGAGTCGGTCGTGGCCACCACGGAGCCACCGGGAGCGCCGACGACGGCGGCGTCGTCCCCCGGCCCGACCGGCACCGAGCCCCACGCAGGCGGGCGCGCCCCGGCATACACGGGGAAGACCCGGGCGAGGAGCTCGCCCTCGCTGACGTCGCGCAGCCGCACTGGACCAACCCTTCCGAGACGTGGGGACTCCCGGCACGGTAGCGTCTGTCGCGCGCCGGTCTCGACGGGCGCCCCCTGACGACCGGGGCCGAACGGGCCCCGACGACCTACGAAGAGGTGGCACTGAAGTGGTACAGGCCTACATCCTGATCCAGACCGACGTCGGCCGCGCAGCGACGGTGGCCTCGGCGATCGCCAACCTCGAGGGCGTCGCGCTGGCCGAGGACGTCACCGGCCCCTACGACGTCATCGCGCGGGTCGAGGCGAGCACCGTCGACGAGCTGGGCAAGCTCGTCATCGCCAAGATCCAGGACGTCGAGGGCATCACCCGCACCCTCACCTGCACGGTGGTCCACGTCTGAGCAGGCGCAGGACCCTCTCGACGGCGGTTGCGCTCGGCGCGGCCGCCGTCGCGCTGTCCGCGTGTTCCTCCGACGCCGTCGAGGTCGCGGTGCCGTCGGCTGCCGCCCTGCCCGCGTGCGCGTCGGCATCCCTGCTGTGGCCCACCACCGTCTCGGGGATGCCGCGCCGCGAGACCGACCCCAGCTCCCCCGGCGTACGTGCCTGGGGCGACCCCGCGGTCATCGCCCGCTGCGGTGTCGCGGCGATCGGCCCGACCGACACCGAGTGCGTCGAGGTCGACGGGGTGGGCTGGATCCCGCAGGCACTTTCCGACGGCACGAAGTTCACCTCGTTCGGCACCGACCCCGCGGTGGAGGTGCTGGTACCGGGGAAGTACGCGCCCGAGCCGCTGCTGCTCCCCGTGTTCGCGCCGGTGGCCAAGGCCCTGCCGTCGAACGGCCTGGCCTGCCGGTAGCCCGCTGCTCCCACCCGTCCCGCTTTCCCGCCCGGTGCGAGAACCTTCAGGTTCGCACCACAACCGAAGTGGCGCGAAGGTGAAGGTTCCGGGATCGGGCGAGAAAGTTGTGACCCCAGCCGACCCGGGTCAGCGCAGGCCGGTCCGGCGCTCCAGGGCCAGCGCGACCAGCTCGTCGATGAGCTCGGGGTAGCTCATCCCGCTCGCCGCCCACATCCGCGGGTACATCGAGTGCGGCGTGAAGCCCGGCATGGTGTTGACCTCGTTGACGAGGACGTCGCCGGTCTCGGTGAGGAAGAAGTCGACCCGCGCCAGCCCCTCGCACCCGGCCACGTCGAACGCCCGGGCCGCCATCTCCCGGATCTCGTCGGCGACCCGCTGCGGGACGTCGGCCGGCGTCTCGAGCCGCACGTCGCCCTCGGCGAGGTACTTCGCCTCGTAGTCGTAGAACTCGTGGTTCTGCACGACGATGCACTCGCCGAGCTCGCTGGTGCGGGTGGGATCCGTGCCATGTCCCTCCAGCACGCCGCACTCGATCTCTCGCCCGAAGACGGCCGCCTCCACTACGACCTTGGGGTCGTGCTCGCGGGCCGCCTCGATCGCGGCCTCGAGGGCGTCGGGGTCGCTGACCTTCGTGATCCCCATGCTCGACCCGGCGCGCGCCGGCTTCACGAACACCGGCCAGGTCAGGGCGTGCACGGCATCCATGGCGGCGGCCTTGTCGCGGCGCCACTCCTTGTCGGTGATCACCGTGTACGGGCCCACCGGGAGGCCGGCCGACGCGAGCACCACCTTCATCACGTGCTTGTCCATCATCACCGCGGATGCCGTGACCCCCGACCCGACGTACCTCACGTCGGCGAGGTCGAGCAGCCCCTGGATCGTGCCGTCCTCGCCGAACGGGCCGTGCAGCAGCGGGAAGACGACGTCGACCTCGCCCAGGGTGCGTGGCGGCTGGCCGGCCTCGTGAACGACGAGGGTGCGGTCGGTGGCGCTCGTGGGGACGATGACGCTCGCCGCGTCGGTGTCGACCTCGGGCACGTGGCCGGGGGCCAGTCGCAGGGCTTCGGGGTCGTCGGGCGCGAGCACCCAGTGCCCGTCCTTGGCGATGCCGACCGGCACGACGTCGTAGCGGTCGCGGTCGAGGGCCTCGAGCACGCTGGCGGCCGTGGCGCACGACACCGCGTGCTCGGACGACCGACCTCCGAAGACCAGGGCCACGCGGGTGCGCCGCGGGGTGTCGCCGTCGAGGGTCGGTGCGGGGCTGGTGGTCTCGTCGGTGCTCATCGCCCGCGACTCTATCCGCTGGCCGCAGGCCTGCCCGAGCGCGGCGGCGCACCGGACACCACGCCATCCGCGACGTGCCACCGCCTACGCTGGCGGGCGTGACGCAGACCCCGCCCCAGCCCACGGCCGACCGGCTCGCCCCCGCCACCCGTGTCGTGGCGCTCGGCCGCGACGACGTCGTCGCCGGCGGCCAGGTCGGCCCCCCGCTGGTGCTCAGCTCGACCTACCACGCGGGCGGCGACGTGGTCTACGCCCGCACCGGCAACCCGACGTGGACGGCGTTCGAGACCGCGCTCGGCGACCTCGAGGGTGGCGACGCGCTCGTGCTGTCCTCCGGGATGGCGGCGGTCGCGGCCGCGTTGTCCCTCCTCCCGCACGGGGCGACGCTGGTCGCTCCCGACGCCGCCTACAACGGGGTCGTCGCCACGCTCGCCGACCGCGAGGCCGCCGGGTCGGTCACCGTGCGCCGGGTCGACGTGGCCGACACCGACGCGGTCCTGGCCGCCCTCGACGGCGCCGACCTGGTCTGGCTGGAGTCGCCCACCAACCCGTTGCTCGAGGTCGCCGACCTGGGGACCCTGCTCGCCGCGGCCCGCGAGCGCGGCGTGCTCTCGGTGGTCGACAACACCTTCGCCACCCCGCTGCTGCAGCGTCCGCTCGAGCTCGGCGCCGACATCGTCGTGCACTCGGTCACGAAGTACCTCTCCGGGCACAGCGACGTCCTCCTCGGCGCGGTGGTCACGCCGCGCACGGATGGCGGCCGCGCCCACCACGACGCGCTCCACGCCCACCGCACCCTGCACGGTGCCATCGCCGGGCCGATGGAGGTCTGGCTCGCCCTGCGCGGCCTGCGCACCCTGGCCGTGCGGGTGGAGCGCGCGCAGGCCAACGCGCTCGAGCTCGCGACCCGCCTGGCCGGGCACCCGGCCGTGGAGCGGGTGCGGCACCCGGGGTTCGGCGGCATCGTGTCGGTCGAGGTCGCGGGTGGCGTCGAGGCCGCTGACCGGGTCTGCGCGGGCACCAGGGTCTGGGTGCACTCGACGAGCCTGGGCGGGGTCGAGAGCCAGCTGGAGCGACGCCGGCGCATCCCGAGCGAGCCGGCCAAGGTGCCCGAGAACCTGATCCGGCTCTCGGTCGGCATCGAGGACGTCGACGACCTCTGGCGCGACCTCTCCCAGGCCCTCGACCGGGCCTGAGCGGGTTACGCGGTCTCGGCCTTGCGGGGACGCGAGAGCAGCGCGGCCACGACCTCGGGCGCCGTGCGGCCGTGCCGGATCATCGCGTCGACCTGCTCGATGATCGGCACGTCGACGCCGTTGTTGCGGGCCAGGTCGAGGATCGAGGTGCACGACTTCACGCCCTCGGCGGTCTGCTTGGTGACCGCCACGACCTCCGCCACCGCCATCCCCTGGCCGAGCCGCACCCCGAACGAGTGGTTGCGCGACAGCGGGGACATGCAGGTGGCGATGAGGTCGCCGACGCCCGCAAGCCCGGCGAAGGTGACCGCGTCGCCGCCGAGAGCGGTGCCGAGCCGCATCGTCTCGGCGAGCCCGCGGGTGATGATCGACGCCTTGGAGTTGTCGCCCATGCCGAGCCCCTCGGCCATCCCAACGGCGAGCGCGATGACGTTCTTGACCGCACCACAGATCTCGGTGCCCACGACGTCGGATGCCGTGTAGGGGCGGAAGTAGGGAGCGGCGCAGGCGCCGGCCACGAGCTCGGCCATCGCCTCGCTCGCCGAGGCCACCACCGAGGCCGCCGGCTGCTTCACGGCGATCTCGCGGGCCAGGTTGGGTCCCGACACGATGACGATGCGGTCGGTCTCGACGCCACCGACCTCGGCGATGACCTCCGACATCCGCTTGGTCGTGCCGAGCTCGACACCCTTCATGAGCGACACCACCGCCGCCGAGGACGGCAGTGCCGACCCCCACGTGGTGAGGTTGGCGCGCAGCGTCTGCGACGGCACGGCGAGCACCACGATGTCGGCGCCGTCGGCGGCCTCGGCCGGGTCGGTCGTCGCACGGATCGTGCTGGGCAGCCGGAGCTCGGGCAGGTAGTCCTTGTTGACGCCGTCGTTGATCTGGGCGACCACCTCGTCGCGGCGACCCCACATCGTGACGCTCGTGCCGGCATCCGCCAGAACCGAGGCGAAGGCCGTGCCCCAGCTGCCCGTGCCGTAGACCGCTGCACTCGTCATGAGGCCTCCTCCAGGGGGCGTGGCTTGCCGATGGACGTGACGCCGTGCGTGCGCGGGTCGAAGCGGACGACCGGGGCCTTCTCGCCGCGCAGGACCTCGAGCTCGGCGGTGATCGCCGCCATGATCCGGGCGGTGGCCTCGTGCAAAACCTCGGTGGTGATCTCGCGTCCGTGCAGGTCGTCGAGCGGCACCGGCTTCCCGGCGCGCACCTTCATGGTCCTGCGGGGCAGCAGGCGCAGCCGCTTGCTGTAGGGGGCCAGGACCTCCTGCGCCCCCCACGTGGCCACGGGGACGACGGGACACTGCGTCTCGAGCGCCACCCGCGCGGCACCCGTCTTGCCGCGCATCGGCCAGAGGTCGGGGTCGCGGGTCAGCGTGCCCTCGGGGTAGATCGCGACGCCCTTGCCGGCGTGCACCGCCTCGACGGCCGCGCGGTAGGCGTCGGCAGCCCGGCCCGACTCGCGGTAGACCGGGATCTGGTCGGCGTTGCGCACGATCGCCCCGACGACGGGCGCCTTGAAGACCTCGACCTTCCCGAGGTAGCGAGGCGCGTGTCCGTGGTCGACGAGGAAGTGGCCGAACACCAGTGGCTCGAGGTAGGAGTAGTGGTTGGGGCAGATGACGTAGCCACCCTCCGCCGGGAGGTTCTCGGCACCGGACCACTCGCGCTTCGTGAAGAGCAGCAACAACGGTCGGATGACGGCGATCGCGAGACGGTAGGTGAAGGGCCGGGAGTGGTCCGTGGGGGTCGTCACGCGCTGCCTTCCGTGGGGTCGGGTCAAGGCATTGTGGTCCGCCCACGGGGCGATGTCGAGCACGGCACGTCGTGTTGGCAGGATCGGGGCGTGCACGCAGCCCGGCCCCGGTGGGCGGTCGTCGTCCCGGTCAAGGGCGGCCCGCTCGCGAAGAGCCGCCTCGACCTGCCCCGGGCAGCTCGGGCGGCCCTGGCCGATGCCTTCGCCCGCGACACCGTGGCTGCCGTCGTCGCCGGGATGCCGGGCGCTCCGGTCCTCGTCGTCAGCTCCGACCCCGACGTGGCGGGTTGGGTGTTGGCGGCCGGCCACGTGCTGGTCGCCGACCCCGGCGCGGGCCTCGACGCCGCCGTCGCCGCAGGGGTGGATGCCGCCCGCACGAGTGGCGCGGACCGGGTCGCCGTCGTCCTGGCCGACCACCCGTCCCTGCGACCCGACGAGGTGCGCGCGGCCGTGGCAGCGGCGGGCGAGCACCCGGCATCCGTGCTGGCGGACGCCGACGACGACGGGACCGCGCTACTGACCCTGCCGGCCACGGGCCCCGCGCGCACCGCCTTCGGGCCGGGCAGCGCCTCCGCGCACGAGCGGCTGGGGCACCACCGGCTCGACCTCGACCTGCCCGGGCTGCGGGTCGACGTCGACGACGCGGCCTCGCTGGCTGCGGCCGTGGCGATCGGGCTCGGTCCGCACAGCCGCGCGGCGCTCGCGCACGCTAGCCTTCCGGGCGTGCAGGCCTCCATCCACCGCATCGAGCCCGACGGCTCCGGATCCGCGCTGCTCGACGACGGCGTCGAGGTGCTCGTGCCGGCGGGCGCGGCGGTGGCCAGCGGGCTGCGTCACCTGCGGGTGGGTCAGCGGGTCAGCATCGAGCTCGACGACGCCCGCCGGGTCGCCACCCGGGTGTGGGTCGTCGGCATCGGGCCCGGCGAGGACGTCCACTGACCCCTGGGGTCCCCGCCCTCGTCCCAACCGTCCCAACTTTCTCGCCCGGTGGGGGAACCTTCAGGTTCGCACCGGAACGGTTGTGGAGCGAAGGTGAAGGTTCCGGGATCGGGCGGGAAAGTTGTGACTTCAGCTCAGCTTGTAGGCCGCGCCCAGGGCGTCGAGCTTCTCGGAGAACCGCTCGTAGCCGCGGTAGATGATGTCGATGCCGTGCACCGTCGAGCGGCCCTCGGCGGCCAGCGCCGCGATCAGGTAGCTGAAGCCGCCGCGCAGGTCCGGCACGGTGATCTCCGCCGCCCGCAGCGGCGTGGGGCCCGAGATGACCGCCGAGTGCTGGAAGTTGGCGCGGCCGAAACGGCACGGTGACCCGCCCAGGCACTCGCGGTAGGTCTGGATCTGCGCCCCCGAGTCGAGCAGGGCGTCGGTGAAGCCGAGCCGGTTCTCGTAGACGGTCTCGTGCACGATCGACAGCCCGGTGGTCTGGGTGAGGGCCACGACGAGGGGCTGCTGCCAGTCGGTCATGAAGCCCGGGTGCACGTCGGTCTCGAGGGCGATGGCGCGCAGCGTGCCGCCCGGGTGCCAGAACCGGATGCCCTCGTCGTCGACGTCGAACGCGCCACCGATCCGGCGGAACACGTTGAGGAACGGCATCATCGGCAGCTGCTGGGCACCGCGCACGTAGATGTCACCGTGGGTGGCGAGCGCGGCGCAGGCCCACGAGCCGGCCTCGATCCGGTCGGGGATGGCCAGGTGGTCGAAGCCACCGAGCCGCTCGACGCCCTCGATGGTGATCACCCGGTCGGTCTGCACCGAGATGATGGCGCCCATCTTCTGCAGGATGGCGATGAGGTCCATGATCTCGGGCTCGATGGCCGCGTTGTGCAGCGTGGTGATGCCGCGGGCCCGCACCGCCGTGAGCAGCACCTGCTCGGTGGCACCGACACTCGGGTACGGCAGGTGCACGTCGGCCCCGGTGAGGCCGCGCGGCGCGGTGAGCCGCAGCCCGTCCTGCCGCTTGTCGATCTCGGCGCCGAACTGGCGCAGCACGTCGAGGTGGTAGTTGATCGGCCGCTCCCCGATGCGGCAGCCGCCGAGGTCGGGGATGAACGCCTCGCCGAGCCGGTGCAGCAGCGGCCCGCAGAGCAGCACCGGCACCCGGGACGAGCCCGCGTGGGTGTCGATGTCGGCGATGTGCGCCTGCTCGACGTTCGTGGGGTCGAGCACCAGCTCGCCGTCGCGGTCGGTGGAGTCGATGAGCACGCCGTGCAGCTCGAGCAGCCCGCTCACGACCTGGACGTCGGAGATCTCGGGCACGCCACGCAGCCGGCACGGCTCCTCGGCGAGCACGACGGCCACCATCGCCTTCGAGACGAGGTTCTTCGCGCCCCTGACCTCGATGTCGCCGACGAGCGGGGCGCCGCCGTCGACGACGAGGGTGGAGGTCATGGGGACAGCCAAACACAGACGCCGCGCGTCGGCGACGGCTGGACCGTCGCCGACGCGCGGCGTCGTGGTGTCGTGGCTACTTCTTGGCCGCGGCCTTGCGGGCGGGCGCCTTCTTCGCCGGAGCCTTCTTGGCCGGAGCCTTCTTCGGCCGGGGCCTTCTTGGCGGGAGCGGACTTGGCGGGTGCCTTCTTGGCGGGCGCCTTCTTCGCCGGAGCCTTCTTGGCCGGCGCCTTCTTCGCCGGAGCCGCCTTGGCGGGAGCCTTCTTCGCCGGAGCCTTCTTCGCCGGAGCCGCCTTGGCGGGAGCCTTCCTCGCCGGAGCCTTCTTGGCCGCGGCCTTCGCCGGAGCCGCCTTCGCGGGTGCCTTCTTGGCCGGTGCGGCCTTGCTCGCCACGGCCTTGGTCGCGGCCTTGGTGGTGGTGGCGGCCTTGCGTGCCGTCGCCGTGGTCGTCGCGGCGACCTTCTTGGCGGCGGCCTTGGCCGGGGCTGCTGCCGCGGCCGCCGTTCGACCGGCGGCCTTGACCGGGGCGATGCCGATGGAGGCAGCCGCACCCGCCGCGGCACGGCCGGTGGCCGGCGCCGTCTTCGACAGCGTGCTCGGCTTCTTGACGTAGGACTTGAACGAGGTGCCGGCCCGGAAGCGCGGCGCCTTCGACTTCGGGATGCGCACGGAGGTGCCCGTGTGCGGGTTGCGACCGGTGCGCGCTGCGCGCTCGACCCGGTCGAACGTCCCGAAACCGGTGATCGACACCTTCCCGCCCCGCACGACCTCGCGGACGATGGTGTCGAGGACCGCCTCCAGGGCGTCGTTGGCCGCCCTACGGCTGCCGAGTCGCTTCTCCAGCTCCTTGACGAGATCTGCCTTGTTCACGTGGACCCACTCCAAGTCGAGACGGCGCCGGGTGACGCCCGACGGCGGTGTCTAGGCCGGCGGATGCCCGGCCGGTAACGACGTTATGCCCGCTCAGGCGGTACGTCCACCATTGCACCGGCGTGTTATTCGTTGCGGCACAACGGGTTCGCTGGCCGGAAACGGCCACTTCGAGCCACATCAGCCACATGCGTCACACGGATGTCGCTCGCACGGCCCATGGACCGACATCCAAATGCTTTGTGCCAGAGCCGAGCTGGGCTCAGGCGGTGACGGTGGGCTTCCAGCTCGGACGCTCCGCCTCGTAGGCCGTGATGTCGTCCCCGTGCCGCAGGGTGAGGCTGATGTCGTCGAGTCCCTCGAGCAGCCGCCAGCGGGTGTAGTCGTCGACCTCGAAGCTCGCGACGACGTCTCCGGCGGTGATGGTGCGCGACACGAGGTCGACCGTGACCGAGGTTCCGGGCGCGTTCTCGAGCAGCTTCCAGAGCAGCTCGACGTCGTCCTGGGTGCACTGGGCGGTGAGCAGGCCCTGCTTTCCGCTGTTGCCGCGGAAGATGTCGGCGAACCGCGACGAGATGACCACCCGGAAGCCGTAGTTCATCAGGGCCCACACGGCGTGCTCCCGCGAGGAGCCGGTGCCGAAGTCGGGCCCGGCGACGAGCACCGAGCCGGCGGAGAAGTTGGGGTCGTTGAGCACGAACGTCTCGTCGGCGCGCCAGGCGGCGAACAGTCCGTCCTCGAACCCGGTGCGGGTCACCCGCTTGAGGTAGACCGCCGGGATGATCTGGTCGGTGTCGACGTTGCTGCGGCGCAGCGGCACCCCGATGCCGGTGTGCGTGGTGAATGCCTCCATCAGTGCACCTCCTCGCTCACGGGCCCGAGGTCTGAGGGGCTCGACAGCGTGCCGCGCACCGCGGTGGCGGCCGCGACGAGCGGGCTCACCAGGTGGGTCCGGCCGCCCTTGCCCTGGCGCCCCTCGAAGTTGCGGTTCGACGTCGACGCGCTGCGCTCCCCCGGCGCGAGCTGGTCGGGGTTCATGCCCAGGCACATCGAGCAGCCGGCCAGGCGCCACTCGGCACCGGCGGCCGTGAAGACCTGGTCCAGGCCCTCGCTCTCGGCCTGCAGGCGAACCCGAGCCGAGCCGGGCACGACCAGCATGCGCACGCCCTCGGCCACCTGGCGGCCCTCGATGACCCCCGCGGCGGCGCGCAGGTCCTCGATCCGCCCGTTGGTGCACGACCCGAGGAAGACGGTGTCGACGTGCACGTCGCGCAGGGGGGTGCCGGGCTGCAGGCCCATGTACTCCAGGGCGCGCCGGGCGTTGGCCTTGTCGTTCTCGTCGGGCATCAGCTCGGGGTCGGGCACGGCCGTCCCGAGCGGTGCGCCCTGGCCCGGGTTGGTGCCCCAGGTGACGAACGGGGTGAGGGAGGCCGCGTCGATGACGACCTCGTCGTCGAACTCGGCGTCGTCGTCGCTGCGCAGGTGGCTCCAGGCCTCGACGGCCCGGTCCCAGTCGGCGCCGGTCGGCGCGTGGTCGCGACCGCGCAGGTAGTCGAAGGTCGTGTCGTCGGGGGCGATCATGCCGGCCCGCGCGCCGGCTTCGATCGACATGTTGCACACCGTCATCCGGGCCTCCATCGACAGGGCCCGGATGGCGCTGCCGCGGAACTCGAGCACGTAGCCCTGCCCCCCGCCCGTGCCGATCTTGGCGATGACGGCGAGCACGATGTCCTTCGCGGTGACGCCGTCGCCCAGCTCGCCGTCGACGGTGATGGCCATGGTCCGGAACGGCTTCAGCGGCAGGGTCTGCGTCGCGAGCACGTGCTCGACCTCGGAGGTGCCGATGCCGAAGGCCAGCGCGCCGAACGCCCCGTGGGTCGAGGTGTGGCTGTCACCGCAGACGATGGTCATGCCCGGCTGGGTCAGCCCGAGCTGCGGGCCGACGACGTGCACGATGCCCTGCTCGGCGTCGCCCATCGGGAAGATCGTGACGCCGAACTCGGCACAGTTGCGGCGCAGCGTCTCGACCTGGGTGCGGCTCACCGGGTCGGTGATCGGGCCGGGGGTCGTGGGGACGTTGTGGTCCTCGGTCGCGACGGTGAGGTCGGCGCGTCGCACCGGGCGGCCGCTGAGGCGCAGCCCGTCGAACGCCTGCGGGCTGGTGACCTCGTGCAGCAGGTGCAGGTCGATGTAGAGCAGGTCGGGCTCACCCTCGCCGCGGCGCACCACGTGGGACTCCCAGACCTTCTCGGCCAGTGTTCCGGCCATTCCAACACCTCCACGACAGACCGCCGGTCGAGCGGTCGCCCGACTCCGGCTCACGCGGGGATGCCGGTGGGCGATCCCCGCTCAATCGAGATTCGCACGGGTAGGTTGTCGATGAACGTGCGTCTCAGGCACTGAGACGTTAATATCAAGACATGGACAACACTAGCGGCGTCGGCGTTCTCGACAAGGCGGCGATCGTGCTGAGCGCGCTCGAGGCCGGCCCGTCGACCCTCGCCCAGCTCGTCACCGCCACGGGCCTGGCCCGCCCGACCGCTCACCGCCTCGCCGTGGCGCTCGAGCACCACCGGCTGGTCACCCGCGACCTGCAGGGGCGCTTCATCCTCGGTCCACGGCTCGGCGAGCTCGCCGCGGCCGCCGGCGAGGACCGCCTGCTCGCGGCGGCCGGGCCGGTGCTCGGAGCACTGCGCGACCACACCAACGAGAGCGCCCAGCTGTTCCGCCGCCAGGGCGAGCACCGGGTGTGCGTCTCGGCCGCCGAGCGTCCCGTCGGCCTGCGCGACTCGATCCCGGTCGGGGCCACCCTGTCGATGCGCGCCGGCTCGGCCGCCCAGGTGCTGCTCGCGTGGGAGGAGCCCGACCGGCTGCACCGTGGCCTGCAGGGCGCGGCCTTCACGGCGACAGCGCTGTCAGGCGTGCGGCGCCGCGGCTGGGCGCAGAGCGTCGGCGAGCGAGAGCCCGGCGTGGCGTCGGTGTCGGCACCGGTGCGCTCCCCCTCGGGGCGGGTCATCGCCGCGGTCTCGATCTCGGGCCCGATCGAGCGGCTCTCGCGGCAGCCCGGCCGGCTGCACGCCGCGACCGTCATCGCCGGGGCCGGCAAGCTCACCGAGGTGCTGGCGCGCCACGCCGCCCAGCAGGACGTGCAGAACAACGTCTGACCGCGAGCCCGACCCGCCCGACTCATTGCGATTTACCCACCCGGATGCCGCCCCTGAGGGCTGTTCGAGGTGGGCAAATGGCAAGAAGTCGGGTTCCACGCAACACGGATGTCACACGGCGCGCGTCCCGACGCAACACCCGGGCGGCAGATTACGACCACCACACCGGTACGCCGCGAGGAGGTCGCCCATGTCCCTCAGCCCCGCCCAGCGCATCGCCCGTGACCGCACGAGGCTGCTGGGGTTCCCGCGGCCGGGGCGGCGCGCCATCGTCGTGGGGGGCGGACCGATGGCGGCCCGACGAGCGGCGGCGCTGACCCGGGCGGCCACGCCCGTGACGGTCTTCGCCCCCGCGCTGTGCGACGACGTGTTCGACCTGCTGGCCGAGCGGCTGGTGACCTGGGAGAACCGCTGGCCGGTCGCCGAGGACCTCGCCGACGCGTGGCTCGTGCACGCCGCAACCGGCGACCAGGAGATCGACTCCCGGGTGTGCGCCTGGGCCTCGCTGCTGCGCGCGTCCGCCTGACCCGGCGGGCCTGCGCGCCCCCACGGCCCCGCACTCCCCGACTTCGTGCGGTTCACCCACGGTTCTCGCACACCAGGAGCTGCGAGCACCGTGGGTAAGTCGCACGAGGTCGCCGTGGGCCGGGCTGCAAGTCCGACGCAGCCGACGGCTCAGGAGGCGAGCGGCTTTCCGATCCGCTCCCGGGCGGTCTCGCCGCGCTTCCCGACGGGGACGACGCCGGCCACGGCTCCGAGCCCGTAGGGGCGCTCGGTCGCGTACAGGCTCTCGGCGCCACCCGGCTCGACGGCATACGTCTCGTGCCAGATGGTGAGCGCCTTCGGCGCGGCCTTGGCCCGCCGGTAGAACTCGAGCCACGCCTCACGGTGCTCGTGGTCGGGCGAGCTCGCGTAGGAGTAGATGTCCTCGGTGCTGCGCCACCACTGGATCATCGTGGTGCCGGTGAGGTCGACCGTCGACCGGCTGCCCAGGTAGCCCAGTGACTCCTCCTCGCCCCTGGCGGCGGCGGCCTTGTTGCGCTCGAGCTCGGCGATCATCGGCGGCATCGCGCGGATCACCTGGCTGACGACGTTCAGCCGCCAGGGCTGGTGGATGCGGACCCCGATGAGGAACAGCGCGAGCGGCCCGTCGTACGCGTGCGTCGAACGGTTCGTCATGGCGTCTCCTTGGATAGTGTCGCTTACCAACAACTGTCGTGCCATATTGGACAGTGGCACTATCCATTGTCAACCCCTGAGGAGGTTCGGTGCGGATCTCCGAGCTCGGCGAGGCCACCGGCGTCCCCGTGCACACCCTGAAGTACTACCTGCGCGAGGGCATCCTGATGCCGGGACGCACCGTGTCGCGCACCCGCGCCGACTACGGTCCCGAGCACGTCGAGCGGGTCCGCCTGGTGCGCGCCCTCGTCGAGCAGGGCGGGGTGGGGATCGCCGGCGTCCGAGCCATCCTCGAGGCCCTCGACGCGCCGCCGCCGTCCCGGCACGACCTGCTCGGCGTCGCCGCCTGCGCGATGCCGACGACGGGCGCCGACCACCCGGTCGACCCGGAGGCGGTCGCCGTCGTCGACGGGCTCGGCTGGCACGTGGCGCCCGACTCCCCTGCGATCCGCTCGCTCTCCGCCGCCCTGAGCGCCGCGGATGCCGCCGGGGTCGGGCTCTCGCCGGCGCTGCTGCGCGACTACGCGCAAGCCGTACGAGGCGTCGCCGAGGTCGACCTGGGGGTCGCCGAGCGCACCACGTCGCCGGAGCAGGCGCTGCGCACGGTCGTCATCGGCACCGTGATGCTCGACCCGGTGCTGGTGGCCCTGCGGCGGGTGGCGCAGGAGGCGGTGAGCGCCCAGCGGCCCTGAGCCGCACGGCATCCGGCCGCCGACGCGACGAAGGCCCGGTCCTGGTGGACCGGGCCTTCGTCTTGGGTAGCCCCGACGGGATTCGAACCCGCGCTACCGCCTTGAGAGGGCGGCGTGCTAGGCCACTACACAACGGGGCCGTGACCATTTCCTACCGCGCGCAGGCGGCGGGCAACGGAGAAGAACCTTACCGAAGCGAGGAACATTCTCCGAATCGTCCCCGGCCGCAAGGCCGAGGACGAGAGCTGGGGTACCAGGACTCGAACCTAGAACGGATGAACCAGAATCACCAGTGTTGCCAATTACACCATACCCCATGGGGTATGCCGTCGGACGTTCCGCGAGGCGGTCTGTCGTCGGGCGAACCGAGGGATGATCCTACCGGGCGCTTTCCTCCCCACCCAAATCGCGGATGCCGCGCCGTTCGTCACAGCGTGGCGCCGCGTCACAGCGTCGCCGCCGCTTCGTCACAGCGTGGCGCGCAGCGCCCGCAGCCGTGCCAGCGTCGAGGCCCTGCCCAGGATCTCCATCGACTCGAACAGGGGCGGGGAGACCCGGCGCCCGGACACGGCCGTGCGCAGCGGCCCGAACGCGAACTTCGGCTTGATGCCGAGCCCCTCGACGAGCGCCCCGCGCAGGGCCGCCTCGACGGCGTCCGAGGTGAACGACGACTGCGAACCGAGCACGCCGGAGTGCTCGTCGGGCACCGCCTCGAGGGCGGTCACCGCGGCGTCGAGCACCGCGCCGGCGTCGTCCTTGAGCTGGGCGCGGGCGTCGTCGGCGACCTCGACGGCGTCGTCGGCGACGTAGAACGGTCCGACCAGGTCCGTGGCCTCGGTGAGGTGCGCCATCCGGGTCTGGATCAGCGCGGTGACCGACCGCAGCCGGGCGAGCTCCCCCAACGACGGGTTGTCGCCGAGCACGCCGTCGGCCTGGAGGAAGGGCAGCAGCCGCGAGGCGAGGTCGTCGACCCCGAGCGCGCGGATGTGCACCCCGTTGAGCCAGTCGAGCTTCTTGAGGTCGAAGATCGGGCCGACCGGGTTGACGTCGGACCACGCGAAGCGCTGCGAGAACTCCTCGAAGCCGAACACCTCGACGTCCTCGCCCTCGGCACCCTCGGCCGGCGGGTAGGCGAGGAGGGCGAGGAAGTTGACCAGTGCCTCGGGCAGGTATCCCTGCTCCTGGAACCAGGTGAGCCGCGCGGCGGGGTTCTTGCGCTTGGAGATCTTGGACTTGTCGGTGTTGCGGAGCAGCGGCATGTGCGCGAAGGCCGGGGGCTGCAGGCCGAGCCACTGGTAGAGCAGCACGTGCTTGGGGGTCGAGGAGATCCACTCCTCGCCCCGGACGACGTGGGTGATGCCCATCTCGTGGTCGTCGACGACGACGGCGAGGTGGTAGGTCGGGAAGCCGTCGGCCTTGAGGATGACCTGGTCGTCGGGGCGGGGCGCCGACACCCGGCCCCGGATCAGGTCGTCGAACTCCAGCGGGGCGTCATCCGGGATGAGCATGCGCACGACCGGGGTGGGTGAGAAGCCGGGCAGGGCACTGCGCTCCTCCTGGGTCCTGCCGACGCAGAGCCGGTCGTAGCCCGTGGGCTGCTTGGCCTTCTGCTGCGCCTCGCGCATCTCGGCCAGGCGCTCGGTGGAGCACCAGCAGTGGTAGGCCCGGCCCTCGGCGAGCAGCCGCTCGACGTAGGGGCGGTAGGTGTCGAGCCGCTCGCTCTGCCGGTAGGGCGCGCACGGTCCCCCGACGTCAGGACCCTCGTCCCAGGTCAGGCCGAGCCAGCGCAGGGTGTCGAAGACCTGCTTCTCGGAGTCCTCGCGGAAGCGCGCCCGGTCGGTGTCCTCGATACGCAGCAGGAACCGACCGCCCTGCTGGCGCACGAACGCGAGGTTGAACAGCGACATGTAGGCCGTGCCGACGTGCGGGTCCCCCGTCGGCGAGGGCGCGACGCGCAGCCGCACGGCGCCGGGCAGGGCGCCCTGGGTGTCCTCGGCCGCCGGCGCGTCCCGCGCGCCGTCGTCGGTCGTCTCGTCGTGGGCGCCGCTGTGGCGGGCGGCATACGTGTTCTCGCTCATGGTGGGCACAGCCTAGTGACGCACGAAGGGGTTGCTGAGCACCCCGATGCCGTCGACCTCGACCTCGACCCGCTGCCCGGCCTCGACCAGGCCGACCCCCGCCGGCGTGCCGGTGAGGATGACGTCGCCGGGCAGCAGCGTGAACGCCTTGGACGCGTGCGAGACCAGCGTGGCGACTCCGTGCACCATGTCGGAGGTGGGCCCGTCCTGCACCACCTCGCCGTCGAGGCGGGTGGTGATCCGCTGCGCCGAGGGGTCGAGGTCGGTCTCGATCCACGGCCCGAGCGGGCAGAAGGTGTCGAACCCCTTGGCGCGGGCCCACTGGCCGTCAGCGCGTTGCAGGTCGCGGGCCGTCACGTCGTTGGCGACGGTGTAGCCGAAGACGGCCCCCAGGGCATCCTCGGGCTCGAGGTCCTTGGCCAGGCGGCCGATGACGACGGCGAGCTCGCCCTCGTAGCCGACCTCGGAGGTCTGGGGCGGCATCACGACCGGGTCGCCGGGGCCGACGACCGCGGTGTTGGGGACGAGGAACATCATCGGCTCGTCGGGGGCCTCGCCGCCCATCTCCCGGGCGTGGTCGGCGTAGTTGCGGCCGATCCCGATCACCTTGCTGCGCGGGATGACCGGCGCGAGCAGGCGCACGTCGTCGATCTCGTGCACCGTCCCGGTGAGCTCGATCCGCTGGTAGAGCGGATCTCCCGTGATCTCGGCGATCTTCTCGCCCGTGCCGTCGACCAGACCGTATGCCGGGTCGTCGCCCGTCGTGAACCTCGCGATGCGCATGGGCCGAGCCTACGGTCGCGCGAGCGACCACGGCACCGCGGCCGCGCCCGGCCCCGTCTCAGAGACGAGCCGCGACGGTGCCCGCCATCACGGCATACCCCGTGTCGTTGGCGTGGATGTCGCCCAGCTGGCACATCCAGGTCCAGGCGCAGATCGTGGCGACGTTGGTCGGCACAGATCCGCCGAGCGCCGGTACGTTCACCGGCGTGGTGACGGTGCTGCGGAAGGCCGTGGCGACGTCGGCGACGTCGGCTCCGACCGAGGCGGCCGAGCCGGCGATGATCACGTTCAGGGCTGCCTGCAGCGCCATCGACTGCTGCGCGAGCACCTGGCCGGCCGCACCCGTGAGGTAGGCGGCGAGGAACGGGTTGTAGTAGTTCGCCACGACGATGTGGGCGCCCGGCGCGGCGGCATGCAGCTGGGCGAGCACCTGCGGGAGCAACCGCTGCACGTCGCCCAGGCCCTGCTGGATGCAGGCGAGGTCGATGCCGAGGGGGCTGCGGCTGACGCAGCGCTGCACGTCGTTGGCGCCGATGTCGATGGTCACCAGACGGGTCGTGCGGCTGTGGGCGTGCAGGAACTCCACGGCCTGGGCCAGCTGGGTGCCCTCGTCGTACGCGCAGCGACCGCCCGCCACCATGGTCACGACGGTCTCGCCGCTGCAGGCGACGTTGACCAGCTTGGTCTTGGCCGTGTCGGCCTTCACCGCGGCGAGCACGCCGCCGACGTAGCCGCCGGTCTTGTCGTCGCCCTGGCCGGGCTGGTAGCCGGCGGCCAGCGAGTCACCCATGGCGAGGTACCAGCCCATGGCGTTGGAGGACGGGCCCGGCGCCGCCGGAGCCTGCGCGGATGCCACGGGCGCCGACAGGCCCCCGAGGGCGAGGACTGCGACGACGATGGCCCACCTGCGACGACGCATGTTTCTGCTCCCTTGCCGGGCGGCACCGTTGCCGCGCCCGCCCGACTCTAGGTGGTGATCCCGGCCGGCGGAAGGGTCGTCGAACCCGCCACGTCGCGCGGGGGACAGCTGGAGCCGGCTGAGGTCAGGAGACCCCGGCCTTCTGGGCCGCCTTCGCGAGAACCCGGGCCACGGTGGCCGCGCCCTCGTCGGTGAGGTGGATGTCGGAAGCGGTGCAGATGTTGGTGAGCGTGCAGATCGCCGCCGCGTTCTTCGGCACCGACCGGCCGTTGATCTTCGTCGGTGTCGTGTCGTTGGTCGAGAACGCCTGGTCGAGCCCGACGAACGTGGTGCCGGACGTCTTCGCGGCCGACTCGATGGCGGCGCTCAGGGCCGTGTAGGCCTTGGCCGCGGCGTCGACCCCCTTGATCGGCTGGTCCAGGGCCTTCGCGGCGAGCCACGGGTTGTAGTAGCCGACGACGAGCACCGGCACGTCCGGGCCGGCCGCCGTCCTGAGCCGCTCCAGGATCGTCGGCAGGTTCTTCTTCACGGTGCCGACGCCGGCGGTGACGCACGCCGTGTCGATCTGCGCCCCACCGCGCACGCAGCGCAGCAGGTCGTTGCCGCCGATGTCGATCGTCACGAGCGCGACGTCGTCACTGCCCTTCAGCAGCTTCTCGGCCTGCTCCAGCTGGCTCCCCGCCGCGAAGTCGCACTTCCCGCCCTTGACGAGCGAGGTGGTCGTCTCGCCGCTGCAACCGAGGTTCTCCAGGGTCAGCTCGTCGCCCCCCGCGGACAGCCGGGTCGCGGTGAGGGCCGGGTAGGCCGTGTCGCGCAGCTCGGCGCCGCCGGGCTGGTAGCCGGCCGCGAGCGAGTCTCCGAGCGCCACGTAGAGGCCGCCGGCACCGGTGGAGCCCGCCGACGGCGTCGTGGACGCGCTCGGGGCGGTCGAGGCCGGCGCCGCTGTCGAGGCCACGGGCTCGGGGTCGCCCCCGCAGGCGCTCAGCGCGAGCACCACCGCGACCGCGGCGGCGAGCGGAATGGTCCTACGCATGTCTGGGCCTCGTTGGTCTCGGGGACGTCAGGAGTGCGACCGGACGTCGACACCCATCGTCCCTCACGACGAACGGGACCGGTCGCCGGGTTCCCGGCGTCACGACACGGCCGCGGTGACACGGATCTCCCCCACCACGCGGGGCCCCCTCACTAGCGTTGTCCTCCAGCAAGCCCCCGAGGTCAGGAGTGCGTCATGACATTCAGCCAGGCCGTCAGCAGCGTCCTGCTCAACAAGTACGCCACCTTCTCCGGGCGTGCCCGTCGCAGCGAGTACTGGTGGTGGTACCTGTTCGTCACCATCGTCTTCGTCGTGGCCGGGATCATCGACAAGGCCGCCGGGTTCACCTACAGCGACCTCACGATCGGTGGGGGCTGGCTCGCCACGATCGCCTGGATCGTGTTCCTCGTCCCCAACCTGGCCGTCAGCGTGCGGCGCCTGCACGACACCGGTCGGTCCGGGTGGTGGCTGCTCATCGGCCTGGTCCCCCTCATCGGGTGGATCGTCCTGCTCTACTTCTTCATCCTCGACAGCGAGAACGACAACCAGTACGGCCCGTACCCGAAGGGCTGAGCGCGTCGTCCGGAGCCCCGGGGTGGTCGCCCCGGGGCTTCGCCGCGTCTACCGTTGCCGGGTGACCCGACGCGAGCTCGCGAGGCCGCAGTGGCAGACCCTGGAGGCCGACCACGCGGCCCGCGTCGACGTCGCCACCGCCGCCCACCGTGAGCGTCGCGCCGACGGCCGCACGCACCCGGTCGAGGACTTCCTCTTCCGCTACTACAACAACTCGCCGACGCGACTTCGTCGCTGGCACCCGGGCGCCGGGGTGCTGCTGCGGGATGCCGCGCACCTCCCGCGCGCGTCGTGGAGGCACTACCGCGCGGTCGGGGACGCGGTGGAGGTCGACGTCGCGGCGTTCCTCGCTGCTCGCGGCTCCGCGGTGACCTTCATGCGAGAGCTGTTGTCCGCCACCGTCTCCCGACCGGCCCAGCTGGGCTGCTTCGGGCTTCACGAGTGGGCCATGGTGCACGGCCTCGCCCCCGACGACGTGCGGCACGCCGGCTGGCCGCTGCGGCTGGGCCGCGCCGGTACCGACGCGGTGGTGGAGCGGCACGGCATCCGCTGCTCGCACTTCGACGCCTACCGGTTCTTCACCGACTCGGCGGCACCCAGGAACACGTTGCGCCCCACCCGCGACGGCCAGGTCTCGATGGAGCAGCCGGGCTGCCTGCACGCCGGGATGGACGTCTACAAGTGGGCGTTCAAGCTGACCCCGCTGGTGCCGAGCGAGCTCGTGGGCGACGCCTTCGACCTCGCGCGCGAGATCCGGGTGCTCGACATGGAGGCCTCGCCGTACGACCTGCGCGAGCTCGGATACCAGCCCGTGCCGATCGAGACCCCCGAGGGCAGGGCCGCCTACCTCGAGCGGCAGCGCGCCTTCGCCGTGCGCTCGAACGCCCTGCGGCGGCGCCTCCTGACCGTGCTCGACGCCGCGCTCGACGACGCCGCCGCCGCGGTCCCGACCTCGCCGTGAGTGCGAGGAGGGTTCAGCGCGGCTCGACGCCGGCCCGCACCAGCCCGTAGGTGACCGACTCGACGAGGGCGTCCCAGCTGGCCTCGAGGATGTTGGCCGCGACCCCGATCGTGGTCCAGGACGTGGTGCCGTCGGAGGTCTCGATGAGCACCCGGGTGACGGCATCGGTGCCGTGGGCGGCGTCGAGGATGCGCACCTTGTAGTCGATCAGCTCGAGGTTGCGGATCTCGGGGTAGAACTTCGCGAGCGCCGAGCGCAGGGCCTGGTCGAGGGCGTTGACCGGGCCGTTGCCCTCGCCGGTGCGCAGCCCGCGCTCGCCGGCCGCCACGAGCTTGACCGTCGCCTCGGAGAGCGCCTCGTCGTCGCCGCGCGCGTCGGTGATGACCCGCCACGACTCGACCTCGAAGAAGGCCGGGAGCGACCCGTCGATCTCGCGGCGCAGCAGCAGCTCGAACGACGCGTCGGCGGCGTCGAAGGTGTAGCCGCGCAGCTCACGTTCCTTGACCGCCCGCAGCACCCGCGCGAGGGTCGCGTTGTCGTCGTCGTCGGCGGAGTCGAGGTCGAAGCCGAGCTCGCGCGACTTCAGCTCGATCGACGCGCGGCCGGCCATGTCGGACACCAGCATCCGCATGTCGTTGCCCACGTGCTTGGGGTCCATGTGCTGGTAGAGGTCGGGGTCGACCTTGATGGCGCTGGCGTGCAGGCCGGCCTTGTGCGCGAACGCGCTCGATCCCACGTAGGGCTGGCGCGAGTAGGCGGGCACGTTGGTGACCTCGGCGATCGCGTGGGCGATGCGGGTCGACTCCTGCAGGCGGTGCGGCTCGAGCAGCGGCACGCCCTTCTTGAGCTGGAGGTTGGCGACGACGGTGAGCAGGTCGGCGTTGCCGGTGCGCTCGCCGTAGCCGTTGACGGTGCCCTGCACGTGGGTGGCGCCCGCGTCGACGGCCGCCATCGAGTTGGCGACGGCGCAGCCGGTGTCGTTGTGGCAGTGGATGCCGATCCGTGCACCGGTGGTGCGCACCACGTCGTCGACGACGTCGGCGACCTGGCCGGGCAGCATCCCGCCGTTGGTGTCGCACAGCGCGACGACCTCGGCGCCGGCCTCGGTGGCCACCCGCACCGCCTCGAGCGCGTAGTCACGGTTGGTGGCGTAGCCGTCGAAGAAGTGCTCGGCGTCGAGGAAGACCCGCCGCCCCTCGCCGCGCAGGAACGACACGGTGTCGCGGATCATCTCGAGGTTCTCGGCGAGCGTGGTGCGCAGCGCCCGCTCGACGTGCCCGGTGTGCGACTTGGCGACGAGCGTGACGACCTGGGCCCGGCTGTCGAGCAACGCTCGCACCAGCGGGTCGCTGGCCGCCCGGGCGCCGGCTCGACGCGTGGCGCCGAACGCCGCGAGCGTGGCGTTGTGCAGGTCGAGCTCGGTGGCCGCACGGGCGAAGAACTCGGTGTCCTTGGGGTTGGCCCCCGGCCAGCCGCCCTCGATGTAGCCGACCCCCAGCTCGTCGAGGTGTGACGCGATGGCGAGCTTGTCCGCCACGGAGAGGTTCAGGCCCTCCTGCTGCGCGCCGTCGCGCAGCGTCGTGTCGTAGACGTGGATGTCGGTCATCGGTGCTCACCCAAGATCGGTCTGCCGGTCGCCCGGCGCCTGTGCCCCGGCCCGTGAGGGCCGGGGCGAAACGGTTGTGGTGTCCCGACCCATTGTCGGTCCGGCGCTGCTGCCGCGCCCCCCGGGGTGTGGGCGGTGCGACCCTCGCTCCCCGGTCCCGTCGCACCCGCGACGCTCCCGACAAGCAAAAGACCCCCCGGGTGTGGGAGGTCTGCGCGACGAGGAGGTCTCGTCGCGCTAGCCGATAATGATCGTGGTGGTGGCCACGTCACGGAACGTCACGCGCCCACCCTCCCACGCGGGTGGGGAGGCGGCACACCGCCGGTCCACATGCTGGCCATGACCCCGTGCGGATGTCGCGTGGCCGGCGCCCGCGCTCAGCCCCGTCGCACCGCGCGCACCACGGCGTCGACCGCGGTGACCTGCCACCCAGTCGCAGCGAGCCCGGTGGGTCAGCGGCGGGCCGCGGCGTCGTCGGCGCGCTGCAGCTCCCACCACGGATCGAGTCCGGGCGGCTCGGCGGCGTCGACCCGGTCGCCGACGCGCGGCACGGCGACGGGCACGCCCTTGGTCGCGGCCGCGACGAGCAGCCGTTCGACGGGCTCGGCCCACGGATGGGGGGCCAGCACGAACGTGCACCAGTGGATCGGCACGAGCAGCCCGCCGCGCAGCAGCAGGGTGGCCTCGACGGCCTCCTCGGGATCGAGGTGGATGTCGCGCCACGCCGGATCGTAGGCCCCCACGGCCATCAGCGAGATGTCGAACGGCCCGTGCTCGGCGCCGAGCCGGGCGTAGCCGTCGAAGAAGCCGGAGTCGCCGCTGAAGAACACCTTGCCGCCGCGCCCGGCCAGGACCCAGGAGGCCCACAGGGTGCCGTCACGTCGCAGCCCACGACCCGAGAAGTGCTGCGCCTCGACGGCGGTGACCCGCACGCCGCCGACGTCGTAGCCCTCCTCCCAGTCGCACTCGACGACCCGGTCGGCCGGGACGCCCCAGGCGTCGAGGTGCGCACCGACGCCGAGCGGGACCAGGAACACGGCATCGGTGAGGTCGACGAGCCGGCAGACGGTGTCCATGTCGAGGTGGTCGTAGTGGTCGTGGGAGATGACCACGGCGTCGATCCGGCCCAGCCCGATGAGCGGCACCGGCACGGCGTGCAGCCGCCGCGGGCCGACGTGCTGGCTCGGGGAGCAGCGCTCGCTCCACACGGGGTCCATGAGCAGGCGCACGCCGTCGAGCTCGACGAGGCACGACGCGTGCCCGAACCAGGTGACGTGCACGCCCTCGGTGCGTGGCGCGTGCGGCGTGCTCACCACCGGGATCGGCAGCGCCGGACGCCGGGTCTCGCTGTTCTCACGGAACCGGCGCAGCACGTCTCGCTGCCCCGACGGCATCGACGACGTGCCGCGCGAGGTGTTGTGGAAGGCGCCCGCCCGGTAGGCCGGGGAGCGCTGGGCCCGCTCGAGCCGAGCCCCGGCAGGACGTCCGCCCATCGAGGCGTTGACGCCCTTCCCCGCAGCGGCGAGCGCCCCCAGGGCACTGGCTGCTCCGGCGGCGATCGCGAGTCGGTTGAGCTTCGTCATCGGTCGATTGTCACCCGGTGCGGCTGTGATCGCGCAAGGGGGACCGCGCGTCGGACGCCCTGGCCCCCGCGGCCGCGGCCACGAGGGCGTCGAACAGCCGCCCGTCGTCGCCCGCCTCGGGGTGCCACTGCACCGCCAGCCGGAAGCCGGATGCCGGGTCCTCCATGGCCTCGAGGGTCCCGTCGGCGTGCCACGCAGCGGGCCGGTAGGCCGTGCCCTCCAGCGACTGCGGGCGCACCGCCTGGTGGTGGTAGGTGGGGACGTCCAGCTCCTCGGTGCCGAGCAGCCCGGCCAGCCGGGTGCCCTCCACCGGGGTGGCGTGGTGCGTGGCGTACTCCCCCGGCCGCGGGCAGTGCGCGTCGTGGCCCACGACGTCGGGGACGTGCTGGACGAGGTCGCCTCCGGCCGCCACCGCCATGACCTGCATGCCCCGGCAGATGCCGAGCACCGGGAGGTCGAGGGACTCCGACACGCGTGACAGCGCGAGCTCCCACGCGTCGCGGTCGGCTCGCGGGGCCTGCGAGGTCGGGTGCGGCTCGGCGTCGTAGTGCACCGACTCGACGTCCGCCCCGCCGGCGATGACGAGGCCGTCGAGCCGGTCGAGCACGGCCCGCGCCATGTCGTCGTCGGCATCGTGCCTCGGCGGCAGGATGACCGCGATGGCGCCCGCTCGCTCGAGGTGGTCGACGTACCGGTGTGGCAGGACGGCGCTTGGCTGCTGGACCCAGACCGAGCGGTCGACGGGCTCGACGTAGGCCGAGACACCGATGACCGGACGGGACGCGTTCTCGCTCATGACACCCATCATCGTCACAGGGGCGTCACGTAGGCGCCCGAGATCCCTCCGTCGACGAGGAAGGTCGACGCGGTCATGAAGCTCGACTCGTCGGAGGCGAGGAAGAGCACGGCGTTCGCCATCTCCTCCGGCTCCCCGAAGCGCCCCATCGGCACGTGCACCAGCCGCCGCGCGGCCCGCTCCTCGTCCTTGGCGAACAGCTCCTTGAGCAGCGGGGTGTTGACCGGGCCCGGGCACAGGGCGTTGACCCGGATGCCGTCGCGGGCGAACTGCACACCGAGCTCGCGGGTCATCGCGAGCACCCCGCCCTTGGACGCGGAGTAGGAGATCTGCGAGGTCGCGGCCCCCATGACGGCCACGAAGCTCGCGGTGTTGATGATCGAGCCCGACTTCTGCTCGAGCATGTACGGCAGGGCCGCCTTGCAGCACAGGTAGACCGAGGTGAGGTTGACCTCCTGAACGCGGCGCCACGCGTCGAGGTCGGTGTCGAGGATCGAGTCGTCGTCGGGTGGGCTGATCCCGGCGTTGTTGAAGGCGATGTCGAGCCTGCCGTGGCGCTCGACCGCCGTCGCGAAGAGCCGGTCGACGTCGTCCTTGCTCGCGACGTCGGTGTGCACGTAGGTGCCCCCGACCTCGGCCGCCAGCGCCTCCCCCGCGTCGTCGCTCAGGTCGGCGATGACGACCGTCGCGCCCTCCTGGGCGAACCGGCGCACGGTCGCCAGACCGATGCCGGAGCAGCCGCCGGTGACCACCGCGACCTTGCCCTCGAGCCTGCCTGCCATGGAGATCTCCTATGCCTCGGTGCTGATGAAGACGTTCTTGACCTCGGTGAACGCGTCGAGCGCGTCGGGGCCCAGCTCGCGACCGATGCCGCTCGCCTTGAAGCCCCCGAACGGCGTCGAGTAGCGCACCGAGCTGTGGCTGTTGACCGAGAGGTTCCCGGCCTCGACGCCACGAGCCACCCGGATGGCGCGACCGACGTCGCGCGTCCAGATCGACCCCGACAGCCCGTAGGCCGTGTCGTTGGCCTTGGCCACCGCGTCGGCCTCGTCGTCGAAGGGCATGACGGCGACGACCGGCCCGAAGACCTCCTCGCGCCAGACCCGGTCGTGGGTGTCACCGGGCAGCACCACGGTCGGCGGGTACCACCAGCCGGGGCCGTCGGGGGCGCTGCCCCGGAAGGCGACGTCCACCGGCGCGTGGCCGCCCGCCTCGGCGTCCTCGATGAAGCCGCGCACGGCATCGCGCTGGCCGCTCGACACCAGGGGACCCATCTGGGTCGCCTCGTCGCCCGGGTCGCCGACGACGACGGCCTTGAGCGACTGCTCGAACCGCTCCATGAAGGCGTCGAACACGCTGCGCTGCACCAGGATCCGGCTTCGGGCGCAGCAGTCCTGGCCCGCGTTGTCGAGGAAGCTCATCGGTGCGGACGCAGCCGCCGTGTCGAGGTCGGCGTCGGCGAAGACGATGTTGGCCGACTTGCCGCCGAGCTCGAGGGTCACCCGCTTGAGCTGGTCGGCGGCCTTGCGCATGATCCCCTGGCCGACCGCGGTCGAGCCGGTGAAGCAGACCTTGCGCACGTCGGGGTGGGTGACGAACCGCTCCCCCACCACCGAGCCCTTGCCCGGCAGCACCGTGAGCACCCCCTCGGGGATGCCCGCGTCGAGGGCCAGCTGCCCGATGAGCATCGCGGTGAGCGGGGTCAGCTCGGCCGGCTTGAGCACGACCGTGTTCCCGGCGGCCAGGGCCGGGGCGAGCCCCCAGCCCGCGATCGGCATCGGGAAGTTCCACGGCACGATGACCGAGACGACGCCGAGCGGCTCCTTGAACGTGACGTCGAGCCCGCCCGCGACCGGGATCTGCCGGCCGAACAGCCGCTCCGGTGCCGCCGCGTAGTAGCGCAGCACGCCGACGACGTTGCCGACCTCCCACCGGGCGTTGCCGACCGTGTGGCCGGAGTTGGCGACCTCCAGCGCCGCCAGCTCGTCGGTGTGGGCCTCGACGACGTCGGCGAAGCGGCGCAGCAGCATCCCGCGGTCCGCGGGGCTGACCGCGCGCCAGGCCGGCCCGACCTCCACGGCGCGGGCGATCGCGGCGTCGGTCTCCTCGAGCCCGACGAGGTCGAGCGTGGTGACGACCTGCTCGGTCGCCGGGTTGACGACGTCGTGTGCGTAGGTGCTGGTCATGGTGGGTGTGGTCACAGCCTCTCGAAGCCGCGGACCCGCTCCCAGTCGGTCACCGCGGAGTTGAAGGCCGCGAGCTCGACGTCCGCGGCGTTGACGTAGTGGTCGACGACCTCGTCGCCGAAGGCCTGACGGGCGATGGTGCTTCCCGCCAGGAGGTCGCGTGCGTGCGCCAGCGTGGTGGGCACGTGCTCGTAGTCGCCGACGTAGGCGTTCCCCTCGCAGACAGGGGGCAGCTCCAGCCCCTCCCGGATGCCGTGCAGCCCGCCCGCCATCATCGCCGCCACCGCGAGGTAGGGGTTGACGTCGCCGCCCGGGAGCCGGTTCTCGACCCGCAGACCCGCACCGTGCCCGACCACGCGCAGCGCGCAGGTGCGGTTGTCGGTGCCCCACGCGACGGCGGTGGGTGCGAACGACCCGGCGGCGAACCGCTTGTAGGAGTTGATGTTCGGCGCGTAGAAGTAGGTGAGCTCGCGCATCGTCGCGAGGATGCCGGCCATGAACTGGTCGAACAGCTCGCTGCGCCCCCCGTCACGGTCGTGGTCGGCGAAGACGACCTCGCCGTCGGTGCCGCGCAGGGACAGGTGGATGTGGCACGAGTTGCCCTCGCGCTCGTCGAACTTGGCCATGAAGGTCAGGGACTGGCCGTGCCGGGCCGCGATCTCCTTGGCGCCGGTCTTGTAGACGGAGTGGTTGTCGCAGGTGCGCAGCACGTCGTCGAAGAGGAACCCGATCTCGTGCTGGCCGAAGTTGCACTCGCCCTTGGCCGACTCGACGTTCATGCCCGCGGTGTACATCTCGTTGCGGATCTCGCGGAGCACCGGCTCCACCTTGCTGCCGCCGAGGATCGAGTAGTCGACGTTGTAGCGGTTGGCCCCGGTCAGCCCCTGGTAGCGACGGTCCCACGCGGTCTCGTAGGACTCCTCGAAGAGGATGAACTCCAGCTCGGTGCCGGCAAGGGCGGCGTAGCCGTCGGCCTGCGCCACCTCGACCTGGTGCTTGAGGATGGTGCGCGGTGACTGCACCACCTCGCCGCTCCCGTCCAGCCAGGTGAGGTCGCTCTGGATCGTGACCGACGCGGGGTGCCCCGGCGTGCGCCGCAGGGTGGTGAGGTCCATCTCGAAGAACATGTCGCCGTAGCCGCGCTCCCACGACGACATCGCGTAGCCACCGACGGTGTTCATGTCGACGTCGACCGCGAGCAGGTAGTTGCAGCCCTCGGTGCCGTTCTCGAGCACGTGGTCGATGAAGAACTGGCCGTGGATCCGCTTGCCCTGCAGGCGCCCCTGCATGTCGGTGAAGGCCACGATGACCGTGTCGACCTCACCGGCGAGCACGCCGGCACGCAGCTGGTCGACCGTGAGCTGGGGAGGTCCCCCCGGGTGCATCGAGCTGGGCATGCTGCTCCCCTTCGTGTTGGGCTATCCGAGAAGTCCACGCAGGAGCGCGGACGTGGCGTCGCAGTGCTCCTCCATGGTGGTGCGGGCGGTGTCGGCGTCACCGGCGAGGATCGCCGCCACGATCTGGTCGTGCTGCTCGTGGGAGTGCTCGATGTTGATCCGCAGCACCGGGATCTGGCCGAGCAGCTCGCCGAGCGCCGCCTGGGCCCTCGTGACCGCCTCGACGACCATCGGCGAGCCGGTGAGGGTGGCGATCGCGAGGTGCAGCCGCGAGTCGGCGATCCGGTGCTGGTCGACGCCGGCCTCGCGAACGGCACGGCACGACTCGGTGAGCCAGTCGCGCTGGTCGCGTGACAGCGGGCGGGTGGCCGCGAGGCGCGCGGCACCGGGCTCCACGACGCGGCGGAAGTCGAGCGCGTCCTCGAGAGCGGCACCGCGCCGTACGGGCGGCCCGTCGAGCACGGTGGCGTCGGCACCCTGGCCGCGGCCGGCGTACGTGACGACCGTGCCACCGCCGCGCCCGCGCCGGGTCGTGACCAGGCCCGAGTCGCGCAGCGCCGCGATCGCCTCGCGCAGCGTGTTGCGCGACACCCCGAGCCGTTCGGCGAGGTCGCGCTCGGGCGGCAGCTGCTCGCCCATGACGAAGACACCGAGCCGGATGGCCGTCGCCAGCTGCTCGACGGTGGTCTCGAAGACGTTTCCCACCGCGGGGCGCAGCACGGCATCCGGCAGCCGCGACGGCTGCGGTGGAGACTGCTCCGGGGTCATGGGAGCGAGTATGCCGTGTAAATGGTCCGTGAGTGAACCTTAAGGTCAGGCGAGTCGGGTCAGCCAGCCGTGGGTGTCCTCGGCCCGGCCGTACTGGACGTCGAGCAGCGCCGTGCGGATGGCGTTGGTGACCTCCCCGCCGCCCTCGCCGGCCGTCGAGGGTGCCGAACCACCCTCCCAGCGCAGCTCGCCCGACCGGGGTGACCACGGCCGCAGTGCCGCACGCGAAGACCTCGCGGACCTCGCCGCTCGCGACGCCGTCCTTCCACTCCTCGATCGGGATGCGCCGCTCCTCGGGCTCGAGGCCCAGCTCCTTGGCGAGCTCGAGGATCGAGCTGCGGGTGACGCCCTCGAGGATCGAGCCGGTGAGCTCGGGGGTGACCAGTCGGTTGTCGCGGGTCACGAAGAACAGGTTCATCCCCCCGAGCTCCTCGATGTAGGTCTGGGTCGAGGAGTCGAGGAAGACGGCCTGGTCGCAGCCGTGCTCGATGCCCTCGAGCTGGCCCGCGAGGGATGACGCGTAGTTGCCGCCGGTCTTGGCGGCGCCGGTTCCGCCGGCGCCGGCGCGGGCGTAGTGCTGCGAGATCCACAGGGTGACCGGCTTCAGGCCACCGGCGAAGTAGGCGCCCGCGGGCGAGCCGATCAGGCAGTAGGTGACCTCGTTGGCCGGACGCACCCCGAGGAACGCCTCGGAGGCGTACATGAACGGGCGCAGGTAGAGGCTGGTCTCGCCGGTGCCCGCCGGGGGCACCCACGGCTCGTCGACCTCGAGCAGCGCGCGCAGGGACGCGACGAAGTCGTCGGTCGACAGCTCGGGCAGGGCGAGGCGACGGGCGCTGCGCTGCATCCGCTCGGCGTTGGCCTCGGGGCGGAAGGACCACACCGAGCCGTCGGGGTGGCGGTAGGCCTTGAGCCCCTCGAAGATCTCCTGGGCGTAGTGCAGCACCGCGGCGCTCGGCATCAGCTGGATCGGCCCGTAGGGCTCGACCCGACCCTCGCCCCAGCCGCCGGCCTTGGTCCACACCGAGCGCACCATGTGGTCGGTGAAGAAGACACCGAAGCCCGGGTTGGCGTGGATCGCCGCACGCCGCTCCTCACTCGCCGGAGTGGGGTTGCGGTGCAGGTCGAAGGTCAGGCTCATGGGACTCGTGGTCCTTTCCTCGGGGAGCGACAGTGCTACCCCGCGAAGGTTACCCGTGCTGGGGTCGGTCAGAGGCGGGCGGCGATGGCGTCGCCGACGGCCGTCGTGGAGCGCGGCGCACCGCCCCGCTCGGCGAGGTCGGCAGCCACCGCCCGCTCTACCCGCTCGGCCTCGGCCGCGTGCCCGAGGTGGGCCAGCAGCATCCCGACCGACAGGATCGTGGCGGTGGGGTCGGCCCTGCCCTGGCCGGCGATGTCGGGGGCCGAGCCGTGCACCGGCTCGAACATGCTCGGGTAGCGGCCCTCCGGGTTGATGTTGCCGCTCGCGGCCAGCCCGATGCCGCCGGCGATCGCCGCGGCGATGTCGGTGATGATGTCGCCGAACAGGTTGTCGGTGACGATGACGTCGAAGCGGCCGGGGTCGGTCGTGAGGAAGATCGTCGCGGCATCCACGTGCTGGTAGGCGGTCTCGACCTCGGGGAACTCGGTCGCGACCTCCTCGACCGTGCGCCGCCAGAGGTGGCCCGCGTGGGTGAGCACGTTGTGCTTGTGCACGAGGGTGAGGTGCCTGCGGGGGCGGGCGGCCGCGCGGGCGAAGGCGTCGCGCACCACGCGCTCGACGCCGAAGCGGGTGTTGACGCTGACCTCGGTGGCGATCTCGTTGGGCGTGCCGGTGCGCAGCGAGCCGCCGTTGCCCACGTAGGGGCCCTCGGTGCCCTCGCGCACGACCACGAAGTCGATGCCGTCCGGCGCCACCCGCTCGACGGCCAGCGGGCTCTCGACACCCGGGTAGAGCCGGGCCGGGCGCAGGTTGACGTAGTGCTCCATGGCGAAGCGCAGCGGCAGCAGGACGCCGCGCTCGAGCACGCCACTCGGCACGCTCGGGTCGCCGATCGCGCCGAGCAGGATGGCGTCGTGCCCCTTGAGCTCGTCGAGCACCGAGTCGGGCAGCGTCTCGCCGGTGGCGTGCCAGCGACGGGCACCCAGGTCGTACTCGGTGGTGGTGACCTTCGGGCCGGCCTCCCCCACGACCGCCTCGAGCACCTTCAGGCCCTCGGCGACGACCTCGGGGCCGATGCCGTCGCCGCCGATGACGGCGAGGTCGAGGGTCTGCGGCGAGGTCTCGGTCATGGTGTCCAGCCTAGGGAGCGGTATCGGGATGCGGACGGCCGTCCCAGCCCGTGGAAGAGCGGGACGGCCGGTCGCGCGGTCGCGCCAACGCAGAGCGTGGGACCCGGGAGTGGCCCGGAGTCAGTCGTCGCTGTGCCCTTGATCCCGCAGGTCCATCGACTCCTGGAGTGCCTGGCGGGCCAGGGTGGCCTCGTCGAGGGTGGTGTTCTCGTTCATCGGTGTCTGCCTTCCACGGCCCGCGCAGGGGCCGGTCGTTCGGGTGGGTTCGGGGCTCGAGCCGAGGAATGTCTCGGCGAACCGGTCAGCGACGTCGCGGGGTCTCCGCGGCGAGGGTGCTGACTACCGGACCTCGCCGCGGCCGGGAATGAGGAGGAGTACCTCGAGCCGCTGCATGAGTCGACGGTACGTGGACGTCCTACTACCTGCCAGCGCCTTTCCACCATGCGGACGCGCGACCGACGAGACGTGCCACCCATCACGGGGATCGGTGCGGATTCCACCGGCTCGGCTGCCGCTGGTGTCGGATTCCGCAGGTCGGCTCACGCGCCCCGGCGGCCCACGCCGAGCACCCGCCGGTAGACGTCGCCGCGCTCGATCGATCGCCGGCCCTCGGCCTGCAGCGACTGCATCGCCGGGTCGTCGGACGCGGGCAGGGCCACGACGGCACGCCAGGCGGCCCGCTCCGCGGCCAGCCAGTCCTCGCGCGAGCGCACGTCGACCTCGGTGAACCCCGCCGACCGCAGACCGGTCGCGAGGTCGACCCGGCGGATCCGCTCCGACGCCGCGGGGTCCTGCGGGATGCGCGCCTCCCAGCCGGTGAAGACGGCCACCCCGCCGGGGTGGAGCACCCGGTGCGCCTCGACGAACGTGGCGGCGAAGTCGGGCGGGAACTGCGCGGCATCCACGCAGAGCACCGCATTGACGGATGCCGGGGGGAGACCGGTCGCGGTCATGTCGCCGACGCGCAGGTCGGCGCGGTCGCCGAGGCCGAGCCGTTCGGCGTTGGCGCGGGCCTGCACGATCGCGGGTTCGGCGAAGTCGAGCCCGATGAGCCGCGCACCCGAGCGCGCCGCGAGCTCGAGTCCGTAGCCCGCGCGGCCGCAGGCGAGGTCGAGCAGCAGGTCGCCCGGGTCGAGGCCCAGGATGCCGGCCACCTCGTCGAGCGCCGGCCCGGTGAGCGCGCTTGTCGACAGCACGTGCGGGGGGAGCCCGAGGAGGCGGGTCCACAGCCGGTCCTTGTCGGGCACCTCGCCCATGTCGGCGTACCAGGAGGAGAAGTAGTCGGCGTCGGGCTCGCTCACGCCTCCATCATGCCGACGCGCCGCCCACCGTGGGGGTGGGCGGCGCGGTCGTGGTGGCGCGGAAGGCGGCTCAGACCAGGTCGACGACGCGCACGGTCTCGGCGCCGATCTCCTTCTCGATCGCGGTGACGACGTCGACGGGGATGGCCTGGTCGACGGTGAGGGCGATCAGGGCCTTGGCGGCGTCGTCGTCACGCGAGACCTGCATGCCGGCGATGTTGACGTCGGCCTCGCCGAGCAGCTTGCCGACCGCACCGATGACGCCGGGGCGGTCCTCGTAGGCGAAGAACGCCATGTGCGTGCTGATCGGGATCTCGAGGTCGTAGCCGTTGATGCCGATCAGCTTCTGCACCATCTTCGGACCGGTCAGGGTGCCGCTGACCGACACCGTGGTGCCGTCGGCCAGGGTGCCGTGCAGCGTGGTGACGTTGCGGAAGTCCTCGGAGACCTCGTCGGTCACCAGGCGCGACTCGCAGCCGCGCTCCTTGGCGAGCAGCGGGGCGTTGACGTAGGTGACGGGGTCCTCGGTGACGTCGGTGAACAGACCCTTGAGCGCGGCCAGCTCCCACACCGACACGTCGTGCAGGGTGATCTCGCCGCGCACCTCGACGTCGAGCTGAACCGGCACCGATCCGGCGAAGGCCGTGAACACGCGGCCGAGCTTCTCGACCAGGTCGATGCCGGGGCGCACCTCCTCGGCGACGGCGCCACCGGCCACGTTGACGGCATCCGGCACGAGGTCGCCGCCCAGTGCGAGCCGCACCGACTTCGCCACGGCGACACCGGCCTTCTCCTGGGCCTCCTCGGTCGAGGCGCCGAGGTGCGGCGTGACGACGACCGACTCGTGGGCGAAGAGCGGGCTGTCGGTGCACGGCTCGGTGGCGAACACGTCGAGGCCGGCGCCGGCGACCCGGCCCTCGGCGATGGCGTCGGCGAGGGCCTCCTCGTCGAGCACCCCACCACGGGCGGCGTTGATGATGCGCACGGTCGGCTTGACCTTGGTGAGCGCCTCCTTGCCGATCAGGCCGATCGTCTCGGGGGTCTTGGGCAGGTGGATCGTGATGAAGTCGCTCTCGGCGAGCAGCTCGTCGAGGGTGACCAGCCGGGCCCCGAGCAGCCCGGCGCGCTGCACCGACACGTAGGGGTCGTAGGCGAGGATCTCGACCCCGAAGCCCTTGAGTCGCTCCGCGACCAGCTGGCCGATGCGGCCGAAGCCCACGATGCCGACCTTCTTCTCGAGCAGCTCGACGCCGCCGTACTTGCTGCGCTTCCAGGCGCCGTTCTTGAGGGCCTCGTTGGCCGGCGCGATGTTGCGGGCGCAGGCCAGGAGCAGGCCGACGGCGAGCTCGGCGGCGCTGGTGATGTTGGAGGTCGGCGCGTTGACGACCATGACGCCGGCCTTGGTGGCCGACTCGACGTCGACGTTGTCGAGACCGACGCCCGCACGGGCGACGACCTTGAGGTTCTTCGCGGCGGCGAGGGCCTCGGCGTCGATCTTGGTCGCGGAGCGGATCAGCACCGCGTCGACGTCGGCGAGGGCGGGCAGCAGCGCACCCCGGTCGGCACCGTCGACGTGACGGACCTCGAAGTCGGGGCCGAGGGCGTCGAGGGTTGCGGGTGAGAGCTCCTCGGCGATGAGGACGACGGGCTTGGTCACGAAAGGGTCCTACCTTCGGTGCTGCTGCGGTCGGTCATCGAGCGGTCTGCCGGATGCCGGTGCCCGGGCGGGCAGGCCCCTCACCACGCGCTGGCGGAGGACCTCCGGCACGCCGCTGGGCCGGGTCTCCATCTTAGGCAGGTGCCAACATGTGGACGTCGGTGCCCACCATGTGATCATGACCTCAGGCCGAGGGTACGGGTGGC
>CAVPRS010000007.1:0-140031 GCA_963707895.1 uncultured Actinomycetota bacterium | reverse complement strand
TGAGCGCCACCTGCCCCAACGGGCACGCGTCGACGTCGAACGACTACTGCGACACCTGTGGCCTCCCCATCCCGGCCGGTGCAGACGCCGCCGCGCCCGCCACCTCCGGCTCACCGGCAGCGCCGGCCCCCGACGGTGCCGCCGCTGCCGCGGCGCCGCTGGTCTGCCCCAGCTGCGGCGCGGACCACGACCCCACCGCGCTGTTCTGCGAGGCCTGCGGCTACGACTTCACCACCGGCACGATGCCCCGCCCGCCGGACGCCGCCGCCGGCTCGGATGCACCGCCGGCGCCGGCGACGCCGAGGCCCCGACGCCCCTGGCCCCCGCCACCGCCACCGACTGGGTGGCCGAGGTCTGGGTCGACCCCGACTGGTACCAGGCCCAGGAGAGCGACGACCCCTGCCCGTCCCCGGGCCTGCCCACCGTCGTGGCGCTGGCCTCCACGAGCGTTCTCATCGGCAGGCCGTCGACGAGCCGGAACATCCACCCGGAGGTCGACTGCGCCGGCGACGCCGGCGTCAGCCGTCGTCAGGCTCAGCTGACCACCGACGGCCACCGGTGGTGGGTCGAGGACCTGCAGTCCTCGAACGGCACCTACGTCGGCCCGGCGAGCGGTGCACTGCCCACCGACCCGATCCCCCCCGGTCAGCGCCGTGAGCTCTCCGAGGACGACCGGATCTACGTGGGGGCGTGGACGCGGCTCGTCGTGCGCCGGGCCACGCCGGAGGAACGGGGCCGGTGAGCAGACGACTCGACATCCGACCCGCTCAGGTCGTCCGTGGGAGAGTTCGACCGTGAGCGACGAGCAGACCACGGCGACCGCACCGGCGGCAGCGGATGCCGTGGCTCCGGCGCCGGTCAACGTCACCCGGCTGATCCACGAGGCCGCGAGCAAGTCGGGGCTGCTCTGGGTCAGGGTGCCCGACGGCGGCACCCACCCGGTCTGGCACGTGTGGCACGACGACGGCGACGACCGCGGCACCGGCCCGGCGGCCTACGTCGTGAGCGGTCCCGGCGAGCAGCCGCTGCCCTGGCTGCCCGACGAGGTCGAGCTCATCCTGCGCAGCAAGGACACCGGTGGCCGGCTGATCACCGTGCACGCCACGGTGCGCGAGGTGACCCCGGAGGACCCCGACTGGGACGCCGCCGTCGAGGTGCTGCGCCCCGAGCGGCTGAACGCCGTGGGCGACACCGCCGAGCGGTGGCGGCAGTCGTGCACCATCCACCTGCTCACCCCCCACGGTCGGCTCGCGGAGGGGCCCGGCCACTACGCGCAGGACTCCGGCGCGTCCCCGGTGCGCCCGGCGGCCGGCGCGACCAGCCGGTGGCGGCCCTGGCACTGGCGGGGCCGGGCCGGCGCGCGCCGCAACACCCGCGCCTGACCGACCCACGCGGGGTGCCCGGCCGCAGCCGTCCGCCCCGATAGCCTGTCCCGGTGAGCACGTCGACCCGCGCCTTCGTCGGCCGCCTGACCGAGCTGAGCGTCTTCGACCCGCTCGGTGACCAGGTCGGCCGGGTCCGCGACGTCGTCGTCACCTTCAGCCTGTCCCGGGCGCGCCCGCGCGTCATCGGCCTGGTCGTCGAGGTGCCCGGCCGCCGGCGGGTGTTCGTGCCGATGACCCGGGTCACCTCGGTCGAGGGTGGCCAGGTCATCACCACGGGGCTGGTCAACATGCGACGCTTCGAGCAGCGCGGCAACGAGACCCTCGTGGTCGCGGAGCTCTTCGAGCGCCCGGTGCAGGTGCGCACCGACGAGGGCGAGGTCGTCGACGCCACCGTCGAGGACGTCGGCATCGAGCAGCTCGGCACCCGCGGCTGGAGCGTGGCCCGCGCGTTCGTGCGCACCGGTGCGACCACCCGCGGCGGGCTCGGCCGGCTCGGCCGGCGCCGTGGCGAGACCCTCCTGGTGCCGATCGAGGGCGTCCTCGGCCTGCGTGAGCCCACCGAGGCGCAGAGCGCGGTCCGACTGCTCGAGGCCTACGAGGACCTCAAGCCGGCCGACCTCGCCGAGGTCATCCACGACCTCAGCCCCCGGCGCCGCGCCGAAGTCGCCGCGGCCCTGGGCGACGAGCGGCTCGCCGACGTCATCGAGGAGCTGCCCGAGGACGACCAGGTCGAGATCCTCGCCGGCCTGGAGGTGGGCCGCGCGGCCGACGTGCTCGAGGCGATGGAGCCCGACGACGCCGCCGACCTGCTCGCCGAGCTGCCCAAGGAGCGGCAGGAGGAGCTGCTCCAGAAGATGGAGCCCGACGAGGCCGCCGACCTGCGCCGCCTGCTCACCTACGACGAGAACACCGCCGGCGGCCTGATGACGACCGAGCCGGTCATCCTCGGGCCCGAGGCCTCGATCGCCGAGGCCTTGGCCGTGGTGCGGCGCCAGGAGCTGTCGACCGCGCTGGCCTGCGCCATCTTCGTGTGCCGGTCCCCGCTCGAGACGCCGACCGGCCGCTACCTGGGCATGGTGCACATCCAGCGCCTGCTGCGCGAGCCGCCGCACGCGCCCGTGGGCGGCATCCTCGACAAGGACGTCGAGCCGCTCTCGCCCGACGCCACGCTGGGGCAGGTGGCGCGGATGCTCGCGACCTACGACCTCGTCGGCCTGCCGGTCGTCGACACCGAGGGCCACCTGCTCGGCGCGGTCACCGTCGACGACGTGCTCGACCACATCCTTCCCGAGGACTGGCGCGAGGAGCGCCACGACGTCGTCACCCCCGAGGGGACGCGCCATGGCTGAGCGCGACCGGCGTCCCCGCATCGACCAGCCCCGCGAGGGCGGCCGGCGCTTCACCGCCCCGACCGTGTTCACCGAGGAGGCGTTCGGCGTCGTCTCGGAGAAGTTCGCGCGCTACATGGGCACGCCGTACTTCCTCATCGGGATGACGGTCTTCGTGTTCGTCTGGATCGGCTGGAACGTGCTCGCCCCGGTGTCAGCGCGCTTCGACCCCTACCCCTTCATCTTCCTGACCCTCATCCTGAGCCTGCAGGCGTCCTACGCCGCGCCGCTGATCCTGCTCGCGCAGAACCGCCAGGCCGACCGCGACCGGTTCGCCCTCGAGCAGGACCGCAGCCGCGACGAGCGCAACCTCGCCGACACCGAGTTCCTGACCCGCGAGGTCGCCGCGCTGCGGATCGCGATGCGCGACCAGGCCACCCGCGACTTCGTGCGCAGCGAGCTGCGCGACCTGCTCGACGAGATGGAGGAGCGCGGGCTGGTGCTCACCCGGGCCCCGGAGCCCGAGGAGGGCCGGGTCGGGGCTCCCCCACCCCCGACCTAGACTGGGGCCATGCCCCAGGTCAGCCCCGACGCCCTCCACGCCGCGCTCGAGACGGTCATCGACCCCGAGATCCGCAAGCCGGTCACCGAGCTCGGGATGGTCGAGAGCGTCGCCGCCGACGACGGCGGCCACGTCGCGGTCACCATCCTGCTCACCGTCGCGGCCTGCCCGCTCAAGGACAAGCTCACCAAGGACACCACCGCCGCCCTCGCCGCGGTCGAGGGCGTCACGGGCGTCACGGTCACCCTCGGGGTCATGAGCGACGACCAGCGCGGCGAGCTGAAGACCAAGCTGCGCGGCGGTGTCGCCGAGCGCGAGGTGCCGTTCGCCCGCGCCGGCTCGCTCACCCGCGTCTATGCCGTGGCCTCCGGCAAGGGCGGCGTCGGCAAGTCGTCGGTCACCGCCAACCTCGCCGCGTCCTTCGCGGCCCAGGGCCTGCGCGTCGGTGTCGTCGACGCCGACATCTACGGCTTCTCGATCCCGCGCATGCTCGGCGTCGAGGGCCGCCCCACACAGGTCGACGACATGATCCTGCCGCCGCTGAGCCACGACGTGAAGGTCATCTCGATCGGCATGTTCGTGCCCGGCAACCAGCCGGTGGTGTGGCGCGGACCGATGCTGCACCGCGCACTCCAGCAGTTCCTCGCCGACGTCTTCTGGGGCGACCTCGACATCCTCCTGCTCGACCTGCCCCCGGGCACCGGCGACATCGCCATCTCGGTGGCCCAGCTGATCCCGAGCGCCGAGATCCTCGTCGTGACCACCCCGCAGCAGGCTGCGGCCGAGGTGGCCGAGCGGGCCGGCGCGATCGCGCTGCAGACCCACCAGCGGGTCGTGGGCGTCATCGAGAACATGAGCTGGCTCGAGCTGCCCGACGGCAGCCGCCAGGAGATCTTCGGTTCCGGCGGCGGCCGCGAGGTCGCCGACTCGCTGACCCGCGCCATCGGGTCCGACGTGCCGCTGCTGGGTCAGATCCCGCTCGACACGCGCCTGCGGATCGGCGCCGACCAGGGGATGCCGGTCGTGCTCGGCGACCCCGACTCCCCGGCCGCCGTCGCGCTGCGCGGCATCGCCAAGGGCCTCGGGTCACGCGCCCGCGGCCTCGCGGGCCGCTCGCTGGGCCTCACCCCCGCCGGGCGCTGACGTCGGCCGGGCCGGCTGACGTCCGGTCCGCGCGGCAGGGTCAGGTGGCGTCGGAGTCGTAGGGCGTCGGGCGGGCCGGGTCCCAGCGGCTGCGGTCGACCGACACGTAGACCGCGGGCTCGCCCAGTGACGGCTCCGCCCCGACCGCGGCCGAGCCCGCCGTGACGGCGGCACCCGCGGCGCCCGCGGCCTCCGCCTTGTCGACAGCGGCACCCTTGCGCCCCACCGCCGTGCGCACCGAGTCGATCTCGCCGCGCACCGGTGCGATGGCCTCGTCGAGCGGGTCGAGCAGGGCCTCCTTGACGATCCGGCGCGGGTCGTACTGCCGCGGGTCGTACTGGCGCCAGTTGATGTCCTCGTACTCGGGGCCGAGCTGGTCCTTGAGCTGGTCCTTGGCGCCCTCGGCCATGACCCGCAGCCTGCGGATGCCGTGGGCCAGCTTCGCGGCGTACTCCGGCATCCGGTCGGGTCCGAGCACGAACACGGCGATGAGCGCGAGCAGCACGACCTCCCAGCCGTTCACGCCGAACACCGTGCGCTCACCTGCCTCTCGTCGACCATGCCCACGGGCGGACGGTCACTCGCCCGAGCCCTCGAGCACCATCGTGACATCCCGCTCGGTCCCGTCGCGACGGATGGTCAGGGTGACCTTCTCGCCGACCGTGCGGGCCCGGATGGCGACCACGAGCTCGCCGCCCTCGGACACCGGCTTCCCGTCGAACGCGAGCACGACGTCACCGGCCTCGAGCCCGGCGCGGTCGGCCGGCCCGTCGGGGTTGACGGCCGGCTGGCCGTCGGGGCCCGCGTCGGCGATCCGCACGCCCTCGCCGGTGTAGCTCGAGTCGAGGTAGACGCCGATCACCGGGTGCACGGCCTTGCCGGTCTTGATCAGCTGCACGACCGTGGTGCGCACCTGGTCGCTCGGGATGGCGAAGCCGACGCCGATGTTGCCGCTCTGCGAGCTGGTGTCGGAGCCGGGAGCCCGGGCGATCGCCGAGTTGACCCCGATGACCTGTCCCTGCATGTCGAGCAACGGCCCGCCCGAGTTGCCCGGGTTGATCGCGGCATCGGTCTGGATGGCGTTGATGTAGGACTGGTCGTCGGCGTCGCCGGGGGTGACCGGCCGGTTCAGCGCGCTGACGATGCCCGAGGTCACCGTGGAGTCGAGGCCGAGCGGGGCACCGACGGCGATCACCTCGTCGCCGACGACGACGTCGGCCGAGCGGCCCAGGGCCAGCGGGGCGAGGTCGGTGCGGTCGACCTTGACGACGGCCAGGTCGTAGGACCCGTCGCGCCCGACGACCTTGCCGTCGACCTGCTGCCCGTTGGCGAGCACGACGGTGATCGTGCCGCCGTCGGCGGCACCGGCCACGACGTGGTTGTTGGTGACGATGTGCCCTGCCTTGTCGTAGACCCAGCCGGAACCCGTGCCGGAGCCGTCGGCGCCCTGGACCCGCAGGGTCACCACGCTGGGCGTGGCGCGGGCCGCGATGTTGGCGACGGTGCCGTTCGCGCGGGTGGTGGCGCCGGTGCCGACGCTCGGAGCCGGGGCGCTGCCGGTGTCGGTGGTGGTGTCACGGTCGGCCAGGGCCCCGCCGAGCAGGCCGCCGAGGAGGCCCGCGACCAGGGCGACGGCCACGGCGACGCCGATGAGCGCACCCCATCCCGGGCCGCGGCCGCGCTGCGGCTCCGACCCGGCGGGCGCGGTCAGCGGCGGGTACGAGGGGTAGGCGGGAGCGGACTGGGCGGTCTCGGGAACCGGCTGCGTCGCGGCATACGACTCGGTGCTCGCCCAGTGGTCAGGAGCGGTGGCCTGCCACGGGAGCTCGGTCGTGGCAGTGGCCTGCGGGAGCTCGGTCGTGGCGGCAGCACCGTCGCGCTCGGCGGTCGGCTCGTCGGCCGGCGGACCCCACGGGCTCCAGTCGTCGCGCCCGGGCTCGTCGTCGCTGGTCATGGGGTCGATTCTGCCCGCTCACCGGTGCGACCGATGACGATGATGCGGGTCACCTGCGCCTGGGTGAAGGACACGGGCGCGACGGGAGCACGAGTGGGTGCCGTGGCCGGCGAGACGACCGGGGTCGTGGCGGTGGCCAGCCCGGTGCGCACCCCGCCGGGCACGGGTGCCACGGTCAGGCTCCACGCGGCGGCGGCCGACAGGCCTGCTGCGGCCGCCGCGATGACCGTGGCGCGCAGCGCGCTGCGGTGGCAGGGCGGTGCGGTGGGGGCCAGCAGCCGCAGGGAGTCGTGGCTCGACGCGACCGGACGCGGGCCCAGGTCGGCCGCGAGTGCCGCACCGAGGGCCAGGAGGCTCGAACGCAGGTCGCCGGGCATCGACGGCCCACCGGAGAGCGCGCTGCGAAGGCGACGCTCCTGCGCGACGTCGTGGGCGCAGGCCTGGCAGGCGACGAGGTGACGGTCCCACGCCCACTGCCGGTCCAGCGGCAGCCGGCCGGCGGCGTACTCCGACAGCTCGTCCCCCTGGCACTGCACCCGCATCGCGTCGGTCATACGGTTCCCGCCGCGGGACGGCGGATGATCCGGCCCCGGGCCTTGGTGGGCGTGGTGGCTCGAGGGCTGCGGGGCGCGGTGCGCGAGCGACTCGCGCAGCTGGGCGCGTCCGCGGTGGATGCGCGAGCGCACCGTGCCGAGCTTGATGCCGAGCGTCGCCGCGACCTCCTCGTAGGACAGGCCCTCGATGTCGCAGAGCACGACAGCGGCCCGGAAGTCGGGCGAGAGGGCGTCGAGCGCGCGCTGCACGTCGTCGTCGAAGTGGGCGTCGTGGTAGCGCTGCTCGGGCCCGGGGCCGCGGCTGGGCAGCCGGGCGGCGGACTCGTCGGAGAGCGCGTCGAAGCGGATCCGCTGCTTGCGGCGCATCTTGTCGAGGAAGACGTTGGTGGTGATGCGGTGCAGCCAGCCCTCGAAGGTGCCGGGCTGGTAGGTGTGCAGCGAGCGGAACACCCGCACGAACACGTCCTGGGTGAGGTCCTCGGCGTCGTGCACGTTCCCGGTGAGGCGGTAGGCCAGCCGGTACACCCGCGCGGAGTGCTGCTCGACGACCTCCTCCCAGGTCGGGGGCACCCAACCGGCAGCCGGCGTCTCACCGCTCGCAGCGGCATACGTCGTCGTCATCGGCTCTTCCCTCACCAGGCTGCTCATGTCACCCATCGATACGCGTCCGGACCGTGAATTGTTCCCGGTTTTCCTGAACGAACGCTGGGAGCCGTGTCCGCGCGAAGCCTGACGCCCCGAGCCGTAGGGTGGCCGCATGAGCGCACTCAAGCCGGCCAGCTGGTCCTACGCCGAGGAGTTCGTCCCCGAGCCGGAGGTCGTCGAGGGCGCCCGCCGGCGCGGTCTGGAGTTCGGCGACGCCAGCCCGGTGGGCACCGGAGCGGGCGCCGCGCTGCGCTTCGTCGCCGCCGCCGTGCAGGCTCGGCACGTGGTCGAGGTCGGCACCGGTGCGGGCACCTCGGGCCTGTGGCTGCTGGCGGGGATGCCCGACGACGGCGTGCTCACGACCATCGACTCCTCGGCCGAGCACCAGCGCGCGGCGCGCGAGGCGTACGTCGAGGCGGGCTACGCGCACCAGCGCACCCGGGTGATCACCGGAGCCGCGGCCGACGTGCTGCCCCGGATGACCGACGGCGCCTACGACCTCGTCGTCATCGACGCCGACAAGGACGGCTACCCCGTCTACGTCGAGCACGCGGTGCGGCTGCTCCGCTCGGGCGGGGTGCTGGTCATGGACAACATGCTCTGGCACGACCAGGTGGCCGACCCCGCGGCCCGCGACGCCACGACGAGCACGCTGCGCGACCTCGGCAAGATGCTGCGCGACCACGACGAGCTCGTCACGGCCCTGCTGCCGGTGAGCGACGGCCTGCTCGTGGCCGTCAAGCGCTGAGCCGGGTCAGCTGACGTCGGGTCCGGCACCACGCCGGAAGCCGGCCGGGCCCTCGGCGATCGCCACGACCTCCCAGTCCTCGAGCAGCACCGGCGACGAGCCGATGATCGTGCTGCCGGGGGCGTTCGCCGCGCCGGGCTCGAAGCCCTCGCGGAACAGGGTGCGGTCCTGCTCGCTGTCGAACACGTAGGTGCCCTCGAACCACTCGCCCTCACGCATCCGCCAGACCTTGAAGGCCAGGCCGTCGAGGAACATGAACCGCGCGATCGACGTGCCGACGACGTACTCGCGCAACTGGTCGGCCGCGTCGTTCGGGGCGTTCTCCAGCGACCAGCGCACCGTCAGCCCGTACCCGGCGTTCATGTCATCTCCTCCAGCCACCGCAGCAGCAGTCGTGTCCCGAACCCGGTGGCCCCCTTGGCGGAGACACCGGCGTCGACGTCCGACCGGCCCGTGCCCGCGATGTCGAGGTGCGCCCAGCGGCGCTCGCCCACGAACTCGCGCAGGAACAGGGCCGCGGTGACGGCGCCGGGCCCACCACCCGCACTGATGTGGTTGAGGTCGGCGACGTCGGAGTCGAGAGCTCGACGGTAGGTGTCCGGCAACGGCATCGGCCAGAGCGTCTCACCAGTCGTCGCCCCGGCGGTGACGAGCGCGTCCCTGAGCCCGGCGTGCGTCGAGAACACCGGGGCCACGGAGCGACCGAGGGCGATGCGCGCCGCGCCGGTCAGCGTGGCGATGTCGACCAGCCAGGTGGGGTCGAGCTCGGCGTCGGCGTACGCGAGGGCGTCGGCCATCACGAGGCGTCCCTCGGCGTCGGTGTTGCCGATCTCGACGGTGCGCCCGCCGTAGTGGGTGATGACGTCGCCGGGGCGGTAGGACCCACCCCCGAAGGCGTTCTCGGCGATGGCGAGCAGGCCGGTGACCCGCACCGGCACCTCGAGCTCACGGCAGGCCGAGAGCACGGCGAGCACGATGGCGGCACCCGACATGTCGGTCTTCATGCCGAGCATGCCGTCGACCGGCTTCACCTGCAGGCCACCGGTGTCGAAGGTGATCCCCTTGCCGACGAGCACCACGCGCGGGGTCGAGCCGGTGGCACCGGGTGGTTCGTGGTCGAGGCGCACCAGCCGCGGCGGTGTGGCCGAGCCCTGGCCCACGGCGAGGATGCCGCCGAACCCACCGGCCCGCAGCCGGCGCTCGTCCCAGACCTGCACCTCGAGTCCCGTGCGCCGCGCCAGGGTGCGGGCCCGACCGGCCAGCCAGGCGGGGCTCTTGGTGTTGGAGGGGGTGGCCGCCAGGGATCGCGCGACGAGCTGCGCGCGTGCCCGCACCACCGCTCGGTCGACGGCCTCGGCGTCCCCAGTGCCGGTGACGACGGCCGACACCGCCGGCGCGCACCCGGCCACGGCGCCCTCGCGCGTGAAGCGCGGCGAGGCCCACGAGGCGAGCACGACCGACTCGACGTAGCCCGCGAGCGCACCCACCGGGGCCGAGCCACCGACGGCGTGCACCACCTCACCCCGGTCACGGGTCGCGCGGCCCACGGCTGCGCCGGCCGTGCGCCAGGCCGCGGGCGTCCCGTCATCCGTGCCCACCAGGATGACGCGGCGCACGGTGGCCGTGCCGGGCGGCAGGGGCACCGTGGTCACCGAGCCGGCGGTGGCGCTGGGCTCGTGCGTGGCGAGCAGCACCGCGGCGTCGGCGCCGACCACCTCGAGGGCGTCGCGGGCCGCGGCGTCGCCGTCCGGGCCGGAGCCGACCGGCGCGACGAGCACCGACGACAACGGGTCGCCCGGCGCGAGGTCGCGCAGGGTGGGGCGCACGCTCCATGCGGACGTGAGTGGGCTCAGGATGACGTCACGGGGCACCCGGCGACCCTACCCACTGCGGTCGGACCAGTGGGGTCCCGGGCGCGCGACGAGGCCCCCACCAGGCGGTGGGGGCCTCGTCAGCGACGCTCAGGTGCGGGTCAGTTCAGGCCCTCGCAGTTGTCGATGGCCTCGCCGAGGGCACGGACCTCGTCGGGCGTCATCTCGACCACCAGGCGACCACCGCCCTCGAGCGGCATGCGCAGCACGATGCCGCGACCTTCCTTGGTGACCTCGAGCGGGCCGTCGCCCGTCCTCGGCTTCATTGCCGCCATGGCTGAATCCCTTCATCTCCGCGGCTGCGGGTGTGCGCGCCGCGCGTAGTCCGGCGCCGGACTGCCGGGTGTAGGAACCCATTATCCCGTAGCCGTGCGGCAGAGAGAAATCCGCGAGACGGGTCACGCGCAGGTCACGGCGGGAAGGATCCCCACGGGGTGTAGACGAGCAGCGAGCAGGTCCACCAGAACAGCCCCGCGACGGCCACGAGCAGCACGACCGCGACCCGCCGCCGCCAGTGCGGCACGACCTCCTGGCCGTTGGCGGTGCGCATGGCGACCGACGCCAGCAGGGCGGCCAGGGGGAAGTCGAGCAGCAGGAAGCGCCACATGCTGGTGATGGGTCGCACCACGGCGAACAGGTAGAGCGGGTAGGCGAGCGCCCAGGCCCGGGCCTCGATGCAGATCCACCGGCCGTGGCGGCCGAGCACGAGCGCGACGTAGGTGGCGGCGAGCGCCACCAGCACGACGACCCCGGCGAGGCCCTTGCTCTGCCAGGCCCACTCGAACCAGAGCACGAAGGGCCCCTTGTCCGGACGCTGGCCCCACGCGGCCTGAACGTCGAAGAAGGCGCTGGGCACCCCGGTGACGAGGCCGGCGACGACCGGCCAGGCGACGGCGCTCACGGCGAGCGCGACGAGCATGACCACGGCGCTGGCCCGCTGCCCCGCGAGCGGGCGCGACCCCGCGGCGCGGTCCTCGCGCCAGCGCACGACCAGGTGGATCAGGGCAGCGGCGCCGAGGGCCGGGGCGATGCCCCGGGTGAAGCCCAACGGGATGGCGGCGAGCGCGACCAGCAGGTAGCTGCGGCGGACCAGCAGGAGCAGGGCACCCGCGACGAGCGCCACGGCGAGCGCCTCGGTGTAGGGCTTGAGCATCACGGCCGTGGTCGGGTAGAAGCACCACAGGCAGGCGGCGACCAGGGCGAGGCGCTCGCGCTGCGGCTGCCGGTCGGCGTGCACGCCCGAGCGGAGCACCGCCCAGATCAGCACGGCCGCCGCCCCGGCGAGCACCAGGTTCAGCACGCCGCCGGCCACCGCGAACGGCATCCCGGTGAGCATGACCCCCTTCACGAGGTAGGGGTAGAGCGGGTAGAAGGCCCACGCGCTGTAGGTGACCCGCCCCGTGTCGGCGTCGACCGGCAACGGCACCGGGTAGCCGTCGTGCACGATGCGCTCGTACCAGACGCCGTCCCAGAGGCCGAACATGTCGCCGAGCTCCGGGGTCGCGTGACCCACGCCCGCGGGGTTCTGGAACCAGGTGGCCGCCACCCAGAGCGCGACCAGCGAGACCACGCGCGAGACGAGGTAGACGACGAGCACGGTGATGATCGGGTGGGCCAGCGCCCGTGCACCGAGGGCGTGCCGCCCGGCCGACGTGAACGGCGTGCTGCGCGGTCGCGAGTCCTGCCGCGATGCCTCAGCCAGCGCCATCGCCGACCTCCCGCACGTCCCAGACGTAGACGCCCCCGGTGTGCGCCGGGTCGCCGAAGACCTTGCTGAGCGAGGTGAGCAGCGCCGGCGCCTCGGGGCGGGCGTCCGGCAGCACGATGGCGTCGACCCGGCGGTTGCGCAGGTCGTCGCGGAACTCGGCGACCTGGTCGGCGTCGGCATCCATCGGGCCGTTCTCGGTGATGTCGGACATCCACTGGGTCAGCGCGGTCGGCGTCGAGCCGTACTGGCCGCCGCGCGCCGTCGTGGAGTCGGGGCCGACGAAGTAGCCCGCGACGACCGGGAACCCCCACCTCGCCTCGGCCTGCCACTCCAGGGCCCGGGTGTCGGCGACCCACGGGGCCGGTGCGGCGAGCACTGAGCCGCCCTCGTCGACCCAGTCGCGCCACGTGCCGTCACTGAAGAAGGTCGGCATCGGTGCCCGTTGGTCGACGATGAGCGGGGTCGGGATGACGGGCAGCAGCACGAGCAGCGCCGCGAGGCCACCGACCGCCAGGCCGGCTCCCGCGGAACCGGCGTAGCGCGCCGAGACCCGGCGCACCTCCTCGATGCCGAGGGCGAGCAGGGCGCCGAGCGCCGGGACCGCGATCAGCGCGAACCGGGTCGGCAGCACGTTGCCCAGCACCGGCAGCGCCTCGAGCACCGACCACGGGCCCGGGATGCCGGTCGACGTGCCGTTGACGACGACCTCCTCACCGAGCGAGAGCCAGCACGACACCAGGATGACGGCGGCGAGCGCCTGCACGAGCACGCGGCGCCACAGCACCACGACGACGGCCGCCGCGGCGAGCAGCAGCGGGATGCCGAAGAAGGAGCTCTCCTCGGTGCGGTTCATCGACAGCGCGGCCGAGGCCCACGGGTCGGCGCCGATGCTGCGGGTCGCGCGCCCCCACAGCTGGGCGAGGTCGTTCCCGCCCGGTGGGTGCCAGATGTCGCCGTAGCTCTGCGGTCCGGCGAACTGCCACCACAGCGGGACCGCGACGAGGGCGAGGCACACGGCGGCGCCGATGCCGAGGCCGGGCAGCATCCGCCGCAGGTGGGCCCGGCCGTGGGCGACGTAGACGAGGCCGCCGATGACCAGCCCCACGGCGGTGAGCAGCAGCACCTCCTCGCCGATCAGGACCTGCCAGGCGGCGAGGAGGCCGAGCACGACCCCGTCGCGCACCGGACGGCGGGCCTCGGCGAGGCGCAGCACCCGGTCGACGATGACGGGCACGAGGAACTGCGCGACGAAGTTGGGGTGCCCGTTGGCGTGCGACACCATGCCCGGCGCGAACCCCACGAAGCCGGCGCCGATGGCGGCGGCCAGCGGGTGCACCGGCCAGGTGCCGCCGGAACAGCCAGAACCACGCGGAGGCCGTGGCGGCGAGCCCGAGCAGCTCGACGACGAGGAAGGTCACCGAGGGGCCGGCGAGCAGGGTCAGCGGCGCCAGGGGGATGCCCAGGCCCAGCACCGCGGCGTTGGCCATCAGGTTCACGCCGTCAGGGAAGTTCTGCAGGTCGCTGAACAGGGGGTTGGCCAGGTTGGTCAGGTTGTGCGCGGCGGCCCCGAAGTACCACTCGAACGCCTGCTGGTCCTGGACGCCCTGCGAGAGGTAGCCGGTGCGCGGTGAGGCGAGCAGTCCGGAGAGGACCCAGGCGGCCGCGAGGAGGTAGGCCAGTGGCGCCCAGAGGTCCGACCGACGCAGGGGCAGGGGACGTCCGGCAGCCGGGGCGTCGTCAGCGCCGGCTGCCGGACCCGGTCGAGGGGGCGGCTCGTCCTCCACCGCCGCTGGCGCAGGCCGGTCGGTGCGCACGGCCAGGGCGGCGGGCGCGGTCCCGGCGGCCGACCGGGCCGCCTCGGTCAGCTCGGGGGGCTCGGGCAGCTCCTCGCCACGCAGCCGGGCGATCGACCTGTCGTGCGCGGCGATCCGGCCCTCGAGCGAGTCGAGCACGGCGTCGACCTGGTCCATCCGGTAGCCGCGCAGCTGCGGGGCGAAGCCGGCGGCCGGCGAACGGTGACGGGCGGGCTCGGGTGGCGCGTCGGCATCCGAACCCCTGCGGCACCGACGAGGTGCTCGACCGGTCGGGGGCGCCCGAGCAGCCAGGCCGCCCCCACGACCACGGTGCAGCCCAGCACGGCGAGGAAGACGGCCCAGCTCACGGCGCGCTCCCCCCATCGGCGACCGCGCTGTCGGCGAGCGCGCGGGCCAGCAGGCCGTCGACGACGCGGGAGAACAGCTCGGGGCCGAGCCGGTCGCCGGCCGGCCGGGTGAGCCGGTGCAGTCCGGGCAGCCAGAGCTCCTCGGTCCAGGTGACCAAGGACCCTCCCGCCGTCGCCGGGTCGGGGTCGACCGTGATGTCGGCCCAGCCGCGCAGCAGCCACCCCGTCTTGACCAGCCGCAGCCGTCGGCCCGGCTCGAGGGCCGTGACGAGCATCCGGTCGGCAGCCGCGAGGGGGCCGAGCCGGGTCCACGCGACGACCTCGGCCCCGAGCCGCAGGCCGCCCTCGGGCACCGCGATGTCGGTGAGGGGCACGTGCCGGGTGTGCTCCGCGAGGTCGGTCAGGGCCGCGTAGGCAGCCTCCGGCGCGAGCTCGGTGCGCCGGCTGACGGTGAACGCCATGCCCTCACCAGTCCTCGGTCCGGGTGTCGCGCTGCTGCGCCCGCAGGGCTTCGAGGGTGCGTTCGCGCTCGGCGAGGTCGTCGCGCAGCACCTCGAGCCGCGCGTCGACCTCGTCCATGCGGTAGCCGCGCAGCGCGGTGTCGAAGCGCACCGCGTCGACGTCGGAGGCGGCCGCCGGCTCGGGGAGTCCCGGGTCGGAGGTCGTGTGCACCGCATCGGCGAGGGGGTCCGCGTGCAGCCGACCACTGGCGACGCCGAGCACCGCCGCCACGAGCGCGACGGCGACGAGCACGAGGATGACGTCCGGGACCACGGGCCCGATCCTACGGCGGCGACCTGCGGTTACTCGGGCCGTGTCGCGGGCGGCGTGGGCGTCGAGGCTGCGCCGGGCGGCTGCCGCAGGCCTCCGAGACCCCCGCTCGGGGTGTCGGCCGCGACGATCGCGGCCACGGCCTCCTCGACGTCGTCGGTGACGGTGAGCAGCTCGAGGTCGCGGGCGTTGATCGTGCCGGCTCCTGCCGCCGTGCCGCGCAGCCAGTCGAGCAGGCCGCCCCAGTAGTCGGTGCCGAGCAGCACGATCGGGAAGCTCGTGACCTTCTGGGTCTGCACCAGGGTCACCGCCTCGAACAGCTCGTCGAGGGTGCCGAAGCCGCCCGGCAGCACGACGAAGCCCTGGGCGTACTTGACGAACATCGTCTTGCGGGCGAAGAAGTAGCGGAAGTTGACCCCGAGGTCGACGAACTCGTTCAGGCCCGCCTCGAAGGGCAGCTCGATGCCCAGCCCCACCGAGGTGCCCCCGGCCTCGAGGGCGCCGCGGTTGGCCGCCTCCATGGCACCGGGGCCGCCGCCCGTGATGACCGCGTAACCGGCCTCGACGAGCGCTCGCCCCACCTGCATGCCGAGCCGGTAGTTGGGGTCCTCGGGCGTCGTGCGCGCGGAGCCGAACACGCTGACCGCCGGTCCGACCTCGGCGAGCGCGCCGAAACCGGTGACGAACTCGCTCTGGATGCGCATGACCCGCCAGGGGTCGGTGTGCAGCCAGTCGGCCGAGCCACTGCTGTCGAGGAGCCGCTGGTCGGTCGTCGAGCCGGGCACCTTCGAGCCCCGCATGACGACCGGGCCCTGGTGGTAGTCGCGGTCGGCGGCGCGCGGCAGGTCGGGGGTCGGGTCCACGCCGTCACTGTATGCCGGGCCCTCCCCCACGCGGGGAGGCCTCCCCATCGACGGCCCGCCACCCGCACCCCTAGCGTCCGGGACGTGCTCCGGGGGGACCGGGCACCGCGGGGCGGCGGTCGCCGCCACGCCACCACGAGAGGGGAGAGCACCATGTCCATCCGATCCACGCTCGCGGCCGGAGCCGCGAGCCTCGGGCTCGTCGCGGCGGTCGTCGCCACGGCACCGGCCTCGGCCTCGGCCGCCCTGCCGAGCGTCGACATGGCGCGCGTGCTCGCGGCCGCCCAGGTCGAGCCGAGGTGCGGGCAGCGGGCCGGCCTGTCCGACAACGCGTCGACGATCCTCGTGCAGCGCGCGCTCACCGCCAAGGGCCTCAGCACGACGGCCGACGGGTGGTACGGCAGCGGCACGACCTCGTCGTACGCGACCTGGCAGCGCCGGCTCGGGTACGCCGGCATCGACGCCAACGGCCTGCCCGGCAAGGGGTCGCTGACCACACTGGGCTCGAAGCGCTTCACGGTCACCCACCCGGTCACGCTGGGCAGCCGCAACGACACCTACGGGGGCAAGCGGGTCAACACCCGCACCCGCCTGATGCTGGCCGCCGCCGACGCGAAGGTGCCGTTCGGCATCCGGCTCACCCAGGGCAGCTACAACCCCGGTGGCGTCGGTGCCTCCGCCGGCACCCACGACGGCGGCGGTGTCGTCGACGTGACGGTCACCGGGCTCACGACCACCCAGCGCTGGCAGCTGGTGAAGGCGCTGCGCACGGTCGGGTTCGCGGCCTGGCTGCGTACCCCGGCGCAGGGCTTCAGCTACCACGTGCACGCGGTCGCGATCGGCGACCCCGACATCTGGCAGCGCGACGGCGGCCACGTGGCCCGCGACCAGGTGTGCGACTACTACAAGGGCCTCAACGGGCTGGCGAGCCACGCGGCCGACAACACCCCCAGCGCGTACCGGGTGTCCTTCACCTGGTGGGAGCGGTTCAAGGGCATCTGACCCCGGGCGGACTCAGGCGAGCCAGCGCAGCAGGGCCGCCTCGCAGGCGACGTACTGCTCGACCGGGCACTGCTCGTCATCCATGTGGGCGAGGTTGGGGTCCCCGGGGCCGAAGTTGACCGCGGGGACCCCCATCGCCGAGAAGCGGGCGACGTCGGTCCAGCCCTGCTTGGCCTCCACCGGCAGGGCGAGGGCCTCGACGAACGCCTTGGCGGCGGGCAGGTGCAGACCCGGGCGGGCGCCGCCGGCGTTGTCGATGACGTCGACCTGGAGGCCCGAGAACACCTGGCGCACGTGGGCGTCGGCCTCCGCCTCGGACAGCGAGGGTGCGTAGCGGTAGTTGACCGTGACGACGCACCGGTCGGGGATGACGTTGGTGGCGACGCCGCCGTCGATCATCACCGCGTTGAGCGCCTCGCGGAACTCGAGCTCGTCGACGACGCGCGTGACGGGCTCGTAGGCGACGAGGCGGGCCAGCACGTCGGCGGCGTCGTGGATGGCGTTGTGTCCCTTCCACGGCCGGGCCGAGTGCGAGGCGATCCCCTTGGTCGAGACCTCGGCGCGCAGGGTGCCCTTGCAGCCGCCCTCGACCCGGCCGTCGGTCGGCTCGAGCAGCACGGCGAAGTCGGCGTCGGCGATGAGCTCGGGCCGCTGCTCCTCGACGTGCAGCAGGCCGTTGTACTTCGAGTCGATCTCCTCGGCCTCGTAGAACACGAACGTGACGTCGCGGCTCGGCTCGGGCACCTCGAGGGCGATCCGGAGCATGACGGCCACCCCGCCCTTCATGTCGACGGTGCCGCGGCCCCAGAGCACCTCTCCCGCTGCGCCCTCGACCCGACGGGTCGGCAGGTTCACCGGGTCGGCGGTGAGCGGCACGGTGTCGATGTGCCCGGCGAGCACCACGCGCTCGTCGCGCCCGAGCTCGGTGCGGGCCACCACCGTGTTGCCGAGGCGGGTGACCGTGAGGTGCGCGAGGTCACGCAGGGCGGCCTCGACGGCATCCGCGAGGGGTTCCTCGGCCAGGCTCACCGACTCGATGTCGCACACCGCCGCGGTGAGCGAGGTGACGTCGGTGGTGAGGTCGAGCGCGGTGGTCGTGGTCGGCATACCGGCCAGCGTAGTGACCGGGCTGCCCCCTTAGGCTGGGCGGCATGACGCGCACCGCCTGGGGCCACGCCCTGCTCACCCTCACCGACGACGGGACCGTGCTCGACGCCTGGTTCCCGTCGCCGGCGCTCGGCGAGCCCGGTGGCGCCGGCGAGCTCGCCGCCCCGAGCGGGCTCGAGGCCCTCGCGGTGCCCGACGCGGCGCGTGGCGTGCGGCGCGAGGTGCGCCTGGTCACCGCCGACCTCGACGTCCCGCCGGCCGACACCACCGACGGCTGGCTGCGGCTGCACCTGCTCTCGCACCGGCTCTGCGCGCCCAACTCGATGAACCTCGACGGCTTGTTCGGGGTGCTCACCAACGTGGTGTGGACCTCGCAGGGCCCGTGCGCGGTCGACGGCTTCGAGCTGACCCGGGTGCGGATGCTGGCGCGCGGCACGGTCCAGGTGTTCGGCGTCGACAAGTTCCCGCGGATGACCGACTACGTCGTACCGAGCGGGGTGCGCATCGGCGACGCCAGCCGGGTACGGCTCGGTGCCCACCTCGCCAGCGGTACCACGGTGATGCACGAGGGCTTCGTCAACTACAACGCAGGCACCCTCGGCACGTCGATGGTCGAGGGACGGATCAGCCAGGGGGTCGTCGTCGGCGACGGCTCCGACATCGGTGGCGGGGCGTCGACGATGGGGACCCTGTCGGGTGGGGGCACGGAACGCGTGAGCATCGGGAAGCGTTGCCTGCTCGGAGCCGAGTCCGGCCTGGGCATCGCCCTCGGCGACGACTGCGTCGTCGAGGCCGGGCTCTACGTGACGGCCGGGACGAAGGTGACCCTGCCCGACGGCACCGTCACCAAGGCCCGCGAGCTGTCCGGACAGAGCAACCTGCTCTTCCTGCGCAACTCGGTCACGGGTGCGGTGCAGGCGCGGCCGCGCGACGGGCACGGCATCGTGCTCAACTCCGTGCTGCACGCCAACTGAAGCACCGCACTCCCCCGCCGACGTACCGAAGGACACCGACCGCATGCCCCGCACGCCTCGAGGCGCCATCACCCTCGCCGAGGAGCAGCCCCGCACGCCGCGCCATCGCCGGCTCGTCGCCGTGCTGGTCGTCGTCGTGCTGGGCGTGGTCGCCACCGCGGCGCTGCTCGGCGTCCGGCACCTGCGAGCCCTCGTGTCGGGCGAGCAGTGCCTGGTCACGGCATCGGGCACGACCTTCGGGTGGGCGCCCGACCAGGCGAGCAACTCGGCCGCCATCACGGCCATCGCCGTGCAGCGCGGGATGCCGCCGCGCGCCGCGACCATCGCCATCGCCACGGCGATGCAGGAGTCGAAGGTGCGCAACGTCAAGTTCGGCGACCGCGACTCGCTCGGGCTGTTCCAGCAGCGCCCCTCGCAGGGCTGGGGAACGGCCGAGCAGATCCTCGACCCCGAGTACTCCACGAACAAGTTCTACGACGCCCTCGCGAAGATCAAGGGCTACGAGTCGATGGACATCGCCGCCGCCGCCCAGAAGGTGCAGCGCTCGGCGGCCGGCGAGGCCTACGCCCAGCACGAGGCCCAGGCCCGGGTGACGGCGTCGGTGCTGTCGGGCCAGACCCACGGCGGGATGACGTGCGCGCTCCAGGACCCGACCGAGGCCGGTGACCCCGGGGAGCTGGCCGCGCTGGTCGAGAAGGACTTCGGCATCTCGGCCACCGAGGGAAAGACCTCCGTGAAGGTCGAGGCCGACACCGACGACCTCGCGTGGGCCGTCGGCTCGTGGGCGGTGGCGCGTGCAGCCGACACCGGCGCCACCCGGGTGGTCGTGGGCGACCGTGAGTGGCGCCGCGGGATGCAGGACTCCGCGCTGGAGTGGCACACCGTGGATGCGGGCTCGGCGAACGACCCCACGACGGTCACCATCCACCTGACCTGAGCTCACGGCGACGGACGGCTCTCGCGGATCGCCGGACAGGACCACCGGACCCGGCGTACGGTCGTGGAGTCAGCCTCGCCTCAGCACCTCGGCGTGGTCGGAGCCGCGCTCCTCGCATGAGGACCCGCACGGCAGGGGATCGGGGCCGTCGTCGAGTGGTTGGAGTCCTCGGGCGTGCGCGCCCGCGGCTAGCCCGGACCGTGACGAACCACAGTCCCCCGACCCCGAGAGCGCCCCGTGCCGTGAACGACGCCCGCCACCGCCGGCCCCGTCACGCCCGGCCACGGACCCGTCGGGGCCTGCGATCCCTGAGCGCCCTGGTCGGTGTGCTCCTCCTGGCCGGCTTCGTGCTGTCCCCGGAGCAGGCCGCTCCGGCGGCGCAGCTGCCCCGCCACCCGGCGGCCGCGCCCGACATCCGCACCGTGTCGATGGTGGTCGACGAGCCGCACGACGTCCGGCCCGCGGGCCTCACCGCGACCCCCGTCGTCAGGCCAATCCCGGGCGCCCGCTGGGGCACCGACATCGGGTGGCCCCAGTGCGGTCACGCCCTGCCCGACATCGCGGTGGACTTCACCGTCATCCAGGTCACGGCCGGTCGGCCCGGAACGGTCAGCAGCTGCCTGAGGGAACAGGTGGCGTGGGCCAGATCGGTGCGCAGCGTGGTGAACGCCTACGTGGTGCCCGGCTCCCCCTCGTCCGCCGACCTGGCCGCGGCCGACCGTGACGGGTCCTGCCACGGTGCGCGCTCGTGCCTGTTGCGGGCAGCCGGCGCCGCCGATGCCAGGCACGCACTGGCCGGCGCCGAGGCGTCCGGCCTGGACGCCCGCGGGTGGTGGCTCGACATCGAGGACGTCGCCGCGCGAACGCTCTGGAGCCGCGACACCGACGCCAACACCCAGGTCGTCATCGGCTGGCGCGACGAGCTGCGTCGCGCCGGCAAGGAGGTCGGGGTGTACTCCACCCGCGGCTACTGGCGCCAGGTCGTCGGGCACTGGCAGGCCGACCTGCCGCAGTGGCCCGCGGCCGGCCTGGCCGGCGTCGACGCGGCTCGGCGGGCCTGCGCCCGCCCGTTCACCAGCGGGCCCGTGCTCCTCACCCAGTGGCTGACGGGTCCGCTCGACGGCAACCTGCTCTGCGCGGGACACGACCGGATGGCCGAGGCGTTCTTCGGGCACTTCGCCCGGGTCCGCACCGCCGGGGTCCCGGCACTGCTCGTCACCTGGGTGCCGCATCCCGACATCGAGGCCGCCCTTCGCGCACAGGCCGCGCTCGAGGCACGGCAGGCCAAGCTGGACCAGGAGGCCGAGGACAAGGCGGCGGCGAAGAAGAAGGAGAAGAAGAAGGACCAACGGGCCAAGGGCAGCACCGGCCCGGCCGAGCCGACCAGACCTCCGTCGACCCCTGCGCCGGCCGCGCCCGCTCCCCCACCCGTGGCGTCGCCCCCGCCGGTCGAGCCCGCACTCCCGCCCACGCCGGCGCCACCGACCACACCACCGGCGCCCAGCCCGACGTCAGGCGCGGCCGCGAACGCAACCGCTGGTCGAGAGTAGGGAACACGCCGCGAGCGCACCTGCGCCGACGGCGTGTTCCCTACTCTCGACGGCGGTTCAGCGGTCGGCGACCTGCACGTAGTCGCGCTCGCCCTCGCCGATGTAGACCTGGCGCGGGCGGCCGATCTTCGTGGTGGGGTCCTCCATCATCTCGCGCCACTGGGCGATCCAGCCCGGGAGGCGGCCGAGCGCGAACAGCACGGTGAACATCCGCGTCGGGAAGCCCATCGACTTGTAGATCAGCCCCGTGTAGAAGTCGACGTTCGGGTACAGCTTGCGCTCGATGAAGTAGTCGTCGGCGAGCGCGATCTCCTCGAGGCCCATCGCGATCTCGAGCAGCTCGTCGCCCCCCGAGGTCTTCGCGAGGATGCTGTGCGCGGTCTCCTTGATGATGGCGGCGCGGGGGTCGTAGTTCTTGTAGACCCGGTGGCCGAAGCCCATCAGGCGGATGCCGTCCTCCTTGTTCTTGACCTTGGTCATGAACTCCTCGGTCGAGATGTGCGCACCCTGGATCCGCTCGAGCATCTCGAGCACCGCCTGGTTGGCCCCGCCGTGCAGGGGACCGAACAACGCGTTGATGCCGGCCGACACCGAGGCGAACAGGTTGGCCTGCGAGGAGCCCACGAGCCGCACCGTCGAGGTCGAGCAGTTCTGCTCGTGGTCGGCGTGCAGGATGAGCAGCAGGTCGACGGCCTTGACCAGGTCGGGGTCGATCTCGTAGTCGGTGGCCGGTACGCCGAACGTCATCCGCAGGAAGTTCTCGACGAGCGAGAGGTTGTTGTCGGGGTAGAGGAACGGCTGGCCGATCGACTTCTTGTAGGCGTAGGCCGCGATGGTCGGCAGCTTCGCGAGGAGGCGGATCGTCGAGATCTCGACCTGCTGCTGGTCGAACGGGTCGAGGCTGTCCTGGTAGAAGGTCGACAGCGCCGACACCGCCGAGGAGAGCACGGGCATCGGGTGCGCGTCGCGGGGGAAGCCCTGGAAGAAGCCCTTGAGGTCCTCGTGCAGCATCGTGTGCTCGCGGATGCGGCTCTCGAAGTCGGCGAGCTCGGCGGGCGAGGGGAGCTGCCCGTAGATGAGCAGGTACGAGGTCTCGATGAAGCTCGAGTGCTTGGCGAGCTGCTCGATCGGGTAGCCGCGGTAGCGCAGGATCCCCTCGTCGCCGTCGATGTAGGTGATCGCGCTCGTGCAGCTCGCCGTGTTGGTGAAACCGCCGTCGAGGGTGACGTTCCCGGTCTGCTTGAGCAGGGCCGAGATGTCGTAGCCGCTGTTGCCCTCGGTGGCCTTCACGAGGGACAGGTCGAGCTGCTTGCCTGCAGCGGACAGGGTGGCACCGTCGGTCATGTCAGGGATCCTTGTCTCTGGCCGGAAGTCGTTTCGACCCTACCTCCCGCGATCGGGGCACCGAAACGCGAGGAACAGTGACCTAGACCTCGTGCGCTCGCGCCAGCCGGCGGGCGGCAGCCGCCACCCGCTCGTCGGTGGCCGTCAGGGCGATCCGCACGTGCTCGTAGCCGGCCCGGCCGTAGAAGTCTCCCGGCGCAGCGAGGATGCCGCGGTCGGCCAGCCGCTCGATGGTCACCCGGCCCGGCTCGCCCGCCGTCGCCCAGAGGTAGAGCCCCGCCTCGGAGTCGTCGACGCGCAGCCCGAACTCCTCGACCGCCGGCAGCAGCGCGGCCCGTCGCGCGGCGTAGCGGGCCTTCTGCTCGACCACGTGCTCGACGTCGGACAGGGCTGCGAGCACGGCCCGCTGCACCGGCCAGGGCACCATCATCCCGGCGTGCTTGCGCACCTCGAGGAGGCGCCCGACCACGGCCGGGTCGCCGGCCACGAACGCCCCGCGGTAGCCCGCGAGGTTCGACTGCTTCGACAGCGAGTAGACGCAGAGCAGGCCCTCGTGGGAGCCGCCGGTGACCCGGGGGTCGAGGATCGACGGGGTGGTCGGCGGCTCGCGGGAGCCGGCCTCACGCGGACGCCAGTCGAGCTCGGCGTAGCACTCGTCGGAGGCGACCACGACGCCGTGCTGACGCGCCCACGACACCACCTTCGCGAGGTGCTCGATGCCGAGCACCTTGCCGGTGGGGTTCCCGGGAGTGTTGAGCCACAACAGTTTCGGCGTCGTGGCGGCCGTGGGCGGACCGAGGGCGGTGAGCGCGTCGACGGCCACCGGGGTCGAGCCGGCCAGTCGTGCGCCGACGTCGTAGGTGGGGTAGGCCACCCGCGGGAACGCCACCACGTCACCCGGCCCGAGGCCCAGCAGGATCGGCAGCCAGGCCACGAGCTCCTTGGAGCCGATGGTCGGGAGCACTCCGGCGGGGTCGACATCGGGCACCCCACGCCGCTCGGCGAACCACGCCGCCACGGCCTCGCGCAGGTCGGCGGTTCCCCAGGTCAGCGGGTAGCCGTGGGCGTCGGACGCGTCGGCCAGGGCCTCGCGCACGACGGCGGGAGTGGGGTCGACGGGCGTGCCGACCGACAGGTCGACCAGGCCCTCGCCGGCCGCGCCGAGCGCCGGGTCCGAATAGGCACTCGCCCGCTCCTTGGTCGGAGCGAGCGAGTCCCAGGGGAAGTCGGGGAGCCGGAGCACCTTACTCGTCGTGCTCCTGCGGGGGCAGGTCGGCGATGATCGGGTGGTCCTTGGGGATGACGCCGAGCTTGGCCGCGCCGCCGGGGCTGCCGAGGTCGTCGAAGAACTCGACGTTGGCCTTGTAGTACTCGGCCCACTGCTCGGGCACGTCGTCCTCGTAGTAGATCGCCTCGACCGGGCAGACCGGCTCGCAGGCACCGCAGTCGACGCACTCGTCGGGGTGGATGTAGAGGCTGCGCTCACCCTCGTAGATGCAGTCGACCGGGCACTCCTCGATGCAGGCCTTGTCCTTGAGGTCGACACAGGGCTGCGCGATCACGTACGTCATGCCGGACATACTATGCGGGCCATGGACGCACCGGAGCCCGGGCCGATCCGTGATCCGCGGGTCGGTTCGCGGGTCGTCGTGCGGCACCGGCTCGAGGCGCCCGACCCCCTGACCGGGGCGACGCTCACGGACGCCGTCGGCGAGCTCGTGGCCGACGCCGACGGCATCCTCGTGGTGCGCACCCGGCGCGGCGACGTGCGGGTCCCGCGCGACTCGGTCACCGCGGTCAAGGAGGTCCCGCCCTCCCCCTCCCGCCGTGGCAAGCCGCACCGGGCCCTGTCGGTGGAGGACCTCCAGCGGGTCATGGTCGGGGCCTGGCCGGCGATGGAGACGGCGCGGCTGGGCGACTGGGTCCTGCGCGCGTCGCGCGGGTTCACCCAGCGGGCCAACTCGGTGATGACCGCGGGGAGCCCCGGCACCCCCGTGCCGGCCGCCCTCGACGCCGTCGAGCGGTGGTATGCCGAGCGCGGCCTGCCGCCGAACCTCACCGTCGCCGGTCCGGTCGCCTTCGACCCGGCGGACGACGCGGTCGGCGCCGAGGCACTGCGCCGTGGCTACCTGACCCGCGTCGCCACCCTGACCCTCACCGCCCCCACCCGACTCATTGCGAAATACCCACCCGAAAGGGCCCCCGAAGGGCCTGCGGACGTGGGTATCTCGCAAGAAGTCGAGGTGGGTGGTGAGCTCAGCGACGAGTGGTTCGCCGCCTACCGCGAGTACCGGCCGGTCGACGACGAGGCCGCCCGCGCCATCCTCACCGGCTCGCCGGCGCAGGCGTTCGCCACCGTGCGCGACGACGAGGGCCGGGTCGTGGGCATCGGGCGGCTGGGCCTGGCGGCGGCGTGGGGCGGCATCGCCGCGATGTGGGTCGACCCTCGGGCCCGGCGCCGCGGCACCGCCACGCGGATGCTGGGCGCCCTCGCCCGCGCGGCCGAGCGGGCGGGAGCGGCCAGCCTGCACCTGCAGGTCGACACCGACAACACCACGGCGCTGGAGCTGTACGAGCGGCACGGGTTCGAGCGGCACCACTCCTACGTCAACCTCAGCCGGCCGCAGACCGCCATCTGAAGCCCGACGCTACGGCTTGGGATTGGTGCACGTCACGTCGTCCTCGGGGCGGTAGTTGGTCGTGAACTTCTGGGTCTTCACGACCTTGCCGTTCTGCTTGAGGATCCGCCCCACGTCGACCTTGAACCCGGGCACCGGCGCCTGGTCGAGGCAGTCGGGCCCGGGATCGCTGTACTTCCTCGGCTGCACGATGTCGTAGCGCGCGCTCTTCGTCGCGGTGACGTCGTACTTCTTGGTGCCCCAGAAGCTCACCGTGATCGACGAGTCGGTCACCGAGATCTGGATCAGCACACCGCCGTCGGTGGTGTTGGTGAACTTGTTGTGCAGGTCGGGCCAGGAGATCGTCGCCTCGCGACCCTCGGGGTAGCGCGAGATGTAGTAGTAGTGCGGCGTCCAGGCGTCGAGCTGCATGCCGGAGAAGAAGGCGGCGTTGAAGATCGTCGTCGACACCTGCGAGATGCCGCCGCCGTACGACGTCGCGGCGCGCCCTTCACGGATGATGCCGGCCTCGATGTAGCCCTTGGCCGCGGTGCGCTCACCGAGGATGCCGTTCATGCTGAACTGCTCGCCCGGGGGGATGTAGGTGCCGTTGATGATCCGCGAGGCCAGCTTGATGTTGTGCACCCGCGGCTGGCCGACGGGGAACTGCGTGGTGAAGGAGGAGATCTTCTCCTTGGGCAGGGTCGCCTTGGCCACGGCGGTGGTGAAGGTCGGCTCGGTGGGCTTCGTGGCGACCGTGGCCGTGCGCGTCGTGCTCGAGATGGCCTTCCACACCTCGGTCGCGAGGGAGGTGTCGTCGAGCGCGATCCCGGCCACGTGCGGCTTCACGGTGGGGGTGCGGCCGGAGAAGGTGACGACGGCGTCCTTGGCCTCGACCTCGACGTCGGCGTCCTCGGCTGCCGCGTGCACGACGGCGGCCAGCTTCTTCGGGTCGGCGCGAGGGGTGATGGTCCCGGAGGCGTCGGGGGTGAGCACCACCGCGGGGACGAACGCCTTGGGGGCCACCGTGAACGACTTCCCGTTCGCCGAGACGGTGACCGGGCCGGAGACGGCGATGTCGGCGAACTCGCTGCGCACGCGCGCCAGCTCGTCGGCGGTGACCTTCGGCGGTGCCGCGGATGCCGCGACCTCCACGGTGCGCTCCCCCGGCCACCAGCGACGCACGGCATCGGCGGTGCCCGGGACGTCGGTGGTCGTCCCCGTGACCGGGGCCTTGACGGTGACCTTCCCGCCCTTGAGCGAGATCGCGCCCTCGACCGGCTTGGCGTCGAGCTTGCCGCGCGCCTTGTCGACGGTGGCCGCGAAGGCCTCGTCGTCGACGGTCACGACCGCCGGCTGGGCCGAGCCGCCCGCGACGTGGGCCCACATCGCGGCCGGCGACAGCGAGAAGCCGACCAGGCCGTCGACGGTCCTGCGGACGTCGACCTGCAGGCCGAGGGCCTTCGGGGTCGTGCGCACCTTGCCGGCCGTGGAGGTCAGCACGATCGGCTTCGCCGCCACCGAGCCGAGCGCGGTCGTGAGGGTGGCCGTGGCCTCGTCGCCGCTCTGGCCGCCGACGGCCACTCCGGACACGGTGGTGCCGCGCGGCACGCGGTCGCCGAACCAGGCTGCGGCCGCGACGTAGACGGCGAGGAAGGCCAGCAGGGCACCGGCCACGACGAGGGGCCAGCGAGGGCGCTCCGGGGGGCGCTCCTCCCAGTCGACCTCGTCGGTGAGGGTGTCGAGGCTCATGCGATGCTCCCGTAGCTGCCGCGGAAGTGGACCAGGGCCGGGCCCACGGTGTCGGGCAGCGAGATCGACAGCACCTCGGCCACGACGATGGCGTGGTCGCCCGCCGGGTGGATGTCGGTGGTGCGGCACTCGAGGTGCATCAGCGCGCCGTCGAGCAGCGCGACACCAGTGGCCTGACCGCGGTGGTGGGGGGCCCGGTCGAGCTGGCCGTGCAGCGGGCGCCCGCGGGTGGCGAACCACTGCGAGAGCGGGCGCTGGTCGGCGGCCAGCACGCTGACCCCGAACACCCCCGCGCCGAGCACGGCATCGTGCCAACGGGTCTCGATCTCGGCACAGACCAGCACCAGCAGGGGGTCGAGCGACACCGAGGTGAGGGTGTCGGCCGTCATCGCGTGGTCGTTGCCCTCGGAGAACGTGGTGAGCACGCTGACCCCCGCCGCGAGCCGGCCCATGGCCAGCCGGAAGCGCGCGGGGTCGAGGTCGTCGCTCACGGTGCTCCCTCGGGGATCGGCCGGCCGGTCGCCGGGTCGAGTCGTGCGTAGCCCTCCCGGCCGGCGAGGCGGGACACGACGTGGTTGGACAAGGCATACCACCCCTCACCCACCACGACCTGCGTGGCATGGCACTCCAGCGCCCGCGACTGCACCGGCACGACGGAGGGGTCGACCACGCTGTGGGTCACCACGGGGTCGGGCACGACCTGCGACGGGAACGGGTCGTCCTCGCCCGGGACGACCCAGCCCTCGCCGGTGGGCACGTGTGCCGCCAGCCACGCACGGTCGTCGACCGCCCAGGTCAGCGGGGTGAGCACGGCATACAGCACGGGTACCTCCGCGGCCGTCGCGACCGCGTGGCAGGTGGCCTCGTGGGTGCGCACGTGGTCGGGGTGCCCGTAGCCGCCGGTGTGGTCGTAGGTGACGACGACGTCGGGGCGCAGGTCGTCGATGACGGCCCGCACCGACGCCGCGGCGTCGGCGAGGTCGACGCCCGCCCAGGCGCGGGGGTGGGCGGCGGCCGCGGAGCCCGCCATCCCCGAGTCGCGGTATGTCGTGGGCTCGCCGTCGGCGGACACCCCCAGCAGGTGGTGGGTCACGCCGAGCACGTCCATCGCGCCACGCAGCTCCTCGCGGCGGTGCGCGGCGAGCGGGTCACCCTCGGCGCCCTCGAGGTGCGCGAGCTCGGGCGGGATGACCTCGCCCTCCTCGCCGAGGGTGCAGGTGAGCACGTGCACGTCGTCGCCGCGGGCCACGTGGTGCGCGATCGCGACACCGGTGGCGAGCGTCTCGTCGTCGGGGTGCGCGTGCACGAAGAGCAGGCGCGGGGTCCGCCGCTCGACCCGGAGGCCGTCGAGCAGCCCGGTCACGGGGCCACCGCGATGTCGGCGAACTCGACGACACCGCCGGCGACGGTGTTGGCCGACAGGTTCCGCACGTCGGACCCGGCGATGTAGAGGGCGCGGCGCTCGGCGAGGCCGATGTAGGCGCCCTTCGCCAGCAGCGAGGCGTCGATGTCGGCCCAGGCCTTCTCGCGGGTGGCGCGGTCGGCGATCGTGTTGACCTTGGCCATCTGGGCGTCGAGCTCCTTGTCGCCCCAGTAGCCGTAGTCGCGGCCCGGCCCGACCTTGGTGATGTTGATCGAGCTGTCGAACAGCGGGGGCAGGATCGTCGAGGCCGAGGCCCAGGCCGGGGCCCAGTTCGACCAGAACAGGTCGACCTCGCCGGCCAGGGCGGGGTCGCTGATGGCCGTGAAGTAGTCGTCGGTGATCGGGCGGGTCTGCGGGTCGAACCCGGCCAGCCGCCACCCGGCCACGAGGGCCGCCATCGCCTTGTCGGCGGTCGGGTTCGAGCGGTAGGCCACGGTGAAGGGCAGCGGGGTGGTGACCCCGGCCTCGGTCAGCAGGGCCTTCGCCTTCGCCGCGTCGCCGCGGGTGCCTGCCCCGACCGGGTCGACCCCGTGCGCGGCCGGGAGCGACTTGGGGATGATCGAGAGCGCCGGGTCGGCCGACGTGCCGCCGCCGATGGCGGTGACGTAGGCGTCGCGGTTGGTCGCCGCGGCGAGGGCCAGGCGCACCTTCTCGTCGGCGAACACCTTGCTGCGCACGTTGGGCACGAGGTAGTCGACGACGCCGGTGCGGGGGTTGACCGAGCGCTCCTCGAGGCTCTGCACGGCCGTGATGTGCTGCTGGATCGCCGGGGGGGCCGAGCCGAGCGACACCGAGACGCGGCCGGTCTCGCCGTCGGCCATGATCTGCTGGGCCACGGCCTGGGTGTCGAGCCCCTCCTGGTAGAGCACCTGGTCGGCGTGCGCCCGGCGCACCGGGTCGCTGCCCCGGTTCCAGTTCGGGTTGCGCACCCAGGTGCCGCCCTTGCCCTGCTCCCAGCTGCTCTTGAGCATGTAGGGGCCGGCCGAGAAGACGTCGAAGGTGCCCTCGGCGCCGCGGTCGGCCGACTTCTTGACCGGGCCGAACGCGGGCTGGCTGACCAGCTCGTTGAAGTCAGCGAGCGGGCTGCTCAGCGCGAACGTGATCGTCTGGCCCTTGCAGCTGACGGCCTTGTCGAACGCCTTCTGGGCGGCCGCGGCCTTCGCGCCGGTGGCGTAGGGGCCGGTGTAGGTGCTGGTGCCGTCGGGCTCGCGCGGGATGGCGAGCACCGCGAGGGCGTCGGTGGGGCCACCCTTGACGACGTCGGTGGCGAAGGTCCGCGAGATGCCGTAGGCGACGTCGGCGCAGGTCACGGGGCTGCCGTCCTGCCAGCGCACGCCGTCGCGCAGGGTGAACGACCAGGTCCTGAGGTCCTTGCTCGCCGTGCCCGTGTCGGTCGCGAGGTCGCCGACCAGGTCGGCCTGGTGGTCGGGGTCGGTGTTCGGCGCGTACGCCGTCAGCGACCGCGCGAACATCCGCCCGGCGAACGCGACGTCGTCGCTCGAGGCGATCCGCTGCGGGTCCCAGGTGACGACCGGGCCGAGCGCGAGCGCGTGCAGCGTGCCGCCGTCGGTGTCGACGCGGTCACCGACCGCGGAGGTCGGGATGGCCTTCTCGGGGTCGGCCGGTGCCTTGTCGCCGAAGACGAACACACCGGCGACCACCGCGAGTGCCGCGACCAGCAGCGCCCCCACGACGGTGGTGAGGATGCCCGGCCGACGACGACGACGTCGCGAGCGACGGCTCGCGCGAGTCGGGGCCGGGGGCGTGCCTCGGTTGTCCTTCCGTGCCACCTGCGGTCAGCTCTTCCTCGCCCGTGCGGCGGCGCGGGCGCGCAGGGTCTGGTCGAGCTCGACCTTGCGCAGCCGGATCCCCTCGGGGGTGACCTCGACGCACTCGTCCTCGCGGCAGAACTCGAGCGACTGCTCGAGCGAGAGGCTGCGCGGCGGCGCGAGCCGCTCGAGGACGTCGGCACCGGCGGAGCGCACGTTGGTGAGCTTCTTCTCCTTGGTGATGTTGACGTCCATGTCGTCGACGCGGGAGTTCTCGCCGACGATCATGCCCTCGTAGACCTCGGTGGTGGGGGCGATGAACATCGACCCGCGCTCCTGCAGGTTGGCCATGGCGTAGGCCGTCGCCGCACCGGAGCGGTCGGCCACCAGCGAGCCGCTGATCCGGGTGGAGATGTCGCCGGCCCACGGCTCGTAGCCCTCGAACACGTGGTTGGCGATGCCGGTGCCGCGGGTGTCGGTGAGGAACTGGGTGCGGAAGCCGATCAGGCCGCGCGAGGGCACCAGGTACTCCATGCGCACCCAGCCGGTGCCGTGGTTGGTCATCTGCTCCAGGCGACCCTTGCGGGCGGCGAGCAGCTGCGTGATCGGGCCGAGGTACTCCTCGGGGGTGTCGATGGTGACGCGCTCGATCGGCTCGTGCACCTTGCCGTCGACCACGCGGGTGACGACGACCGGCTTGCCCACGGTGAGCTCGTAGCCCTCGCGGCGCATCTGCTCGACGAGGATCGCCAGCGCGAGCTCGCCACGGCCCTGGACCTCCCAGGCGTCGGGGCGCTCGGTGGGGAGCACGCGCATCGACACGTTGCCGACCAGCTCGCGGTCGAGGCGGTCCTTGACCAGGCGCGCGGTGACCTTGGCGCCCTTGACGCGGCCGGCCATCGGGCTGGTGTTGATGCCGATCGTCATCGAGATGGCGGGCTCGTCGACGGTGATGAGCGGCAGCGGGCGCGGGTCGTCGGCGTCGGCGAGGGTCTCGCCGATGGTGATCTCGGGGATGCCGGCCACGGCGATGATGTCGCCGGGCCCGGCCTGCTCGGCGGGGCGGCGCTCGAGGGCGTCGGTCATCAGCAGCTCGGTGATCTTGACCTTCTCGACCGAGCCGTCACGGCGGCACCAGGCCACCTGCTGGCCCTTGCGGATGGTGCCGTTGTGCACGCGCAGCAGGGCGAGGCGGCCCAGGAAGTTGGACGCGTCGAGGTTGGTGACGTGCGCCTGGAGCGGGGCCTCGGGGTCGTAGGACGGAGCCGGGATGGTCTCGATGATCGTGCGGAACAGCGGCTCGAGGTCGTCGCCGTCGGGCATGCCGCCGTCGACGGGACGGGTCAGGGACGCGCGGCCGGCCTTGGCCGAGGCGTAGACGATGGGGAACTCGAGCTGGTCCTGGTGGTGGTCGGCGTCGACGAGGAGGTCCATGAAGAGCTCGTAGACCTCGTCGACGACCTCGGCGATGCGCGCGTCGGGTCGGTCGACCTTGTTGATGCACAGCACGACGGGCATCTTCAGCGCGAGCGCCTTGCGCAGCACGAAGCGGGTCTGCGGCAGCGGGCCCTCGCTCGCGTCGACGAGGAGGACGACGCCGTCGACCATCGACAGGCCGCGCTCGACCTCACCGCCGAAGTCGGCGTGGCCCGGGGTGTCGATGATGTTGATCGTCATGCCGTCGGTGATGCCCGCGTCGAGCGCCGCCTTGCCGGCGTAGCGCACGGCGGTGTTCTTCGCGAGGATCGTGATGCCCTTCTCGCGCTCGAGGTCACCGCTGTCCATCGCCCGGTCGGCGATGTGGTCGTGCTCGCCGAAGGCCCCCGACTGCCACAGCATCTTGTCGACCAGGGTGGTCTTGCCGTGGTCGACGTGAGCGACGATGGCGACGTTGCGGAGATCGTCGCGGTGGGAGACAGACATACCTACCAGTCTCTCAGGTATTGCGCTCCAGACCCAATCGGTGTAGGGGTTTGGCAGGCGGCGTCCAGCCTGCACTCAGGGGCCGCGGACGCGGCCGCGGGGACCCTTGCGCCCGCCTGCAGGATCTGTGGGGGCGTTCGGTCTCACTTGGATAACCACTCGTGTCCGGCCGGTTCAACACGCGCATTTGCCGTTATGGTCACCCGCAACGGTGGACGGGTGCGTGCTATGGGCCTGGTCGCCGGAGCCAGCTCGACCGTCCGACCCGGACGCCTCGAGGTTTCGCACACCCAAGCGAGGTTTATCGATGAAGCACACGCGGAAGGTGCCGATCGTCGTCCTGTCGGCGGCCGCCCTCACCCTGACCGCCTGCGCGCAGTCAGATCGGGACTCCGGTAACACTGCATCCAGTGGCACGGCCTCGAACGTGAAGGACACGTTCACCTTCGGTGCTGCCGGCGCCCCCAAGCTGTTCGACCCCTTCTACGCCACCGATGGCGAGACCTTCCGGGTCACCCGCCAGATGCACTCCGGTCTCCTGGGGGTCAAGGAGGGCACCGCGGACGTCGAGCCCGACCTGGCCGACAGCTGGGAGCCGTCCAGCCGACGGCCTGTCCTGGACCTTCAAGCTCAAGCAGGGTGTGAAGTTCTCCGACGGCACCGAGTTCAACGCCGAGGCCGTCTGCTACAACATGGACCGGATGTTCAACCAGAAGGGCGCGGGTCAGACCGCGGCCGAGTACTGGGGCTACTTCTTCGGCGGCTTCAGCGACAAGCCGGAGACCTCCCTGTACAAGTCGTGCGAGGTCAAGGACCCGTCGACCGCCGTCATCAACATCACCCGGTCGACCTCGAGCTTCCCGACGATCCTGTCGCTCGACTCGTTCTCGATGCAGTCGCCCACCGCGCTCAAGGCCGGTGACGCCAACAACGTCGTCGCCGAGGGCGAGGGCTTCAAGTACCCGGCCTACGCCCAGGCTCCGGTCGGCATCGGCCCGTACAAGCTCGACAAGTACGACGAGGCCAACAAGACGGTCACCCTGGTGGCCAACGACCAGTACTTCGGCGAGAAGCCGAAGACCGGCAAGCTCGTCTTCAAGATCATCCCCGACGAGAGCACCCGTCGCCAGGAGCTGCAGGCCGGCTCGATCGACGGCTACGACCTGCCGAACCCGGTGGACTGGAAGGGTCTGAAGGACGACGGCAACCAGGTCGCGGTGCGCCCGGCGTTCAACATCCTCTACATGGGGCTGAACGGGGGAAAGAACCCGAAGCTGAAGGACCTCAGGGTCCGCCAGGCGATCTGCCACGCGCTCAACCGTGACCAGATGGTCCAGACCCAGCTGCCCGAGGGCGCGAAGGTCGCGACGCAGTTCATGCCCGACACCGTGTCGGGCTACAACACCGACCTCAAGCCCTGTGGCTACGACCCCGAGAAGGCCAAGGCCCTGCTCAAGGAGGCCGGCGCCGAGGGCATGACGCTGCAGTTCGCGTTCCCGACCGAGGTCTCGCGTCCGTACATGCCGGACCCGCAGAAGATCCACGCGGCGTTCACCAAGGACCTCGAGGCCGTCGGCATCAAGGTCGACACGGTCAGCAAGCCCTGGAACGGCGGCTACCTCGACGACACCAACGCCAACAAGTACGACGCCTGGCTCCTGGGCTGGACCGGTGACTACAACGCCGCGGACAACTTCCTGGGCACGTTCTTCGCCAACTACGACCAGAACGACTTCAACACGAAGGCGTACCCGTGGGGCAAGCAGCTGTCGCAGGACCTGAAGAAGGCCGACGCGATCGTCGACGTGGCGGAGCGTGAGGCCGCGTACAAGAAGATCAACCAGCAGATCGCCGAGGAGTACCTGCCCGGAATCCCGGTCAGCCACTCCCCGCCGGCCCTCGTGGTCAGCGGCAACGTCCAGGGTCTCGTCCCGAGCCCCCTGACGGCGGAGACGTTCGACACCGTCACGGTCAGCACCGGCAAGTGACGAATGGGGCCTCGGCCCCGTGTTGATCGCAGCAGAGCAAGCGGTGGCCGCCCCGAACCCGTTAGGGTCCGAGGCGGCCACCTCTGTTGTCCGGCGAACCTAGGAGCCCGAGTTGGCGAGATACATCATCAGACGCCTGATCCAGATGATCGGAGTGGTGTTCGCACTCTCCCTGCTGCTCTTCTTCTGGCTCCGGTCGCTGCCCGGCGGTGTGGTCTCGGCGATCCTCGGCGAGCGGGCCACCCCCGCAACCCGGGCGGCCCTCACCGAGGCGTTCGGCCTCGACCAGCCCGTCTGGGTCCAGTACCTCAAGTTCCTCCAGCGGATCGGGAGGGGCCAGTTCGGCGTCTCGACGGCAGTGCTCCCGGGCCAGGACGCCTTCCAGATCTTCCTCACCAGGCTGCCCGCGACGATCGAGCTGAGCATCTGCGCGATGGCCATCGCCATCGTGTTCGCGATCCCGCTCGGCTACCTGGCCGCGAAGCGGAAGGGCTCGGCGTTCGACAACGGCACGATCGTGATGTCGCTCATCGGCGTCGCCGTGCCGGTCTTCTTCCTCGCGTTCCTGCTCAAGTACTGGTTCGCCGTCAAGACCCACACCTTCCCGGTGTCCGGCCGGCAGGACTCGGCGCTGGGCTGCACCCGCACGACCGGGTTCTTCGTGGTCGACGGCTTGCTGACGCGTGAGTTCGACTGCTCCGTGAACGCCCTGAAGCACCTCGTGCTTCCCTCCATCGTCCTCGCGACGATCCCCTTCGCCGTCATCTTCCGGATCACCAGGGCCTCGGTGCTCGATGTGCTCGACGAGGACTACGTGCGCACCGCCGAGTCCAAGGGGCTGACCGTCCAGGTGATCCGGGCCCGGCACGTCATGCGCAACGCCCTGCTGCCCGTCATCACCACGATCGGCCTGCAGACCGGTGGCCTGCTCGCCGGGGCCGTGCTCACCGAGACGGTCTTCAACTTCGGCGGTCTCGGGTCGACCCTGTACCAGTCCTTCAGCGGACGCGACTACGCCGTGCTGCAGGTGCTGATCCTCGCTGCCGCCGCCATCTACGTCGTCGTCAACCTCGTCGTCGACATCTCGTACGCCGTGATCGACCCGAGGGTGCGAACCCGATGAGCCGGCCCGCGAACTCCCTGAACCCGATGGACCGCCGCAAGCAGCGCATCGACGAGCTGGCGGCGAGCACGGCCGGCCCACGCGCGGGCAGCGGCCCACCCGCCGGGGTGCTCGTCGACGACGCCGGCACGGTCGACGAGGCGCCAGGTGTCTCACTCATCGCGAGCGCCTGGCAGCGCCTGCGCCGTGACCCGGTCTTCCTCGTGGGCGCGGGCATCACCCTGCTCTTCGTCGTGTTCGCGATCATCTCGCCGTGGATCGCGCCCCACGACCCCGCGGCCGGGCTGCTGCTCGACAAGGTGCGCCCGCAGTCGAACCCGATCCCGGGCCCCCAGCCCGGCTTCCCGCTCGGCGCGGACGACAAGGGCCGCGACTTCCTCTCGCGCCTCATGGTCGGCAGCCGTCAGACCCTCATCGTCGGTGTCCTGGCGACCGTCATCGGTCTGATCGGCGGCCTCGTGCTCGGCATCCTGTCCGGCGCGTTCGGCGGCGCCATCGACGCCTTCGTGATGCGGGTCGTCGACGTGCTGCTCTCGATCCCGTCGCTGCTGCTCGCCCTGTCGATCGCGGCGCTGGCCCGCCAGCCCAGCCAGTGGACGGTGATCATCGCCATCGCCGTCGTGCAGATCCCGGTCTTCGCCCGGCTGTTGCGCGGCTCCATGCTCGCCCAACGTTCCAGCGACCACGTGCTGGCCGCCCGGGCCCTCGGCGTGAAACCGAGCGCCGTCGTCTTCCGGCACATGGTGCCCAACTCGCTCGGTCCGGTCATCGTGCAGGCCACCCTGGTGCTCGCGACCTCGATCATCGACGCCGCCGCACTGTCCTTCCTCGGCCTGGGCAACCCCGACGACGACGCTCCCGAGTGGGGCCAGATGCTGGGCCGCTCGCAGCAGTTCATCTACGACAACCCGCACCTCGCGATCTACCCGGCGCTGTGCATCATCCTCGTCGCGCTCGGCTTCACCCTGATGGGCGAGTCGCTGCGCGAGGCCCTCGACCCCAAGAGCAGGAGGTGAGGCGCCGATGACCGCCACGGCCACACCACCCCCCACGGCCCATCGCAGCGAGGAGCCGCTGCTGTCGGTGCGCGACCTGCGGGTCACCTTCACCCGGCAGGGCGAGCAGCCCTTCAAGGCGGTCGACGGCGTGAGCTTCGACGTACGGCCCGGCCAGACCGTCGGCCTGGTCGGCGAGTCCGGCTGCGGCAAGTCGGTCACCTCGCTGGCGATCATGGGCCTGCTGCCCAAGCGAGGCAACCGGGTCGAGGGTGAGGCGACCTTCGAGGGCACCAACCTGCTGTCGCTCGACGAGAAGGCGATGCGCGAGCGGCGAGGGCGCGACATCGCGATGATCTTCCAGGACCCGCTGTCCTCGCTGAACCCCGTCGTGCCGGTCGGCCTGCAGGTGACCGAGGTGCTCGAGCGTCACCGCGGGATGTCGCGCAGGGGCGCCCAGCCGGTGGCCCGCGACCTGCTCAAGCGGGTCGGCATCCCCGACCCGGAGCGGCGGCTCAAGGACTACCCGCACCAGATGAGCGGCGGGATGCGCCAGCGTGCGCTCATCGCCATGGCACTCGCGTGCAACCCGCGGCTGCTGATCGCCGACGAGCCGACCACCGCGCTCGACGTCACGATCCAGGCGCAGATCCTCGCGCTCCTCAAGGAGCTCGTGCAGGAGACCGACACCGCGCTGGTCATGATCACCCACGACCTCGGGGTCGTCGCGGGCCTGTGCGACGAGGTCAACGTGCTGTACGCCGGACGCATCGTCGAGCGCGGGGAGCGGCACGAGCTGTTCGCCGACCCCCGCCACCCGTACACCAACGGCCTGCTCGGCTCGATCCCCCGGCTCGACGCGCCGCGCGGTGAGCGGCTCACCCCCATCCCCGGGTCGGTGGCCGACAACCTGCCGTGGGACCACGCCTGCGCCTTCGCCCCGCGCTGCTCGCAGCCGATCGACGTGTGCACGAGCACGACCCCGGAGCTCGAGCAGACCCCCCGCCGGGCCCTGCGCTGCCACAACCCCGTGAGGTGACCCGATGACCGACACCGCCACCACCCCCGCCCCGCCCGCCGACGACGAGCGCGACGTCCTCGTCGACGTGCGCGGCGTCAAGGTGCACTTCCCGATCAAGCGGGGGGTCATCTTCGACAAGGTCATCGGCTACGTCTACGCGGTCGACGGCGTCGACCTGCAGATCCGCCGCGGCGAGACCTACGGCCTGGTCGGCGAGTCGGGGTGCGGCAAGTCGACGCTCGGCAAGGCGATCCTCAACCTCGAGCCGCCCACCGAGGGCAGCGTCTTCATCGACGGCACCGACGTCGCGAGCCTGAAGGGCAAGGAGCTGCGGCAGCGCCGCAAGGAGTTCCAGATGGTCTTCCAGGACCCGATGAGCAGCCTCGACCCGCGTCAGTCGGTCGAGTCGCTGCTCGTCGAGGGGATGCGCGCGCACGGCCTCGACACCGACGGCGCCGCCACCAAGAAGCGACTGCGCGAGCTGCTCGCCGCCGTGGGCCTGCCCGCCGCCGCCCTGACCAAGTACCCCCACGAGTTCTCGGGTGGCCAGCGCCAGCGCATCGGCATCGCCCGGGCGCTGTCGGTCGAGCCCAAGCTGATCGTGGCCGACGAGCCGGTCTCGGCCCTCGACGTGTCGGTGCAGGCGCAGGTGATCAACCTGCTCGACGGGCTGCAGGACGAGTTCGACCTCACCTACCTCGTCATCGCCCACGACCTGGCCGTCGTGCGGCACATCAGCGACCGGATCGGCGTGATGTACCTCGGCGGGATGGTCGAGGAGGCCACCGCCGACGACCTCTACGCCCAGCCCCTCCACCCCTACACGCGCGCGTTGCTGTCGGCCGTGCCGGTGCCCGACCCGGTCGTCGAGGACACCCGGGAGCAGATCCTGCTCACCGGGGACCTGCCGTCGCCCTCGAACCCGCCCACCGGATGCCGGTTCCACACCCGCTGCCCGTGGCGGCAGGAGACCAGGTGCGACGACGAGCGGCCGCAGCTGCGCGTCGTCGAGCTGCCCGGCGTCCCCGATGGCCACCGGGTGGCCTGCCACTGGGCCGAGGCCATCGACCGCGGCGAGATCACCCCGCACGAGGTGACGCCGGTGCTCGTCGCCCCTGACGACGACGGGCTCGAGGGCGACCCCTTCGCCGCACCCGCCACGGTCAACGAGGTGCTCTGAGCGGGCTCACCCGCCCGCGGCACGCAGAAGTTCGGATGCCGCGCGGCTATTGCTGCGTGCCGCCCGAAGTCCTGCGTGGCCCGGCCGCCCGGCGCGCGCACGGCATCCGCCGGTGGACCACAATGGGGCCATGAGCCGACTGCTGACCGACGACGAGGTGACCACCCAGCTGCGCGAGCTGAGCGGGTGGCAGCGCGAGGGTGAGGCCATCGTGGCGACGGTGGAGGCACCGGACTTCCCGGCCGCCATCCGCATCGTCGACGCCGTGGCCGACGAGGCGGAGCAGATGAACCACCACCCCGACATCGACATCCGCTGGCGCACCACCCGGTGGCTCCTCACGACCCACGACGCCGGCGGCCTGACCCAGCTCGACATCGAGCTGGCGCACCGCATCTCCGCCGCGGCGCGCGCGCAAGGGGCGACCTTCGGTGGCTGACCCCCGGCTCGACCTGGTGCCCGAGCACGGCGAGGCGCACGACGGCTCGGTCGCGGGGCGGCTGAACTGGCTGCGCGCGGGCGTCCTCGGCGCCAACGACGGCATCGTGTCGACGGCCGGCCTGGTCATCGGCGTCGCCGCGGCGACGACCGACCGCGCTGCGGTCTTCACCGCCGGGCTGGCCGGGCTGACCGCCGGCGCGATGAGCATGGCCGTCGGCGAGTACGTGTCGGTGAGCACGCAGCGGGACTCCGAGAAGGCGCTGATCGCCAAGGAGATCCGCGAGCTCGACGAGGAGCCCGAGGCCGAGCTCGCCGAGCTGGCGGGCATCTACGCGGCCAAGGGCCTGTCGCCCACCCTGGCGCTCGAGGTGGCGACGCAGCTGACGGCCCACGACGCGCTCGGCGCGCACGCCGAGGCCGAGCTCGGCATCGACCCGCACAACTACACCAACCCGTGGCACGCGGCGTGGGCCTCGATGGCAGCCTTCACCGTCGGTGCGATCCTGCCGCTGCTGGCCATCGTGCTGCCGCCCCTGGGCTGGCGGGTGCCGGTCACGGTCGTGGCGGTCGTGGTCGCGCTGGCGTTCACCGGCTGGCTGAGCGCGCGGCTCGGCAGCTCGGACGCCAGGCGGGCCACGGTGCGCGTCGTCGTCGGCGGGTTGCTCGCGATGGTCGTCACCTACGGCATCGGTGCCCTCGTCGGGCACCCAGGTCGGCTGATGACGCGCCTCCTGGTCGTGCAGCACGAGCCCGACGCGCCGGTGGCGTGGCTCGGCGAGTGGTGGACCGAGCTGGGGCTCGAGCTCGACGTCGTGCGCGGAGACCTCGGTGAGCCAGTGGCCGCGGAGTGGGCCGCCGACCACGACGGGCTCGTGGTGCTCGGCGGGGCGATGGGGGCCTGCGACGACGCGGTCGCCTCGTGGCTCGCACCGACCCGTGCCCTCCTCGCGGATGCCGTCGCTCGGGGGGTGCCCACGCTCGGGGTCTGCCTCGGTCACCAGCTGGCGGCCGTGGCCCTCGGGGGTTCGGTGTCGCGCAACCCCTCGGGGCGCACGATCGGCCCGGTTCCGGTGCGGCTCAGCGGTGCTGCGGCATCCGACCCGCTCCTGGGCGGCTTCGACGGGCTCGCGGCGATCCACTACAACGACGACGTGGTGACCGAGGTACCGACGGGTGCGACGGTGCTCGCGACGCTGCCCGACGGGCGGCCGCAGGCGATCCGGTTCGGGCCGCAGGCGTGGGGGGTGCAGTTCCACCCCGAGACCTCGCCGGAGGTGTTCGCGGCCTGGCTACGGTGGGACTCCCCGAACGGCCTGACCCCCGAGCAGGAGGTGCTGCTCGAGCGGGTGCGTGCGTCGCGCGAGGAGCTGCGAGCCTCGTGGCAGCCCTTCGCCGCGCGGTTCGCGGCCCTCGTGGTCGCCGGTGCCAAGGAGGCCGAGGGCGGGGACGTGTCCGGGCCACCCGACGTCGTCCACCCCGCGGTGGATGCACCGATCGGATCACCCACCACGCCATAGCGCAGGCCGAGTGCGCGAACTCCGCGAACCTCGGTGCGACCCGACCCCGGCTACCACTTGGTAGGTGGACCATTCGGTGCACCTACCAAGTGGTAGGGCACGCGGTGTTCCTGCGCGTCCGAATGGCCACAGGACCCGACGCCTTCTACCCCGCGGTAGACGCACCACCAGTGGACACGCGGTGTTCCTGCGCTCGAATGGCCCAGCCGACGCTACCCCGCGTAGCACCGACGGCAACACAGGCGGAGTGGCTCAGCCGACCTCGGCCGTCGCGACGACGTGACGGGGCTGTGCGAAGACGTGGGGGCGTGGGCGGGCTCGGGCCACCACGTGGGTCTGCTCGATCCGCCGGAGCACGTCGGCGGGGTTGACCCGGATGCGCCGAGGCGTGACCCCCACGACCACCACACCTGCGGCGACGAGGCCACCGTCGGACTCGACCGTGGCGTCCCAGTCGTCGGGCGCCGCATGGTGCCGTCGGGAGTGCACCATCACGGCCATCGCCACGTCGTCGAACCACACGTCGGGCGTGACGAGCCCTCTACCGGTCATCGTTCTCAGGGTGGGGTTGGGCCACGCGGGCGGGAGCACCCGAGAGGTCGCGACCAGGTCGAGCAGCTCGCGCTCGGGTACCGACCAGGCGCCGGATGCCGCGTGCTCCAGCGGGACGCGCAGGCCTGCGGCATCCCTGGTGCGGAGCCGGTGCACCCACTCCGCGAGGTCGTCGACCGACGCCAGGCCACGCTGCACCGCCTCGATGAGGATCGCCGATCGGGTGTCGTCGGATCCGGCGGCGCGCGCCGCGTCGACGGCGGCCCGAGCCGGCGACGACAGCCGGATCGGGCCACGGGTGACGACCCCGTCGTCGTGAAGGAGGGTTCGCCGCACCTCGGCGAAGCCGCTCCGACGGCTGCTGAGCGGTGCCGGCACGATGAGGTGCACGCGGTCGCGGGGGTCGGCCGAGGTGATTCCGTGCTGGATGGCTGCGGTGGCCCCGGCCAACACAGACCGCTCTCCCGCCCAGAGCAGCCCGGCCACCAGTCGTTGCCGAGGCCGCGGCGCCTCCCGAGCGAGGATGACGACATGCGGCAGCAGCACCCGCCACGCACGACCGCTGTTCCACCGCACCGCTGCTCCAGAGACGCCTCCCGCGACGAGCTGCGCTCGGGTGACGACGCCGTCCTGGCGCGCGATCAGGCGGAGAAGCTCTTCGGAGAACTCTGGCATCCACCCAGCCTGCAGCCGTCCGGCGTCGTGGGATGTCGTGCGCCTCGAGCCTGTGGACATCCGGCACCGCTGCCTCATCCTGTGGATGACGACGCTCCGGGCACCCGGCGTCGGCTACCACCTGGTAGCTGAAGCATTCGGTGCACCTACCAGGCGGTAGGCGAGGTCGGGTCCATCGGCGCGCAAGGAACGTCGCGACCCGACGTCGTCCACCCCGTGGTGGATGCACCGATCGCAGCGCCTACCAGGCGGTAGCCGAGGCGGAGAACCTCGCGCGGAGCGAGAGCCCTTGCGCGCCCCCAGGCGGAGGCGCACCCAGCGAGGTTCAGCCGGGGGTGGGCTCACCCCGCAGTGCCGCGAAGAGCACCGGCGCGAGGTCGGCGTCGCGGACGTCGTCGAGCGACACCGGGCGACCGTCGGGCCCGGCCAGGGGGATCCGCCAGTTCGGGTACTCGTCGTTGGTGCCCGGCTGGTTGATCGCCCGGTGGTCACCGACGACGTCGGCCAGGGCCACTGCGAGCATCCGGCTCGGGGTGAGCGCCATCCACCGGTGCAGTGCCTCGACCACGGCGTCGATGCCCGCCCCCGGCTGGAGCAGTCCGCGCGCGATGCAGGCGTCGCGCAGCCGCGCGATCGACGCCTCCTCGTGGGCCCGCTCCTCCTCGACCGGGCGGGTCAGCAGCCCGAGCTGCTCCCGGATGGCGACGTGCTCGAGGGACAGGTAGCCCGCCGACGGCGGCAGGTCGTGGGTGGTGACGGTCGACAGGCACAGGTCGCGGTAGTGCTCGGGTGGCTTGGGCCGGTCCTCCTCCCACTCGAACCACAGGATCGAGGTGCCGACCAGCCCGCGCTCGGTCATGTAGTCGCGAACGTGCGGGGCCACCACGCCGAGGTCCTCACCGATCACGACGGCCCCGGCGCGCTGAGCCTCGAGCACGAGGATGCCGAGCAGCGCCTCGTGGTCGTAGTGCACGTAGGTGCCGTCGGCCGGGGTGCCACCGGTCGGGATCCACCAGAGCCGGAACAGCCCGATGATGTGGTCGACCCGGATGCCGCCCGAGTCGCGCAGCACGCTGCGCACCATGTCGCGGAACGGGCCGTAGCCGAGCTCGGCGAGCCGGTCGGGTCGCCACGGTGGCTGGCTCCAGTCCTGGCCGAGCTGGTTGAACTGGTCGGGCGGGGCGCCGACGGTGACTCCGCGGGCCAGGGCGTCTCCCAGCCCCCAGGCGTCGGCCCCGTGCGGGTGCACGCCCACGGCGAGGTCGTGCACGATGCCGAGCGGCATCCCGGCGGCCCGCGCGTCCTGCTGGGCGGCGGCGAGCTGCTGCTCGAGCAGCCACTGCAGCCAGCGGTGGAAGTCGACCTCGGCCGCGTGGCGCTCGCGGAAGGTGGACACGGCCGCGCTCGACGGGTCCTGCAGCTCGCTGGGCCACTCGGACCACATCGGACCGTGCTCCTCGACGAGGGCGCACCACGTGGCGTAGGTGGTGAGGCCGTCGCCCTCACGGTCGCAGAAGTCGACGAACGAGTGCTCGCGCCGCCCGGTCAGGCCCACGCCGAACACCAGCCGCAGGGCCTCCTTCTTGGCGGTCCATGCGGCGTCACGGTCGATCCGGTCGACCCGGTTGAGCGCCTTGGCCCCGGCGGCGAGCGTCCCGACCCGGCGGTAGGCCGCGTGGTCGAGCCGCGCGAGCTCGGGTACGTCCTCGACCCGCAGGTACAGGGGGTTCACGAACCGCCGGGTGGTCGGCAGGTAGGGCGACGGCTCCATGGGCGCGACGGGCTCGGCGGCATGCAGCGGGTTGATCAGCACGAAGTCGGCGTCGTGCGCGGCCGCGGCCCAGGTGGCCAGGTCGGCGAGGTCGCCGAGGTCTCCGACGCCCCACGACTCGGCCGAGCGCACCTGGTAGAGCTGAGCCATCAGGCCGATGACGCGGCCCTCGGCCACGGCCGCCGGCAGCTCGAGGCGCTGGGGGGTCACGACGAGGGTGGCCTCGACGGTGCGCGGGTCGACGGCCGGCACGTCGAGGTGGGCGACCAGCCGGTGCCACCCCACGGGCAGGTCGCCGGGCACCTCGAAGGTGGCCTCCCCCACCGGCTGCCCGTCGATGTCGCGGTCGTCGACCCACCGGTCGACCTGCGGCACCTCGCGAACGGAGCCGTCCTCGAGCACGACATCGAGGCGGATGCCGGTGCCCGCCGCCACGTGGGCGTGCACCCACGGAGTCCACCCCTCACGGGCGACCACGGTGGCCGGAAGCGTGCGCCGCCACGAGGCGAGCTCGACGTCGGCCAGCCCTCGTTCGACCGCCTCGTCACCCTCGGCCTCGACTCCCAGGGCGGTCAGCACCGACCGGATCGTGGCGGCCGACACCGTCACGTGGCGACCCTGCCAGTCCCAGTACTCCGTCGCGACGCCGTGGGCGAGAGCGAGCTCGGCGAGCCGGGGCGGCGGTGCGACGGGGACCATGCGTCCATCCTGCCGTGCGCGACCCGGCGCCCCGAAACCGCCGGGCGGATGCCGTGCCGCCGACGGGGCGGGCGGCACGGCATCCGCATCCGGGCTCAGACGCTCGGGGCCTCCTGGTGCAGGGGCTGCTTCACCTTCTCGACCCGCGGGTCACCGGAGTCGGCGAAGTAGTCGCCGCGGATCGTCTCGTCCTCGCCGTCGGGCGCCTTGAAGGCGCGCAGCACGAAGGTGAGCACGACGGCGACGACCAGGTTGAGGACGAACGCGGTGAGAGCGATGTACCCCAGCTGGCCGATGATCGGCATCTGCGCGAGCGAGCCGCCGAAGTGGTCGACGCCCGCCCTCGGGTTGGCGACGTTCCACGCCTGCCAGGTGCCGTAGACCATGCCGACGGCCCAGCCGGCGAGCAGCGCCCACCGGTGCAGCCAGCGGGTGTAGAGGCCGAGCACGATGGCCGGGAGGGTCTGCAGGATCCAGATGCCGCCGAGCAGCTGGAAGTTGATCGCGTTCTGCTTGTCGAGCAGCAGCACGAAGACCAGCGCGAACAGCTTGACCACCAGCGAGGCCAGCTTGGAGACCTTGGCCTCCTGCTCGATCGTGGCGTCGGGCTTGAGCCACTCCTTGTAGATGTTGCGGGTGAACGTGTTCGCCGCCGCGATCGACATGATCGCCGCGGGGACGAGCGCCCCGATCGCGATCGCCGCGAACGCCACGCCGGCGAACCACGACGGGAACGAGTCCTCGAACAGCTGCGGGATGACCAGCTGCGCGTTCGGCTTGCCGTTGGCCCCGATCGGCTTCGTACCGGCCGCGATCGCCACCCAGCCGAGCAGCGCGAGCAGGCCGAGCACGAAGCTGTAGGCCGGCAGGATCGCGGCGTTGCGGCGCACCGTGTTGCGCGTCGACGCCGACAGGCTGGCGGTGATCGAGTGCGGGTACATGAACAGCGCCAGGGCCGACCCGAGGCCGAGGGTGGCGTAGGCCCAGTACTGGGCCCCACCGGGGATGAAGACGCCGTTCGGCTTGCCGTCCACCGGGTTCGGCTTCGCCATCTTCGTCCTGCGCGGCGCCGAAGATGTGCTCCCAGCCGCCGAACTTCGTCGGCAGGTAGATGATCGCCACGATGATCACGAGGTAGATCAGGGCGTCCTTGACGAACGCGATGACCGCCGGCGCCCGCAGGCCGCCGGAGTAGGTGTAGGCCGCGAGCAGCGCGAACGCGATGAACAGCGGGAGGTCCTGGGCGATGACGCTGTCGCCGCCGCCGAGGCCGACGACCTCGAGCACCGCCTGGATGCCGACCAGCTGCAGCGCGATGTACGGCATGGTCGCGATGAAGCCCGTGACGGCCACCGCGAGCGAGAGGCCGCGCGAGCCGAACCGGCCGCGCACGAAGTCGGCCGTGGTGACGTAGCCGTGCCGGTGGCTGACCGACCACATCCGACCCATGAAGATGAAGATGATCGGGTAGAGCACGATCGTGTAGGGAACGGCGAAGAACCCCGACACCGAGCCGGCCGCCCACATCGCCGCCGGCACCGCGATGAACGTGTAGGCCGTGTAGAGGTCACCGCCGAGCAGGAACCAGGTGATCCAGGTGCCGAACGAGCGGCCTCCGAGGCCCCACTCGTCGAGCGACTCCATGCTCGTCGGGCGGCGCCACCGGGAGGCCCAGAAGCCCATCACGGTGACAGCCGCGAACAGCACGATGAGCACCGCGAGGGCGACTCCGTTGATGTTGTTCATGCCCGCTCCCCCTTGGTGTCGTCCGTCTCGCCGGAGGCCCACTCGGTACCCCGGCCGAGGTCGTCCATCGGCCGGTGCGGCCGCGCGACGAGCACGATGCGGTAGGCCGTGTAGGTGAGCGCCGAGGTGAGGAACACCCACAGGAACTGGTACCAGATGAAGAACGGGAAGCCGCCCAGCCGCGGTTCGTCGCGGCTGTAGCTGCTCACCCACATCAGGGCGATCACCGGGAGCGCGAGGAGCACCCCGGCAAGCACGAGAAGGCCGGTCCGGGCTGGTGGGACGGTGTCGTGGTCGACCGCCTCCGGGCGATCGGGTTCGACGGTGTCGGCTGTGCTCATGGAAACCTCCTTGTGCCCCCGGCGCGCGGTGGTGACCGGGCACCGAACACCGTAGGGACTTCGCGAGGGCCCGTGCGGGCTTTGCGAGTCGGACGGTTCGCGGCCCGTCGGTGCGCCTCGGCATGATGGGCGGATGTCGACGATCGTCTTCCTCCACGCCCACCCCGACGACGAGGCCTCACAGACCTCGGGGTCGATGGCCCGCGCCGTCGACGACGGCCACCGGGTGGTGGTCGTCTTCGCCACCCACGGTGACCACGGAGAGGTCACCCGACGACCTCGCGAGAGCGAGACCGTGGTCGACCGGCGCCGCGCCGAGGCCGAGGCGTCGGCTGCCGCGATCGGGCTGCACCGGGTCGTGTGGCTGGGGTACGCCGACTCGGGGATGACCGGCTGGGACCAGAACTCGCACGAGGGCGCCTTCGCCGCCGCCACCGTCGACGAGGCCGGGGCGCGCTTCGCGGCGGTCCTCGACGAGGAGGACGCCGACGTCGCCGTCGGCTACGACTGGCACGGCGGCTACGGCCACCCCGACCACGTACAGGTGCACCGGGTGCTGCACGCGGGCGCCGACCTCGCTGCGCGGCGCCCGCCGGCTGCTCGAGTCGACGATGAACCGCGACGCCATGCGCCGCTTCGGCGAGGCGGCGAAGGCCGCCGGCGTCGAGGGGACCGAGGAGTGGGACCCCGACCGGCCGATGGACGACGGCAACCCGCTCGGCGAGCCCGAGTCGGCCATCTCGTGGCGGGTCGACGTCTCCCCGTGGCTCGAGCGACGACGGTCCTCGCTCGAGGCGCACCGCAGCCAGACCACCGACGTCGGCATGATGCTCGCGATGCCGCCCGACGTGTTCGCGGCCTTCTTCGGCCACGAGCACTACATCGAGCCGGGCCGCCCGCCGGGCATGGTCGAGGGATGGCCGTTCGGCGACTGAGCGGTCAGCAGCGGTTCCGCATCGGGCTGCGTCACGGCCCCGAGCGCCGGCTCGGCCTCGGAGGCGTTCCGCTGGTCGCCCACCTGCCCCAGGTCTCCTGACGCCTGCTCGAGCAGCGCTCGTGCCGCAGCGCGACCCGACTGGATCATCCGGTCGAGCTGGTGGAACTCCAGCAGCCCGACGCCCATCGACGACGGCCCCAGGAGCCAGGCGCCGCGGGCGCGGGCGGCGTCGCCGGCTCCCCCGCTGCCGATCATCATCGTGCGCATCAGGGTGTCGGCCAGCCCGGGAACCCGGGGCCGACCCGGGCGTCGCGGGCCGTCGCCGCCCGAGCCGATCGTGACGGCCACGACCGGGCCTTCGTCGCGCTCGACGAGCAGGTCGGTGGGCAGGTTGTCGAGCACACCACCGTCGACGAGCAGGCGTCCGTCGTCGAGGGCGATCGGCGCGAACAGAACCGGCAGACGTGCCGAGGCGAGAGTGGCGTCGACGAGGCGGCCGCGCCGGTGCACCTGCCGGGTGCGGCTCACCAGGTCGACGCTGACGACCGACAGCTGGCGCGGCAGGCCCTCGAGCACCGAGTCCGGGCCGTAGCGGCGCTCCATCGCACCGCGAACCCGGTGACCGCGGGCCAACGAGCGGCCTGAGAGGTGGTAGTCGCTGAACGGGCGGCGTCGCACGAACTCCGAGTAGCAGACCTCCTCCAGGGTCTCGCCGTCCATCCCGGTGGCGTGCAGGGCGGCGATGATCGCCCCGACACTCGTACCCGCGACGCGGTCGACGTGCAGGCCGGCGTCCTCGAGCTCGCGCAGCACGCCGACGTGGGCGAACGCCCGTGCCCCGCCGCCGGCCAGCACCAGCCCGAGCGCCCGGCCGGCCAGCCGGTCGGCAACGGGACGCAGCCCGGCCGCGAGGTCGCCGTCGACGACGGTGAGCTGCCAGGCGTCGGTGACCGCGACCCACGCCACCCGCTCGTCCGACGTGGGGCTCGCGCCCGAGCAGCACGAGGTCGGGGCTGCGGGCCGGAGCCGGCGACGGGCCCCGCTCGGGCACGGCGACGCCGGCACGCGCGACGAGCACCACGGCATCCGCCTGGCGCAGGCAGAACTCGCGCCACGCGGTGCCGGGCGCGTCGACCGTCGAGGCGGCCACGAGGAGCACCCGGTCGTGGTCGCGCTCGGCGCGCGCCAGCCCGTCGGGGCCGACCACCCCCGGGGTCGCGAGGCGCAGGTGGCCACCCAGCCGCCGTCCGATGAGGTCACCGACCTCGGCGACGTCGGCCGCGCTCTCACCCGCCCCCAGCCCCACGACGGCCACGACCGACACCCGCTCGGGCGGAGGCGCCGCGACGCCCCCGCTGCCGGCGGTGCGCAGCCGCTCGGCCACCTGGCCGAGCACGAACCGGGCCGCCGACGGGTCGCCGGCGAGCACGTGGTCGAAGGCCTCGCGCGGGATCTCCAGCAGGGTGGTGTCGCGACGGGCGCGCACCGTGGCCGAGCGCGGCTCGCCGGTGAGCAGGGCGAGCTCCCCCAGCACCTGGCCCGGCCCGAGCTCGCGCACGACCGTCTCGTCGACGAGGACCTCGAGGCGCCCCGTGCGCACGGCGAAGGCAGACCCGGCCGGGTCGCCCTGGGTCATCAGCACGGCACCGGCCGGCAGCTCGACCGAACGGGTCGCGCTCTCCAGACGACGCAGGGCGTCCGCGGGCAGGGCGGAGAACAGTGGCAGGTCGGAGAGGTCGACGGCATCGTCCGTGCCCAGCCGCGCCGGGACCGCCCAGTCGGCAGGGGGATTCGGCGGGAGCACCACCGGGGGCCGCTCGGCGACGACGTCCTCGTCCTCGACGGCCGACCGGATGCGACCGAGCGGGAGCGCCAGCACGGCGACGACGACGAACGCGACGATCGAGAGCACCCAGCCCTCGTGCAACGACGCGACGACGGTGGCGGGGCTGGGGTCACCGAGGATCACGACGAGGATCGCGATGCCGAGCACCCCGCCGAGCTGGCGCGCGCTCGACGCGACCGCGGATGCCGTCGCGTACCGGCCGCCGGGAACAGCTGCGAGCGTCGCGCTGCCGAGAAGTGGGAGCGTGGCGCCCACGCCGATGCCGCTGAGCACCTGCCCCGGCATCCACTCGGTCCAGAAGGCCGGCTCGAGGCCGACCCGCTGGTGGTACCAGAGGTAGGCCGCGGCCCACACGAGCGCACCCGGGACCACGAAGACGCGGTAGCCGTACCGTTCGGCCAGGGGTCCGAGCCGAGAGGCCACCAGCGCGGCGACGACGGCACCCGGCACGAGGGCCAGGCCGGCACGCAGCACGTCGTAGCCCCAGACGTACTGCAGCCACAGCACGTTCGTCAGCAGGTAGGCGTAGAACCCGAAGCCCGCGGCCACGGTTGCGGCAGAACCGAGGTCGAACGACCGTAGACGCAGCAGCATCGGGTCGAGCATCGGCTGCCGGTGGCGTCGTGAGCTGATCACGAACAGGACCAGCGCCACGGCGGCGGCGACGAACGAGCCGAGCACCTGCGGGCTGGCCCACCCCCAGTCGGAACCCTTGACGATGCCGAGGTTGAGCAGCGCGAGGCACGCCACGAGCAGGGCGGCGCCGACGAGGTCGGGCATCATCCGCCGGCCCGGCGCCCGGCTCTCGACGAGCTGGTGGCGGGCCGCCCACACGGCCACCAGGCCGAACGGCAGGTTGACGAGGAACGCCCAGCGCCAGCCGCCCAGCTCGACGAGCAGGCCGCCGATCGGTGGCCCGACGCCGGCCGCCACTGCGGCGGAGGCGCCCCACACGCCGATCGCGTGGGCGCGACGCTCCGCGGGGAAGGCCGCGATCACCAGGGCGAGCGACGCGGGCACCAGCATCGCGGCGCCGAACGCCTGGACCACGCGAGCGAGGATGAGCAGCTCGACCGAGGGCGCAACTCCGCACAGGGCCGAGGCGATGGTGAACACCGCTACGCCGGCGACGAACGAACGCCGCCGGCCGACGATGTCGGTGAGCCGGCCGCAGAGGATCAGCGACGCCGCGAAGACGATGTTGTAGGCGTTGAGCACCCACGAGAGCTCACCGATCGTGGTGTCGGAGAACGACTCCCGGATCGACGGGAAGGCGACGTTGACGATGGTGGCATCGAGGAAGGCGAGGAAGGCGCCGAAGCTCGCGACGAGGAGGACGCGCGAGGGGGGAACTCGCGTCGTCGCGACTGCTGCCATTCACACCTCCGGGGATCTGGACGAACCTAGCGCGTGGGACCCTCCCTGCAAAAGAACGAAATGGGGTGTCGCTCAGCGGGCGACGAGCACCACGCACCCGGCGTCCTCGCACCCGTCGGCTCACGGAGCCGAGCAGCAGGCCACGGAAACCGCCCCGCCCCTCTTGCCGACGACCACCAGGCCACCCCCAGCTCGGCGGCCGTGCCGAAGACCAGGGTCGACGGCGGTGCCGACATCAACGGTGCTGCGGCGGTGGTGGCGGGTCGAGGGCCGCCAGCAGGCGGGTGGTGGCCGCGGCGAGCACCACCGGGGTCGACGCCTGGTCACGGTTCGCGACGAGCGTGTCGACGTCGGTGCGCGACGTGCGCACGGCATCGCGCAGGGTGCGGGCTCGGGCGGCGCGGGTCTGGTCGGGCGCCGAGGCCTCGAGCCCGGTGAGCTGGTCCTCGGCGGCCTCGACCCGCGCGGCGCTCACGTGCCAGCCGCCGGCGAGCGCGTCAGGGGTTCGGGTCTGCTGCAGCTGGGGCAGCAGCTCGCGACCGAACCAGTCGACCTCGGCCTCGACCGGCGCCAGCTCGGCATCCCAGGCGCTGGCTCGACGGGATCGCAGGAAGAGCCACAGAGCGAGCCCTGCGAGCAGGGCCGCAAGCACCCACCAGAGCCAGGCCGGAACGCCGCCGTCCTCAGCGTCGACGGGCTCCCCCGCCGCGCTCACGGTCGGCGACGGGGTGGCCGTGGGCGTCTCGGTCGGCGTGGGCGTGGCCTCCTGCGTCGGCGTCACCGTCTCGGTGACCACCACGGACTTCGTCGGAGGTGGGGTCTTCGTCTTGGTGGGCGTCTTGGTCGGCTCAGGAGTCGTCTCGTCCGGCGTCGGGGTCTCGTTCGGCGGCTCCGTCGACGGCTCGTCGGGGTCGGGGACTCGGGAACGATGACGCTCGGTTCGGTGGACGGGATCGACGCCGACGCCGACGGGCGCGACACCGAGATCGACGGGATCGAGAGCGACCCGGAGGGCGTCGGCAGGGTGACGCCACCGTCGCCGCACCCGGCCACCAGGAGCACGGCCAGCCCGCAGGCCGGGGCGAGCCAGAGCCGGGATCGGGTCCTGCGGGGGCTGGCACTGGTCATCTCGGGGCCTTCCTGTCACCGGGTCGCCGCACGTCACCTCGAAGTCTGCGGGTCCCGTCGCGACCGGGCATCACCCGATCCGGATGACGGCCCCCGGCCGGCGACGCGCTCAGCCCAGCGCCACGTACACCGTGTTGGACGACGTGCCCCGGGTGAGGGGGTTGGCGAACGTCACGACCTGCGCCTCGACCGAACCGAACACCTCCCCGGCCACGGCCAGGAAGTCGTCGTCGGGTGGGTCGTCGGACCAGAGGGCGAAGACGCCGCCCGGGTGCAGGTGGGTCCGCAGCGCGACGAGGCCCTCGGGCGTGTAGAACGCGGCATGGCTGGGGTGCAGCACGTGCTGCGGGCTGTGGTCGATGTCGAGCAGCACGGCGTGCACGAGTCGTGGCTCCTCCGGCCCGAACCCGTCGGTGGCCCCGGCCAGGGCGAAGAAGTCGCCCTGGACGATCCGGGTTCGCGGGTCGGTGGTGAGCGACGCGGCATCCGGGAGCAGCTGCTTCTCGTGCCAGCCGATGACGGGCGCGAGCGCCTCGACGACCACGAGCGAACGCACCCGGGGCTCCTCGAGGGCGGTGACCGCGGTGTACCCCAGCCCCAGGCCGCCGACGACGACGTCGAGCTCGTCACCCTCGCAGGCCGCGAGCCCCAGCCGGGCCAGCTCGATCTCGGCGACGGGGAACAGGCTCGACATGAGGAACTCGTCGCCCAGCTTCACCTCGTAGACGTCGAGCTGCACCGTCCGGTCCAGCCGCCGGCGCAGGCTGATCTCGCCCATGTCCGTGCTCTGCCAGTCCAGCTCCTCGAAGTGCCTGCCCATCGGTCCGCCTCACGCTCGCGCCGCGCGGACACCCGGCGACGCCTGGCCTCACGGTAGGGCACCCTCGCGTCCCGACGCGTTCGATGACGGGACCGCGTCCTCGCGAGGGCTGTCAGCACGTCCCCGTGACGGGGAGGATGAGGCCCATGGCAGTCGAACCGCAGCAGCCCGACCCGTCGCCCGTCTCGACCACCGACCGCGCCCGCGCGGCCGAGCCCGGCCTGACCCGCTCACTGGTGGGGCTGGCCCCGACCACCCCGGAGGCCGAGCTGCGGGCGCTTGCCGACGTCACCTCATCCCTCGAGGACGCCGCCACCTGGGACCGCTACGGCGAGCACGGGCCGGTCTGCGGCACTCGAGGCCCGGCTGGCCGAGGTGCTCGGGAAGCCGGCCGTCGCGATGTTCCCGAGCGGGGTGATGGCGCAGCAGGCGATGCTGCGGGTCTGGTGCGACGCCGGTGGCTCGCGCCGGGTCGCGGCTCCCGGGCTGTCGCACCTGCTGCGCCACGAGGCCGACGGGCCGCGCCTGCTGCACGGCTTCGAGTTCGCGCTGCTCACCGACGGACCGGTCGTGCCGCAGGTCGAGCACCTCGCGGCGGTTCCCGGCCGGCTCGGCGCCGTGCTCCTCGAGCTGCCCCTGCGCGACGCCGGCTACCTCCTGCCGTCGTGGGACGAGCTGGTCGCGTTCTCGGCAGCCTGCCGCGAGCGCGGGGTGCCGCTGCACCTCGACGGTGCGCGGATCTGGGAGTCGGCGCCGCACCTGGGCCACTCCCCTGCCGAGGTGGCCGCCCTCGCCGACAGCGTCTACGTCTCGTTGTACAAGGGGCTCGGCGGGCTGGCGGGCGCGGCGGTGGCGGGACCCGAGGACGAGGTCGCCGAGGCGCGGCTGTGGCGCACCCGGATGGGCGGCACCCTCTTCAGCCTGCTGCCCTATGCCGTGGCGGGCCTGCGCGGCCTCGACCTCAGCCTGCCGCGGATGGGCGAGTACCACGAGCGGGCCAAGCTGCTGGCGACGCGGATGGCGGAGCGCGGCATCCGAGTGTCGCCGATGCCGCCGCACACCAACGGTTTTCGCGTCCACGTCGAGCGCGAGGTCGACGACCTCGACGAGCGGCGGGTGTTGGCGATGGAGCGGGAGCACCTGCGGCTCTCACCGCCGTGGCGGGCGTCCGACGTGCCCGGGTGGTCGTGGACCGAGCTGGTGGTGGGTCCGGCGACGGTCGAGTGGGGGGTCGACGAGGCCGTCGAGGCGTTCGCCCGCGCTTACCTCGACTGATCCCCTGGCCCGCGCTGGGCGTCCGCCGGCGGTGGCAGGGCGACGCCGAAACCCGACACCGCCAGCCGAAGCAGCACCTGCCCGGGTCGCAGCAGGTCCGCGACTCGGGCGGCGCTGAGCAGCTCGAGCTCCGAGAGCCGCACCGCGAGGGCGTCAGGACCACGCAGCCGTGCCTGCTGCAGCTCGGTCGTGTTGTGCCACACCTTCTGGCGTGCCTCACGCAGGAAGCGCCTCGAGCTCAGCCTGTTCACCGGTTGCAGCGCGCGGTCGAGCACCGAGCGCGCCGAGTGCCCCGCGAGCTGGCGGTCCTCCGCCGCCACCCTGCTCGCGAGCACGCCGTCGATGCGCTCGTGGTCGCGACGCCGACGCTCGACGAGGGCGGCATCCGCGAAGTCGTCGTCCGTGATGACCGCCAGCAGGGCCTGAGGCAGGTCGTTGTTGATGTGCGCGTTGATGCCGAGCAGCACGTGCACGAGTGCGGGAGTCGACGCCGGAGCGTCGAAGGCGAGGCGCCACGGCCGCGGCACCCGCCCGACGCCCGTGAGGTCGGCGTCCAGGGCCTCGAGGTAGAAGCCGGCGAACGCGACGTCCCACGCCTCGACCCAGGCGGGGTCCTCGAACGTCGAGCCGGCCACGGCCTCTCCCACCGCAGCGGTCGTGCGCCGGTAGGTGGCAAGGAACTCGGCCTGCGGCTCGCGTCCGGGCGGCAGCGTCTCGAGGCGGGTCTGCATCACCGCCAGCACGTCCGCGATCGTGCCGGACCCGGCGTCGTCGCTGCTGGCCACGGCCTCCCCCTGACGCTGGATGGTGGGTTGGGGTGGCCGCTATTCTCGTCGTGGGACCGCACGCGTGCCAGCCCCGCCGGGCGACGGCCGCGGAGCGGACCCGCGGCCGGAAGGGCGGTGGATCTCCACGGAACGCACCAGGCGCGGGGCACCCCCCGACGACCGCATCCTGGGCTTCACGCGCGGGTTGTCACTCTTCATCGCCCCGTTCCTGCTCGTCGCCTTCGTCCTCCTGTACGGGTTCCCGAGTCGTACCGGGCGCCTGTTCGCGTGGCCCATCCTGGGCACGATGACCCCGATGGTGCTGGCCTCGGCCTACCTCGGCGGCTTCTACTTCTTCGTCCGCGTCCTGGGCCAGCGGCGCTGGGCCGCCGTGAAGCTGGGCTTCCCGGCCGTGGCCCTGTTCGCCGGTCTGCTGGGCGTCGCGACGGTCGTCCACTGGGACCGGTTCACCCACGGGCACCTCGCCTTCTGGCTCTGGGCGGGGCTGTACCTCACCGCGCCGTTCCTCGTGCTCGGGGCGTGGTTCGCCAACAGCCGGGTCGCGGCGCCGGCACTCGTCGACGAGCAACGGATCGGCGAGGTCGCCCGTTGGGTCGTCGGCGCGGTCGGCCTCGGGGCTCTCGCTGACCGGCATCCTGATGTTCGCCGTACCGCGCACGATGATCGGCGTCTGGCCCTGGGCGCTCACCCCGCTTGACCTGCCGCGTGGTCGGCGCGATCTTCTGCCTGGGCAGCGCGGGGCTGGGCGTGGTGCGTGACCCGAGGTGGCTCACCGTGCGCCTGATGGTCCAGGTCGAGGTCGTCATGGTGGTGTCGATGGGCATCGCCGCGGTGCGCGCGCGTCACGAGCTGTTCACCGACCGGCCGATGACCTGGCTGATGCTGGTCGGGTTCGTCGCGGTGCTCGCGGGGTCCGCGTCCCTCTGGTTGGCCAACGAGAGCAGGGCTAGCGTCACCGCATGAGCAGCGACGTGGCCCCGAGGCTGGACTCGACCTACGTCGAGCAGACCGTGGGGCGCCTGGAGGACCGGATCCGGGCGCGGTTCCCCGACCGGCGGCTCGGCGACGCGGCGCACGCGCTGAAGACGGCGGTGCCGCAGATCCACGAGGGCTTCGAGGCGTCGAAGTCGCGGCGCCGGCGGATCCGCTGGGCCGCGCGGGCGGCGAGCGTCGTCATCGTGCTGGCTGCCCTGGGCGCGCTCGTCCTGGCCCTGCGCGACCCGGTGCTGCACGGCACCGAGAGCTCGGTCGACTGGCTGCCCATCATCGAGAGCACCGTCAACGACCTGATCTTCGGCTCGATCGCCGTGTTCTTCCTCTGGGCCCTGCCCGAACGGCTGGAGCGGCGCACCCTGCTCGACCTGCTGCACCGGTTGCGCTCGCTGGCCCACGTGGTCGACATGCACCAGCTCGACAAGGACCCCGAGCAGGCGCGGGCCGACTACCACCCGACCTCGGTGAGCCCCGTCCGGCGGATCATGGACGCCGAGGAGCTGCACCACTACCTCGACTACTGCAGCGAGCTGGTCTCGCTCATCGCCAAGACCGCGGCGCTGTGTGCCGAGCGCACCTCGGACCCGGTCGTGCTCGGTACCGTCAGCGAGATCGAGACGGTGACGGCGCACATGTCGCAGAAGATCTGGCAGAAGATCTCGCTGCTGCCCGAGCACGGCTGAGCGAGGGGCGCGGTCCGCGACGCTTCCCCGCCGCGCCCGTGGGCGGCACACTCGGGGGATGACGTCCGCGACCGTCGTGGGGGCCAGCGTGGCGGGGCTGCTCACCGCCAGGGTGCTCTCCGACCACGTCGACGAGGTCACCGTGCTCGAGCGCGAGCGCCTCGACGACGCACCACGTCCTCGTGGTCACGTGCCGCAGGGACGTCACCTGCACCTGCTGCTGTCCGCCGGTCTCGGGCTGCTCGAGGGTTGGTTCCCCGGCATCGGCGACGAGCTCGAGGCACGCGGTGCGGTGCGCGTCGACGGCAGCCGGGCCTGGGTGTTCCAGTCGGGCGGCTACCGCGCCCAGGGTGACTGGGGCCGAGCCGTGCTCAGTCTCACCCGGCCGCTGCTTGAGCAGGTCGTGCGGCAGCGGGTCGGCCTGCTGGCGAACGTCGCCCTGGAGACCGGCGTCGTCGTCGACCTGGTCCGCACCCGCGAGGGGCGCGTGGACGGGACGCTCGTCGACGGCGTCCTGCGCCCTGCTGACCTGGTCGTCGACTGCTCCGGTCGCTCGTCCCGCCTGGCCCACCAGCTCGAGGTGTCCGGGCTGCTCGCACCCCCGGTCAGCCGGGTGCAGATCGACTGCGCGTACACCAGCGGGTTCCTGCCGCGATCGGATGACGACCTCGACGGCAGCTTCCTCGTCGTCGGCACCTCGCCGCCCGGCTCGTTCCGCGCGGGTGCGGTGCTGCCCGTCGAGGGTGAGCGCTGGATGGTCACGCTCGCCGGCGTCCACGGTGACGTGCCCGGCACGTCGGATGGCGAGGTGCTGGGTTTCGCCCGCAGCCTCCTGTCGCCGACGGTCGCGCAGCTGGTGGAACGCGCCGGGCCGCTGTCGTCGGTCGCGTCGTACCGCTTCCCGTCGAGCCAGCGTCGGCACTACGAGAAGCTGCCACGGCTGCTCGGCGGATTCGTCACGCTGGGCGACGCCTCGTGCAGCTTCAACCCCATCTACGGCCAGGGCATGTCCTGCGCGGCTCTCCAGGCAGAGGCCCTCGGTGCGACGGTCGGCGAGCTGGGGGTCGGCTCCGACGAGATGCCGCGACGGTTCCACCAGCGCGCCTCGGCGATCATCGACGCGCCCTGGGCGATCGCCGTGGGCGCCGACTTCCTGCACCCCGAGACCGTCGGTCCGAAGGCGCCGGCCACCGACCTGGCCAACCGCTACACCCAACGACTCGTGCGAGGCACGCACACCTCGGTGTCCCTCGCGCGGACGTTCAACCGGGTGGTCAACCTCGTCGAGCCGCCCACCGCGCTGGCTCGGCCGGCGGTGGTGTCGCGGGTCCTGCTGGCGACGGTCTCTGGGCGCCGGCGAGGCCCGGTCGTCCACCCCAGGGTCGGTCCGACTCCGTCGCCCTAGGACCTGGCGAGGTCCGGGCAGCTGAACCGGGCAGATGAACCGCGACGGCGCCGAACCCGTGTCTCCTTGCGTGACCGCCGTGCAGGTGCGCGTGAGCTCGCAGTGGCTGCGGCTGCGCGAGCCGGCGGACGCTGCCGCCCGCTCGCTCGCACTCGCGCAGGGAGTGGCGCGCGCCATCGCCCGTCGGCCCGACGCCCGTGCGGACCGCGCGCCGGTGGTGGTGCACGACCTCGGCTCGGGGACGGGCTCGATGGGCCGGTGGCTGGCCCCGCTGCTCGACGGGCCGCAGCACTGGGTCCTGCACGACCGTGACCCCGACCTCCTGCACGTCGCCGCGGACGACCCCGCTCCGGCGTCCGCCGACGGCTCCCCCGTGACGGTCGAGACCCGTCTGGGAGACCTCAGCGGCCTGGACCCCGGGGCGTTGGCGGGCGCCTCGCTCGTGACCGCATCGGCACTGCTCGACATGTTGACCCTCGACGAGCTCGACCACCTCGTGCGCACCTGCGTCGGCGCGGGCTGCCCCGCGCTGGTGACGTTGTCGGTCACCGGCGCCGTTCGTCTCTCCCCCAGCGACCCGCTCGACGGCGAGCTGCGGGACGCCTTCAACGACCACCAGCGTCGCACCACCGACGGTCGCACCCTGCTCGGCCCGGATGCCGTGCGCGCCGCCGCGCGCGCCTTCGTCCGCCTGGGCTCGAGGGTGGAGGTGCAGCCGAGCCCGTGGCGGCTCGGGGACGGCAGCGCGGCGCTGGTGCGCGAGTGGCTGGATGGCTGGGTCGACGCCGCCTGCGAGCAGCGGCCCGAGCTCAGCACGGCGGCAGGTGCCTACCTCGCGCGGCGGGACGACGACCTCGACAACGGTCGCCTCACGGTGAACGTCCCCCACCTGGACCTGTTGGCCATTCCGCCGGGGACCCCGGCATGAGCCACCCCGTCGAGGTCGAGGCGCGCCCGGCAGCGCTGCCCACCGGGCCGTGCATCGCCCTCGGCCTGGCCACGCTCGGCGCGCTGCTGACCGGGCTCGCGTCGACGGTGGGGCTGGGTCCGGCCGCCTGGGGTGTCGCCCTGGGTTGCGCCGCCGCGCTGGCCGTCCTCGTCGTCCGAGCGCTGGCCAACGCCCGTGACGACGCGATGGGGCCGGCTGACGTGGTGACCCTGGGTCGGGCGCTGCTCGGCTGCGCGGTCGCCGCTCTCGCCGTCGAGCTGCTGGCCGGACACGAGGTGCGTCCGGTGCTGGTCGCGCTCACCGTCCCTGCCCTGGTGCTCGACGCCGTCGACGGCAAAGTGGCACGACGCACCGGCACGGTCACGGAGTTCGGCGGCCGGTTCGACGGCGAGGTCGACGCCTTCCTCATCCTCGTGCTCAGCGTCGCGGCCGCCCCCACGGTCGGCTGGTGGGTGCTTGCGGCCGGTGTCGTCCGCTACGCCTTCGGGGCCGCCGGCTGGCTGCTGACCTGGCTCCGGGGGCCGCTGGAGTTCCGGTACTGGCGCAAGGTCGTGACCGCTGTCGTCGGCATCGTGCTCACGGTGGTGGTCGCCGACCTGCTTCCCCAGGCGGTCCTGGTGGGTCTCGCAGTGCTCGCCCTGGCCCTGCTGGCCGAGTCGTTCGGGCGCGACGTGTGGTGGCTGTGGCGCCACCGGCCGCGCCGGCGCACGGTGCACCCGTGGTCGCGGCCGGCGAGGAGGGGCGTCAGGGTCACAGCCACCGTGCTGGCCGGTGCGCTCGTCTGGTTCGCGCTGGTGGCGCCGGCGCAGCCCGCCCGGCTCACCCCCGGGGCCTTCCTGCGGATCCCGGTGGAGGCCGTCGTCCTGGCCGGCGCCGCGCTGGTCCTCTCGCGCCGCTCGACGCGGGCCCTGACGATCGCCGTCGGGGTGGTCCTCGGCGCCGTCACCCTGCTCAAGGTCCTCGACCTGGGCGCGTTCACGGTGCTCGACCGCCCGTTCAACGTCGTCACCGACCGCGGCGAGCTCGAGTCCGGGCTCGGGTTCGTGAACGACGCCCTCGGCCCGTGGGCAGCAGTGGGGAGCGTGGTCGCCGCGGTCGCCCTCGTCGTGGCCGCCGTCGTCTGCCTGCCCTGGGCGGTCCGCCGTCTCACGGGTGTCGTCACGCGCCACCGCCGACGGAGCATCCGGGCCGTCATGGCCCTCGCAGTCGTGTGGGCCGTGTGTGCGGTACTCGGCTTCCAGGCGGCCCCCGGTGAGCCGGTCGCCGCGGCCGACACGGGGCCGTTCGTCGTGGGCAAGGTGCAGGCCGCGACGGCTGCCTACCGGGACGAGGCGACCTTCGCGCGGGCGCTGGCGGCAGACGCGTTCGCCGACCCGTCATCCGGCGACCTGTCCCTCCTCGAGGGCAAGGACGTCGTGGTCGCTTTCGTCGAGAGCTACGGGCGGGTCGCGGTGCAGGGACCCGGATCCGGCGCGGTGCGAACCCTGTTGGACGACGAGGGCACCCGCCTGCACGACCTCGGCTACTCCTCGGCCAGTGGCTGGCTCGGCTCGCCGACCTTCGGCGGCAGCAGCTGGCTCGCCCACTCCACGCTGCAGTCCGGGCTGACGGTCAGCGACCAGGACCGCTACGCGCGGCTGCTCACGAGCGACCGGACGACGCTCACGTCGGCGTTCGGCCGGGCCGGGTGGCGCACGGTGGCGGTGCTGCCGTCGACGCGTGGGACCTGGCCGGAGGGAAGGTCGTTCTACCGGTTCGACCAGGTCTACGGCAGGTCGTCGCTCGGCTATGCCGGCCCGACGTTCGGGTTCTCGGCCATGCCCGACCAGTTCACGCTCGCGGCCTTCGAGCAGCGCGAGCTCACGGCCGCGCCGCGCCCGCCGGTCATGGCGGAGGTCGAGCTCACCTCGAGCCACGGCCCGTGGGCGCCGCTCCCGACGACGGTCGACCCGGCGGCCCTCGGTGACGGGTCCGTCTACGACGGCATCGAGGCGGATGCCGTGACGGCGCCGCAGCTGTGGAGCGACCGGGCCGCCGTGCCTGCGGCCTACCGGACGTCGATCGCCTACTCGCTGACCAGCCTGCTGTCCTTCGTGGAGCGGCGCCACGACGACGACCTGGTGGTGGTCATGCTCGGGGACCACCAGCCGTCGACCATCGTGAGCGGCTTCGGCGGCAACCGCGACGTGCCCGTCACCGTCATCGCCCGGGACCCACGGGTGGTGCGGCAGCTTTCCGGATGGGGGTGGCAGGCCGGCCTGCGACCGAGCGACACCGGGCCGGTCTGGCCGATGGCTGCCTTCCGCGACCGCTTCCTCACCACGTTCAGCAGCCCCTCGTCGGTCGGCACCGTACCGGCGTCGACCCGGGTCCGGGCGCGGGCCCGGTGACGGCCGTGCGGGTGCACGAGCGGCCGCCGGCCGGCGACGCGCTCTGGCGGGCCAGGGCCGCGGCCTTCCCGCCCGGCGAGTTCGTCGGGCAGGAGAGCTTCGTGACCGCCGGCGAGGTGCTGGAGCTGGCGCGCCGGGCCGGCATCGCTCCCGGGGTGCGGGTGCTCGACCTGTGCTGCGGCATCGCCGGGCCGGGCCTGCTCGTCACCCGGGAGCTGGGGTGCACGTACCTCGGGGTCGACGCGAGCCCGGCCGCCGTCGACACAGCCAGGGAACGGGCTGGTGCGGCGGGGCTCGTCGCCGACGTCCGGGTCGCGACCGTCCCCCCGCTCCCATCGGGTCGGTTCGACGTGGTGCTCCTGCTCGAGACGCTGCTGGCCTTCCGCGACAAGCCGGCCCTGCTGCGCGAGGTCGCCTCGGTCCTGCCCGTCGGCGGTCGCTTCGCCTGCACGGTCGAGGAGGGCCGGCCCCTGACGGCCGCCGAGCGCGCCGCGATGCCCGGGTCCGACACGGTGTGGCTCACTCCGTTCGCCCGCCTGCGCGCCGACCTGAACCGGGCCGGCCTGCGGGTCCGCTGGTGCGTCGAGACCAGCCGGACGCACCGGGCCATCGTCGACGCCCTGGCCGACGCGTACGTCGCGGCGGCGCCGGACCTCGTGGGGGTGGTCGGCGCGGATGCCGTCGACCGGCTCGTCACGACCCACCGCCTGTGGAGCCGGTGGCTGCGGGACGGGCGGGTGCGCAAGTTCGCCCTCGTGGCCGAGAAGATGCAGACCTAGCCCGCCCGCCCGCGCAAGCGCACCCGTTGGCCATCGAAGGTGCGCCCATGGACGGGCAAACGAGCGGGCTCGCGGGCGGGGCAGCCGGCCGCACCCCGCTGACCTGCGAGGATGCCGGCGAAGGCGTCACCGCCGCATCCGTTTGCCTGTCCGACGGCGCAGTCTCAGGTCTGTGTCGGCTCCGCCCGGCAGTGGAACAGGACGACCTGTTCCGGGTGCAGCAGGGGCGGCGTGGTCCCGACGTGGCCGAGCACAGCACCGGAGAGCAGGGTTCCGGGGTAGCTCGCCCCGCGGGCCACGGTCCGGGGGTGGGCCATCGAGGGCGGTGCCGCGTCGCTCTGCTCCCGAACGGCCTCGTCGTCGCCCCACCAGGCCGGTGCCACCAGCCCGGATGGCGGCTCCCCCACCACGACCGGCCGGACCCGGTACCGGGTGGTCGCGTCGAGCCCCGTGAAGAGCACCCGCGGCCCGGGTGAGTGCACCGGGTTTCCCACCGTGGCGAGGGCGAACACGGCTTCTGACCGGTCGGACGCGACGACGCCGTGCACCAGGACGTCGGCGTCGCCGCTGTCGACCCGCACGAGGTCACCGCCGAGCAGGAGGTGCCGGTGGTCCTTGTAGAAGGCGACCCACTCGGCGATGTCCCCGAGTGTCGCCTCGTCGACGGTGGTCAGGTCCCACTCGATGCCGAGGTGGCCGAACACCGCTGTCCCGGCGCGGAAGGACAGGTCGTGCCGACGTCCGGTCGAGTGGGAGCGGTCGCCGGAGATGTGCGAGCCCAGGTACTCCGGGGGGACCAGCTGGGTGGTCCACCGCAGCATGTGCTGCCGCTCCAGTGGGTCGATGACGTCGGACACCCACACGCGATCGGTGCGCTCGAGGATGCCGAGGTCGACCCGGGCGCCACCGGACGAGCACGACTCGATCTCCAGCGCAGGGTGCTCCGCGCGGATCTCGTCGAGCAACCGGTACAGGGCCAGGGTCTGCGCATGCACCGCCGGCCGCCCGCCATCCGGCTGGCTGCCCGCCTCGACGAGGTCACGGTTGTGGTCCCACTTGATGTACGCGATGTCGTACTCGGCGAGCAGTGCCAGGATCTGGCCCTTCACGTGCTCGTACGCCCCAGGGACGCTCAGGTCGAGCACCTGCTGGTGGCGTGACGCGACGGGGAGCTCGTCGCGCGCGGCCATCATCCAGTCGGGGTGGGCGCGGGCGACGTCGGAGTCGGGGTTGACCATCTCGGGCTCGAACCACAGCCCGAACTCCATGCCCAGCCCGGTCACCCGGTCGATGAGGGGGCGCAGCCCGTGCGGCCAGACCTCGTCGGAGACGACCCAGTCCCCCAGACCTGCCTGGTCGTGGCGGCGGGCACCGAACCAGCCGTCATCCAGCACGTAGCGCTCCACGCCCACCTCGGCCGCACGCTCGGCGAGGTCGACGAGGCGCTCCAGCCGGTGGTCGAAGTAGACCGCCTCCCACACGTTGAGCGTGACCGGGCGGGTCGTCGACACCGGCCGTGGCCTCGCCCGCAGGTGACGGTGGAAGCGCCGGGCGACGACGTCGAGACCGGTGCCCGAGGAGAAGTGGACCCACGGGCTGGAGTACGACTCCCCCGTGGCGATCCGCACCTCTCCGGGCAGCAGGAGCTCGCCGCCGCCGAGCACGGTCTCGCCGGTGAAGGTCCTCTCCGCGTAGTGGAGGTGGTTGCCGCTCCAGCCGGTGTGGACGGCGCGGATGTCGCCACTGTCGAAGCCGAATCCCGGTGTGCCGGCGTGCAGCACGTGCGCGCTGTCCGCACCGGTACGGCCCCGGCGGTTCTCACGCGAGTGGATGCCGGTGTGCAGCGTCCTCCGCTGCGGGACGCGCTCGTGCCCCCAACGGCCACCGAAGTCGAGCAGCTCGTCGAGGCCGGCCGGCACGGGCATGGCCAGGATCAGCGCGTCGACCGTGAAGGCATCGGTCCCGATGTTGGTGACGGTGGCGCGCATCCGTGCCAGGCCGCCCGCCTCGAGCTCGATCTCGAGGTGGAGCGCAAGACCGGCGTGCTGGTCGGTCGCCTCCACCTCGAGCCGGCCGGCCCCACCGACGTGGCTGACGAGCAGCGGCTGCCCGTCGAGGGTGACCCGGTCGACCGTGAACCGGGTGCTCCAGTCGCGCCCGGCACGCGACCCCTGGAGCCCGGGTCGACCGGCCCAGGCCCGGTGCTGTTCAGGCAGGACGGCGACCCGGCGAGGGACGTCGATGTCGTTGGTGCCGTTGAGTGCCACCCCGCTGTCGACGATGGCCGCCAGGTCGCCGGCTTCCAGTCCCTCCAAGCGCCCACCCCAGTGGACGACCGCCGGCAGCGCCCGCTCCGACAGGTCGAGGACCAGGCTCACGTCATCGGAGGACAGTGCCACCACCATGGCGGTGGGTTCCGGGTCGGTCATCGAGCCCTCCTGGGGTGCCGACACGATCACTGAGACATCCGCCATCAGACCCAGCTCTCACCCACGAGGGATCCACCTGCGCGACACAGCATCCTCCCGTGCTCGCGGAGGCGTCAACGCCTGCAGGACCACGTCGGAATGCACTCGAACGGGTCGCGGTCTGGGCCGATCATTCGCCGGCTCGACAGCCCCGCGCAAACGACCTCGGTTCAACGGGTTCGGTCGCTGCTCACCTCGGCTGGTCCGTGGCTCGGGCAAGCTCGGCCACCGCACGGGCCAGGTACTCGACGGCTCGAGCCATCTGTGTCCGGTGGAAGTCGCCGTCGATGGTGCCCGCGGCGGAGCTGGCTGTCGCGGCTGCGGCGTCGGCGAGCGCTGCGGCGACGGCCGCGGAGCTGCCGAGATCAGTGGCGGTCTGGTGGCTCATGGCCGCGAAGGTACCGACTCGACATGGCCGCGAAATGAACGCCGTGCCACGCCCAGGGGGCGATCCGGTCTCGCCGTGGACCGTTCGGACGATGCGCCCTCAGCCGGCCGGACACAATGCCGCGCCGTTGTACCCAGGTGCACCCAACTCGGCTGTGCGACACGCCGCCGAGATGCAAGTCTTGTTCCACAAGCCCCCGCGGACCCCCTGCACCGCGGGGGCAAGCCTTGTCCCGGATGGTGACCGATCCGGCGGCGCGGACGCCAGCGGCGTATCCGACGCCCCGCGAGCGAGATCCGTGATCCTGGTGACTCAGACGTTGAAGCGGAACGAAAACCGGTGTTGTCGACCGTTGTCGGCCGTCGTCGGCGACAGCCAGAAGATGCGGTCTGACCCGCGGTTACGCGCTGATCCAGCTGTCGGGCGTCGTTGGCGGCGAACGGTCTCCGCGGGACTTCTTGCGGACTGTTTGCGGACCGCCGGTCAGGTCGAGCAGCCTCTGGTGAGGGCGGCGTCGAACAGCGTCCGCGCGACCTGTTCGGCCTTCTCGGTCGCCGCTGCCCCCACCGGTTTCGCCTCGTAGCGGTCCTGGTTGCGGGCGCGTCGCAGGCGGTCGAACCCTCGAGCGGCTGTCTCTGCCGGAGGCTCGTCGAACACCGCGCGCAGGTAGCGGCCGAGGGCCTCGTGCTGGCCTGGCCCGTTGGTCGTCCTGAAGCCGTACGCCGCCAGCAGTGCCTCGCCGGTGTCGTGACACGCGTCGTAGGCGACGCCGTACCTGACGGTGATGCTCGTGAGCAGCGGCAGCTGATCCAAGCGCTCTTGCGCCTGCCGCAGGAACGAGCTCGCCCGCGCGAGGTCTGCGGGCACGGCGTCGAGACGGCGCGCCTCGACCAGGGCGAGGACCGTTGCCTGCTGGACGCGGGTGAGCGGGGTCAGTGCCACGGCAGCTCCCCGATGACGGCGACTGCCGAGCCGCTGCGCACGTTGTCCAGGAAGCCGGAGGTCGCCGCGAATTCCTCCAGGGTCAGGATCGTGGGGTTGACAGGACGGTGCACCGCCGACTCGACGCGCGTGCACGCCTCGTACACGGCGTCCACGTCGGGCGAACCGAGCACCATGAGGTCGATGTCCTGCGGGGCCGGACCAGCATCACCGAGCAGCCGAGCGGCGAAGGAGCCGTAGAGGAACGAAACCTCGATCCCGTCGATGCGGGCAAGCTCCTCGGCCAGCATCACCACCGGGCCGGTCACGATCGTGAGGATCTCGCGCAAGGGCTCCACAAGCGGGCTCTCGTCATTGGCGCGGATCAGCCTTGTGCGCCCCACGTGTCGCTCGCTCAGGATGCCGGCATCGATCAGGCGAGCGACTTCACGGTGCGTGGTCGCGTAAGCCAGGGCGGCGCGCTCGGCCAGGTCAGTGAGACTCAGTTCGTCACCGGTGAGCAACAAGGTGGACAGGAGACGTGCCTGGCCGTCCGACCGGAAGATCGGAGCCAGGAGGGGCGCCTCGGTTCTCATATAACTGAGGTTATCCTCCATGATATCGATAGTCAACGAGCGGCTCGCTGACCCAGAAGATGCGGTCGTCGCTGGTCTCGATGTGGTCGAGAAGGCCGGAGCTCGTCCCTCAGCATGGTCCGTTCGGACGGACCGTGCGCGAAGACCACGACATCGAGCGCCAGGACTCCGTCGTCACCACGAGCAACAAGACACTCGACTTCCTGCAGCACAGGAGCGCGTGGAGTCCGAGCGTTGGAGGTCGTTCTCCTCTGACGCGCTCGTGGCAAGCGACAAGGCCAACCTCGACATCATCTGGCTTCGGAACGAGCCCCTCGAGGACGCCGACAACCTGCCGGCACCGGAGGTCCTCGCTCGCGAGACCCTCGAGGACCTGACCGCCGCATGGCCGCTGAAGTCCGCGAGCATCAGGGCAGGCCGCGCAGGTTGACGATGGAGGCAGTGGCGTCGACGTTGTTGCTCACGTAGAGGGTGCCTGTTTCGTCGTCGATGGTGAGGTTGGTTGGCCACCCTCCTGTGTCGACGGTGGCCATCGTCCGGTTGCAGCCGTTGGTCTGATTCGCGTTGCAGGTGGCGGCGGCGAAGGAGGAGACGGTGGAGTCACCGACGTTGCCGACGAGGATCCGTCCGGTGGCGGGGTCAGCGGCGATGCCGTAGGGCAGGAACCCCACGCGAACGACGGGCGGTGTGCGCGGGCATCCGGTGGTGGTGTGGGCGTTGCAGCGTCGCGTGTTGATCATGGCAAGGCTGGAGTCGTCCTTGGTCGAGACGTAGAGGGTGGCGTGGGTGGGGTCGAGGGTGAGGAACCTTGGCGCAGCCACGATCGGGATGGTGGCGCGGGTGGCGCATCCCGTGTGGGTGGTGGCGTTGCAGTTGAGCGTGTCGATCAGCGCGATGGTGTGGTCCGCGCCGTTCGATACGTAGATCGTTCCGGTCGAGCGGTCCAGCTGGACCGCCGCAGGCCCCTGCCCGGTGTGCACGGCCTGTGGGGTCTGGCCGCAACCGGTTGCCACCCGGGCATTGCAGGTGCGCGCATTGATCATCGAGACGGTGTCACTGTCGACGTTGGCCACGTAGATGGTGTGCGTGGTGGGGTCGGCGGTGAGGGCGAACGCACCACCAGTGACTGTGATCGCCCGCGCATGCTGGGCGCAGCCGGCGCTTGTCCGGGCGTTGCAGTCGCGGGTGTCGACGACCGAGACGGTGCTGGAACCTTGGTCGGCCGTGTACAGGGTGTCCAGGGATTCGTCGACGACAGCCGCCTTGGGTAGGACCCCTACCGGCGTGGTTGGCCAAGTGCGGCCGCAGCCGGAGCGGTGCTGTGCGTTGCACGCGGCAACGTTGACGACTGACACGGTGCCCTCGATCTGGTTCGGGACGTAGAGGGTGCGGGTGTGCTGGTCCAGGACGCTGCCTGCGGGGCCGACGCCCAGGCCGGTGGTGGGGGCCGGGTGACGGCAGCCGCGGCTGTGGCTGGCGGTGCAGGTGGCGCCGTCCAGGACGGTGACGGTGCCTTCGTGTTGGCTGCTGGCGTAGATGGTGTCAGTGCTGTCGTCCACCGCGGTGCCACCGCCGTCGAACCCGATCGACATGGTGGGCCAGCGCTGGTGGCAGCCCGATGCTCGTACGGCACTGCAACGGGTCAGGTCGACGACGGTGACGTCGCTGTCCTCCTCGTTGACAACGTACGCCCGACGGGTGACCTCATTGACGGCCACATCGATCGGCCCACTTCCTGCCGGGGTCGTGCAGGGACGCGACTCGCAGCCCACCAATGCGGTGGCGTTGCACGTCAGCGTGTCGATGAGCGAGCACCGAACCGGCGGAGTCACCCCCCGCGACGGGGTCCCACGTCGGGATGAGCAGCGTTCCGGTGCTGGTGCTCGAGGGCTCCTCCCACCGGGGAACCTTTCAGGTGAACCACCGGGTGCTCTGGGCGACAGCCGAGCAGGTGTCCGGCGCAGGTCCTGGTGTCCAGGATGGTGACGGTGTTGTCAACGAAGTTGCTGACGTACAGGGTGTGGCTGCGCCGGCCCAGCACCAGGCCGTCCGGTGCGTTTCCAACAGTGACGGTCGGCCAGTCGTCGAGCAGCCATCATGGTGCGGCCGTTGCACCTGGCCGCGTCGATCATCGAGAGGGTGTTGCCGGCGAGTCGGCGCCTTCATTGGTCACGTAGAGGGTGTGACTTCCCGGGTCGATCGCCAGGTGGCTGGGCAGAGAACCTACTGGTACGAAGGGGTGAGGCCCTTGGCAGCCGCCGCTGATGTGGGCGTTGCAGGTGCTGGCGTCGATCACGACCACCGCGCTGTCTGCCGCGTCAGCGACGTACACGGTGTTCGACTCCTCATCCATGAGGACACCGATGCTGCCGCTGCCGGCCGGGACGGCGATCGGGGTTCGCGCACAGCCGTGCTGATGGTTGGCATTGCAGGTAGCGCCGTCGAACACGGGATCCACCGGGACGCGGCGAACACCCGATCACGGGGAACCGAATCAGCGGCCTCCCCGACCACGAGACCGGTGCGGTCTTCTTGGCGTGACGAATGCGGCGAAGCTCTTCATCGTCGACGTCGCCACGCGCGGGTTGGCGCCCGGCCGCCCCGGAGGGTTCTGGAGCTCTGCTTCACGGGCTTATGGGGCGCTGCGGAGGACGGGGGCCGGCACGTCCGCCCTGGTGGTGTCGTGAAGCAGAGAATGGATCCGAACATGCACGGTGGCGGTGGCCACGGAGAAGTGCGTCCGCAGTGTCACCTCAACCTCTCGGTTCCCATCGGGAAAGCCCTGCCACACGGTGGGGCAGGTGTTGAAGAACCGCCACTGGGTGCCATGCACCGACTCCCCGAGCTCGTGGTTGCCCACTCGGGTGATGCGCGCTTCGGCCGCCGGTGGGCCCTCGAAGGGATCGAGGCCGTCAGCATCGGCGGCCTGGTCAACCTTCACCTGAACCCACACGGAGACGTACGCCATCTCGGGCACCGTCACGGTGCGCTGTTTCCAGTGGACCTGTTCGTTGACGTCTCCGCCGCTGTAAGTAAGGTCTGACATCTTCTCGCTCCTCGCTAGTGAATGGACGGCAAGTCCTGGGCTGTGACGGTTTCGAACGTCTTTTTCTCGGCCATGGTTTCTCCTGAGAGTGGTTGGTGGTAACAGCAGTACCTAGGCGGTCCAGCCGGATGACGAGCACCTGACGCGGCCCACGAAGGATCCGCCCATATCGCCGTCCCGCGTGCGGGCCACTTGGGCGTTGGTCCGTGCCCGTGCACCGCAGGTGGCGGGCTCAGCGCAGGGGAGGAACGGTTCGCAACTCCACAGTTGCGCGTTCGGCGTCGTCCGGCCGAGTTGCCCGCAGGACGTAGGTGCCTGGTTGGAGGTCGGCGGTGTCGATGAGCAGGCGCCCGTCGATCGTGTCGGCCTGGCGGAGCGGCTCCCCGCCGTCGGTGAGCAGCTCCAAGCGCAGGTCTTCACCCGGTGCCAGAAAGTCGAGGGTTTGTCCGTCGCCGCGCTCTTCGTTCACAGCGACGGCGAAGTGCGTGACGACGTCGGTGATCTTGATCGCGGGCGGGTTTCCCCCACCACTTCGGGACATGCTCCACTTCCGCCTCCAGCCCTGGCACGTGGGACTCGGCGCTCATCCAGGTGTGGATGCGGTAGCGGGTCGGTACCGTTCCGGAGACTTTCAGGTAGCAGGTTGTGCCGCGCGGTGGGCGAGTGGTCATTTCGCGGCATCCGGGCCACGTGCCGAGCACCGTGCGGGCGGCGTCGTACAGGGTGACGTCCACGGGGGCGTCGGCGTCTTGCACTGACACGGTCGGTCGGCGCAGGTCTAGCCCGCCCGGAACCCTGAGCAGGAAGTAGTCGTCGTTCATCATCAGCGGTCCGGGCTCGCCGTGCTGCTGGTCGTGGCCGATCCACCGCTCCTGATGCAGCGTCGCATCCAGCAGGCCCGGACCGAAGGTGCGTGCGTGTCCTGCGGTACTCCCTGCACCGGCTCGAACAGCAGCTGCGCCGCCTCTCGAAACTGTCATTGTTCTCGAAGGCGTCGCCGATCAACGCTGCAGGCGTGCGGGTGACCAGCAGGCGGTACGCGGTCAGGCCGGTGCCGCCTACCTGCACCTGGTAGACCCCGGGTGCGAGCTGCCCTGCCAATCTCCACATGCCCGCTGGTTGATGTCCCCGAGGTGGTCAGGTCCGGGATCGCGCACGGTGTTGCCAGCGGGCGAGAGGGTGACGTACAGGGCGCTGAGCCGCTGGTACCAGTCGACGCTGACGGTCACGTCCGAGTAGGCGTCCACGCGGAACCGCCAGAAGTCCGGGTCGTTGCCGCGAGACCTGGTGGTGAAGCCGCCGGTCCATGGGCCCAGCGCGTTGCCCGGTCCCACGGGCAACAGGTCCCGCGCGGTCGCTGGCGTGTCGTTCGGCTCATCCGCGTCAGGAAGGACACCGTGCAGCGCCGCGAACACTGCGGCGAAAGCATCCAGACCCTTGCTGACCCGGCCGTCGGTTCCCGGCCACCCGGTGTCAACGAGCAGCCGGTGGATGTCGCCTGGGCGCAGTCCAGCGTCCACGTACTTCATCATTGCTGCGACGCCGGCGACGATTGGAGCCGCGAACGATGTGCCACTGCGTCGTGAGCCGTCGGGATTGGACTGGTCCGGCGTCACCGGGATATTCGTCCCGGGGGCCCACAGCCACACTGAGGGACCGTAGTTGGAACCCCAGCTGGGAAGATTGCTGCCTTGTCGTCGCTGTCGAGGGCGCCGACGGTCAGACGCCCGGCGTTCGGGTCGCTGGGCGGACGTGAAGGCGGTCGTCGGGCAGGCTGCGCTGGTCGTTTCCGGCCGCGGCGACCATGGTGACGCCCCTGTCGGCCGCGAACCGGAACGTGCTCTCCCAGATACTCGTTGGAAACTCCCGTTCCAAGAGCCCCCAGATCGCGAAACTCATGTTCAGCACGTCGATCCGCCACCCGCGCACAGTTTCAGGCAGCGCAGGATCTGGTCGATGGAGAAGTCCGTCTGGAAGAACACCGGCCACGCGACGGTGCCGCCGCTGCCGGCTGACCCGACCTTGTCGTTGACCGCGGCCGCTGCCGCACTGGCGACCCACGTGCCGTGCCAAGGCCTTGCCGGGTTCCGGGTTCATCCCGCCGGCTTGGCCGGCCTCGTTTTGCAGGTTGCATTGGATGAATCGGCCGGTGAAGTCCGACGTGCCCTGCGTCGGGGACACCATCGGGACTCCGTTGCCGTCGAGCCAGAAGCCGCGATCGAGGACGCCGATAGTGATGAGGCGATCGCCTCGGATCCGCCGGACGGAGTCGACCAGCTGCCAAGCATCGATCATGCGCGTACGACCGGCGAACGCCGGCCAGGCGGCGGGGCCGCCCACGGGTACGCCTGGGACCAGGCCCCTCAATGACCGTCGACATCGGCATGGCCATCGGTTCCCCGACCAGGTTCAACCCGACCGACCGACCCTCGAGTGCGTGGCGTGCGACGACGGCGACCACGGAGGCGGCCATCTCCGACGTCACGCTGACCGCGCCATCGTGACCGACGCTGGCAGCGACACCCTGCAGCAGGCTCTGCCCTGCCCTCGATCGGCGGTGGCACGGTGAACTGCAGCCGTGCCAGCCGGGGAAACCCCGACGACGTCGAAGTCCAGGTCCCGCTCAGCGCTACAGGCGGCGGCGGCAGCGGAGGCTCGTCGATGACCGCGCCTCCATAGCGCTCGACCAGCTCGGCGACCAAGTCGCCGTCGTCGGCGTCGACCAGGACCTCGTCGGCGACGAAAACGGCGGCCTCTCGCTCTCGGGTCCCAGCGCGGCCAACTGGCGGCCCGCCAACCGCGAACGCCAATCGGCGAACCGTGCGAGCACCGACCCCTCATCCACCTGAATGTCAGCAGACATGCGTTGTACCTTTCCTTCCTTGAGATTCGGGTCTTCCCTTGCGGGACGACTGAGCCATCCGTGGACCCCCCGGTCGAGCCCTAGTCGGCGCAAGGCGATCGGCATCGGTTTGGTCTCCCGGCTCCAATCCGGCCGCGCGGACACGGTCACCTGGAACGTCTGCGGGCCTGCCTCCGGTGCGACCAGGACCCCGACAGTCACTGTCCAGCCGTCACCCGGCGGTTCGGATCGTGGTGCAGGTCGCCCGCCGCCCCCGGCACGGAGATCTGGGCGGGCAGGGTCTCTCCGAGGATCACGCGCCTGACCAGTCCCGAGAGCTGCCCCCTGCTCAGCAGGTCCCGATCCGCGGTGCCCGGCCCGTTCCGGAAACGGCTACCTGCCAGTAGCTCGACGTCGTTATCTCCGCAGCGTCTCCGCGCAACGAAGCGCCGTGCGCGCGTCATCAGCCACGATCAGCACGCGTGCGTCGCGAGGTCTTGCCGCACGCCGATCCTGGTGCAGGACTTCGAACCGCATCACGACGCTGGCCTTTGACCCGGGCAGCGGCTCGACCCTGCGCCCCGCCCACTACCACCGCGCCCCTGCACATACGTGCCGTGGTCGTCGGCAGCCTGTGCCAGCCAGTGCACGCGACGGGTCGATCGTCATGGTCCGACCTCGACTCGCAGCGGATCTCACGCCCGAGCTGATGCCAATGGCGGCCAACCTCCGCCACTGTCGGCGTCACGCGCACGTTGTCGATCTCCAGCGGGCTCGCGACGAGGGCGATGATGGGTCGACGCGTCGAGATCGACATACGGTCTCCCTGGTTTCGATCGGCACTACGGCTTGTCAGTGGCGACGAAGTCGCGCGGTGTTCCTTGCGGCGCTCGTTGCCAGCGCCTGCACGCGAACCTCCAACTCCAGCGGATGGTCGACTCTCTGAGCTGCCGGCGCTCGACGTGCGCGGATCCGGGCTGGCGCGGTTCGAGCGCGGGTGGGTGCACGCGGCGATGACTTCGGTGGTCGTACGGAGGTGCGGCGTCGTTCGGCGCCCTCGCTGCGGAGGCCGATGTCGCCGCGCAGGCTCAGCGTGTTTGCTGCCGGTTCTCACCGCGGTGGAGGTACTCGTGAAGGTGCTGGCTTGGTCCCGTCCCCCGCTCCGGTCGTGCTTGATTGGCCGCCTTCGTGATCGGTGTGATTCCCGCGGCCTTCGGGGCTTCATGGGTGCGCCCTTTTTCCGGTGGTTGTTCACGATGGATCCGGTTGTCGTGCAGATCGGCCCGGTCACCGCCCCGTCAGCGGTGGGGCTCGGGGGCCAGGTCGTCGTTGCTGAGTCGAGCAGCCCGAGGGAGGCGCCGGCGAAGCCGATGGCGGCGATGATCAGTCCGATGCCTGCCAACGTGTGACGTGGGCATGAAGGGGTGGGTGAATCCGCCGAAGACCAGCGCCAAGCCGAAGACCCTGGGGGCGACCTGGCTCCGGAAGAGGGCGATGCCGATGACCGGGATGCCGATGGTGATGCCGAGGATGAAGAGCAGCGAGGCCAGCCCAACCGCCGGTACGCCCCACATGGCGTTGTCCAGGGTCGCGATGGTCGCGGTGTCGAGGTGTTCTTGGTGGGTCAGCAGCGCAAGTTGGGTGTCGTTGGGCCGGTGCCGAATCCAAGGGCGAATCCTGGCACCGTGAGCGCGACGCCTGCCGCGCACAGGCGAGGGGCTCGAAGGCGGCTGACAGTGACGACTGCCAGGACTGCGGGGATCAGGAACGCGTAGAACAGCAGCGTCACCCAGCTCATCGCGACGAGCACGCCCTCCTGGCGGGTCGCCGCCGCGACGATGTCGTTGAACGGCCCCGATCCGGGCATGTCGAGCAACAGGTAGTTGGTACCCATGGCCAGCATCGGCAGGGGCGCGACAACTGCCAGGGTCGTGCGGTAGAACCCACGGTCGTCCCAGAGCCGGCCCTGGTCTTCGGAAGTCTGGGCGGAGTTCGTGGCCACGGTCATCGCGCTTGCCTCCTCGGGCTGCCTTCTGGCTCGGACTCGTTCAGGTTGCTGCCGCGTCGGACCCCGCTCGGCAGGGGGTCGGCCACCGAGTTGGTAGGGCCCATCGGTGTTCTCGTAGGGCCGCGCCCCTACGCACTTAGGGGCGAGGGGGCGGATCATGAAGGGGTGACGACCGGGTCGCGCTGCGGCGAACGTTGGGCTGGGCCTCGTCCTCGTCGAGGGGGCGGTCAGCCTTGTCGCGGGTGCTGGCTCCGAGTTGAGCTGGCACCAGCTCATGGAAGGGTTCGTGGTCAGCAACACGTTCCTGGGGTTGGCGCTGGCCTCGGCCGGTTACCCCCTCGCCCGGGCCCGCCCGGAGAACCCGGTTGGCTGGCTACTGCTTGCCGGCGGGGTCGCCGTACGCGTTCAGCGGTGCCGGGTTCGCCCTGTTGGCGTGGGGCTCCCACGGCGGGGAGTCCGCCCCCGGGTGGCGGGTACTCGCCGACCTGACCAGCCTCAGCTGGCCACTGGCCGTGCTTGCTTTCGTCCCACTTGCCCTGCTCTTCTTCCCAGACGGGCACCTTCACAGCCGGCGCTGGCTGTGGGCACCCGTCGCCATCGTGGGCGGTGCGCTGCTCTTCGAGGCGTTGGTGACGTTCGGCCGGCAGGACACGACCTCAGCCCTGCACGTCGATGGGTACCTGCGCCTGGCGTGGGTGGACGACAACACCCAGGGCCTCTGGCTGGCCATGGTCGCGCTGTCCTTCTCCGGGTTCGCAGCCTGCCTGGTCTCCCTGCTGCTGCGCCATCGCCGCGGCGACGAACGGTCTCGTCGTCAGATCCTGTGGCTGCTGCTCGCTGCCCTCATCGTGGCAGCCACCTACCTCGTCAGCGAGCTGGCGCACATCGACAGCTGGGAGAACATCCTCGTCATTGCCCTGGTGCCCATCGCGATCGCCGTGGCAATCCTGCGACACCAGCTGTTCGACATCCGGTTGGTCGTCTCGCGTTCTCTGCTGTACCTGACGATGACCGCACTGGTAGTCGCCGCGTACGTGCTGATCGTCGCCGGGACCGACCGCGCTCTCGCGGCACGAGTTCCGCTAGGGCCGCCGGTGCTGGCCACGATGGCGATCGCGTTGGCGTTCAACCCGGCTCGCAAGTTCCTTCAAGCCCTGATCGACCGGGCGTTCTACGGGATGCGACAAGACCCCGTGCGGGCCGTCGCCGAGATCGGTTCCAGCCTGGGACAGGGCGGGCTGACGGGAGTACTCCAAGTGCTCTGCGACTCCTGCACCTCCCGTGGGCCGTCATCGAAGTGGATGACCGTGTGCTCGCTGCCTATGGCCCGATGGATGGCCTCGGGCATGCGGTGCCCCTCGCCTTGGGCGAGTTGGTCGGTAGCCTGACCGTGGGCTTGCGCCGCGGCGAGCAGACATTGGCCCGGCGCGATGAAGAGCTCCTCGCACTCGTGAGCGGTTCGTTGTCCGTCGCCGTGCAGGCCAACCAGCTCGCGGAGGAGCTGGAGTCGGCGCGCCTTGCGCTCGTCACCGCACGTGAGGAGGAACGCCGCCGCCTCGGCCGTGACCTGCACGACGGACTCGGACCAGTGCTCACCGGGGTGACCCTGCTCGGTGATGCCGCCCGCCGAATCGTCGAGACGGACCCCAAAGAGGCAGCTGCGCTGCTCGCTGAGATGGGCATACAAACCACTGCCGCGGTCAACGACATCCGTCGGCTGGCCAGCGAACTCAGACCGCCCGCACTTGACTCGTTGGGGTTGGTCGGCGCTCTGGAACAGCACGCGAGAATGTTGGAACCGATCCACGTCAGCGTGTACGGCAGCCTGCCGCAGCTCCCGGCGGCCATCGAGGTCGCGACATACCGCATCGCGACGGAGGCCCTGACAAACGTGGTCAGGCATTCCACGGCGACATCGGTCGATGTCCGGCTCGACTCGAGCCGGTCGCACGCCCACCTCTGTGTGACCGACAACGGATCCAGCATCAACGGCGCGTGGGTCAAAGGTGTTGGACTGACCTCAATGCGTGAACGCGCCACTGAGCTCGGAGGAACCTTTGTCGCAGGACCTGTGGCCGATGGAGGACGGGTCGAGGTCGCCATCCCTTACGGAGGCCAAGGGTGACCATTCGCGTCGCGATCGCCGATGACCACGCCCTGGTGCGCGAGGGTCTTCGGTCTCTCCTCGAGGCCGTTGCGGACCTTGAGCTGGTTGCCTCCTGCAACGGTGCGCGTGAGGCCGTGCGAGCGACCGTCGTGGAACGGCCGGACGTCCTCGTGCTTGACATCAACATGCCGGACGGCTCAGGCGTCGACGTCGCCCGTCAAGTCCGCCGAGTATCACCCGACACGGCAATCCTGATGCTGACGATGTATGACGATGACGCCCTGGTCTTTGCCGCCATGAAGGCGGGCGCGAACGGCTACGTGCTCAAGGGAGCCGATCCCGAAGAAGTGGTCCGGGCGATCCAGGCGGTGGCCTCCGGCAACGCAATCTTCGGTCCGGGAGTGGCTGTGCGCGCCCTGGCCTACCTGTCCGGACCGACAAAGGAACCAGCCTTCCCCACTCTGACAGCACGAGAGCGTGAGGTTCTGGACCTGATCGCTGCCGGACTCGACAACGCCGCCATCGCGGCCCGGCTCACGGTCGCCCCCAGCACCGTGGGCAACCACATCACCAGCATCTTCGGCAAGATCCAAGCCGCGTCACGGCCCGAGGCCATCGTCAAGGCGCGCGATGCAGGTATGGGGGTTTGACTTGCTGCAATCCCGTGTCGAGATCGCGATGCCCGCCAGGATGGTGGCCCCAAGGGCGGCGTGAGCTCCTGTCGCCGGGGGGGAGGACGAGTGCTACAGGGGCCGGTCGCGTTACCCGGACCGTGCGAGCGCGCGCGTGGACCGGCGTCGGGAGGGAAGGCACTACGAGGGCTACGGCGCCTTCCGCACCGCAGCCGGCGATGATCACCCGCTGAGCTGGAGGAACCTCAACACGGCGAGGACCCGCCGGTTGTCGTCAGCCCTTTCGTCGAGTCCGAGCTTGATCATGATGTTGGCGACGTGGGTCTCGACCGTTCTGGCGCTGAGCCAGAGCCGCTTGGCGATGCCGGAGTTGGTCAGCCCCTGCGCCATCAGGGCAAGGACATCCTTCTCCCTCGCCGTGAGTGTCTCCAGGACGGTGTGAGTGCCGGCGCCGATGAGACGTGAGACCACCTCCGGGTCCAGGGCGGACCCGCCTTTGGCGATGCGATCAAGCGCGGCCAGGAAGTCGTCCACGTCGAGAACACGGTCCTTGAGCAGGTAGCCGAACCCGCCGTGACTGACCAGCTGCACCGAGTGCGATGTCTCGATGTGTTGCGAGAGTAGGAGGATGCCCAGGTTCGGTTGCTCGTTGCGCAGGGTCGCCGCGGCCCTGGCTCCGTCATTGGTGCCCTCCGGCGGCATCCGGACGTCGATGATGGCCAAGTCGGGGCGCTGCTCGCGGACCGACCTTAAGAGGGCGGGGGCGTCGGCTGCCTTGGCGACGACGTCGTGGCCCGCGTCGAGGAGCAGGCTGGCGAGTCCTTCTCGGAAGAGGGTGGAGTCCTCGGCGATGACTATGCGCACGGGAGGACCGCCTCGACGACGGTGCCCTGACCGGCCCTGGTCAGGATGACCAGCCGACCGCCGTGGGCCCCGACACGGTCGCGCAGCCCTGACAATCCTGAGCCCGCGACGGGCTCGGCCCCGCCGCCGCCGTTGTCCGCGACCTTGACGTGCAGCTGCCCATCGCTGGAGGTGACGTCGAGGGCGATACGGTCGGCGCCGGAGTGCTTGATGGCGTTGGTGATGGCTTCGCAAGCGACGTAGTACGCAGTGGTCTCGACGTCTGTGCCGACGTCTCCAGCCTGGACGTGCACGCTGACCGGCACGGGGGTCGAGGCGACCAGGCTCGCAAGTGCGAGCTCGAGCCCGTCATCCAGACAGCTCGGTCGGATGCCGTGGGCGAGCTCACGGAGCTCGCTCACCGCCGTACCGATCTCGGCCACGGCCCCGTCCAGAACCTCGGACACGTTGACGCCGCGTGAAAGGTGTCGCTGCGCCAGCCGCAGCGCCATACCCAGGGCGACGAGCCGCTGCTGCGCTCCGTCGTGAAGGTCGCGCTCGAGCTTTGCGCGCTCCTCGTAGCTGACGCTGAGCAGCCGGGCCCGGCTTTCGTCGGCGTCGCGAAGCGCCTGTCTGAGGTCTACCCGCACACGGCCCAGCTCCACCAAGGGCGCCATGCGTTGGGCAATGTCCTTGAGCAGTTCGGGCGAGAAGTCTGCTCGGGTGGTGAGGGTGCCGACGATCTGTGCGCCGAGGAAGATGTACGTGGACCTGGTGCCGGACATGGCCACCAGCGGCTCGTCGAGGGCGGCAGAGCCACCTGGTGTGGCCCCGCGGTACTGAACTACCAGGACATCGTCGCGCAGCGCTCCGGCGAGCCGGTCCTGTAGCTCTTCGGGCTGGGCCGTCCCCGTCAGGATGTCCCGCTGCAGGTCCGCGATGGCGGCGAACGCCACCTGACGGGCGGGGTACAGCCACCGGTCGACCGGACGCTGAAGGCGGCTTCGCACCCCCGCCAGACCCAGCGCGCACCCGGCGGTGGCGGCCAAGGCAACTTCGGGGGCGCCCTGCGCCAGGAGCAGACCGGCGACCGCGGTGACGCCGGTGAACATGGCCAGCAGACCGGCTGTGACGATCAGGTGCACCGTGGCTGTTGCCAGCAGGCGGGCCGGGTCGAACAGCTCGGGACGCACGACAGCAGTGGCGATGAGCGCTGGCAGGGCGACATAGGCCGTCGTAAGTCCGATGAGCACAACAGCGTCCCCGCTTCCGAAGACGAAGTAGCTCGCCCAGGTGGCGAGCAAGGTCAACGGCAGCAACGCCGCCCCCAGGGAGAGCCAGCGGAACTGTCGTCGGATAGTCCCCACGCTGGCACGGTGTCGGCGGGACAGGTGCACCGCCACGGCGACCAACGTGATGGGCAGGAGGGCAAGGGCACCAAACGCAAGGACGGCGGCCACGACGGTGGGCAGGGTGCCGAACACGTGCGGCGCTAGCTCGTTGGGCGGTAGGAACGGGCCCGGCGTGGCCGCAGCAACAACCGTGAAGACCACAGCGTCGCCGACGATGAGCCAGAGAAGCACGCGCTCATAGCGCGAGGTCAGGTGTCCTGTCGGAAAGAACAGCAGCGGGACGACGATGACCACGTAGATAAAGACCCACGTGCCTTGCGACGCAACCGTGATGTAGTCCCCACCGGGGACCAGCCGCGGGTCGAAGGCTGTGGAGACCCCTTCCAAAACCAGGAGCGCGGCCTGCAACCCGGGCAGCACCAGCAGGTACCCCAGCGCGCTTCCCGGCTCGTGGCGGGCGACCCACAGCCCACATGTTGTGGGTATTCCACCAACCACCACGGCTGCCAGGAGCGGCAACAGGTTCTCAAGCTTGGGATGCCACCAGACCAGCAACCCCGTCGCCAAGACCACCGCCCCTGTGAGGCAGGCAGCAAACACGCTGAGCCGGCGCGGCCACATCACCCTCCGCAGCGTAGGACCCATCACCAGGCCGTGCCTCCGTGCCATCACCGAGGTTGAGGGTGCGCAGCGCGACACGGGCGACTTCAGACACACACCACGCGGCTATCCGACTGCGGCCGGTGTCCCATCTGTTGCGGCTCCTACTGGTGCGTCTCATCGCTGCGAGCGGGCCGCTGGCGCCATCGGTGAGGGGCCAACTTCTGTGATCCTTACGCAGCCTCAAAACTGCGATCGGAGCACGTCCACCTCACAGCCCGGACTGGAGGGGTCGAAGCCGTGCTGGATCAGCCAGCGGATGGCCACCAGGCAGCGCCAGGACCACCAGGCGCGGATCACGTCGAGCTGGATGTCGTGGTCGTACCCCACCGCGAGGTGGCGCAGGTGCCCCCGGTGGCCAAGCGTCAGGATGGCGAGGTCGAACATGGGGTCGCCTGGGCCTGCTTCGGTCCAGTCGAGGACACCGCTGACCTTGTCACCGTCGACGAACACGTGGTCGACCTGCAGGTCGCCGTGCGTGAACACAGGCGTCCACGGCCGAAGCGCGGTCTCGGCCAGCCGCCGGTTCCGCGCGACGAGATCGGCGGGCAGGACGTCGTTCGCCAGCAGCCACGTGCATTCCGCGTCGAGGCGCGCTGCGGATTCCTCGAGGGTTCGACCAGGCCATGGCGGCAGCGGCGCGTCGTGCAACTTCCCTACTGCAGCACCAACCGCTGCCCACGTCTTCGGTGACGCGGTCGTCTGCTGGCCCAAGTGGCCCAGAGCGACCCCTGGCAGGGCTGCGAGCGCGAGGACGGGCGCCCTTCGCCACAGCACCTCCGGTGTCGGGATCGGGGCCAGCCTCATCGCCTCGATCTCGCGGCTTGTCCGTGTCTGGTCGCTGTCGATCTTCAGGAAAACCTCGCCAAGGCGAAGCGTCGCGCAGTCCTGATGGGCAGAAATGATCTCGACCTGATCCACGCCGACAATTGTTCCGCAGGGTCGACGCGATACCCATTGAGTTGATGCGTGGCTGGGAGCATCAGCACCGCTGCGGCTCTCCTCGATGGCGTCGTTCGACGATGTCAGCAGAGGCGCGTCATTTCGCCGCGATCCGGCCACTCGGGGGCGGTTACGAAGGACGTTCCGCAGTGGTCTGCTTGGTTGGAACCACTGCCGTGCGTGATCAACCGAGTTTCCGGGGAACCGAGGGCGGGGGGAGTGCGAGGAAGCGTGCGACCTACCGTCGGCCGGCCTGCGCACGGGAGGCCAGGTCGGTGCACACCTCGTCGACCGAGAGGTACAGCCGCTCCCGGGAAAGGCAGCCAGCGCGCCAGAGCACCCTGGACGGGGAGAGGCCCGCGACGAGTGCGGCGAGGATGTCGTCCTGTCGCGCGGGAAAGGGCAGTCCGTGTAGGGCGGCGCGGAGGTCTTCGAGGTCGTGCTCGGCCGGCTGGTCGCAGTCTGGTGGATCGTCATGGCAAGTCCTTCGCCCGGGCGGGCGCAGGGCCCACCCAGCTTTGGTCAGCGGCGGCTGCGGTGCCAGCGCACTGGCCCGGCCTGGATTGGCGGTGGTGCAGGTTCGTCCAGCGCGAAGAGCCATGCTGGGCGAACGGGGGTTGGGGCGGCCGTCTGCTGAGAGGTTCGGTGGTCGTAGCGGGCCCGGCGGGCCGGGTCGCCGATACGCGCTGAGTTCCTTCCTTGGTCTTCTTGGCCCCGGTCGCCGTCGGACGGTCGCGGCGATGTGCCGTGGTGGAGGGGGGCGATGGTTGGCCTCGCCTGGGCCGCGAACTCTTACGCCGTCAAGGCGTGGGCGTCGCGCAGGATGCGTCGGACGCGGGGCACGAACGCGGCCCAGAACAGCGGGCCCTTGAGACCCACCGAGGGAAGCTTGAGCTGGAAGCCGGGGGCGAGGTAGAGCGGTGGGGCGGGAGAGAGCCGGGGCCCGCTCGACCACGGACCCGCCGAGGGAGTGCCCGACGAGGAGGTCGAGCCCGGTCGGCAGTGTCTCGACGAGGTCGTCGGCGAACACCTCGAGGGTGTAGAGCTCGCTGCGGTCGCTCGCCCCGTGGCCGCGCAGGTCGACGGTGGTCACCGTGGCGCCGCCGGCGGCGACGATGCGGTCGGTGTGCCTGCGCCACACCGGAGGAACCGCCGCACCACGTCGCGCCAGTCAGGCTCGGTCTGGTCCCACCGCAGCGAAGGGGTCACGTATTGGCGGTCCACTGGCCGCAGTAGGCCTGGAGACAGCCCTCAGAACAGCCAGATCGAGCCGATCACGCTGAAACTCGTGCGGACCATGTGCGGACTGGGAGGAGTCGCACGGCCATCTGACCTGCGGAAACGCACCACCTCAGACGTTGAAGCGGAACTCCACGACGTCGCCGTCCTGCATCACGTACTCCTTGCCCTCCATGCGCACCCGCCCGGCCGCACGCGCCGCGGCCATCGAGCCGGCGGCATCCAGGTCGGTGTACGACACGATCTCGGCCTTGATGAAGCCGCGCTGGAAGTCGGTGTGGATGACGCCAGCCGCCTGCGGCGCCGTCCATCCCTGGTGGATGGTCCAGGCCCGCGACTCCTTGGGCCCTGCAGTCAGGTAGGTCTGCAGCCCGAGGGTGTGGAAGCCCACCCGCGCCAGCTGGTCGAGCCCGGACTCCTCCGCACCGAAGGACTGGAGCATCTCGAGCGCGTCCTCGTCGGACATCTCCATGAGGTCCATCTCGAGCTTGGCGTTGAGGAAGACGGCGTCGGCCGGCGCGACGAGCTCCCCGAGGCGCGCGTGCAGGTCGGCGTCGGCCAGCTGCTCCTCGTCGAGGTTGAACACGTAGATGAACGGCTTGGTCGTCAGCAGGCCGAGCCCCGAGGCGAGGGCGACGTCGACACCCGCAGCCGGCCCGGCGGCATACAGGGTGGAGCCCTCCTCGAGCACCTTCTGCGCGGCGAGCGCGTTGTCGAGCAGGGGCTTGGACTCCTTCTTGATCCGCGCCTCCTTCTCGAGCCGCACGACGGCCTTCTCGAGGGTCTGCAGGTCGGCGAGGATCAGCTCGGTGTGGATGGTCTCGATGTCCGAGCTCGGCGAGACCTTGCCGTCGACGTGCACGACGTCGCCGTCCTCGAAGGCCCGCACGACCTGGCAGATGGCGTCGGCCTCGCGGATGTTGGCGAGGAACTTGTTGCCCAGCCCCTCCCCCTCGGACGCGCCGCGCACGATGCCGGCGATGTCGACGAAGGAGACCGTGGCCGGCAGGATCTTCTCGCTGCCGAAGATCTCGGCGAGCCGGCCGAGCCGCTCGTCGGGCAGCGGGACGACGCCCACGTTGGGGTCGATCGTCGCGAACGGGTAGTTCGCCGCCAGGACGTTGTTCTTGGTCAACGCGTTGAACATCGTCGACTTGCCGACGTTCGGGAGACCCACGATTCCGATTTGGAGTGCCACGAGGCCGAGAGTCTACCTGCGCGCGCGGGTGCTTCCCGCGGCGCCGGTGCCAGCTCAGCCGCCGGCCGGCTCGCTGTTCTCCAGGTATGCCGTGTGGTCGGCGTCGTGGGTGAGCTCGAGCATGCGCGCTGTGTAGGGCGCGACGTGCGCCGCGGCATCCGCGACGGCCCGCCAGTGCGCCCCGGCGATCTCGCGGCGCAGGAACAGGGACGGGTCGAGCTGACCGGTGTCGTGCCGGCCGAGGTCGAACAGGTAGAGCAGGGCGTCGTCCCAGCCGCGCCACGGCGGGAGCCAGTTGACCGCGAGCAGCCGGCCGGCGGTGACCTGGATGCCGAGCTCCTCCTCGACCTCGCGCTCGACGCAGGTGGCCGGCGACTCCCCCGGGTCGACGACGCCGCCGGGCAGGTCCCACTCCTTCTTGTAGCTCAGCTCGCAGAGCAGCACCAGGCCATCGGGGTTGCGCAGCACGCCCTGGGCGATGGTGCGCTTGCGCGGCAGGCGGGCGTTGAGGATCGAGATGCGGCGCAGACGCTCCCGCTCGGACTCGGAGCGGCGCGGACGGTCAGCCACCGACCCGCCTCCCGCCGTGGTGGGCGGCACGGGTCTCGACGGCGTCCTTCGGCATGTCCCGACCCTACCCACGGGGGATGTCGGTGGCGGATGGGATGGTCACGACATGAGCGCATGGGTGTCGGGTCTCGTGGGTCTGGTCGTCGGCGTGGGCGTCGCGGTGGCCGTGGCCCGCCTGCTGTATGCCGCGCGCTCGGCCGCCGTCGTCGCAGAGCGCGACCTGCTGCGTGAGCGGGTGCTCGACCTCGAGACCTCGCTGGCCGAGGACATGGAGACCGCCGCCCTGCTCGCGCCGCTCAAGGACGCCCTGGTGCGCGTCGAGACGCCACGTCGGCTCGCTCGAGCGCGACCGCATGGAGCAGTTCGGGTCGCTGCGGGCGCTGCTGGCCAGGGTCGAGGGCGAGACGCAGCACCTGGGCCGGCAGACCGCCTCACTCGCGGGCTCGCTGCGCTCCTCCACCGTGCGGGGCGCGTGGGGCGAGGTGCAGCTGCGGCGCGTGCTCGAGGCGTCGGGCATGCTGGCGCGCTGCGACTTCGACGAGCAGGTCACCGCGGTGAGCGCCCACGACCGAGGGGTGCGGCCCGACGTCGTCGTGCGGCTGCCCGGCGGCAAGGTGCTCGTCATCGACGCCAAGGCCCCGATGAGCGCCTTCCTCGACGCACAGGCCGACGACCTCGACGACGACGAGCGCGGCGCCCTGCTCGTCGACCACGCCACCGGGCTGGGCCGGCACGTCGCCGCGCTGGCCGCCAAGGAGTACTGGTCCGCCTTCCGCGAGGGCCCCGAGATGGTCGTCTGCTTCGTGCCGAGCGACGCGATGCTCGGGGCGGCCCTGGCCGCGCAGCCCTCACTGCACGAGCGCGCCCTGGCCCAGCGGGTCGTCCTGGTCGGCCCGGGGGCCCTGATGGCACTGCTGCGCACCGTGGCGTTCACCTGGCAGCAGGAGGCCCTGTCGACCAGCGCCCGCGAGCTGCTCGACCTCGGCCGCGACCTGCACCGCCGCCTCGCCACCCTCGGCGCGCACACGGCGAAGGTCGGCCGCAGCCTGCAGTCGAGCGTCGAGGCCTACAACGCGATGGTGGGGGCGCTCGAGTCGCGGGTCATGGTCACCGCCCGCCGGATGCACGAGCTCGACCTCGTCGGCGACGAGATCCCCGTGCTCACCCCGGTCGACACCGCCCCGCGGCCCCTGACGTCGCAGGAGCTCATCGACGCCGCCACGGCCGAGGAGTCACGCCCCGACCTGCTGCTCGACCTCGACCTCGGGGTGCCGGCCCTGCCGCGCCGACGCGACGCGGGCTGAGGGCCGCGCCGACCGGCATCCGCGCGGGAATGCCGTGGGCTGCTACTCCCGCTGGGCGTCGAGGGCGGCGAACTCGCGGTCGAGCACGCCCATGACGACGTCGTCGTGCCAGCGCCCGTCGACGAAGCAGCTCTCCCGCTCCCGACCCTCCTCGACGAAGCCGCACGCGCGGTAGGCGGCGATCGCCCGGTCGTTGAAGTCGAGCACCTTCAGGTCGACGCGGTGCATCCCCAGGGTGCCGAACGCGTGCCGCAGCATCAGCCGGATGGTCTCGGTGCCCAGGCCGCGCCCGATGAACTGCGGCGCGTACATGCCGAGCGCCAGGCGGGCCTTGCGCCCGCCTTCACGGACGTCGAACAGGAACGCGTGGCCGACGAGCTCGCCGTCGACCTCGACCGCCCAGCACACGGCACCGGCGCGCGTCTTCGCGGCCAGGTAGCCGGCCCACGCCTCGACCTCGTCGTCGGTCATCGGCCGCGTCGGGGTGTCGTCGCCGTAGCCACGCTCGATCTCGCGGTGCCAGCCGTGCCGCTGCCGGGCCAGGCGATCGTCGTCGCGGTACGCGCGCAGGGTCACCCGTGGCCCCACCAGCGTCGGTGCCGTCATGGCTCCCATGGTGGGGCACGCGGTCAGCGGTTGGCCACCCGCCGGCCCAGCCGGCTGACCAACCGGCCGAGGAGCGCGCCGGTGGCCGCGCCCACCAGCACGTCGCCGGGGTAGTGCACGCCGGTGTAGACGCGCGAGAAGGCCACCGTGCCCCCGGCCGCCCGCAACGGCCAGCGCAGGGCCGGCACGACGTCGCCCACGGCCACGGCGAAGGCCAGCGCGGAGGCCGAGTGACCGGAGGGGAACGACGTCGACGTCGGCATCTTCACCCAACGCGCCTCGGGCACCTCGTGCCCGGTCCGGTCGGGGCGGGCCCGGTTGCCGGCCAGCTTCATCGGCTGGTTGACGACGAGGGACGCTGCGCCGATGGCGGCGACACCGGTGAGGGCGGCCCGGCGCCCGGTGGGGCCGCCGAACGCCGCGAGCAGCCCGGCCACGAGGAACCACGGCTTGGAGTGGTTGGCGAAGTGCGACAGCCGGCTCAGCGGCAGGTCGAGGCCCGGCGTCGACAGCCGGGCCACGGCCACGTAGACGGTGCGGTCCAGGGCCCCGAGGCGGTGCAGCACACGGGAGGTCCGGGCGGCCACGGGGTGCCCCGCCGCCGCCGCGCGCTCGTCGAGCCGGCGGGCAAGCCGCTCCTCTGCCGGCTCGACCCCGGCGTCGCCCGGGTCGAGCCCCGGGTCGCTCGGAGGCGGGACGACCGGCTCGGCGACGTCGCCGCTCATGCCGCCGGCACCGGCTGCCCGAGGGCGGTCTGCCACAGCGCGCCGAGGGTCGAGGTCGACATCACGTGCACGGCCGGGGCTACCGTCCGGCGCGAGAGCACCGCACGAGGCAGGCGGATGGTCAGGGCCCCGGGCCGGATCACGAACCGCAGCGGCGACTCCATCCGCAGGGCCTCGCCGTCGACGCCAACCTCGACCGGCCCCCCGGAGGTCACCTCGAACTCGGTCGCCGCCCACTCGTTCCACCCGGCGAACCGCGACACCTGCCCGGCGGCCTCGAGCGCGGCCAGCTTCTCGGCATCCCCGGCGCCGCGCACCAGGACCGACACGACGCCGAGCCGACCGCTGTCGATCCGGGGCCTGGTGGACGCCCCCCGCAGGTGCGACAGCTGGTAGGGGTTGTTCGACACCAGCACCAGGTTGGCCGAGGTGATCTGCTCCCCCGAGGGCAGCGTGAACCGAAGGTCCAGAGGCACTGCGTTCGGGCCGATCAGGTCGGGCAGCGTCTCGGCGGCCGTGCGCACCTTGGCGTCGCGGTAGTCCTGCGACTGCACGATCTTCGCGTAGAGCCCCATGGAGGAGTTGTTGACGAAGACCCGTCCGTTGACCTCGGCCAGGTCGATCCGCCGCTCGATGCCCTCGTCGTAGGCCTCGAGCGCACCGACGACGTCCTCCCGGTCGATGCCCAGGTCGAGCGCGAAGTGGTTGCGCGTGCCCGCCGGGATCACCACCATCGGGATGCCGTGCCGGCTCGCCACCGACGCGACGAGGGCCTGCGAGCCGTCGCCACCCGCCATGCCGATGACGTCGGCGCCACGCTCCACGGCGTCCTCGGCGAGGGCGAGCAGGTCCGACCCCTTCACGAGCACGATCGGCTCGATGCCGCGCTCGTTGCAGAGCCGCTCGAGCTCGAACCTCTGGACCTTCCCGCCCCCTGACCACGGGTTCATGATGAGCACCGCGTGATCGGGTCGCGGGGCGGCGACCACCTGGTCGGGGTCGACAGAGGGCGGGCGCAGGGCCATTCGGGCCGAGCCGGTCGACAGCCCGGCGAGGAGCAGCCCCACCACGAGCACCCACAGGCTGTGGCTGGCCACCATGACGATGACGAAGAGCACCAGCGCGGCCACGGCGGCACCGGCGGCGACCAGTCGGGTCGTCCCACGCCGCGACACCACGAACCAGGCCGCGACCACCAGCGACCCCAGGGTCACCAACGCGGCGAGCAGGACGTCCCACCGGGTGATGAAGACGGCCACCAGGAACACCGCCGCGGCGCCGAGCGCGAGGTAGGCCAGCCAGGCCGCGGTCCGTTGCCGGCTGGTGGGTGCCACGCGCTGCTCGGGCTGAGCGGGCTGCTCGGTCACGGTCGCTCTCCTTCCGGGTGGGCGTCCTGCCACGTCGCTCCGGTCTGCGCCATGTAGGCGGCGACGGCCTCGTCGAGGGTGGGGTAGAAGTGCGCCGGGTCGATCGTGCGCTCGAGCTCGTAGCGCTGGATCTTCTCCCGCACCGGGTCCTTGACCTCGGCGAACGCCAGTGACACCGACCGGGCGTTGAGCCACTCGTCGAGGTCGACCAGCATGTCGGAGGCGGTGGTGTCGATGTCGGTCATCGGCTCGGCGGCCACGATCACCCACCGCAGGTCGGGTTGTTCCTCCGCCATCTGCCGCACGCTGTCCCCGAACATCCGCGAGTTGGCGAAGATCAGCGGGGCGTCGAAGCGGTAGACGACGAGCCCGGGCAGCAGCTGCGAGTGAGGGTAGGTGTCGGTGTCGTGCAGGCCGGCGAGGCCCTCGACCCGCCCGAGCTCGGCGCGGTGCGGCCACCACACCCGCCGGAACACGTTGAGGATCGACAGGGTGATGGCGAGCAGGATGCCCGGGAGCACGCCCAGGAGCGCGACCCCGAGGAACGCGGCGATCGAGAGCCCGAACTCGGTGCGCCTCTGGTTCCAGAGCCGCCGGGTCGCGGGGATGTCGGCCAGCGACAACGCGGCCGCGATGACGATGGCGCCGAGCGTGGGCTGCGGCACGTACTGCATGATCCCGGTGGCGAACAGCAGGACGACCGTGATGACGGCGGCACCGACGATCCCGGTCACCTGCGAGCGGGACCCGGCCTGCTCGGACACCGCGGTGCGCGAGCCGCTCGTGCTGACCGGGAAGCCCTGGAAGAAGCCGGCGAAGATGTTGGCGGCACCGATCCCGATCATCTCCTGGTCACCGCGCACCCGCTCGCCGCGCCGGGCCGCGAACGACGACGCCGTCGACATCGTGTCGGCCAGGGCGACCACGGCGATGGCGACCGCACCGAGGAACAGCTCCGGCACGTCGGCCCAGGGCACGGTCGGGACGGTCAGCGGCGGGAAGCCCTGGGGCAGCACCCCGATGGTCTTCACGCCCTCGTCCTGCAGGTCGAACAGGTTGACGGCCAGCGAGGCGAGCACGACGACGACCAGCACCGCGGGGACCTTCGGGATGAGCCGCTGCATCAGGATGATGCCCACGAGCGAGACCACGCCGATCGCCGCAGCCGTCCCGTTGAAGAGCTGGTCCGCCATCCCCGCGACGAAGGCCCGGGTCTCGGCGATGAGCCCGTCGGCATCGACCGAGAAGCCGAAGAGCTTGGGCAGCTGGCCGACGACGATGGTCAGCGCCAGACCGTTCATGTAGCCGATCTGGGTGGGCTTCGAGAGCAGGTCGGCGACGAACCCCAGGTGCGCCAGTCCCGCCACGGTCATCACGACCCCCACGAGGAGCGCCAGGACCGACGCCAGCGCGACGGCCCTGGCCGGGTCGCCGTCGGCGAGCGCCAGCGGGGCGATGGTCGCGGCGATCATCGGGCCCAGCGAGGAGTCCGGGCCGAGGACGAGGATGCGCGAGGGGCCGAACAGGGCGTAGCCGATCAGGCAGAGGATCGACGTGTAGAGGCCGGTCACCGGTGGGAGCCCGGCGAGCTCGGCGTAGGCCATGCCCTGGGGGACCAGCAGGGCGGAGAGCACGAGGCCGGCGACGACGTCCTTGCTGAGCCAGCCCCGCTGGTAGCTGCGGAACAGGGTGATCCCGGGGACGAACTCGACCAGTACGTTGCCGCGAGCGGGAGCGGGCGGCGTCGAGGTCGGCGTGCTCATCCGCGCACCACCGCCCTTTCGCCACGGCGCCGGCCTGTCCCAGGACGGCGCGCTGCTCGACCCACAGGCCGATCGTGTCGACGCGACGGCCCAGCGGTCATCACCCCGGCCGGGTGAGCGGCGGCCGGGTCAGAGGTCGCACTCGTAGTGGAACGCCAGGGGTCCGCCCTCGCCCTCGGTGCGGCGGAAGCCCTCCGCCTCGTAGAGGTGGCGGGCCGCGACGTCGTCCTCACTTGTCGACAGGTCGATGAAGTCGCAGCCGCGAGCCACGGCGCGCTCGACGCAGGCTCGAAGCAGGACCCGCCCGAGGCCGCTCCCCCGTCGTCCCGGCACGACGTAGAGCTCGGCGAGGTAGCACTCGTCGGCAGCGGTCCACAAGGAGCGGCGGAAGCGCAGCACGGCCACGCCGGTGGCACGGCCTGCGTCGTCAGCACCGACGAGCAGCACGTCGGTGTCCTCGTCGCCGACCAGCACCTCGAGCCGCTCGGCCAGGGCCTTGGCTCCGGGGGTCGGGTCGTCGTACTCGGTGTTGAAGTCGTGCAGCAGCCGGCCGGCGGCCGCGAGGGCCTCGGGCTCGAGGGCGAGCGTGACCGGCGCGTGCACCGCATCCGACTCGCTCACCGAGCCACCCCGATCGTCAGTGGAGGGAACCGGCCTCGGCGAAGCTGGCGTCGTGCCGCATCTTGTCGCTCTTGCCCGCGGCCTTGAGGTCACGGCGGATCTCGGTGGGCAGCGAGAACATGATCGACTCCTCGGCCGCGACGACCGGCTCGACGTCGGCGAAGCCTCGCGCGGAGAGGTGGTCGAGCACGTCACGGACCAGGATCTCGGGGACCGACGCCCCGGAGGTCACGCCCACCGTCGACACCCCGTCGAGCCAGGCCTCGTCGATCTCGTCGGCGTAGTCGACGAGGTGGCCCGCGCGTGAACCGTGTTCGAGGGCGACCTCGACGAGGCGCACGGAGTTCGAGGAGTTGCGCGAGCCGATGACGAGCATGAGGTCGCACTGGGCGGCCATCTGCTTCACGGCGAGCTGGCGGTTCTGGGTGGCGTAGCAGATGTCGTCGCTGGGCGGGTCCTGCAGCGAGGGGAAGCGCTCGCGCAGCCGGCGCACGGTCTCCATCGTCTCGTCGACGGACAGCGTGGTCTGCGAGAGCCAGACGACCTTGTCGGGGTCGCGCACCGTCACGTTGTCGACGTCGTCGGGGCCGTCGACGAGCTGGATGTGCTCGGGTGCCTCGCCGGCGGTGCCGATGACCTCCTCGTGGCCCTCGTGGCCGATGAGCAGGATGTCGTAGTCGCTGTCGGCGAAGCGCACGGCCTCGCGGTGCACCTTGGTGACCAGCGGGCAGGTGGCATCGATGGTGCGCAGCGACAGGGCGCGCGCCTCCTCGTGGACGACCGGGGCCACGCCGTGCGCCGAGAAGACGACGGTCGCGCCCTCCGGCACCTCGTCGGTCTCGTCGACGAAGATCGCCCCGCGCTTCTGCAGCGTGGTGACGACGTGCTTGTTGTGCACGATCTCCTTGCGCACGTAGACCGGCGAGCCGTAGAGCTCGAGGGCCTTCTCGACCGTGACGACGGCCCGGTCGACACCCGCGCAGTAGCCGCGCGGGGCGGCGAGGAGAACGCGCTTCGTGGAGTCAGCCATGCCCTCCATGGTAGGTGGCCGTGGTCCCCCACCCGAATCCCCGGCCCGAGCCGCGGTGGCAGTGCCGCCGCTCAGACGAAGGCCCAGGTCATGAACACGTTGTGGTCCGACGGCGTGCTCTTGGCGACGCCGTAGGCACTGGTCGGCGGGACGACCGTCTCCCAGGTGCGAGCCCGCACGGCCCGAGGTTGTTGTCCCCGCCCCCGGCCGTCGCCCCCGCGGTCTAGAGTCCGGCGCATGAGCACGCCGGCACCCCAGGGCCGCGGTCCGCTGCCCGAGCGGGCCGCCGACACGACGGCCGAGCAGCCGTGGCCGGTGCGCCTGCTGTCGATGAAGATCGGCGAGTACGTCGAGAAGATGTCGACGCTGTGGGTCGAGGGCCAGGTCGTGCAGCTCAACCGCCGCCCCGGCGCCCGCACGGCCTACCTCACCCTGCGCGACCCCGACGTCGACATGAGCCTGTCGGTGTCGATCCAGGTCAACGCCCTCGACGCCATGCCGGGCCCACTGAGCGAGGGTGCCCGGGTCGTGCTGCAGGCCAAGCCCGCGTTCTGGACCCAGCGCGGGTCGCTGATGCTCGACGCCCGGCAGATCCGCCCGGTCGGGGTGGGCGAGCTGCTCGCTCGGCTCGAGTACCTCAAGCGGCACCTGGCCCAGGAGGGCCTGTTCGACCGCGACCGCAAGCGCCCGCTGCCCTTCCTCCCCCGGCGGGTGGGGCTGGTCTGCGGGCGGGCCAGCGCGGCCGAGCGCGACGTGGTCGAGAACGCCCGCCGCCGCTGGCCGGCGACCCGCTTCGAGATCCGCCAGGTCGCGGTGCAGGGCAGCGTCCGCCGTCACCGAGGTGTCGGCCGCCCTGGCCGAGCTCGACGCGCACCCCGAGGTCGACGTCATCGTCATCGCCCGGGGAGGTGGCGGCGTCGAGGACCTCCTGCCGTTCAGCAACGAGACCCTCGTGCGCGCCGTAGCGGCGGCGCGCACCCCGGTCGTGAGCGCCATCGGGCACGACGTCGACACCCCGTTGCTCGACCTGGTCGCCGACCACCGCGCGTCCACCCCCACCGACGCCGCCAAGGCGATCGTGCCGGATGCCGCTGCCGAGCGTGCCGCCGTCGCCGCCGCGCGCGAGCGGGGCCGGCGCGCGCTGGCCGGCCGGCTGCACCACGAGCGGCGCCGGCTCGTCGAGCTGCGCAGCCGCCCGGTGCTCACCGACAAGGGTGCCTTCGTGCGCGGTCAGCGTGAGGTCGTCGAGGCGCTGCGCCAACGGGCCCGACGCCGCGTCGAGGGCCAGCTGCACCGCGCTCGCGACCACACGGCCTTCCTGCGGGCCCAGGTGCGCACGCTGTCACCGCAGTCGACGCTCGACCGCGGCTACGCGATCGTCCAGCAGGCCGACGGCGCGATCGTCAGCGACCCCGCCGAGCTCGAGGTCGGCGAGCTGCTGCGGGTGCGCGTGGCCCGCGGCGACTTCGCTGCACGAACGGTCGGGGTCGACGAGGCCTGACCCTCGCATCCCGCGTGCCTCACCTCGCTGACCTCGTCGGCAGCGCCGACTAGGCTGCCCGCCATGGCGAAGAAGGCAGGTGCGGCCGGCTCCGAGGAACCCGACGGGTCAGCACGCGACGGCGAGGTGGGGGCACCCGCCGACGACCCGAACGCCGACGTCGCGTCGATGTCCTACGAGCAGGCCCGCGACGAGCTCGTCGACCTCGTCGCGCGGCTCGAGAACGGCTCGGTGGGCCTCGAGGAGAGCATGGGCCTCTGGCAGCGGGGCGAGGCGCTCGCCGCGCACTGCTCCACCTGGCTCGACCACGCCGAGGCGCGGATCACCGCCGAGGGCTGACCTGGGCCGGAGTGATCCGCCCGGTCAGGACGTGACGGGCTGGAGGTGCTCGACGAACTCGGCCATCTCCTCGAAGCTCGCCGTCCCCGTGATGAGCGTGGTGAGGTCACCCGGCGAGGCCGGGCCGGCGACGAGGCTGTTCTGCACCTTGTTGTCACGCACGTACTTGGTCCAGGTGCGACCGCCCGCCTCGAGGGTGCCGGTCTTGGGCGCGCGGTTGGTCTGCGCCTCGACCCACAGCGGCGTGGGGTCCTTGGTCTGCTCGACGGCGACGTACGTCCCCGACGGGGTCTGGTAGCCGGCGTGCCAGGTGGAGAACCCGTCGGTGGTGCGCACGAAGCGGGCCGACGTCGTGTTCCAGCCCTTCGGCAGCCCGACCGCCTCGACGATCGGCCACCCCGTCTGCTGCTTGACCCCTACGCCGGTGGCGTGGACGTCGACCGGTGGCCCGCTCACCGAGCTGACCCGCGGCACGACGAGCACCAGCACGAGCATCATGCCGACCACGGCGAGCAGCGACAGCACGAGGTTCTTGGCGGACCCCATGGAGTAGCGGCTCTGGGGAGGTGCGGGCGTCGTCACCCCCATATCGTCGCCGACGGGCGCCCCGACCGCCCAATCGCCCCGGCGATAGGGTGAAGCGTGACTCCCAGCACCGCACCCGTCGTCGTCATCGGTGAGCTGCTCGTCGACATCGTGCACACCCCCGACGGGCAGACCGCGGAACACGTCGGGGGCTCGCCGGCCAACGTCGCCCTCGGGCTCGCCCGGCTGGGTCACGACACCTGGTTCGCGACCCTCGTCGGCACCGACGAGCGCGGCATCCGCTGCCGTGAGCACGTCGAGTCCGGCGGGGTGCAGCTGCTCCCGGGAAGCACGAGCCCGACCCACCCCACCTCGACGGCAGCCGCCACCATCGACGAGTCCGGCGCCGCCTCCTACGTCTTCGACCTGCACTGGAACCTGCCCCGCGTGCAGCTGCCTGTCGGGACGGGGCACCTGCACATCGGCTCGATCGGCACCACCCTGCGGCCCGGGGATGTCGAGGTCACCGACGCCGTGCACCGCGCCCGCGCCGCCGGCACCGTCTCGTACGACCCCAACATGCGGCCCACGATCATGGGCTCGGCCGACGAGGTGCGCCCCCGCGTCGAGGAGCTCGTGGCTCTCTCCGACGTCGTCAAGTGCTCCGAGGACGACATCGACTGGTTGTATGCCGGGAAAACCTCGTCGGAGGTGATGTCCCGGTGGGCGGAGCTGGGCGCCGCGCTCACCGTGGTCACGCTCGGCCCCGACGGCGTCACCTGGCGGGCGGCGTCCGGCGAGGAGGACAGCGAGCCCGCCCACGTCACCGGCGTCGTCGACACGGTCGGGGCGGGCGACTCGTTCATGGCCGGCCTGGTGAGCGGGCTGCTCGACGAGGGTCTGCTCGGCAGCGGCGAGGCGCGCGAGCGGTTGCACGCCGCCGGGCTCGCCGACGTGCGCCCCGCGATCGACCGCGCGCTGGCGACCAGCGGCCTCACGGTTCGCCGCCCCGGCGCCTACGCCCCCACCCGGGAGGAGATCTGATGACCGAGTTCAGCTACGAGGACCTGCTCCCCGTCGGCGGCGACGAGACGCCCTACCGGCTGCTCACCACCGAGGGCGTCTCGGTCGTCGACGGGCCGGGCGGGCGTTCGTTCCTCCAGGTCGAGCCCGAGGCGCTGCGGATGCTCACCGAGACCGCGATGCACGACATCGCCCACTACCTTCGGCCGGCACACCTTCAGCAGCTCGCCAACATCCTCGACGACCCGGAGGCGAGCAACAACGACAAGTTCGTGGCGCTCGACCTGCTCAAGAACGCGAACATCGCCGCCGGCGGCATCCTGCCGATGTGCCAGGACACCGGCACGGCCATCGTCATGGGCAAGCGCGGCCAGCACGTGCTCACCCCCGGTCGCGACGAGGAGCCGATCAGCCGCGGGGTCTACGACGCCTACACACGACTCAACCTGCGGTACTCGCAGATGGCGCCGGTGACGACGTGGGAGGAGCGGAACACCGGGTCCAACCTGCCCGCCCAGATCGAGCTCTACGCCGACACCACGGCCGGGCACGAGACCACCTACAAGTTCCTCTTCATGGCCAAGGGCGGCGGCAGCGCCAACAAGTCCTACCTGTTCCAGGAGACCAAGGCGATCCTCAACCCCGAGGCCATGCTGCGCTTCCTCGACGAGAAGCTGCGCGGCCTCGGCACGGCGGCCTGCCCGCCCTACCACCTCGCCATCGTCATCGGTGGCACGAGTGCCGAGTTCGCCCTCAAGACAGCGAAGTACGCGAGCGCCAAGTACCTCGACCAGCTGCCGAAGTCCGGCGACGCGGCCACCGGCCACGGCTTCCGTGACACCGAGCTCGAGGAGAAGGTGCTCGAGCTGACCCGGCAGTTCGGCATCGGGGCGCAGTTCGGCGGCAAGTACTTCTGCCACGACGTGCGTGTGGTCCGGCTGCCCCGTCACGGTGCCTCGCTCCCCGTCGCGATCGCGGTGTCGTGCTCCGCCGACCGGCAGGTGCTCGGCAAGATCACCCCCGAGGGCGTCTTCATCGAGCAGCTCGAGACCGACCCCGCGCGCTTCCTGCCCGACCAGACCCACACCGGGCTCGGCGACCAGCAGGCGGATGCCGTGGGCGCCTCGTCCACCGGCCAGGGCGCGGTCGTCTCGATCGACCTCAACCGCCCGATGGCACAGATCCTCGAGGAGCTCTCGAAGCACCCCGTCAAGACCCGGCTCTCGCTCAACGGCCCACTGGTGGTCGCCCGGGACATCGCCCACGCGAAGATCAAGGAGCGGCTCGACGCCGGCGAGCCGATGCCCGACTACCTGCGCGACCACCCGGTCTACTACGCGGGTCCGGCCAAGACCCCCGAGGGGATGCCGTCCGGCTCGTTCGGCCCGACGACCGCCGGTCGGATGGACTCCTACGTCGACCAGTTCCAGGCCGCCGGCGGCTCGATGGTGATGCTCGCCAAGGGCAACCGCAGCCAGCAGGTCACCGACGCGTGCCAGGCCCACGGCGGGTTCTACCTCGGCTCGATCGGGGGCCCCGCTGCGCGGCTGGCCCAGGACTGCATCAGGAGCGTCGAGGTGCTCGAGTACCCCGAGCTCGGCATGGAGGCGATCTGGAAGATCGAGGTCGAGGACTTCCCGGCCTTCGTCGTGGTCGACGACAAGGGCAACGACTTCTTCGCCTCCGTCACCAAGCCGGTGGCCTTCACCATCGAGAAGCGCACCGGCCTGCTCTGACTCCCGTGTCGGGTGCTCAGGTGGCTGTCCCGGCGACCATCTGAGCACCCAACTGTCGGATGCCGTGGGCACCCCGACGGCGGGGACCGGAGCCGCTGGTAGCGTCGCGAGCGTGAACGAGCGGCACCGCACGCAGCCGGGGACGCGGCCCCGCACACCGGAGGAGGCCTGGCGCGTGCTCGCGGACGGCAACGCCCGGTTCATGGCCGACGAGCGGGCCCACCCGCACCAGGACGTGCAGTTCCGGCACCGGATCGCCGCGAAGCAGAACCCCTTCGCGATCTTCTTCGGCTGCGCCGACTCGCGGGTCGCCGCCGAGATCATCTTCGACCAGGGCCTCGGCGACCTGTTCGTCGTGCGCACCGCGGGGCACGTCCTCGACCCGAGCGTGCTCGGCTCGCTCGAGTTCGGCGTCGGCGTGCTCGACTGCCCGCTCATCGTCGTGCTCGGCCACGACTCGTGCGGAGCCGTCAGCGCCGCCGAGCTGGCGGTGCGCACCGGCGAGGTGCCCGGCGGCTTCCTCCGCGACATCGTCGAGCGGGTGACGCCGAGCGTCCTGGCCGCGTCCCGCGGCGGCCGCACGCCCACCATCGAGGAGATCGAGCGCGAGCACGTCGAGCGCACCTGCGACCTGATCAGCGAGCGCTCCACGCTCATCGCCGACCGGATCCGTTCAGGGGCCCTGGGCGTCGTGGGCGCGCAGTACGACCTGGCCGACGGCGAGGCCAAGGTGGTGCGCACCATCGGCGACGTCGGCGTGGAGCTGTGACGCGGCGGCGCGGTCACGACGGGTCACGAGCGGTGGCGGCGTTCGCGTGATCCGGCTCGACGGCATCCACCTGCACCCGGTCAAGAGCACCGCGGTGCGACCGGTGCTGCACGGCGACGTCGAGCCGTGGGGGCTGCGCGGCGACCGGCGCTGGATGGTGGTCGACGCCGATGGCGAGTGCGTCACCGCCCGCGAGGAGCACCGGATGCTCTCCGTCTCGGCCGACACCAGCGCGACCGACCCGGTCCTCGGCACCGCGCTGCGGCTCACCGCCCCCGGGCGCGAACCCCTCGAGGTCGAGCAGCCGAACGGCCCGGCCATCCCGGTCACCGTGCACGGCCGCGGGCTCGAGGGAGTGACCGCACCCGACGAGGCCGGCGCGTGGTTCTCGGCGGTCCTCGGCCGTGACGACCTGCGGCTCGTCCACGTGCACTCGCCGCGTCCGCTCAGCCCCACCCACGGGCGCCCGGGGGAGGCCACCGCCTTCGCCGACGCCTACCCGGTCACCCTCGCGAGCCGCGCCTCGCTGGCGCGCCTGCGCGAGTGGGTCTCCGAGACCGCGGCGGAGCGGGGCGAGGAGCCGCGGTCGCCACTGACCGTCGAACGGTTCCGCCCCAACCTCGTCGTCGACGGCGACCTCGAGCCGTTCGAGGAGGACCGCTGGCCACGGGTCCGTGTCGGCCCGGTCGTGTTCCGGGTCGCAAAGCCGGTCGACCGCTGCGTGCTGACCACCGTCGACCCCGCGACCCTCGAGCGCGGCCACGAGCCGATCCGCACCCTCGCGAAGCACCGCAAGTGGGACGGCGCCACCTGGTTCGCGGTGCAGCTCGTCCCGGAGACGCTCGGCGAGGTGCGCGTCGGAGACGAAGTGACGCCCGACCGGTAGCGTGACCGACATGCAGAACTTCACGCGCACCTTCCCCGACGGCTTCCTCTGGGGGGCCGCCACGGCGAGCTACCAGATCGAGGGAGCGCACGACGAGGACGGTCGCAGCCCGTCGATCTGGGACACCTTCTGCCGCACGCCCGGCAAGGTCGCCAACGGCGACACGGGCGACGTCGCCTGCGACCACTACCACCGGGTGCCGCAGGACGTCGCGCTGATGAAGGACCTCGGCCTCGACGCCTACCGCTTCTCCGTCGCGTGGCCGCGCGTCATCCCCACGGGCACCGGCGCGGTCAACGCCAAGGGGATCGAGTTCTACTCGCGGCTGGTCGACACCTTGCTGGAGAACGAGATCCGGCCGGTCGTCACGCTCTACCACTGGGACCTCCCGCAGGTCCTCGGCGACCGCGGCGGCTGGCTCGAGCGCGACAGCGCCGCCTGGTTCACCGAGTACGCCTCGGCCGTCGTCGGCGCCCTCGGCGACCGGGTCGTCAACTGGACCACCTTCAACGAGCCGTGGTGCTCCTCGCTGCTCAGCTACTCGCTGGGTGCCCACGCCCCCGGCCACACCGACCCCCTCGAGGGCATGCTGGCCGCGCACCACATCATGCTGGCCCACGGCACCGCCGTGCCCGTCATCCGTGAGCTCGCCCCCGACGCCGAGGTGTCGATCACGCTCAACCCGAGCCACGTGTGGGGCCCCGACGACGGCGACGAGCGCGACGCCGATGCCGTACGTCGCACCGACAACGGGCTCAACGGCATCTTCTTCGGGCCGCTGTTCCATGCCAGCTACCCCGACGGCTTCCTCGACGACACCGCGCACCTCACCGACCACGGCTACATCCACGACGGTGACCTCGAGACGATATCGGCACCGCTCGACAACCTCGGCGTCAACAACTACTTCCCCGCCCGGGTGCGCGCCGCCCGCGGCGACGAGCCCGACTTCCGCGCGCTGCCCGGCGGCGAGGGCGTCGTCGAGGTGGCCCCGCATCCGCCCCTCACCGACATGGGCTGGGAGCAGTCGCCCGAGAGCCACCGCCTCATCATCGAGCGGTCGGCCCGCGAGTCGGGGCTGCCGATCTACATCACCGAGAACGGCTCGGCGTGGCCCGACACCGTGTCGGATGACGGCCAGGTGCACGACCCCGACCGGGTCGCCTACCTCCAGGCCCACCTCGGCGCCGTTGCCGACGCCATCGAGGGCGGCACCGACGTGCGTGGCTACTTCGCGTGGAGCCTGCTCGACAACTTCGAGTGGGCCTACGGCTACGACAAGCGCTTCGGCATCGTGCACGTCGACTACGACACGCAGGTGCGCACGGTGAAGGACTCCGGCCGCGAGTACGCCCGGATCATCGCCGCCCACGACGCAGGCTGAGCCGTTGGCGGACGCCGTGGCCCGCGGCCGTCGCGTCGTCGTCATCGGCGGCGGCATCCTCGGGCTGGCCGTGGCCGAGCGGGTGCTGCGGCAGGACCCCTCGGCGGTCGTGACCGTCGTCGAGAAGGAGCAGGACTGGGCGCACCACCAGACCGGCCGCAACAGCGGCGGTCCTGCACTCGGGCCTGTACTACCCGCCCGGAAGCCGCAAGGCGCGCTGGTGCCGGACCGGGGCGACGTCGATGCTCGCACTCGCCCGGGCCGAGGGCGTGCCGCACCGGGTGACCGGCAAGCTGGTCGTGGCCACCTCCGGCGACGAGCTCGAGCGGCTCGCGACCCTGGAGCAGCGCGGGCTCGCCAACGGTCTGGCGGTCACCCGGCTCACGGCCGTCGCGACCCGCGAGCACGAGCCCCACGTCGCGGCCGTCGCCGCGCTGCACGTGCCGGAGACCGGCGTCATCGACTACCGCGCCGTCTGCGACGTCCTCGTCCGGCGGCTGCGCGACGCCGGTGCGCGCCTCCTGCCGGGCACCGAGGTCGTCGGTGGCGACGACGGTGCGCGCGAGGTCGTGGTCGAGACCACCCGCGGCGAGCTGTCCGCCGATGCCGTGGTCAGCTGCGCCGGGCTGCACGCCGACCGGGTCGCGCGCCTGCTGGGCCACGAGCCGTCGGTGCGCATCGTGCCGTTCCGGGGCGAGTACCACGAGCTGTCCGAGGGCGCGGCCCACCTCGTGCGGGGGCTGGTCTACCCGGTGCCCGACCCCGAGCTGCCCTTCCTGGGCGTGCACCTGACCCGCGGCATCGACGGCCGGGTGCACGCGGGTCCCAACGCGGTGCTCGCCCTGGCCCGTGAGGGGTACGAACGGGGCAACATCGACGCCCGCGACCTCGCCGGCACGCTCGGGTACGCCGGCTTCTGGCGGCTGGCGCGTCGACAGGCCCGCAACGGCGCCGGCGAGATGGCCCGTTCCCTCTCGGACCACAGGTTCGCCGAGAGCGTGCGCCGGCTGCTGCCAGAGGTCGCCGACGCAGACCTGGTGAGGGCCCCCGCGGGGGTGCGCGCCCAGGCGGTACGCCGCGACGGCATCCTGGTCGACGACTTCCTGCTCGAACGGCGCGGCCGGGTCGTGCACCTGCTCAACGCACCGTCACCGGCCGCGACGGCATCGCTCGAGATCGCCCGCCACGTCGTCGACGGGCTGTGGGCGGCACCTGGCTCGTAGGCGTCAGGCCGGGACGCCGACGACCTTCACGTCGATGTTGCCGCGGGTGGCCTTGGAGTAGGGACAGGCCTCGTGGGCCGCCTCCACCAGGGCCTGCGCGGTGTCGGCGTCGACGCCCGGGATCGTCGAGGTGAGCTCGGCCGCGATGCCGACGCCGGGAGCGTCGCGAGTTCCGGTCGTGCCGAGGCTCACCGACGCCACGGTCACGATGGCGGCGCCGTCGAAGCCCTGCGACGTCGCGATCCGGCCGAGCGCGTTGTTGAAGCACGAGGCCCAGCCCGCGGCGAAGAGGGTCTCGGGGTTGGCCTTCGGGTTCGAGACGCTGCCGGGCTTGCCGAGCTCGAGGTCGACCACCCCGTCCTCGCTGCGGACCCGGCCTCCCCGGCCGCCCTGGGCGCTGGCGGCGGTGGTGTACAGCACGCTGTTCAGGGACTCGTGGGGCACGACGGTTCTCCTCGTGGACTAGTCGGGATGCCGCCGCGACCTCGGTCGCGACCGCTGGGACCACTCGGGCCAACCACGCCCGCCGCATCCCCATTCCGTCCACAGCCTGCCGCACCCACCCGCTGGGGGTGTCAGAGGGCGAGGCGCTCCCGGACCACGCCGGCCAGGCGGTCGGCGACGGCATCCGCCTGCTCCTGGGTGGGCGCCTCGACCATCACCCGCACGAGCGGCTCGGTGCCCGACTTGCGCAGCAGCACCCGGCCGGACCCGTCGAGGGTGGCCTGCTCGGCGTGCACCGCCGAGCGCAGGTGGTCGTCGCTCTCGACCCGGCTGGTGTCGACGCCCTTGACGTTGACCAGCACCTGCGGGAGCCGGGTCATGACCGTGCCGAGGTCGGCGATGCTGCGACCGGTCTGGACGACCCGCGCCGCCAGCATCAGGCCGGTGAGCACGCCGTCGCCGGTGGTGCCGTGGTCGAGCAGGATGACGTGGCCCGACTGCTCGCCGCCGAGCGAGTAGCCCCCGGCCCGCATCTCCTCGAGCACGTAGCGGTCACCGACAGCGGTCTGCAGCACGGTGATCCCCTCACGCTCCATCGCCTGGAGGAGCCCGAGGTTGCTCATGACGGTCGCCACCAGGGTGTCCTTGGCGAGCACCCCTCGCTCACGCAGGGCGACGGCGAGGATGCCCATGATCTGGTCGCCGTCGACCTCGGTACCCGTCGCGTCGACGGCGAGGCAGCGGTCGGCGTCACCGTCGTGGGCGATGCCGAGGTGGGCACCGTGCGCGCGCACCGCGGCCTTGAGCGGGTCGAGGTGCGTGGAGCCGTAGCCGTCGTTGATGTTGAGCCCGTCGGGCGCGGTGCCGATCTCGACCACCTCGGCGCCGGCGAGCCGGAACACCTCGGGTGAGACCTGGCTGGCGGCGCCGTGGGCGCCGTCGATGACGACCTTGAGCCCGTCGAGCCGGTTGGGCAGCACCCGCAGCAGGTGGCTGATGTAGCGGGTGTGGCCGTCGGGCATGACGATGACCCGCCCGACGTCAGCCCCCGTGGGGCGCTGCCAGGCCTCGGTCATCGCCTCCTCGATGCGGTCCTCGACCTCGTCGGGCAGCTTGTGCCCTCCCTTGGCGAAGAACTTGATGCCGTTGTCGGGCATCGCGTTGTGCGACGCCGAGAGCATCACGCCGAAGTCGGCACCGGTGTCGGAGGTGAGGTACGCGACCGCGGGGGTGGGCAGCACCCCGGCGTTGTAGACGTCGACGCCGGCGGCGGCGAGCCCGGCGACGACGGCCGCGGCGAGGAACTCACCCGACGCACGCGGGTCGCGCCCGACGACGGCCTTGGGCCGGTGCCCCGGGTCGGCACCCGCCTGGCCGAGCACCCGCGCCGCGGCGACGGACACCGACAGGGCCAGCTCGGCGGTGATGACCGGGCCGTTGGCGAGGCCGCGGACGCCGTCGGTGCCGAAGAGTCGAGACATGGAGTGCCTTTCCGAGGATGCGAGTCGAACCTACTCCGCAGCGCGCCGAAGGCGGCACCCGGTGATGGGTGCCGCCTTCGGTGCGGGCACGGCGCACGAGGTGCGCCGGTGTCGCCGGGTCAGCGCTTGCTGTACTGGGGCGCCTTGCGGGCCTTCTTGAGACCGGCCTTCTTGCGCTCCGGGACGCGCGCGTCGCGGGAGAGGAAGCCGGCCTTCTTCAGCGCCGGGCGGTTGAGCTCCTCGTCGATGCCGTTGAGCGAGCGGGCCACGCCGAGGCGGACCGCGCCGGCCTGGCCGGAGGGGCCACCACCGTGCACGCGAACGAGCACGTCGTAGGCGCCGTCGAGCTCGAGCAGGCTGAGCGGCTCGTTGACGATCTGCTGGTGCACCTTGTTGGGGAAGTAGCCCTGGAGGGTGCGACCGTTGATGGTCCACTCACCCGTGCCGGGGACGATGCGCACGCGGGCCACGGCCTGCTTGCGACGACCGGTGGCGGCACCCGGCGCCGTGGCGCGCGGACGCTGGACCGTCTCGCCGGCGGCGGCGGTGTCGGACTCGGAGGTGTACTCGGTGACCAGGGCGTCGTTGACGTCGGTACCGGCGGTCTCGTCGATCTGCACGTTCTCGGTCATCACTGGGCCACCTGGGTGAGCTCGAAGGGTGTGGGCTGCTGGGCAGCGTGGGGGTGCTCGGTACCGCGGTAGACCTTGAGCTTGGACAGCTGCGCGCGGCCGAGGGTGTTGCTTGGGGAGCATGCCGCGGACGGCCTTCTCGATCGCCTTCTCCGGGCTCTTCGCGAGCAGCTCGGTGTAGGACGTGGCCCGCAGACCACCCGGGAAGCCCGAGTGGTGGTAGGCCTTCTTCTGCTCGAGCTTGGCGCCGGTGAGGGCGACCTTGTCGGCGTTGATGATGATGACGAAGTCGCCCATGTCGACGTGGGGGGCGAAGGTCGGCTTGTGCTTGCCGCGCAGCAGGATCGCGGTCTGGCTCGCGAGCCGGCCGAGCACGACGTCGGTCGCGTCGATCACGTGCCAGTTGCGCGTGATCTCGCCCGGCTTCGGGGTGTAGGTACGCATCAGGTGTCCTGGGTCGTAGAGGATGGTGGAAGGCGTATGCCGCGTGCTCCCGTCAGGGACCGGTGGCCCCTGTCGGAGGCGCACGGCACAACAGTCCTCAAGTTTACGGGTCGCCCGCCCTGGCCCCAAATCCCCCTCGGTGGTCCCCGGCAGCACGCCTGACCTGCAGCGATGCACGTGCAGAAATTCTGTGCACGTATCTTGTGCAAAAGAAGTGTGCACAGGTATTGTGCACGGTATGACCGAACCACTGACCCACGTGCGGCTCGACACGGCCAAGCTCAAGGTGCTCGCCCACCCCCTGCGCTCCCGCCTGGTGGGGGCCCTGCGGCTGAGCGGGCCGGCGACGGCGACGGCCCTGGCCGCGCAGCTCAACACCAACTCCGGCGCCACGAGCTACCACCTGCGCAAGCTCGAGAGCGTCGGCCTGGTCGCCGACACCGGCGAGGGAGCCGGCAAGCAGCGGCTCTGGGCGGCCGCCGCCGACGTGACGCACTTCGACCCCAGCGACTTCGTCGGCGACGACGACGCCGAGTCCGCCTTCGGCTGGCTCGAGCGTGACTGGCTCCGGCACTTCACCGAGAAGTTCGGCCGCTGGCTCGACCTGCGGCTCAGCTGGCCGGCCGCCTGGATCGACGCCGCCGGCATGAACGACACGATGATCGTCGTCACCAGTGAGCAGCTCGTGGCCATGCACGCCGAGATCGACGAGGTCCTCGAGCGCTACCGCAGGGTCGGCCAGGGCAACCCCGAGGCCAAGCGGGTCGCGGCCTACGTGTGCTTCTACCCGGTCGACATGGACAAGGCCCCCGGCATCCAGGAGCAGCGATGACCACGCACCTCACCGCACGAGCCGCCGAGCGTCGCTACTACCTGCTCACGACCACCCGTTGGCTGCCGGTCGGCTTCGTCGTCGGCATCTTCATCCTGGTGATGACCAGCCGGGGGCTCACGATCGCCCAGGCCGCCACGATCGGATCGGTCATGGGCTTCACCTGCTTCTTCCTCGAGCTGCCGACCAGCGGTTTCGCGGATGCCGTGGGCCGTCGCCCGGTCTACCTCACCGCCGCGGTCATCAACATCGTCGCGATCACCGGCTACGCCCTCGCCCAGAGCTTCTGGGCCTTCGTCGTCGCCGGCGCACTGATGGGCGCCTTCCGGGCGCTGGACTCCGGGCCGCTCGAGGCGTGGTTCGTCGATGCCGTCCACGAGACGACCCCGGGGGCCGACGTCGACCGCCAGCTGTCCCGCGCCGGCTCGATCCTCGGTGTCGCGATCGCCGTGGGGGCGGTGCTGTCGGGCGTGCTGATCTGGTGGAACCCGGCCGCCGACATCCCCGGCCACGAGGCCTCCTCGCCGCTCGACATCGCGGTGTGGGTGTCCGTGGCCCTCAGCGTGGTGCACCTCGTCGTGTCGGCCGTCGTGATGCGCGAGAACCGGCCTCTCGTCGGCTCGGAGCGCACCCGCCTCTCGCACGCGCTGGGCGAGGCGCGCCAGACCCCCACGGTCATCAAGAGCGGGCTGGTGCTCCTCGGCCGAAACCGGGTGCTCATGGGCATCGTGCTCGCCGAGGTGTTCTGGTCGATCGGCATGATCACCTTCGAGTCGTTCATGCCACTGCGGCTCGAGGAGATGGTCGGCTCGGCCCAGGAGGCCGGCGCCCTCGTCGGCCCGGTGTCCGCCGCGGGCTGGGGCCTGTTCAGCGTCGGCGCCTGGCTGGCCGGAATGACCTCGACCCGCGTCGGGGTCGCCCGGGCCGCGATCCTCGGGCGGGTGCTCAACGCCCTCGGTGCCGTCGTCATGGGCCTGGTCACCGGCCCCGCGGGCCTCATCGCGGCCTACCTGTTCACCTACTCGATGCACGGCATGAACGGCCCACCGCACGCGGCGTTGCTCCACCGCGAGGCGGAGTCGAAGAACCGCTCCACCGTGCTCTCGATCAACTCGATGATGGCGTTCCTCGCCTTCGGGATCGCCGGACCGCTCTTCGGCATCATGGCCGACCGGTTCAGCCTCGCGGCCGCCATGACGACGGCCGGGGCGATCAGCATCCTCGGTGCGTTCTTCTACCTCCCGGCACGACGGGCCGAGAAGGCTCGCAGCCTGCTCCCAGCGGAGGCTGAGACCCTGACCGGGTGAAGAACTTCCTGCTCGGGGTCGGTGCGACCCTCGCCGTCCTCGCCCTGGCCCTGGTGGTCCTCGTGCTCTCGCTCGGCTCGGGGGCCACCCCGGCCTCGGGCACAGCCGCCTCCCCCGCGCCCGCCCCGTCGGCCACCGTGGCCCAGCGACCCACCGACCTGGCGGCCGACGAGACCTGGCTCGGCGCGGTCGAGCTGCGCAGCCAGGACGTCGTCTCGTCCAAGGGCGACCTCGTCGACGTCGTCGCGACCGGCTCCGGCGTGCGGTTCTCGGAGACCGGGCTGCGGGCGCAGTCGCTCGACATCGACGCGACGATCCCGTTCGAGACGGTCGCGAAGCAGGTCGGCCAGGACGTCAAGGTCTACGACGCCGGCAACGGCAAGACCGGCGTCGAGCGCACGGTCACCATCCTCGGCCGCGACCTGACCCTCAAGGCCACCGGAACCGTCACCGCCGACGGCGGCCAGCTGCTCATCGAGCCCGAGACCGTCGACCTCGGCGGCCCGTCGTTCCTCGACTCGGCGGCGAGCAGCATCGCTCGCAGCCTGGCCACCATCCGCCAGGACGTGCCCGGCGTGCCGGCCGGGATGTCGCTGGATGCCGTCACCGTGACCCCGCAGGGCTTCGACGCCCGGCTCAGCGGCACGGACGTCACCGTCGGCCGCTGAGCCGTCCGCCTCACTCGCTGGTGACGGTGACCTCGTGGGTCGCCTTGTCGTAGAGGAACGTCGTGCGCGCGCCGTCGGCCGGCACGGTCACGCTGAGGTTGCCGGTCGGGTAGCTCTCGTCGAAGGAGAGACCCACCGCGACCTTGAACTGGTAGGTGCCCTTGGGGATCTTCGTGGTCACCAGGGCGTAGACCCCGTCACCGTCCTTGTCCTGCAGCCAGGGCCGCATGCACGCGGGGTCCCAGTCGGAGCTGCAGCCGAGCTCGCTCTGGAACGAGCCGGGCACCGTGACGATCGGCCCCTGCTCGTCGGAGGTCGCCCAGTGCGTGGTCGGGTCGTAGTAGAAGGTCACCGTGCCGTCGGTCTCGAACGAGATGTTCGGACCGTCCTTGACGCCGCCGTCGCCGTAGTTCTCGGTCCACGACTTGTCGAGCGCCGCCTTGTAGGCATAGGGGCCGGCAGGCAGGGTGACCTTCTTCTTCCAGATCTTGTCGTTGCCGTCGAGCGTCATCTGGGCGGCGGCGCAGTCGGGCAGCCAGTCGGCGGCGCAGCCCTGCTCGCTGTTCAGCGTGCCGGCGATGGCGACGCTGCCCGGCTGGGTGGCCGGCGGGTCGCCGAGCTCCGGCACGGTCTGGGTCGGGGGCTTGACCACCTGGGTGGTCGAGGAGTCACCGGCGACGCGACCCGCGGCATCCTTGACGATCGCGCGGTACTCGATCGGCGTGGCGAGCGGGAGGCCGGACACGTCGTGGAAGACGCGGAACGGTGCGTTGTCGTCGGTACCGAGGTCGTGCCACTGGGTCTCGCCGACCTTGCGCCACAGGAACGTGGTCTGCGCGAAGGTGCTCGCGTGCACGTCGGCCCTGACCTCGGTTCGCCCGTAGGCGCCACCGTCGGCCAGCACCGTCTCGACGGTCGGGGCCGCACCGGAGGTGGAGATCGGCTTGTTGGCCTTCCACACGCTCACGGTCAGCGGCGGCACGGTGACCTTCACCGATCCGTCAGCGGCGGGCTTGACGGCCTTGTCGGTGCCGAACACCGGCGTGAAGACCGCACCGTTGCCCTTGGTCCAGGTCGGGAAGGTCGCGCTCGCGGCCTTGGTGTCGTTGTTGGCCGCGACGACGTACTCCACCTGCCCGGCGTTCTTGCCGCCCTTGGTGCCGGCGCCGATCCGCGAGGTGGCGAAGATGCCTGCGCCGTCCGCGGCGAACCGGTTGATCTGGGCACCGTCGGCGAGCGCGGGGTTGGCCGCGCGCACTGCCGAGAGGTCGGCGATCCGCTGGTAGAGCGGGTGCTGCGTGTTGTACCGGTCCATCGACCCCTCGGGGCCGCCGAGGACGGTCTCGGTGTTGTAGAGGTCGACCTTGCTGGCGAACATGTCCTCGCGGGCGGCCTGGTCGCCGCCGGTGCTGACGAAGCCCTGCTCGTCGCCGTAGTAGGTGACCGGGTTCCCGCGGCTGGTGAACATCAGCGCGTTGGCGAACTCGAGCCGCTTGAGGTGCTCGGCCTCGCTCTGCCCGTCGGCCTTGAGGAACATCGAGGCACGACCCATGTCGTGGTTCCCGAGGAAGGTGGGCAGCTGGTAGGCGTTGCTGTCGGCGTCGGTGTACCAGTCGTCCTTGCTGAAGAAGTCGGCCAGTACCGAGGCGGGCTTGCCCTTGGCGAAGTCGACGCCCTGCTGCTGGAAGCCGAAGTCGAGCGTGGCCTGCAGCTTGCCCTCGGTGGTGTACTGCGACATCACGGCGGGGTTGCCGTCGTAGACCTCACCGAACGCGAAGAAGTCGTCGTTCTTGTCCTTGGCGGCCTCCCCGAGGATGTCGGGGATGAACTTCTGCCAGAACTCGATGTTGACGTGCTTGACGGTGTCGATGCGGAAGCCGTCGATGCCGAAGTCGACCCACTTCTTGTAGATGTCGCCCATCCCCTTGACGACCTCGGGGCGCTCGGTGAACAGGTCGTCGAGCCCGGAGAAGTCGCCGTAGGTCGCGGACTCACCGGCATAGGTCGAGTCGCCGCGGTTGTGGTACATCAGCGGGTCGTTGAGCCACGCCGGGGTCTTCGCGGTGGCGTCCTGAGCGCTGTGGAAGAACGGGGTGTACGGGAACGACGTGGCCGGGTCCATCGCCGGGAAGGTCTGGTTGACGTAGTCCCGGTCGTCGAAGGTGGTGCCGTCGGCCTTCTCGTACGGCGAGGCCTTCTTCGAGACGTACTGGTGCTGGCCGCCCCGGTAGTCGATGACGTCGGCGGTGTGGTTGGTGATGATGTCGAAGAAGACCTTCATCCCCTTGGCGTGCGCCGCGTCGATCAGCTGCTCCATGTCGGCGTTGGTGCCGAGGTGCGGGTCGATCTGGGTGAAGTCGGTGATCCAGTAGCCGTGGTAGCCGGCGCTCTCCTCGCCCGGCGCGCCCTGCACCGGCTTGTTCTTGAAGCTCGGGGTCAGCCAGATGGCCGAGGTGCCCAGGCCCTTGATGTAGTCGAGCTTGGCGGTGATGCCCTTGAGGTCGCCACCGTGGTAGAACCCCTTGGCCGTGGGGTCGAAGCCGGTGCTCAGCGGGCCACCTGTCAGGCCACCCTTGTCGTTGGCGGTCGAGCCGTTCGCGAACCGGTCGGCCATCACGAAGTAGAAGCGCTCGCGGGTCAGCGAGGAGCGCAGCGAGGCCCGGGCGAGGGAGGCATCAGCCGGTGTGGTGTCCTCGTCGACGACCGGCGTGAAGGTCACCAGGTGCGAGGTGTCGTCGTAGCTGAAGGTGATCTTCGCCGGACCGGCGAGCAGCAGCGGGATGTTGCCACCGTTGAAGGCACCCCCGGCCCCGTAGTTGACGTCCCACGAGTCGTTCAGCGCGACCTTGAAGTTCCAGTCACCCTTCGGCACCTCGAAGGTGGCCCGGTACTGCGCGGTGTCGCCGACCCGCGTCAGCTCGGTCGCCGAGCACTCGGGCTGCCAGTCGGCCGAGCAGCCCAGCTCGCTCTGCAGGTCGCCGACGAGGGCGACCGACGGGGCCGCGGCCGTGGCAGGGGTAGGCCGCGACCACGGCGGGTGCCGCGACCAGCGCGCACCCCAGCAGGACGGCGTACAGGCGTCGGGGACGGGGCATCGTTGCTCCTCGGGGGTCTCCGGTCGGCACGCCGTCCGGGTGTGGGGTTCAGCCGAGAAACGTAGATGCGTAAACGCTTTACATGGGGGTTCGGAACCAAAGTCTTGCCATGTCTTTACCCCTCGTAGAGGTGGGCCCGACCCGCGAGAGCGCCCTCGACCGCCAGCGCACCGCCGAGCGCCCCGCCACCGGCCCGGACCAGCGCACCGAGCCGGGCCGCCGCCGCGCGGTGCGGACCGTCGGCCAGGAGCTCACCGACGGCTGCTCCGATGAGGTCCACGGATGACGTGCGGTGGAGCACCCGCCCGGCCCCCGCCCGTTCGACGCTGCGCCCCACCAGCGGCTGGTCGGTCTTGTCGTCCATGGGCAGCACGAGCACCGGCAGGTCGTGGGCGAGCGCCTGCATCGTCGTGCCGTGGCCACCGTGCCCGACGAGCAGGGTCGAGCGGGCCATCAGCGCCGCGTGCGGCACGAAACGGTGCACCTCGACGCCGGCGGGCGCGCGCAGGTCGGAGGGAGCGACGAGCGGCCCGGTCGTCACGACGACCCGGGCGGGCAGCCCCGAGCAGGCGTCGACCACCCGTTGCAGGAGGTCTGCCATGCCCGGGAAGCCGAAGGTGCTCAGGCTGACGAGCACGCCGGGGTCGGAGTCGACCCGTGGCTCCCAGGTCACCACGGGGCCGACCTGGCAGAGGTTGGGTGCCGCCGCCACCGGGTCGAGCTCCGGCAGGGAGGTCACCACCCGAACCCTCGCGTCGGCCAGTGAGCGGCCCGGGCGCAGGCCGCGCAGCCTGAGCACCATGCCGAGCGGGCCGCGCAGGGCGCCCTGGAGGTAGGCGTCGTAGAAGTGCTCCAGCACGGCGTAGGGCACCCCGGCTCGACGCACCGTGTCGAGCACGCCGAGCAGCAGGGTGTCGACGACGACCAGCTCGGCCGGGCGACGCGCCAGCTCGGCGAGCAGGTCGCGCCCCATCCCCCGGTCGGCGAACGCCGCCAGCATCTCGCGAGTGGAGTGCGCGTCCCCGGCGGAGAACTCCCGCGCGTCACTGACCGGCACGACCTCGAAGCCGGCCGCCTCGATGGCGTCGCGCTGGCTGCGGTGGCCCAGAACGCGGATGCCGTGACCTCGCGCCGCGAGCTCCCGGGCGATGGCGAGGGCCGGCGGCACGTTGCCGCCGCCGTCCCACGTGACGATGACGATGTCGGCCATGGTGCTCCTTCGGGGTCTGGGTGTGGGGCTCGGGCAGCGAGCCGGCGGGAGGGGGTGTGAGCGGTGGGCTCAGCCGGGCGGAACGGCGAGAACCGCGCGAACCAGCCGCTCCATGCGGGCCCGGGTGCGCGCCACGGAGAGCCCGCGGTCGCGTCGCAGCAGCTTCCAGGTGTAGACGTCGGTGGCGACGACGAGCAGGTCGACGACCTCCTCGCCCTCCGGGCCGGGTGGCAGGAGGGGGCCGAAGGTGTCGGTCACCCAGCGCCGGTGCAACGCGCGGCCGTGCCTGGCGACCCGGGCGGCGAAGGGCTCCGAACCCTCCTGGGCCAGCAGCAGCAGGACGCCGTCACCGCGGAGCTCGTAGTGCTTGACGACCGCCCGGACCCCGGCGCCCACGTCGCCGGGTGGCACCCGCCGCTCGTCCTCGACGTCGGCGCCGCCACGTTCCAGCGCTGCGTCGACCAGCCCCTCACGGCTGCCGAAGTGGCGCAACACCGTCTGCACGCTCACCCCGGCGCGCTCCCCCACGTCGGCGAGCGAGATGTCGGAGGAGAGCCGCTCGGTGTGCAGCGCGATGACGGCATCGAGCACCGCGGCGCGGGTCTCCTCGACCGCCCGGGCCCGGGCCGTCATCCGGTAGGTGCGCACCGTCGATTTCATGACAACGAACATTAACGGCAAATCAATTTCGCGTCAATGCTCACTGACACGAAATGAGCGCGGCGCCCGGGCGACGTCGACGGGGTCAGACCAGCCCGAGCTGGTGGAGCAGCGCCAGGTCGTCGCCGATGATCCAGCGCTCGACCACCCGACCCTCCTCGTCGAAGCGGCGGAACGTCATCGCGTCCCAGGTCAGGACCCTGCCGGTCGGCGCCACCCCCATCATCGTTCCCCGGTGCGTCCCCGTGTACGTGACCCGTGCGGCGAGAAGTGCGCCCTCGGCCACGACGTCGTCGACCTCGGCCCGGAAGTCGGGCAGGGCGCGGCGGATGTCGCCGAGCACGTCCCGGTGGCCCGCCGGGTCGGGGGTCGCGTGCTCGGGCAGGCCGTGGACGACGGCTCCCGGTGCGTAGACGGCCAGGTAGCCGTCCACGTCACCCCGGTTGAGGGCCGCCACGGCGTCGAGGATGACTGCCTTGTTGCGCTGTGGGTCCATGCCGTCAGTGTCGTCCCGCCACCCGGGCCCGACAAGCGCCGGCGCCGCCGGGTGCCACGCCCATCGGCCACGGCCTCAGCGCTGCCGGCTCACCCGGCCCTCGTCCCAGATCGCCTCGTCGCGCTGCGACCACCTTGCCGTCGGCGCGGAACACCAGGAAGCGGTCGAAACCACGGGCGAACCACCGGTCGTGGGTCACCGCGAGCACGGTGCCCTCGAAGGCGTCGAGGGCGTCCTCGAGGGCCTCGGCCGAGTGCAGGTCGAGGTTGTCGGTGGGCTCGTCGAGCAGCAGCAGGGTCGCACCCGACAGCTCGAGCAGCAGGATCTGCAGCCGCGCCTGCTGGCCACCCGAGAGCGAGTCGAAGGTCTGCTCCGAGGCCCTGGCCAGCCCGTAGCGGTCGAGCGTGCGGGCGGCGAGGTCGCGCGGCATCCCGGCGCGGTGGTCGTCGCCGCGGTGCAGGATCTCGAGCAGGGTGCGCCCGTGCAGGGAGGCGTGGTCGTGGGTCTGCGCGAACCAGCCCGGTCGCACCCGCGAGCCGAGCACGACCCGGCCGGCGTGCTCGACCGCAGTGGGCCGGATGTCGCCCACCGGCTCGTGCTCGCGGTCGGGGTCGCTGCCGCCGGCGGCGAGCAGGCGCAGGAAGTGCGACTTGCCCGACCCGTTGCTGCCGAGCACGCCGACCCGCTCGCCGAACCAGATCTCCGCGTCGAAGGGCAGCATCAGCTGTCCCCCGTCGACCTTGAGCTCCAGGGCCGTCGCCACCACCGCGCGCTTGGCGGTGCGGCCCCCGGTGAGCCGCATCGCGACCTTCTGGCGCAGCGGCACGGCCTCGGGTGGCCCGGCCTCCTCGAAGCGCCGCAGCCGGGTCTCGGCGGCCCGCAGGCGCGAGGCCATGCCGTCGTTGTAGGTCGCCTTCACCCGGTACATGACGACGAGCTCCTTGAGCTTGACGTGCTCCTCGTCCCAGCGGCGGCGCAGCTCGTCGAGCCGCTCGTTGCGCTCGATGCGGGCCTGTTCGTACGTCGAGAACCGTCCCGCGTGCACCCACACCGTGTTGCCCCCGCTGCTCGGCTCGAGCGTGGCGATGCGGGTGGCCACCCGGTCGAGCAGCTCGCGGTCGTGGCTGACGAAGAGCACCGTCTTGGGCGACTCGACGAGCCGGGCCTCCAGCCAGCGCTTGGTGGGCACGTCGAGGTAGTTGTCGGGCTCGTCGAGCACGAGCACCTCGTCGGGGCCGCGCAGCAGCGCCTCGAGCACGACCCGCTTCTGCTCGCCGCCCGACAGCGTCGACACCTTGCGCCACTGGGCCCGGTCGAAGGGCGTGCCCAGCGCGGCCACGGTGCAGACGTCCCAGAGGGTCTCCCACTCGTAGCCGCCGACGTCGCCCCAGTCGGCCAGCGCCTGGGCGTAGTCGAGCTGGTCCTGCTCGGTCTCGCGCTCCATCATCGCCAGCTCGGTGCGGTCGACCTCGAGGGCCGCGAGGCGCACCGGGTCGGGCGCCACCGACACGAGCAGGTCGCGCACCGTGGTGTCGTCGCGCACCTTGCCGATGAACTGGCGCATCACCCCGAGGCCGCCGCTTCGCGTCACCGCCCCGTCGGATGCCGTGAGGTCGCCGGCCAGGATCCGCAGCAGGGTCGTCTTGCCGGTGCCGTTGGGGCCGATCAGGGCCACCTTGGCGCCCTCCCCCACCCGGAAGGTGACGTCGCGCAGCAGCCGTCTCCCGTCGGGCAGGGAGAAGCTCACGGCGTTGACGTCGAGGTGGCCCACGAGAGACCAGTGTCCCCGACCTCGGCCGCGAACTCACGCGAGATTCGTGGTCCCGGCGCCGGCGTCAGTGCAGCGTCGTCTTCAGCAGCACGAAGAAGAGGCCGAACATCCCGGCGACGAGGGTCGACGCCAGGCGCTCGCGGGTCGTCAGGCCCCCACCTCGCCCGATCGCCCAGCCCGCCACGCAGAGCAGGATCGTGCTGCACACCAGCGCCCCGATCACCGCGGTGCGCACCTGGGCACCGAGCACGGTCATGACGGCGAGGGTGAGGAGCGGCAGCAGGGAGGCGGTGACCATCTCCCACCCGCGGGTCAGCTGGAAGCGCACCGAGGTCCAGTTGGGCCGGTGCCCTTCGTGGATCCGCTCCGCGACGATGCGCGCGTACCGCTCGGCGCCCCAGTAGATCGTCAGCGTCACGACCACGGCGATCATCACCTTGTAGGCCTTGTCCGCGTTCGACGCCGACAGCACCGCCGCGCTGACGATCATCCCGTAGATGCCGGATGCCGTTGCCTCCGGGTCGCGGTGCCTCATCCGCACCGACCCGCTGACCGAGCCCGACCAGCCCTCGTCGTCCTCCGTCGACATCGGCTCTCCTCTCGCGTCACGGCCCGTGGCTCACTCAGGGCACCGGTCCACCATGCTCCCCCACCGTGCTGCCGGTCTGGAAGCGGGGCCCGGAAAGAGCCCTCAGCCGGGCAGTGCCCGTCGCACCCGCGACTCCTCGGCGCGCGCGGCGAGTGCATCGTCGGGCGGGTAGAGCACCTCCTCGAGCGAGAGCCCGTGCGGCGGCATCACCCGCACCCGCGAGTCGCGCACCCCGCCCCGGAGCACCTGCGCCGGCACGTCGACCTCCAGGCGTCCCTCGCCCACGGGAACGACGGCCCCGACCAGCGACCGCACCATGCTGTGGCAGAACGCGTCGGCGACGACGGTGGCCTCGACCGTGCCGTCGGGCGCGCGGTCCCAGCGGTGGTCGAGCAACGTGCGCACGGTCGTCGCGCCGGCCCGGCGCCGGCAGAAGGCCGCCCAGTCGTGCAGGCCCAGCAGGCTGCGGGCGGCCCGGTCCATGGCCTCGACGTCGAGCGAGCCGCGGACCAGGACGGTGTCGTGGCGGCGCAACGGGTCGAGGGTGGCCGGGTCGTCGCAGATCCGGTACAGGTAGCGCCGTTGCAGCGCCGAGAACCGGGCGTCGAAGCCCTCGGGCGCCGCAGCGACCCGCCGGACGGTGACGTCGGCCGGGAGGATGCCGCGCAGCCGGGTCGCAGCGGCCTCCTCGACAGGACGGCGAGAGCGACCGCGCAGCTTCAGCCACTGCGTGGGGTCGACGTCGGCATGGGCGACCTGGCCGCGGGAGTGCACCCCGGCATCCGTGCGCCCCGCCACCACGAGGCGAACGGGAGTCTTGCTGCGCAGGATGGTCGTGAGCGCGTCACTGAGCGTGCCCTCGACCGTGCGTCGGCCCGGCTGGGCGGCCCAGCCTGAGAACCCGGTCCCGTCGTACGACAGGTCGATCCGGATCCGCAGGTTCACCGCGCCAGCGTAGTGCGCCCGCACGGCTCCTTCTGGAGGGGGATCCGTGGTGCGCTGACCCTGTGAACCGTCTCGAACCCGTACCAATCTGGCGTGGCGCCTGCGCCGCGGGGCCTGCCAGCCGCACCATGGCGGGGTGACCACCGCGACCACCCCGGTCGCCCGCCTGCGGACCCTGCGCTCCGTCGTGGCCGGCGCCTTCTTCGTCCAGGGCCTGCTCTTCATCTCGCTGACCCTGCGGCTGCCCCAGATCAAGGCGCTCTTCGACCTGTCGGAGCTGGCGCTGTCGGGGCTGATGCTGCTGCTCGTGCTCCTCGCGGGCGCGGGTTCGGTGGGCGCCGAGGTGCTCGCCCGGCACCGGGACAGCGCGTTCGCGGTGCGCTCGGCGCTGGTGCTGGTGACGGCCGGCATCCTGCTGATCGGTCTCGCCCTCTCCGGCGTCGGCAGCCTTCCGGTCCTCGTCGCCGGGATGGGCGTCTACGGGCTGGGGCTGGGGGCGAACGACGCGGCGTCGAACATGCAGGCCGTGGCCGTCGAGCACTCCGTGGGGCGCCCGATGATGCCGTCGTTCCACGCCGCCTGGACCGCCGGTGGGCTGGTGGCCACGCTGGGGGCGATCGCCCTGCCCGACCTGCGCTTCGGGGCCGCGTCGGTGGTGCTCGCGCTGTTCCCGCTGGGCCTGGCCTTCGCCCCCTTCCTCCGCCGCGACCACGGCAGCGAGGCGGCCGACCCGAGCGACCTCGGGGTGCCGTGGCGGCTGATCATGCTCGTGGGCCTGGGCCTGGTGCTCTTCTACACGGTCGACACCGCGGTGACCGCGTGGGGCCCGGTCTACCTCAGCAGCGACCAGGTCTTCACCGACCCGCCCACCTCACCGGCGATGTACGCCCTGGCGACGCTCCCCTACCTCGTGGCGACCCTGCTGGCCAGGTCCGCGGGCGACCGGGCCACGGCCCGCTTCGGTGCACCGAACGTCGTGCGGCTGGGCTCGGTCGTCGCGTTCGTCGGGCTCGCGATCGTCGTGTTCGCGCCGGCGGCCGTGTGGCAGGTGGGTGTCGTCGGGTTCTTCGTCGTCGGGCTCGGCGTGGCCGTGGTGGCGCCGCTGGCCTTCTCGGCCGCCGCCCGGGTCGCCGGGCGCGACGCCCCGACCGACCCCGCGGCGCACCGGGCCCGGGTCGATGCCGTCGTGGCGCGGTTCAACCAGTTCAACTACGCCGGTGCCCTGCTCGGTGCGGTGCTCACCGGTGTGGTCGGCACGAGCACCCTGCGGATCGGCTTCGCCGTGCCGATGGTGCTCGTGCTGGGGCTGCTCCCCCTGGCCCGCCACTTCGCCACCGTCGGCGCGCCCGAGTAGCGACGCGGAACGGCCCCCTCCCGATGGGAGAGGGCCGTTCAGGGCACTGCGTCGGACGGGGCTCAGGCCTCGTCGTCGACCTGCTGCTTCGACGCGCCACCGGCGGGCTCGAACCCGGCGGCCTCGGCGGCCTCCGCGGTCTCGAACCAGAACTCGGCGACGGTCTGGTCGTACCACTGCGAACCCTCGACGTGGTACTTGCCGGAGTCGGCGTTGCCCTTGACGGTGTAGCCCTCGGGGGCGGCGCCGTCCTCGGTCGCGGCGACGGCACCGGCGGGCAGCTCGACCGCGGTCGTCCTCGGTGGACTCGGCCTTCGCCTCGTCCTCGGACGCCTTGGTCTCGACGGCTGCCGCCTCGGCCTCGGCCTGGGCGGCCTTGCGCTTGGCGGAGTCGTCCTTGGCCGCACGCTTGGTGGCGCCCTCGGCCTCCTTGACGGTGGCCTTCTTGGCGACGGGCTCGCGGACGAGCTCGATGACCGCCATGGGGGCGTTGTCGCCCTTGCGGGCGCCGATCTTCGTGATGCGGGTGTAGCCGCCGTTGCGCTCGGCCATGTCGGGCCCGATCTCGACGAAGAGACGGTGCACGACACCCTTGTCGCGGATGACCGTCATCACGCGGCGACGCGAGTGGAGGTCACCACGCTTCGCGAAGGTGATGAGGCGCTCGGCGAGGGGACGCAGGCGCTTGGCCTTCGCCTCGGTCGTCGTGATGGAGTCGTGCTCGAAGAGCGAGGTCGCGAGGTTCGCGAGGATGAGCCGCTCGATGAGCGGGACCGCCTCCGAGACGGGGACCCTTGGTGGGGGTGGGCATTGCTGTTCTCCTTGGTTAAACGGCCTGGAGGCGTTGGTCAGAGCTGCTCGTCCTCGGCGTACGCCGCGTCGTCCTCGCCCTCTCCGAAGGTGAAGTCGTCGTAGCGGTCGGCGATGAGGCTCGGGTCGAAGCCGGGAGGGCTGTCCTTGAGGGCCAGGCCCATGCCGGCGAGCTTGGCCTTGACCTCGTCGATCGACTTCGCACCGAAGTTGCGGATGTCGAGCAGGTCGGCCTCGCTGCGGCCCACGAGCTCACCCACGGTGTGGATGCCCTCGCGCTTGAGGCAGTTGTAGGACCGCACGGTGAGGTCGAGGTCCTCGATCGGCAGGGCGAGGTCCGCGGCGAGCGCGGCGTCGGTCGGCGACGGGCCCATGTCGATGCCCTCGGCCTCGACGTTGAGCTCACGGGCCAGGCCGAACAGCTCGACGAGGGTCTTGCCGGCGGACGCGAGCGCGTCACGCGGGGCCATCGAGCTCTTGGTCTCGACGTCGACCACGAGGCGGTCGAAGTCGGTGCGCTGCTCGACACGGGTGGCCTCGACCTTGTAGGTCACGGACAGCACCGGGCTGTAGATGGAGTCGACCGGGATGCGGCCGATCTCCTGGTCGCCGGACTTGTTCTGCTGCGCGGAGACGTAGCCACGGCCACGCTCGACGGTCAGCTCCATCTCGACGGTGCCCTTGTCGTTGAGCGTCGCGATGTGCAGGCCCGGGTTGTGGATCTCCACACCGGCCGGGGGCGCGATGTCGGCAGCGGTGACCGCGCCGGCGCCCTGCTTGCGCAGGTACATCACGACGGGCTCGTCGTGCTCGCTGGAGACGACCAGGCCCTTGATGTTGAGGATGATCTCGGTGACGTCCTCCTTGACCCCGGGGATCGTGGAGAACTCGTGCAGCACGCCGTCGATGCGGATGCTGGTGACGGCCGCACCGGGGATGCTCGAGAGCAGGGTGCGACGCATCGAGTTGCCGAGCGTGTAGCCGAAGCCGGGCTCGAGGGGCTCGATGACGAAACGGCTCCGGGAATCGGAGAGGACGTCCTCGGAGAGGACGGGACGCTGTGCGATGAGCACGGTTGTTCTTCCTTCCCACGGGCGACCGCTATATGACGCCTCGTGAATGCCGGGTGCGTAGTCCGGTGTCCGCCCCACATCTGTCCGTGGAGCGGACCGCTCGCCGGGCGCCGTCCGCTTGGGTCAAGCGGACGGCATCCGGCGGATCGTCAGTTCTTGGAGTAGAACTCGACGATGAGCTGCTCGGTGAGGACCGTGTCGATCTGGGCCCTCGTCGGCAGCTGGTGGATCAGGATCTGCAGGCTGCCCGGCACGACCTGCATCCAGGCCGGGATCGGACGGTCGCCGAAGGTCTCGCGCGCCAGCTGGAGCGGGAGGGTCTCGACCGACTGCTTGCGGACCGTGATGATGTCGTACTGCTCGACCCGGTAGGACGGCACGTCGACGCGCACGCCGTTGACCAGGAAGTGACCGTGGGTCACGAGCTGGCGGGACATGCGGCGGGTGCGGGCCAGGCCGGCGCGGTAGACGACGTTGTCGAGACGGGACTCGAGGATCGTCAGGATGTTCTCACCGGTCTTGCCGGGGCGGTTGGCCGCCTCCTTGTAGTACCGGCGGAACTGCTTCTCCATGACGCCGTAGGTGAAGCGGGCCTTCTGCTTCTCCTGCAGCTGGGTGAGGTACTCCTTCTCCTGGATCCGCCGACGGCCGTGCTGGCCGGGCGGGAAGGGACGGAGGTCGAAGTTCTTGTCGCCGCCGACGAGGTCGGTCTTGAGCCGGCGCGACTTCTTGGTGATGGGTCCGGTGTAACGGGCCATGATTCTCTCTTACCTTTCGCGAAGTCTCGTGGCGCTCAGACGCGGCGGCGCTTGGGCGGGCGGACACCGTTGTGCGGGCTGGGGGTGACGTCCTGGATCGAACCGACCTCGAGGCCGGCGGCGGTCAGGGAGCGGATGGCGGTCTCACGACCGGAACCCGGGCCCTTGACGAAGACGTCCACCTTGCGCATCCCGTGCTCCATGGCGCGACGTGCAGCAGCCTCGGCGGCGGTCTGCGCGGCGAACGGCGTGGACTTGCGCGAACCCTTGAAGCCCACCTGGCCGGCAGAGGCCCAGGCGATGACGGCCCCGGTGGGGTCGGTGATCGAGATGATCGTGTTGTTGAACGTGCTCTTGATGTGGGCCTGGCCCACAGCGACGTTCTTCTTCTCCTTGCGGCGCACCTTCTTGGCGCCCGCGGTACGGCCCTTGGGAGGCATGTGTTCTCTTTCCTACGAGTTCTTCGGAAGCGGTGGCAGTGACGCGCGCGAGGCGCAGGTCACTTACCGGCCTTCTTCTTGCCGGCCACGGTGCGCTTGGGGCCCTTGCGGGTGCGCGCGTTGGTCTTGGTGCGCTGACCGCGCACCGGGAGGCCGCGACGGTGGCGAATGCCCTCGTACGAGCCGATCTCCACCTTGCGGCGGATGTCCGCCTGCACCTCGCGGCGCAGGTCTCCCTCGACCTTGAGATTGTCCTCGATCCAGTCGCGCAGGGAGACGAGCTCCTCGTCGCCCAGGTCCTTGACGCGGGTGTCCGGGTTGACGCCGGTCGCCGCGAGGGCCTTCTGTGCGCTGGTCCGACCGACTCCGAAGATGTAGGTCAGTGCGACCTCGACGCGCTTCTCACGCGGGAGGTCCACTCCAACAAGACGTGCCATCTGAGGATGGTTCCTTTTCTGTGGTCCGGAGGTCTGGAGCAGGCACCGGTCCGGCCATCCAGGTCCGGTCCTCGGCCTCCGGGCCGAGGGTGACGTCCCGCGCCCACCTGCGAACTCCAGGTGACCCGTCGGGGGTCGGGTGCTGCGTGCTGCATTCACTTGTGCGTGTGCTCGAAGCCCTGTGGACTCGTGCGGCCCCTCGCGGGGCGGTGCTGCGTCTGACTCGCGTCAGCCCTGGCGCTGCTTGTGGCGCAGGTTCTCGCAGATCACCATGACCCGACCGTTGCGGCGGATCACCTTGCACTTGTCACAGATCTTCTTGACGCTCGGCTGAACCTTCATGTCGCCTTTGCTGTCTCGTCGATGCGTGTGTGGTGTTAGCGGTAGCGGAAGACGATGCGGCCACGGGTCAGGTCGTAGGGGCTCAGCTCCACCACCACGCGGTCCTCGGGGAGGATCCGGATGTAGTGCTGGCGCATCTTCCCGGAGATGTGCGCGAGGACCTTGTGACCGTTCGTGAGCTCTACCCGGAACATCGCGTTCGGGAGTGCCTCGACGATCGTGCCCTCGATCTCGATGACGCCGTCCTTCTTGGCCATACCCTCTCAATCCGCCGTTGGGCGACTCTTCGGTGATGTCGATCCGCCCATGGAAATCGGCCCCGTGCTGCTCACGCAGGGACACACCCATGCGAGAACGCACACGTGACCGACGTTCAATACTACTGACCGCGCGCCCCAGCACGAAATCCGCAGGATGCCGACGAGGTGTGCCTGCGGGTCGGTGCGCCGCACCGGGTGGGTCAGCCCTACCCCGCGGGTCGGCCGGGGGGACGTTCGCGCAGGTCAGCGGTGTAGAGCGCGAGGATGCGGGCCGTGCCGTCGACGGCGCTCAGCTCGCCCGCACGCACCGCTCGCTCGACCTCCTCGTGCTGGGCGCGCACCGAGGGTGCGCCGCGCACCGCGTCGTGCAGCTGCGCGTCGACCATCGCCCACATCCAGTCCTGCTGCTGGCGGGCCCGGCGCACCTCGAGCGACCCCTGCGACTCCAGGTGCTCGCGGTGCTCGAGCACGGCCGACCAGACCTCGTCGAGCCCCTCGCCGGTCTGCGCGGAACAGGTGAGCACCGCCGGTCGGCGGGCCGCCGGGCCGGGCATCATCAGCCGCATCGCCCCGGACAGCTCGCGGGCGGCGACCCTCGCCGGCCCCGCGCCGTCACCGTCGGCCTTGTTGACCGCGATGACGTCGGCGAGCTCGAGGATGCCGCGCTTGATGCCCTGCAGCTGGTCGCCGGCGCGGGCGAGGGTGAGCAGGAGGAAGGTGTCGACCATCTCGGAGACGGCGATCTCGTTCTGCCCGACGCCGACGGTCTCGACGACGACGACGTCGTAACCGGCCGCCTCGAGCACGAGCATCGACTCGCGCGTGGCCCGGGCCACCCCACCGAGCTGGCTGCCCGACGGGCTCGGCCGGATGAAGGCGTCCTCGCTCGCGGCGAGGTCGGCCATCCGGGTGCGGTCGCCCAGGATCGAGCCGCCGGTGCGGCGCGAGGTGGGGTCGACCGCGACGACGGCGACCCGGCTGCCTCGCTCGACGAGCCGGCATCCCATCGCGTTGATGAAGGTCGACTTGCCCGCGCCGGGCACGCCGCTGATGCCGACGCGCACCGACCCGCCGGTGGCGTCGGCGATCGACACCAGCAGCTCGGCCGCCTGCTCGCGGTGGTCGACCCGCGACGACTCCAGCAGGGTGATGGCGCGCGCCACGTGCTGGCGCGAGCCGGCGCGCACCCCGGCGGCGAGGTCCGCGACGTCGACCCGGCTCACCCGAGCCGCTCGCGCAGGTCGTGGACGAGGTCGATGGCGGCCCGGCTGATGACCGTCCCGGGCGGGTAGATGGCGTCGGCCCCCGCGGCCCGCAGCGCCTCGAAGTCCTGGCTCGGGATGACGCCGCCCACGACGATCATCAGGTCCTGGCGGCCGAGGGCGTCGAGCTCTCCGCGCAGCGCGGGCACCAGGGTGAGGTGCCCTGCGGCGAGCGAGCTCACGCCGACGACGTGCACGTCGGCCTCGACGGCCTGGCGCGCGACCTCGGCCGGGGTCTGGAACAGCGGGCCGACGTCGACGTCGAAGCCGAGGTCGGCGAACGCCGTGGCGATCACCTTCTGGCCGCGGTCGTGGCCGTCCTGGCCCATCTTGGCGACGAGGATGCGCGGGCGCCGGCCCTGCTCGTGCTCGAACTGCTCGACGAGCGCCTGCGCCTCGTGGACCGTCTCGTCCTCCCCCGCCTCGGCGCTGTACACGCCCCCGATGGTACGGATCTGGGCCGTGTAGCGACCGAAGACCTCCTCCATGGCGGCGGACATCTCGCCGACGGTGGCCCGGGCCCGGGCTGCATCGATCGCGAGGGCGAGCAGGTTGGTGTCGAGCGAGCCGTCGGAGCCGGACCGTGCGGCATCCGTCATCCGTGCGAGCGCCGCCCTGGTGGCGTCCTCGTCGCGCTCGGCGCGCAGCCGCGCGAGCTTGGCGAGCTGGCTGGCGCGCACCGCCGCGTTGTCGACCCGGAGCACCTCGATCGCCTCGTCCTCGTCGACCGGGTAGCGGTTGACGCCGATGACCGGCTGCTGGCCCGAGTCGATCCGCGCCTGGGTGCGCGCGGCGGCCTCCTCGATGCGCATCTTGGGGATGCCGGCCTCGATCGCCTTCGCCATGCCGCCGGCGGCCTCGACCTCCTCGATGTGCTGCCAGGCGCGCGCGGCGAGGTCGGCCGTGAGCCGCTCGACGTAGGCCGACCCGGCCCACGGGTCGATGACGCGGGTGGTGCCCGACTCCTGCTGCAGCACGAGCTGGGTGTTGCGGGCGATCCGGGCCGAGAAGTCGGTGGGCAGGGCGATCGCCTCGTCGAGGGCGTTGGTGTGCAGGCTCTGGGTGTGCCCCTGGGTCGAGGCCATCGCCTCGACGCAGGTGCGCACCACGTTGTTGAAGACGTCCTGCGCGGTGAGCGACCAGCCCGAGGTCTGGCAGTGGGTGCGCAGGGAGAGCGACTTGGGGTTGGTCGCGCCCTGGTCCTTGACCAGGCGCGCCCAGAGCAGGCGGGCGGCCCGCATCTTGGCGACCTCCATGAAGAAGTTCATGCCGATCGCCCAGAAGAACGAGAGCCGGGGGGCGAAGGCGTCGACGTCGAGGCCCACCGCCTGGCCCGCCCGGAGGTACTCGACGCCGTCGGCCAGGGTGTAGGCCAGCTCGAGGTCCTGCGTGGCCCCGGCCTCCTGCATGTGGTAGCCGGAGATCGAGATCGAGTTGAACCGCGGCATCTTCTCGCTGGTGAACGCGAAGATGTCGCTGATGATCCGCATCGACGGCTCGGGCGGGTAGATGTAGGTGTTGCGGACCATGAACTCCTTGAGGATGTCGTTCTGGATGGTCCCGGTGAGCTGCTCGGGCGCCACGCCCTGCTCCTCGGCCGCCACGACGAAGAGCGCCAGGATGGGGATGACGGCCCCGTTCATCGTCATCGACACCGACATCTGGTCGAGCGGGATGCGGTCGAACAGGGTGCGCATGTCGAGGATCGAGTCGATGGCCACCCCGGCCATGCCGACGTCACCGGTGACCCGCGGGTGGTCGGAGTCGTAGCCGCGGTGGGTGGCGAGGTCGAACGCGACCGACAGCCCCTTCTGGCCGCCGGCGAGGTTGCGCCGGTAGAACGCGTTGGACTCCTCGGCGGTGGAGAAGCCGGCGTACTGGCGGATCGTCCAGGGCTGGGTCGCGTACATCGTCGGGTAGGGGCCGCGCAGGTAGGGCGGCGCTCCCGGCACGGTGTCGAGGAAGTCGAGGCCGTCGAGGTCGGCCTCGGTGTAGAGCGGCTTGACCGGGATCTGCTCGGGGGTGAGCCACGGCTCGCCGGTCGGCACCGGGGCACCGTCGGGGCGGCCGTCGCCGAGGCCGAGGGTGGTGAAGTCGGGGACGGCGCTCATCGCGGACCCTCCGTCGTGGTGGCCGTGGCGCCGAGCCGGTCGGCCGCCCCGGCGGTGGCGCCGAGCCGGTCGAGCACGTCGGAGAGGAACGCCACGACGTCGATGCCGTCGTGCACCTCACCGTCGACCAGGTCGGCGTCGTCGCCGAGCTCGCTGGCCCGACCCGCCACCAGCACCCGCTCGGCGGTCCCGCGCAGGTCCCTGACCGCGGCGGCGGCGTGACCGGCATACCCCTTTGGGCTCGACGCGAGCACCGCCACCCGCGAGGTCTCGTCGCCGGCGCGGACCCCGGCGGCGGCGAGCAGGTTGGTCACGAACGTCTCGCGGGCGCCGTAGTCGCGGCGGGTGCCGAGGGTGCGGACCAGGACCGTGGGGTCACTCAGCGACGAGGCCCGGTCGCGCAGCTCCTCGAAGACGGCCGAGTCGCGTCGGGGTGCCAGCGCCGTGTCAGTGGCAGGGAGGGCGGCGCGGGCCCGGCGTACCGGGGCGTCCCCGTGCCCTGCCGGGAACATCGAGACCCCGGTGATCGGACGCCGCCGGGTGACGATCTCGCGGTCGCGCGCGGCGACCGCATCCTCGACCCAGCCGTGCACCAGCCCGTCGGCGAGGGCTCGGACAGCGCCGCCGGCCCGCTCGACCTCCTGGAAACGGGACCACACGGCATCCGCGATCTGGTCGGTGAGCGACTCGAGGTACCACGAGCCGCCGCCGGGGTCGGTGACCCGGCCGACGTTGGACTCGTCGGCCAGCAGGATCTGGGTGTTGCGGGCCAACCGCCGGCTGAACCGCTCGGGCAGGCCGAGCACGGTGTCGTAGGGCAGCACCGTGATGGCGTCGGCCCCGCCGACCGAGGCACCGAAGGCGGCCAGGGTGCTGCGCAGCACGTTGACCCAGGGGTCCTCACGGGTGAACATCCGCAGGCTGGTCACCGCGTGGGTGCGCACTCCGCGCCGGTCCTCCGCGACGCCGCAGGCCTCACCGACGCGCGCCCACACCCGGCGGGCGGCCCGCAGCACGGCCGCGGTCAGGAACTGGTCGGCGGTGGCGCCGAGCCGCAGGTCGATCTGCCCGAACGCCTCGTCGACGAGGGACGCCGGCCCCCTCGAGGTGCCGCAGGTACTCGACCGCGGTGGCGACGGCCAGGGCGAGCGCGTCGACGTCGGTGGCGCCGGCCTCGTGCAGCACGGTGGCGTCGACGGTGATGGCGCGCCATCCGTCGAGCCTCGCGCACTCACGCACCAGGTCGGCGAGCGGGGCGAGGTCGGGGGCGGAGCCCAGCCGGGCGGCGGCGCCGAACGGGTCGAGGCCGAGGTTGCCGCCCACCGACTCGCGCCCGCCGACGTGGTCGAGCAGGGCCCGGGCCGCTGCCGGCTGGTCGGTCACGGACGAGACGACGACCGGGGCGAGGTCGAGCCGCACGTCGGCCAGGGCCTCGGGCAGGTCGGCCACGGCCAGGCCGTCGGCGCCGACGTGCAGCCACACCGACGTGACACCGTGCTCGAGGTCGTCGAGCACGGCGGCGCGGGTGGCGGCGACGTCGGGGTCGTCGTGCAGCTGGCAGACGTCCCACGGGGTGCTCGGCTCACGCAGCGCGCGGCCGCGGGTGAACGGCATCGCGCCGGGCACGCCGAGGTCGCGCTGCCCGGGGTGCTCGGGGTGCTCGCGCAGGTAGAGGGCGTCGACCTCGAGTCCACCCTCGAGGTGGCGGCGCAGCGCGGCCTCGGCCTGCGGGCCGTCGAGCCGGTCGGCGTCGGCGCGGCCCTTGTTGAGCACGGCCGCGACGAGGCGCTGCCAGTCCTCGCGACCCTGCTCCGGGAAACCGGCCGCGAGGTCGGGGAGCGGGGGGTGCGCGGGGACCTGTGCGGGGGTACTTGCGGGGGTCCTGTCGACCGACGCGTCCGTCATCGTGCTCCCTTCCGACGGCTCCACCCTAGTGCTGCGCGGGCAGGGCCTCGCCGAGACGTTGGGCACACCTGGAGACGCCGGCGTCGAGGTGGCGGACGACCCTCGAGGGTGGGTCAGGCGGGGTCGATCGGCGCGAAGGCCGCACCCAGCGCACGGAGCCGGGCCTCGCCACCGTCGACGGCGGTGAGCACGCACAGGCCCGCCTCGGTGACCGCCACCGAGTGCTCCCAGTGCGCTGCGCGGGACCGGTCGCGGGTCGCGACGGTCCACTCGTCGTCGAGCACGACGTTGTCCTGGTCGCCCAGGGCCACCATCGGCTCGATGCAGATCGTGGTGCCGTCGACCACCTTCGGGCCCTTGCCGCTGACCCGGTAGTTGGGCACCTGCGGGTCCATGTGCATCGAGGTGCCGATGCCGTGCCCGACGTAGTCCTCGACGATGCCGTACTCCCAGCCGCGTCGCGCACCCGCGTCGGTGAGGCTGTCCTCGACCGCCGCGCCCACGGCGTACAGGCTCTCCCCCACCCGTAGTGCGGTGATGCCGGCCCACAGCGACGCCTCGGTGTCGGCGACGAGCGCGAGGTCGTCGGGCCGCGCTGCCTCCGGGCCCCCGACGATGACACTGATCGCGGCGTCACCGTTCCAGAGGCCCACCTGGGCGCCGCAGTCGATCGAGACCAGGTCGCCCTCGACGAGCACCCGGGAGCCGGGGATGCCGTGCACGATCTCCTCGTTCACCGACGTGCACAGGGTGTGCCGGTAGCCGGGGACGAGCTGGAAGTTGGGGATGCCGCCGTTGTCGCGGATGTGCGCCTCGGCGAGGGTGTCGAGCTCGAGCGTGGTCAGGCCCGGGCGCACGGCGGCCTCGAGCAGCGCGAGCGTCTGCCCGACGAGCAGCCCGGCGGTGCGCATGCCCGCGAGCTGCTCGGGCGTCTTGCCCTCGCAGCGATCACGGTTGAACAGACCCATGCCGCGAAACCCTACCTGCGCTCGGCACCCACCCCCACATCCACCGGCAGTACCGCCGCCCGCTCCCGTCGAGAGTAGAGAACACGCCGTGACGGATGCCGTGCCACCGGAGTGTTGTCTACTCTCGACCCGGCCTGGGTCCTGTCAGGCGATGCGCAAGGTCGACAGGTCGAGGTCCAGCGCCCGCGCGAAGCTGGTCAGGGTGGCGCGACGTCGGGGCCCCGGGTGCACGTCCTCGGCCCAGATCTCCTTCAGCCGCCAGCCGTCGTCCTCGACGAGGCCTCGACGGAACGCGTCGTCGCTGCGGCGGCGTCGGTCGGCGTGGTGCTCACCTTGGTACTCGCCCACGAGTCGCTTGCTGCGCCACACCAGGTCGCCCTCGGCCAGCCACTCCCCCGCGGCGTTGGTCAGCGGCGCGTTCACCTCTGGCTCGGGGAAGAGTGCGTCGACGAACATCAGCCGGGCCCGCGTCTCCATGGGCGAGCGGACTCCGTGACGAACCAGGGTCAAGGCGTGGCGCAGTGCGACGGCACCCCGCGGCCTGTTGCGGCGTCGCAGGGCCTGGCTCAGCTCCCGCACGCCGACGGGCCGGGCCGCCCTGGCGTCGAGCAGTGCCACGGCCGCATCGCCAGCCACGACGAGGTCGGTCACCGTCAGCGTGCCGGGTCGCAGCTCGCCCAGGTCGCACCAGGTGTCGGCGATGTCGACGACGCGCAAGGGCGTGCCCCCGGGCGACCCGACGGCGCGCCACTCGAGTCCCCGGTGGCCCACGACACCAGAGCGCAGGGCCATGCCCTCACTGGTGGGTGCGACGACGTGCAGTGTCGCGTCGACGTCGCAGGCTCCTGCCTCGAGGGCACGAGGCAACGGCAGACCCCAGAGAACCGCGGCGGTCAGGTGTGAGTACGCCCGGCAGGTCGGCATGGCCACCTGGAAGGCCATGGCCCGCTCCACCAGCGTGCGGGGCTCTGACATCGCGTTCGCGCCCTGTGTCGGGTGCACCAGGTCGCCGCGCCCGAGCCGTGCGGCGGGCACGCCGAGGTTGCGGGCCTGCGCCGTGCTGAACGGTCCCGGCCCGAGCTCGACCGGCAAGGGTGAGACGCGCACCCTGACAGCGTCACCGAAACCGGCGCACGGCATCCGCCGTCATCCACAGGCGGCCTCGCACCTCGGTCGAGAGTAGAGAACACGCCGCATCCCCCGTGGGCGGTGCGGCGTGTTCTCTACTCTCGACTTGAGAGTGTGGCGTGGGGGGTCAGGCGAGGGCGGAGAGGATGCGCTCGGTGACCTCGTCGACCGCACCGAGGCCGTCGACCTCGACGAGCAGCCCGCGCTCGCGGTAGGTGTCGGACAGCGGCTTGGTCTCGCGGTGGTAGATGGCCATCCGCTCCCGGATGACGTGCTCGGTGTCGTCGTCGCGTCCATCGGACTCGGCGCGCTTGAGCAGCCGGGCCACGACGGCGTCGTCGTCGACGGTCAGCTCGAGCACGTGGTCGAGCGCGGCACCGTGCCCGGCCAGCATGTCGTCGAGCGCGGAGACCTGCGCCAGGGTGCGCGGGTAGCCGTCGAGGAGGAACCCCGGCGCGCAGTCGTCCTGCGCGAGGCGGTCGTCGACGATGGCGTTGGTGACCTCGTCGCTGACGTAGCCGCCCGACGCGAGGATCTCCTTGACCTGGAGCCCCAGCGGGGTCTCGTCCTTGATGTTGGCCCGGAAGATGTCGCCGGTGGAGATGGCGGGGATGCCGAGGTGCTCGGCGATGCGGGACGCCTGGGTGCCCTTACCGGCACCGGGCGGGCCGAGGATGATCAGGCGCACGCCGGCCCCTCCCCACCGCGAGCAGCGAGCGGAGCAAGGAGGAGGCGGTGTGCGAGGGGGACGACGGGGATCACGAGGAGGCGTGACGTCAACGGAGGAACCCTTCATAGTGACGCTGCTGCAGCTGTGCCTCGATCTGCTTCACCGTCTCCAGGCCGACACCCACGATGATCAGGATCGAGGTGCCACCGAAGGGGAAGTCCTGGTTGGCGCCGACGAGCACCAGGGCGATGAGCGGCAGGAGCGAGACGAACGCGAGGTAGAGCGCGCCCGGCACCGTGATGCGGTTCAGGACGTAGCTGAGGTACTCGGCCGTGGGTCGCCCGGCGCGGATACCCGGGATGAAGCCGCCGTACTTCTTCATGTTGTCGGCGACCTCGGTCGGGTTGAACGTGATCGACACGTAGAAGAACGTGAAGAACAGGATCAGGGCCGTGTAGAGCATCATGTAGTAGGGGTGGTCGCCGCGCACGAGGTGCGTGTTGATCCACTCGGCCCAGCCCGGCATGGTGCCGTCGGACCGGGTCTGGAACTGCGAGATCAGGGCCGGCAGCGACAGCAGCGAGCTGGCGAAGATGACCGGGATGACGCCGGCCATGTTGACCTTGAGCGGGATGTACGTGGACGTGCCGCCGTAGACGCGCCGCCCCACCATCCGCTTGGCGTACTGGACGGGGATGCGCCGCTGGCTCTGCTCGACGAAGACGACGAGGGCGATGACGGCGAAGCCCATCAGGATGATGCCGAAGAAGACGGTCCAGCCCGAGCGCTGCTGGATGGCCCACAGCGAGGTCGGGAACCGCGCGGCGATCGAGGTGAAGATCAGGATCGACATGCCGTTGCCGATGCCCTTGTCGGTGACGAGCTCACCGAGCCACATGATCATGCCGGTACCGGCGGTCATGGTGAGCACCATGATGAGGATCGTGATGACCGAGTCGTCGGTGAGGATGTTGGTGCAGGCCGGGTTGCTGAACAGCGACTCGGGGTTCTGCGCGAAGGTGATCAGCGTCGAGGACTGCAGGATCGCCAGGCCGATGGTCAGGTAGCGGGTGTACTGCGTCATCTTGGTCTGACCGGCCTGACCCTCCTTCTTGAGGGCCTCGAACCGGGGGATGACGACGGTCAGCAGCTGGATGATGATGCTCGCCGTGATGTACGGCATGATCCCCAGCGCGAAGATCGACAGCTGCAGCAGTGCGCCGCCGCTGAACAGGTTGACCAGGCCGAGCAGGCCGTTGGTGTTGTCGGCGCCCTTGATGCACTGCTGCACCGCGGGGTAGCTGACACCCGGGGTCGGCACGTGCGCACCCAGCCGGTAGACGGCGATGATGAAGAGCGTGAACAGGATCTTCCTGCGCAGGTCGGGCGTCTTGAACGCGCGTCCGAAAGCGGTGAGCACAGGTCCTCCAGAGGTGCGGCCAGGGGTGGTGGCCGCGTCGTCAACGATCCGTCACAAGATACCCGTCGACGCCGGCGCGGCCGGCATCGAGGGTCTAACGCCGTGCGCCGCAGGGCTGGTTCCCGAGGAACCCCGGGAACCAGCCCTGCGGCACATGGTCATGGGTGGGCGTCAGGCGGTGGTCGCCGAGCCGCCCGCCGCCTCGATCTTCTCCTTGGCGCTGCTCGAGAACGCGTTGGCCGTGACGTTCACGGCCACCGTGATCTCGCCGCTGCCGAGCACCTTCACGAGGTGCCCGTCGCGGACTGCGCCCTTGGCGACCAGGTCCTCGATGCTCACGTCGCCACCCTCGGGGTAGTGCGCGTTGAGCCACTCGAGGTTCACGACCTGGTACTCGGTCCTGAACGGGTTCTTGAAGCCGCGAAGCTTCGGGAACCGCATGTGCAGCGGGGTGGTTCCGCCCTGGAAGCCCTCCGGCACCTGGTACCGGGCCTTGGTGCCCTTGGTACCACGACCAGCGGTCTTGCCTCGTCGTCCACCCTCGCCACGACCCACACGGATCTTGGCGGACTTGGCACCGGGCGCGGGGCGCAGGTGGTGCACCTTCAGGGCAGCAGAACCCTCGGCGGCCTTGGCAGCCTTCGTGGTGTCAGCCATGCTCACTCAACCTCCTCGACGGCCACCAGGTGGGTCACCGTCTTGACCATCCCGCGGATCTCGGGACGGTCCTCCTTGACGACGACGTCGCCGATGCGCTTCAGACCGAGGCTGCGCAGCGTGTCACGCTGGTTCTGCTTGCCACCGATCTCGGAACGGGTCTGGGTCACCTTCAGCCGAGCCATCAGGCACCAGCCTTCGCCTCGGCGATGCCGGCGGCCTGGGCACGCAGCATCGCGGCGGGGGCGACCCGGTCCACGGGCAGGCCACGGCGAGCCGCGACCTCCTCCGGACGCTCGAGACCCTTCAGGGCCGCGACCGTCGCGTGGACGATGTTGATCGCGTTGTCCGAGCCGAGGCTCTTGGACAGCACGTCGTGGATGCCGGCGCACTCGAGCACCGCACGCACCGGGCCACCGGCGATGACGCCGGTACCGGGGCTGGCGGGACGGAGCATGACGACACCGGCAGCGGCCTCACCCTGGACGGGGTGCGGGATGGTGCCCTGGATGCGCGGGACCTTGAAGAACTCCTTCTTGGCCTCCTCGACACCCTTGGCGATCGCCGCGGGCACCTCCTTGGCCTTGCCGTAGCCGACACCGACGGTGCCGTCGCCGTCACCGACGACGACGAGCGCGGTGAAGCTGAACCGGCGGCCACCCTTGACGACCTTGGCGACGCGGTTGATGGTCACGACGCGCTCGAGGTACTGGCTCTTCTCGGGCTCGCGGGCGTCACGGCCACCGCGGCCGCCGTCACGGCCACCGCGGCCCTCGCGGCCGCCGCGCTCGGCGGTGGCGGGCCCGCCGGTGCCTCGACGCTGGGGTCCTGGCATCAGATGTTCCTCATCTCAACAACGGAAGTGGTCTGGTTGGCGGTCACAGTGAGAGCCCACCTTCCCGGGCGCCGTCCGCGATGGCGGCGACGCGACCGTGGTACTTGTTGCCCCCACGGTCGAAGACGACGGCCTCGACGCCGGCGGCCTTGGCGCGCTCGGCGACGAGCTCGCCGACCCGCTTGGCCTTGGCGGTCTTGTCACCGTCGAAGGTGCGGACGTCCGGCTCCATGGTGGAGGCCGAGGCGACGGTCTTGCCGACGGTGTCGTCGACGACCTGGACGAACACGTGGCGCGCGGAGCGCGACACGACGAGGCGGGGACGCACCGTGGTGCCGGTGACGGCCTTGCGGACGCGGAAGTGGCGGCGGCTGCGCGCGGCGGTCTTGCCCTTGGCGCGCTTGACGATCAGTGCCATGGCTTACTTACCAGCCTTTCCGACCTTGCGGCGGATCTGCTCGCCCGCGTAGCGGACGCCCTTGCCCTTGTACGGGTCGGGCTTGCGGAGCTTGCGGATGTTCGCGGCGACCTCGCCGACGAGCTGCTTGTCGATGCCCTGGACCGCGAACCGGGTCTGGTTCTCCACGGCGAACGTGATGCCGGCCGGGGGCTCGACGGTGATGGAGTGCGAGTAGCCGAGCGCGAACTCCAGGTTGGAGCCCTTCGCCAGCACGCGGTAACCGGTGCCGTGGATCTCGAGCTTCTTCTCGTAGCCCTCGGTGACGCCGAGCACCATGTTGTTGATCAGGGTGCGGGTCAGGCCGTGCAGCGAGCGCGAGACGCGCGCGTCATCCGGGCGCTTGACCTCCAGGCCGTTGTCGCCCTTCTCGACGGTGATCGGCTCGGCGACGACGTGGCTCAGCTCGCCCTTGGGACCCTTGACCTTGACGGTCTGGCCCTCGATGGCGATGTCGACCCCGGCTGGGGACGGTGACGGGGAGACGTCCGATGCGTGACATGTCAGTAACCCCTTACCAGATGTAGGCGAGGACTTCCCCACCCACACCCTTGTTGGCGGCCTGACGGTCGGTCAGCAGGCCGGACGACGTCGAGATGATCGCGACACCCAGGCCACCGAGCACCTTCGGCAGGTTGGTGGACTTGGCGTACACGCGCAGGCCCGGCTTGGACACGCGGCGCACACCGGCGATGGAGCGCTCGCGGTTGGGGCCGTACTTGAGGTTGACGGTGAGCGTCTTGCCCACCTCGGCGTCCTCGACGGTCCAACCGGCGATGTACCCCTCGGCCTCGAGGATCTCGGCGATGTGGCTCTTGAGCTTCGAGAACGGCATGGAGACTGCGTCCTTGTGCGCCGAGTTGGCGTTGCGGACGCGGGTCAACATGTCCGCGATCGGGTCGGTCATGGTCATTGGGCTTCTCCGCCCTCTCTCACCGCGGTTTCCTCCGAGCAACACTCGGCGGACCTGCGCTGTAGATGGTCTGGGTCGTTACGGATGCCGCGGGCTGCGGCGGGGTGGGTGCGTCCGGTCCGGATGGGCCGGCGTACCCGGGGAATCACCAGCTGGACTTGGTCACACCGGGGAGCTCGCCGCGGTGGGCCATCTCCCGCAGGCAGATCCGGCACAGGCCGAACTTGCGGTAGACCGAGTGCGGACGACCGCAGCGCTGGCAGCGCGTGTAGCCGCGGACCGCGAACTTCGGCTTCTTGTTCGCCTTGTTGACAAGGGCAGTCTTGGCCATGCTCAGTTCTCCTTGAACGGGAAGCCGAGCGCCTTGAGCAGCGCACGTCCCTCGTCGTCGTTCGTCGCGGTCGTCACGACCGTGATGTCCATGCCCCGGACGCGGTCGATCCGGTCCTGGTCGATCTCGTGGAACATCGACTGCTCGGTGAGACCGAACGTGTAGTTGCCACGGCCGTCGAACTGCTTCGGCGACAGGCCACGGAAGTCACGGATGCGGGGCAGCGCCGTGCTGACGAGGCGGTCGAGGAACTCCCACATGCGGTCGCCGCGCAGCGTCGCGTGGGCGCCGATCGGCATCCCCTCGCGCAGCTTGAACTGGGCGATCGACTTGCGGGCCTTGGTCACGACCGGCTTCTGGCCGGTGATCGCGGTGAGGTCGCGGACGGCACCCTCGATGAGCTTGCTGTCCTTCGCGGCGTCACCCACGCCCATGTTGACGACGACCTTGACGACGCCGGGGATCTGCATGACGTTCTCGAACCCGAACTGCTCGCGCAGGGAGTCCTTGATCTCGTCCTGGTAGCGCGCCTTCAGGCGCGGCTTGGTAGCGGTGTCAGCCATCTCTCTCACAGGTCCTTGCCCGAGCGCACGCCGACGCGGACACGGCTCGCCTTCTGGCGGCCGTCACGCTCGACGGTCTCGACGCGGGTCTTGATCCGGGTGGGCTTCTTGTCGGAGGGGTCGACGACGGCCACGTTGCTCACGTGGATCGGCGACTCCTGCACGACCAGGCCACCGGTGCGGCTGCCGCGGGCGGACTGGCCGGCCTTGGTGTGCCGGGTGACCCGGTTGACGCCCTCGACGGTCACGCGGTTGGTCTCCCGGTTGACCGAGATGACCTTTCCGGTGGCGCCCTTGTCCTTGCCGGTGAGCACCTGGACGGTGTCGCCCTTCTTGATCTTCATGGTCGCCATGAGTCAGAGCACCTCCGGGGCGAGGCTGATGATCTTCATGAAACGCTTCTCGCGCAGCTCGCGGCCCACGGGGCCGAAGATGCGGGTGCCCCGGGGGTCACCGTCGTTCTTGAGGATCACGGCCGCGTTCTCGTCGAACTTGATGTAGGAACCGTCGGCGCGACGGCGCTCCTTCTTGGTGCGGACGATGACCGCCTTGACGACGTCGCCCTTCTTGACGTTGCCGCCGGGGATCGCGTCCTTGACGGTGGCGACGATGGTGTCGCCGATTCCCGCATACCGGCGACCGGAGCCACCGAGAACACGGATGCACAGGATCTCCTTGGCACCGGTGTTGTCGGCGACACGCAGTCGCGACTCCTGCTGGATCACTTTTCTGTCTCCTAAACGTCGTGCTGGTTCTCTGCTGGACCCATCGGGCGGCAGAGCCTGGCCGAACCGGGAATTACTTGGCCTTCTCGAGGATCTCCACCAGGCGCCAGCGCTTGGTGGCGCTCAGCGGGCGGGTCTCCATGATGAGGACGCGGTCGCCGACACCGGCGGTGTTGGCCTCGTCGTGCGCCTTGACCTTGCTGGTGCGGCGGATGACCTTGCCGTAGAGGGCGTGCTTGACACGGTCCTCGACCTCGACGACGACGGTCTTGTCCATCTTGTCGCTGACGACGTAGCCCTGGCGGGTCTTGCGGTCGTTGCGGTCCGCAGCCTGCGTCACGGTCTCATCCTTCGTAGTCTTGCTCACTTGGCCCCACCCTTCACGCCGATGCCGAGCTCGCGCTCGCGCATCTCGGTGTAGATGCGGGCGATGTCCTTGCGGACGGCACGCAGCCGGCCGTGGTTGTCCAGCTGGCCGGTGGCCGACTGGAACCGGAGGTTGAACAGCTCCTCCTTGGCCTTGCGGAGCTCGTCGACGAGACGCTCGTCGTCGAGGCCGCGCAGCTCCGTGGAAGCCAGGTCCTTGGAACCGATAGCCATCAGAAGTCACCACCCTCACGCCGGACGAAGCGGCACTTCATCGGCAGCTTGTGCATCGCGAGGCGCATGGCCTCACGTGCGACGTCCTCCGGGACACCGGAGAGCTCGAACATGACACGGCCCGGCTTGACGTTCGCGATCCACCACTCCGGCGAACCCTTACCGGAACCCATGCGGGTCTCGGCAGGCTTCTTGGTGAGCGGACGGTCCGGGTAGATGTTGATCCAGACCTTTCCGCCACGCTTGATGTAGCGGGTCATCGCGATACGCGCGGACTCGATCTGGCGGTTGGTGACGTAGGCGGGCTCGAGAGCCTGGATGCCGTAGTCGCCGAACGCGATTGACGTACCGCCCTTGGCAGCGCCCGAGCGACCCGGGTGGTGCTGCTTGCGGTGCTTGACTCGACGGGGAATCAGCATGGTCAGGACTCCTGGGTGCTCGCGGCGACCGGGGCCTGCTCGGCGGCAGGGGCCTCGGCCACGGGGGCGGGAGCGTCGGTACGACGGGCGCGGGCCGGACGCTCGGCACCGTCACGGCGGGGTCCACGACCCTGGCGCGGCGCGGTGGCCTGCTGGGCCGCGAGCTCGCGTGCGGTCATGTCGCCCTTGTAGATCCACACCTTGACGCCGATGCGGCCGAAGGTGGTCTTGGCCTCGTAGAAGCCGTAGTCGATCTGCGCGCGAAGGGTGTGCAGCGGCACGCGACCCTCGCGGTAGAACTCGGTACGGCTCATCTCGGCGCCACCGAGGCGACCGGAGACCTGGACCCGGATGCCCTTGGCACCGGCGCGGGTGGCGGACTGCATGCCCTTGCGCATGGCGCGACGGAACGACACGCGGGCGCTCAGCTGCTCGGCGACGCCCTGCGCGACGAGCTGGGCCTCGACCTCGGGGTTCTTGACCTCGAGGATGTTGAGCTGCACCTGCTTGCCGGTGAGCTTCTCGAGCTCGCCGCGGATGCGGTCGGCCTCGGCGCCACGGCGACCGATGACGATGCCGGGACGCGCGGTGTGGATGTCGACGCGGACCCGGTCACGGGTGCGCTCGATGTCGACGCGGGCGATGCCGGCGCGGTCCATGCCCTCGGACATGAGCTTGCGGATCGCCACGTCCTCCTTGACGTAGTCGCGGTAGCGCTGACCCTCCTTGGTGGAGTCGGCGAACCAACGGCTCTTGTGCTCCGTCGTGATACCCAGACGGAAGCCTGTGGGGTTGACCTTCTGGCCCATCAGCGGTTGCCTCCGTTCGTGGCCTTGGCGGGCTTGGGAGCGACGACCACGGTGATGTGGCTCGTGCGCTTGTTGATGCGGCCGGCGCGGCCCTGGGCACGCGGGCGGAACCGCTTCATGGTCGGGCCCTCGTCGATGAACGCCGAGGCGACGACGAGATCGCGCTCGTCGAACCGCTCAGCGGTCTTGTCGGCCTTGACCCGGGCGTTCGCGATCGCGGACTCGAGCACCTTGCGGATCGGCTCCGCCGCGCCCTGGGGGGCGAAGCGCAGGATCGACACGGCGTCGGTGGCGTTCTTGCCACGGATGAGGTCGATGATCCGGCGCGCCTTCTGCGGCGTCACCCGGACGTGGCGGGCGACCGCCCGAGCCTCGGTGGTGGTGGTTTCGGTGGCCATCAGCGACGACGCCCCTTCTTGTCGTCCTTCACGTGACCCTTGAAGGTGCGGGTCGGTGCGAACTCGCCGAGCTTGTGGCCGACCATCGCCTCGGTGACGAACACCGGGACGTGCTTGCGGCCGTCGTGGACGGCGAGGGTGTGACCGAGCATGTCGGGCGAGATGACCGACCGGCGCGACCAGGTCTTGATGACGTTCTTGGTGCCCGCTTCGTTCTGGACATCCACCTTCTTCTGAAGGTGGTCGTCGATGAAGGGGCCCTTCTTCAGGCTACGAGGCATTCCAGGCTCCTATCAGCGCTTCTTGCCAGTACGGCGGCGACGAACGATCAGCTTGTCGCTGGGCTTGCCGGGGCGGCGGGTGCGGCCCTCGGGCTTGCCCCACGGGGACACCGGGTGGCGACCACCGGACGTGCGGCCCTCGCCACCACCGTGCGGGTGGTCGACCGGGTTCATGACGACGCCACGGACGGTCGGGCGCTTGCCCTTCCAGCGCATGCGGCCGGCCTTGCCCCAGTTGATGTTCGACTGCTCGGCGTTGCCGACCTCGCCGACGGTGGCGCGGCAGCGCACGTCGACGTTGCGGATCTCACCGGACGGCATGCGCAGCTGCGCGTAGGGGCCGTCCTTGGCGACGAGCTGCACGCGCACACCGGCGGAGCGGGCGATCTTCGCGCCGCCACCGGGCTTGAGCTCGACGGCGTGGATGACCGTACCGGTCGGGATGTTGCGCAGCGGCAGGCTGTTGCCGGGCTTGATGTCGGCGCCGGGGCCGTTCTCGATCGGCATGCCCTGCTCCAGGCCCTTGGGGGCCAGGATGTAGCGCTTCTCGCCGTCGGCGTAGTGCAGCAGCGCGATGCGGGCGGTGCGGTTGGGGTCGTACTCGATGTGAGCGACCTTGGCCGGCACGCCGTCCTTGTCGTGGCGACGGAAGTCGATGACGCGGTAGGCACGCTTGTGGCCACCACCGATGTGACGGGTGGTGATGCGGCCGTTGTTGTTGCGGCCACCGCTCTTGGTCAGCGGACGGACGAGGGACTTCTCGGGGGTGGAGCGGGTGACCTCGACGAAGTCGGCCACGCTCGACCCGCGACGCCCAGGCGTCGTCGGCTTGTACTTACGGATACCCATGGTGTGTTGTCCTCAGCTTCCTCAGGCGCCGGCGCTGCCGAAGATGTCGATCGAGCCCTCACGGAGGGTGACGATCGCGCGCTTGGTGTCCTTGCGCTTGCCGATGCCGAACCGGGTGCGACGGGCCTTGCCCTTGCGGTTCATGGTGTGGACCGAGTCGACCTTGACGCCGAATACCTGCTCGACGGCGATCTTGATCTCGGTCTTGTTCGAACGCGGGTCGACGATGAAGGTGTACTTGCCCTCGTCGAGCAGCCCGTAGGACTTCTCGGACACGACCGGCGAGATCAGGATGTCGCGGGGGTTCTTGCCCTGGCTCACTTCTCGTCCTCCGACTTCTTGGCGCTTCCGGCCTTGGTGAAACCAGCCTTCTCGGCGGCCTTGGCGGTCTTGAACCACACCTCGGCCACGGTCTGCTCGTACCACTGGCCGTCGGGCTCGTGGTAGAGACCGGAGTCCGCGTTGCCCTTGACGGTGTAGCCCTCGGGGGCAGAGCCGTCCTCGAGCGCCGCGACGGCGCCCTTGGGAAGGTCGACCAGGTCGGCCGCGGCCGGCTCGTCGGCCTTCGCCGGCTTCTCGGCCTTGGCGGGCTTGTCAGCCTTGGGGGCCGTCTCGACCTTCTTGGCGGGCTTGTCGGCCTTGTCGGCCTTGGGGGCCGTCTCGACCTTCTTGGCGGGCTTGTCGGCCTTGGCCTCGACCGCGACCTCGACACCGGTGAAGGTCTCGTAGGCGGCGCGGGTGAAGAGGATGTCGTCGGCGCACAGCACGTCGTAGGTGTTGAGCTGGTCGACGGCCAGGACGTGGACGTCGGCCAGGTTGCGCACCGACTTCATCGACACGAGGTCGGTGCGGTCGAGCACGACGAGCACGTTGCGACGCTCGGACAGACCCGAGAGCAGCGCGGCCGCGGCCTTCGCCGAGGGGGCGTCGCCGGTGGCGATCGACTCGACGACGTGGATGCGGTCGTGGCGGGCCCGGTCGGAGAGGGCACCGCGCAGGGCGGCGGCCTTCATCTTCTTGGGGGTCCGCTGGGTGTAGTCACGCGGCTGCGGGCCGTGGACGATGCCACCGCCGGCGAACTGCGGGGCGCGGGTCGAGCCCTGACGGGCGCGGCCGGTGCCCTTCTGCTTGTAGGGCTTGCGACCGCCACCGCGGACCTCGGCCCGGGTCTTCGTCGAGTGCGTGCCCTGACGGGCGGCCGCGAGCTGGCCGACGACGACCTGGTGGATCAGCGGGACGTTGGTCTGCACGTCGAAGATCTCGGCGGGCAGGTCGACCTTCAGAGTCGAGATGGTCATGTGGGTCACGCCCCCTTCGCGGCCGAGCGCACGAGGACGACCGCGCCGCGGGGGCCGGGAACGGCACCCTTGACGAGCAGCAGGCCCTTCTCGGCATCCACGGCGTGGATGGTGAGGTTCTGGGTGGTCTGGCGCACGCCGCCCATGCGGCCGGCCATGCGCATGCCCTTGAACACGCGGCCGGGCGTGGACGCCCCGCCGATGGAACCGGGCTTGCGGTGGTTGCGGTGCGAGCCGTGCGAGGACGAGACGCCCTTGAAGCCGTGACGCTTCATGACGCCGGCGAAGCCCTTGCCCTTGGTCGTGCCGGTGACGTCGACGACCGCGCCCACCTCGAAGGTGTCGGCGCCGAGCTCCTGGCCCAGGGTGTAGTCACCTGCGTCCGCGGTACGCAGCTCGACGACGTGACGGCGCGGCGTGACGCCGGCCTTCTCGAAGTGGCCGGTGAGCGGCTGGGTGACCTTGCGCGGGTCGATGGCGCCGTAGCCGATCTGAACCGCGGCGTAGCCGTCGGTGTCGGCGTCGCGGACCTGGGTCACGACGTTGCGGCCGGCCTGGATCACGGTGACGGGCACGAGACGGTTGGTCTCGTCCCACACCTGGGTCATGCCGAGCTTGGTGCCCAGCAGACCCTTCTGCGTCTTGGTGGCAATGGTGGTCATGTCGTCAGCCTCAGAGCTTGATCTCGATGTTGACGTCAGCCGGGAGGTCGAGACGCATCAGCGAGTCGACGGCCTTGGGCGTCGGGTCGATGATGTCGATGAGGCGCTTGTGCGTGCGCATCTCGAAGTGCTCGCGGCTGTCCTTGTACTTGTGCGGCGACCGGATGACGCAGAACACGTTCTTCTCCGTCGGCAGCGGCACGGGGCCCACCACGGTCGCGCCGGCGCGGGTGACCGTGTCAACGATCTTGCGCGCCGAGCTGTCGATGACCTCGTGGTCATACGACTTCAAGCGGATGCGGATCTTCTGTCCCGCCATCTGACGTTCCCGTCTCTCTCTCGCCGTACATCTGTCTGTGTCGTGTTCAGTTCCGTACCTCCGACCCCCGAGGTCGGGCGTGTCGCCCTCGCTCCGCAGCCCGACGGCGCACGGTTTCCCGCTGTCGTCGATCTCGGTCGGCTGTCCCGGTTGAACCCGGGGCCTGGCACTTCGCGAATCGAGCCGCCCCGCCGTCATCGGCGGTTCGTCACCTCGTCGCGGTGGGCGACGTCGACCCTCTCGGGACGCCGTCGCACGCCAAGCAACCTGATAAGTGT
>CAVPRS010000006.1:0-111436 GCA_963707895.1 uncultured Actinomycetota bacterium | reverse complement strand
GGCGCGACCGCCTCGGCCGCGAGGAGCACGACGCCGTCGCCGCGCTGCTCGCCTACGACGACGGTGACGACCTGCTCACCGCGGTCTCCTCGGCCGGCCGCCACATCGCCTACGCCCTCGACGGCACGCTGCGGCGCGCGGGCCAGTCGCAGCGGGCCCGCACCCTTCGGGTCGGTCCGCGCCGCCCGCAGATGACGCCGCTCGGCCACGGCCTGTTCTCGAGCGACGGCGAGGTCGTGCTCGGCTCGACCCGTCTCGCCGAGACCGACGAGGGGATGCCGATGCGCGCCGGCGTCGTCGCCGCGCGCGCCGGCCTGCCCATCGCCCCCGCGACGCTCGACAACCTGGCGCGCAGCGCGCCCACCCCGTCGAACCCCTGGCCCGCGCCGCTGCGCGACCTCTTCGGCGACCTCCTGGCCTCCGGTCCCGGGCTGGTCACCGTGTGGGAGGGCCTGGACCAGGTCGGCCTCGTCGACATCTGGCTGCCCGAGTGGGAGGCGGTGCGCTCGCGGCCGCAGCGCAGCGCGGTGCACCGCCACACCGTCGACCGCCACCTCGTCGAGACCGTGGTGCGCGCCGCCGGGCTGGTGCGCCGGGTCTCGCGACCCGACCTGCTGCTCGCCGCCGCCCTGCTGCACGACATCGGCAAGGTGCGCGGTGCGCACGACCACTCGATCACCGGGGCCGAGATCACCCGCACCGTCGTGACTCGCTGGGGCTTCGCCCCGCGTGACGTCGAGGTGCTGGTGACCCTCGTGCGCGAGCACCTCACCCTCATCGAGCTCGCGACCCGCCGCGACCACCAGGACCCGGCCACGGTCGACGCGGCCGTGGCGGCGGTCGACGGCGACCGCGAGGTCTTCGAGATGCTGCTGGCCCTCACCGAGGCCGACGCCTCGGCGGCCGGGCCGGCCGCGTGGACCGACTGGCGGGCCACCCTGCTCGACCAGCTCGCCGTGGCCGTGCGCGAGCGGCTCGACGGTCCCTCGCGGGTGGGCGCCGCGGGTGCCGATGACGGCCCGGCCGACACCGACGTCGTGGGCGTGCTCGACGCCGAGCTCGTCGCGGCCGTGCGTGCGGGGGAACCCAAGGTTCGCGTCATCGCCACGGGCGGCTCGCACCGCCTCGACATCACCGACCTCGACCGGGTGGGCCTGTTCGCCGACACGGCCGGACTGCTCGCTGCGGAGCAGCACACCGTGCGCACCGCGATCCTGCGCACCGTCGACGGCATCGCGGTCAACGAGTGGCACGTCGAGTCGCCGAGCGGGGCCGTGCCCGACCCGGTGCGCATCGAGCGCGGGCTGGCCCGGCTCGGTCGCGGCGACCGCGCGCCGCTCGCGACCCTCGACCGTCGCCGTGCGCACGTGGCCCGGCCGTCGGGGCAGGCGTCGATCGGCACCCCCGGGCAGGCGCGCGCCCTGGTCGTTCCCGGGGCGAGCAGCGACGCCACGGTGCTCGAGGTGCGTGCCCAGGACCGGCCCGGAATGCTCCACGAGCTGGGGGCCGCGCTGGCCGGCGCCGGCATCTCGGTGCGCTCGGCCCACATCGCCACGTATGCCGGGCAGACCCTGGACACCTTCTACCTCACCGGGTCCGACGGCCTGCCGCTGCCGCCGGCCCGGGTCGCGCAGGCGGTCAGCCTGGTCATCGACACCTGCGACGGCATCTGACCCCGCCCCAACTTTCCCGCCCGATCCCGGAACCTTCAGGTTCGCACCGGAACCGTTCCGGCGCGAACCTGAAGGTTCCGGCGCGAACCCCGGAAAGCCTTGGACGGGCCGCGGTCGGGCACCGCCTCCCCGCACCGTTAGCCTTGACCAGTGTTCAACAGCCTCTCCGACCGCCTGACCGAGACCTTCAAGAACCTCCGCACCAAGGGGCGGCTCTCGGAGTCCGACGTCAACAAGACGATCCGCGACATCCGGATGGCGCTGCTCGACGCCGACGTGGCGCTGCCCGTCGTCAAGGAGTTCACCCACGCCGTCCGTGAGCGGGCGCTCGGGGCCGAGGTCAGCGAGGCGCTCAACCCCGCGCAGCAGGTCGTCAAGATCGTCAACGAGGAGCTCGTCGCGATCCTCGGCGGCGAGACGCGCAGCATCCGGTTCGCGAAGCAGCCGCCGACCGTGATCATGCTGGCCGGCCTCCAGGGCTCCGGCAAGACCACGCTGGCCGGCAAGCTCGCCTTCTGGCTCAAGGGCCAGGGTCACACCCCGTTGCTCGTCGCCGCCGACCTCCAGCGCCCCAACGCCGTCACCCAGCTCGAGGTGGTCGGTGAGCGCGCCGGTGTCCCGGTGTTCGCTCCCGAGCGGGGCAACGTCTTCGGCCACGACGTGGTCACCGAGACCGGTGAGGGCACCCGCAGCCACGGCGACCCGGTGGCCGTCTCCCGCGCCGGCATCGAGCAGGCCCGCCGCGCGCAGCACGACGTCGTCATCGTCGACACCGCCGGCCGCCTCGCGATCGACGCCGACCTCATGCAGCAGGCCGCCGACATCCGCGCCGCGATCCAGCCCGACGAGGTGCTGTTCGTCATCGACGCGATGATCGGCCAGGCCGCCGTCGAGACCGCCCACGCCTTCCAGGAGGGCGTCGACGTCACCGGTGTCGTGCTCACCAAGCTCGACGGCGACGCCCGCGGTGGTGCGGCCCTGTCGGTCGCGTCGGTCACCGGCCGGCCGATCATGTTCGCCAGCACCGGCGAGGGCGTGAAGGACTTCGAGGTCTTCCACCCCGACCGGATGGCGTCGCGCATCCTCGACATGGGCGACGTGCTCACCCTCATCGAGCAGGCCGAGAAGGCGTTCGACCGGGCCCACGCGGCCGAGATGGAGCGCAAGTTCCTCGCGGCCGAGGACTTCACCTTCGACGACTTCCTCCAGCAGATGGCGGCCATCAAGAAGATGGGCTCGCTGAAGTCGATCCTCGGGATGATGCCGGGCATGGGCCAGATGCGCGCCCAGCTCGACGCCTTCGACGAGAAGGAGTTCGACCGGGTCGAGGCGATGGTCTTCTCGATGACGCCCTTCGAGCGCAACCACCCCAAGCAGATCAACGGCTCGCGCCGCGCCCGCATCGCCAAGGGCTCGGGCGTGAACACCTCCGAGGTCAACCAGCTCCTCGAGCGCTTCGGCGAGGCGCAGAAGATGATGAAGCAGATGGCCAAGGGCGGCGGCGTCCCCGGGATGCCGGGCCTGCCCGGTGGCGGGTCCGGCCCCGGCAAGCGCGGCCGCCAGCAGCAGGTGCCGCAGCGCAAGAAGTCGAAGTCGGGCAACCCGGCCAAGCGGGCTGCCGAGGAGCGTGCGGCCGCCGAGCGTCCGGCGTCCCCGGCAGGCGGGTCGTTCGGAGGCGCCGCGGCGGCGCCGGGTGCCACCGAGCCCGCGGCGATCGACCCCGCCCAGCTCCCGAAGGGCTTCGAGAAGTTCCTGGGTCAGTGACCCCGTCGGAAGGCCCCGGCCTGCACACGATGCCCGTGGGCACCGCCGGGCCGCGGGTGGCCTTCCTGCACGGGCTGTTCGGCCAGGGTCGCAACTGGACCCAGATCGCCAAGGCCGTCGCGGGGCCTGACGGCACGAGCGCCCGCTGCCTGCTCGTCGACCTGCCCGACCACGGCCGCTCGCCGTGGAGCGCCGAGTTCTCGTACGTGGCGTATGCCGGTGCCGTCGCCGCCACGCTCGAGGCCGCAGCGCCCGGTGAGCCGTGGGTGCTCGTCGGGCACTCGCTCGGCGGCAAGGTCGCCATGGTCACCACGCTCAGCCACCCCGACCTCGTGCGCAGCCTGGTCGTCGTCGACATCGCGCCCAAGGACTACGGAGACCTCGACCGGTTCGTGCACTACATCGACGCCATGCGCTCGCTGCCGCTCGACGAGCTCACCGGCCGCGCCGACGCCGAGCAGCGGTTCGCGGCGGTCGAGCCCGACGCAGGAGTGCGCGGCTTCCTGCTGCAGAACCTGCGCCGGCAGGGGTCGCAGTGGTCGTGGCAGGCCAACCTCGAGCTCTTCGCCCGGGATGCCGCGCGCGGCACCGACTCGCGGATCGCCGACTTCCCCGAGCTGGGCACCACCTCCTACGAGGGACCGGTCGTGTGGCTGGTCGGTGGCGACTCGAGCTACGTCACCGAGAGTGACACGGCGGCGATGCGCGCCCTGTTCCCTCGCGCTCGCCCCGTCGTCGTCAACGGGGTCGGCCACTGGGTGCACTCCGAAGCCCCCGAGGTGGTCGCCGAGACGCTGCGCCGCGTGGTGCGCTCCCTGCCTGCAGGCTGAGCCGACCGGCCGGGCCGGGCTCCTCGACTGTCCGCGCAGGGCCCGCACCGCCATACTCGGACGATGTCCACCCCCGCACCGGACCCCGTCGCGCGGGTGCGCGCCATCTTCGAGGCCGTCGCCGACGACTACGACCAGAGCGGGGTGCCGTTCTTCGCCCCGACCGCCGAGGGCCTCGTCGACACCCTGGCGCCCGAACCGGGGGAGCGCGCGCTCGACATCGGGTGCGGCCGTGGGGCCGTGACCACGCGGCTCGCCCGCGCCGTGTCCCCCTCGGGGACGGTCGACGCCATCGACGTCAGCCCGGCCATGGTCGAGCACACCGCGGCCCTCCTGCGCGCCGACGGGCTGGCGGGACGCGTGCAGGTCATGGATGCCGTGGACCCGCCGCTGCCGCCGGCATCCTTCGACGTCGTCGCGTCGTCGCTCGTCCTGTTCTTCATGCCGGACCCGCCCGCCGCCCTCGCCCGCTGGGTCGCGCTCCTCGCGCCGGGCGGCCGGATCGGCCTGACGACCTTCGGCGACGAGCACCCGGTCTGGACGCAGCTCGACGACCTGTTCCGCCCGTGGGTGCCGCCGGGAATGCTCGACCCCAAGGTCGTCGGCCCCGACGCGCCGTTCGCCAGCGATGCCGGCATGGAGACGATGCTGCGCGACGCCGGGGCGACCGACGTGCGCACCGTGACCCTGCGGATCGACGTGCCGTGGGGCGACGTCGACGGCTGGAAGGCCTTCTCCATGAGCACCGGCCAGCGCGCGATGTGGGCGGCGGTGCCGGCCGAGGAGCGCGAGTCGCTGCTCGTCCGGGCCGGCGAGATCCTCGAAGACGCCCGCGACGACTCGGGCCGCGTGGTGATCTGGCAGGACATGCGCTACACCCTCGGCAGTGCTCCTGGTGGCGGGCCCTCGGCCGCCGAGGTCAGCCCGGCCTGAGCTCGGCGACCGAGCGGACCCGTGCCAGGGGCGTGCCCAGCATCCACAGCACCGCGAGCGCGCCACCGAGGCCGCCGATGGCCAGGGTGGGCCTGACCCCGATGAGGTCCGCGAGCACCCCGCCGAGCACGGCACCCACCGGCCGGATGCCGTAGTTGACCGTGGTGAACGCGCCCACCACGCGACCGCGCACGGCATCCGGGGTGACGACGGTCTGCACCGAGTTGAGATGGACGTCGAAGAGCATGACCCCGAAGCCGCTGACCGCCTCGACGCCCGCCAGCACGGCGGTGGCGGCCAGCCCGTCGCCGCGGGCCAGCCCGAGCAGGGCGAGCGGCATCGTGAAGAGCACGGCCCCGACGGCGATGGTGCGACCGGCACCGATCCGGCGGCCCACGCGCCCGGCGGCCAGCGCACCCGCCACGCCACCGAGGGCACCGACGCCCAGGGCGAGGCCGATCGTGCCCGCCGACAGCCCGAGGGTGCGGCTGGCGAAGACCAGGACGACGGCGCTGACCATGAAGGTGAAGAAGTTGACCCAGGTGACGCAGCGCAGGGCGGGCGCGAGGTAGGGGTGGTGCAGCACGATCCGCATCCCCTCCCTGACCTGCTGACGAAGCGGGACGTGCACCGTCTCGACGGCGCGAGGGCGTTCGGTGACACCGACCCGGCGCAGCAGGGTCGCCGAGAGCAGGAACGACACCCCGTCGACGACGAGGGCCAGGGGCGCACCGAGCGCCTGCACCAGGGCACCCCCGACCGCCGGTCCGGCGACGAACGAGGCCGACCGGGTGGTGCTGAGCAGCGAGTTGGCCTCGACGTACTGGTCGCGGCGCACGAGGTTGACGAAGAAGGGCTGCCAGGCCGACTGGTAGAGCGTCGCCCCGGCCCCGAGCAGGAGGGCGACGACGAAGAGCTGGGGGAGCTCGAGCACGCCGAACGCGTGGGCGAGCGGGACCGTGAGCACGACCGCGGCGCGCAGGAGGTCGGCGGCGATGAGCACCCGGCGGGTGCGGTGCTGCCGGTCGACCCAGGTGCCGAGCACGAGCGCGAGCAGGTTGGGCAGCCAGATCGCCGCCGTCAGGAGGCCGACCTGGGTGGCCGTGGCGCCCACGACCGCGACCGCGGTGAGGGGCAGGGCGAGCTCGCTGACCCGGTCGCCGAGCTGCGAGATGCCCTGGCCGGCCCAGTAGGTCGCGAAGTCCCGCTCGCGCCACAGCGGGGGAGGTGCGGCGTCGTGGTGTCGGTGGTGGTCGGGGAGTGCTCAGCCATCGTGGGGTCCGTCGTCGGGGCCACTGGTGCCGGCGGTGCCGTCGGGGAGGGCGTATCGGAGCAGGTGCACCAACGCAGCGCCCTCGGGGGCCGCCGCGGGGTCGTCCTTGCGCAGCACGTAGGGCGCGAGCAGTGCCTCGACCGCCTCCTCGATGGCCTGCGCCTCGGCCGGGGTCACGAGCACTCGGGTGCTGGCCCGACCGGCGACGTCGAGCCACTCCGGCGCGAGTCCGGGCTCCACGTCGCGGTGCCAGTCGCCGACCACGTCACCCTCGACGTCCTCGATGACCCGCTCCAGCAGGCGCCCCGCCTCGCGCGACTCGGGGCCGTCTGCGCGCAGCCGGAAGCCGCGCGAGGTCGCCTCCCACCAGCGCTCCCGCCGCTTCCCGCGCCCCGGGGCGTCGCGCACGAGCCCGTGCTCGGCCAGGTGGCGCAGGTGCCAGCTGGTCACCGAGGGGCTCGCTCCGACGGCGGGGGAGAGCAGCGTCGCCGTGCTCGGGCCGTGCCGCTGCAGCTCGCTGAGCACCTTGACGCGCACCGGGTGGGCCAGGGCACGCATGCCGCGCGCGTCGAGCTCGGTGTCGCCGTACGGGTTGGCCATGGTGTGTCTCCTCCTGCGGGCGCTGCTGATCTGAGACGACAGTATCGAGAGTGTTCTCTCAAATCAAGCCGACCGCGCGACATCGTCACCGAGGCCGACCGGTCTGCGCACCACCGCGGCTAGGGTCGGGCCATGGCTCAGGTGCTGCACCTCACCGGTCCGGTCCTCGTCGGCCCCGACGACGCGCGCCCACAGGCCTGGGTGGTCGGCGGTCGCATCACGTATGCCGCGCCGACGGGAGACCACGACGTCACGACGGTGCCGGGCTGGGTGCTGCCCGGCCTGGTCGACGCGCACAGCCACATCGGCCTCGGGGCGCAGGGTGCCGTCGACGACGCGACCGCCGAGCAGCAGGCCCTCGCCGACCGCGACGCCGGCGCACTGCTCCTGCGCGACGCCGGCTCGCCCGCCGACACCCGGTGGGTGCAGGCGCGCGACGACCTGCCCCGGCTGGTACGGGCCGGCCGGCACATCGCGCGCACCCGCCGCTACATCCGCAACTTCGCCTGGGAGGTCGAGCCCGAGCAGCTCGTCGCCCAGGTGCGGCTCGAGGCGCGCGCCGGGGACGGTTGGGTCAAGCTGGTCGGCGACTGGATCGACCGCGACACCGGCGACCTCTCGCCGTGCTGGCCGGCCGACGTGCTCGCCGAGGCCGTCGCGGCGGCCCACCAGGAGGGCGCGCGCGTGACGGCGCACTGCTTCGGCGAGGAGTCGTTGCGCGACCTCGCCGCGGCCGGCACCGACTGCGTCGAGCACGCCTGCGGCCTCCAGGCCGACACGATCGCCGCGTTCGCCGCGCAGGGGATCGCCATCGTGCCGACCCTGGTCAACATCGACACCTTCCCCCAGATCGCCGAGCCGGCCCGCGAGAAGTTCCCGCACTACCACCGCCACATGCTCGACCTGCACGAGCGGCGCTACGCCACGATCGCGGCGGCGCGCGATGCCGGCGTCCCCGTCTACGTCGGCACGGATGCCGGGGGCTCGCTCCCGCACGGGCTGGTCGCCACCGAGGTGGCCCACCTGGCGCACGCGGGGTTCACGACCACCGAGGCGCTGCAGGCCGCCTGCTGGGGGGCCCGCTCGTGGCTCGGCCGGCCCGGCCTCGAGGAGGGCGAGGAGGCCGACCTCGTGGTCTACGCCGACGACCCGCGTGAGGACCTCGCCGCCCTGGCCGCGCCCTCGATGGTCGTCCTGCGCGGCCGCCCGGTCGCCTGACCGGACGACCACGCCGGCACCCGCGGCGCGATCGGTGTCCACGGGTCGTCACCCGCCCTCTCACATCGCGAGACATAAGCGAGTGTTGTTTGACCGATAACGCGCACTTATACAAACTCCTAGTCATCGCATAGGAATGCGCCGGGGCGGCACCAGCCACCTCGAGCGCCCTTCACTGAGGAGATGACACCACCATGATTTCCCGTCGCCGAACCATTGCCGCCGCCGCCGTCGCCGCCGCGTCGTTGGTGATGACGGCCTGTGCCGGCGGCAGCAGCGACACGGTCGGCGCCGCCGCCGCGGCCGCACCGGCCGCCGGAAGCAGCGGCATCAACCTGTTCGCCTACGCGGTGCCCAAGCCGGGCTACGACAAGCTGATCCCCGCCTTCCAGGCCACCGAGGCCGGCAAGGGCGTGCAGTTCCAGCAGTCCTACGGCGCGTCGGGCGACCAGTCGCGCAAGGTCGCCGCCGGCGCCCAGGCCGACTTCGTGAACTTCTCGGTCGAGCCCGACGTCACCCGGCTCGTCGACGCCGGGCTGGTCGACGCGAGCTGGAACGCCAACGAGTACAAGGGCATCCCGTTCGGGTCGGTCGTGACCATCGTGGTGCGCAAGGGCAACCCCAAGGGCATCAAGGACTGGGACGACCTGCTCCAGTCCGGCGTCGAGGTGGTCACCCCCAACCCGTTCAGCTCGGGCTCGGCGAAGTGGAACCTGCTCGCCCCCTACGCCACCAAGAGCAACGGGGGCCAGGACAAGGCCGCCGGGCTCGCCTACGTCGACGCGCTGGTCAAGGACCACGTGAAGATCCAGCCCAAGTCCGGTCGCGAGGCCACTGAGGCCTTCCTCCAGGGCTCCGGCGACGCGCTGCTGAGCTACGAGAACGAGGCGCTGTTCATCGAGGGCCAGGGCGACCCGGTCGAGCACGTCACCCCGCCGCAGACGTTCAAGATCGAGAACCCCACGGCGGTCGTCACCAAGGGCGCCAACGCGGCGAAGGCCAAGGCGTTCAACGACTACCTGTTCACGCCGGCGGCCCAGAAGCTGTGGGCCGAGGCCGGGTTCCGTCCGGTCGACCCGACCGTGGCAGCCGAGTTCGCCGACAAGTTCCCGCAGCCCGAGAAGCTCTGGACGATCGACGACCTCGGTGGCTGGAAGGACGTCGACTCGACGCTGTTCAAGAAGGACGTCGGCGACATCGCGAAGATCTACGACGCGGCGACCCAGTAGGAGCCATGACGACCACCACCCGACCGCGCGAGGACCTGCTCGACACCTCCTCGCCACCCGTCGCACGGGCCGGCACCCCTCCCACCCGGGAGGGGGGCCGGCCCGGCCTCGCGCGCGGGCGCGCCCTCGGCGTCGGAGTCGTCGGGCTGTGGCTGAGCGTGATCGTCCTGCTCCCGCTGGCGGCGCTGACCGTCCACTCGCTCGACGAGGGACTCGCCGGCTTCTGGGATGCCGTGACCGCGCCGGTCGCGCTCGCCGCCATCAGGACCACGCTGCTGGTCTCCGTCGCGGTGGCCCTGCTCAACGCCGTCATGGGCACCCTCATCGCCTGGGTCATGGTGCGCGACGAGTTCCCCGGCAAGAAGTACGTCAACGCCCTGATCGACCTGCCGTTCGCCCTGCCGACAATCGTCGCGAGCATCGTGCTGCTCTCGCTCTACGGCCCGAACAGCCCGATCGGGGTGCACCTCAACGCAACTCGCTGGGGCCTCGGTGTGGCACTGGCGTTCGTCACCCTCCCGTTCGTCGTCCGCTCGGTGCAGCCGGTGCTCATCGAGCTCGACCGCGACGTCGAGGAGGCCGCGGCATCCCTGGGGGCGTCCAACACCACCACCTTCCGCCTGGTCGTGCTGCCGACCCTCGCGCCGGCCATCATCAGCGGCGCGGGCCTCGCCTTCGCCCGGGCGGTGGGGGAGTACGGCTCGGTCGTGCTCATCGGCGGCAACATCCCGCACCAGACCCAGGTCGTGTCGCAGTACATCCAGCAGCAGATCGAGATCGACCGCCCGGCCAACGCCGCGGCCGTGTCGGTGGCGCTGCTGAGCATCTCGTTCCTCACCCTGTTCCTGCTGCGGCTGTGGGGAAGCCGCGCGCAGCGCCGCGAGGAGCGCAGCACATGACGACCACCCGCCGCTCCCGCCTGTCCCTGCGCGTCGTCGCGCTCACCTACCTGTTCGGGCTGCTGGCCCTGCCGATCCTGGTCATCCTCTACCGCACCTTCGAGCCCGGCATCGGCACCTTCATCGACTCGATCCGCACCCCGGCGGCGATCTCGGCGCTCAACCTGTCGCTGCTCATCGTGGCGATCGTGGTGCCGCTCAACGTCGTCTTCGGCGTCGTCACGGCCATCGCCCTCGTGCGCTGGCGCGTCCCCGGCCGCGGGCTGATCCAGGCGGTCGTCGACCTGCCGTTCGCGGTGTCGCCGATCGTCGTCGGTGTCTCGCTGATCATGCTGTGGGGCGCGACCGGCTGGTTCGGGGGGCTCGAGGGCTCCACCGGGGTGCGCGTCATCTTCGGCCTGCCCGGAATGGTGCTCGCCACCCTGTTCGTGACCCTGCCGTTCGTCGTGCGCGAGGTCGAGCCGGTGCTGCACGAGATCGGCACCGAGCAGGAGCAGGCCGCCTCCACGCTCGGTGCCTCCGCGTGGCAGACGTTCTGGCGGATCACCCTCCCGGCCATCCGCTGGGGCCTCACCTACGGCGTCGTGCTCACCGTGGCCCGGTCACTGGGCGAGTTCGGCGCCGTGATCATGGTGTCCTCGGGCTTCCCGGGGGTGTCGCAGACGCTGACCCTGCTCGTGCACTCCCGCTACATCGACGACCACAACACGTACGGCGCCTATGCCGCGGCCACCCTGCTGATGGGACTGGCCCTGGCGACGCTGCTGCTGATGACCCTGCTCGACCGCAAGAGGAGCACCCGATGATCACCGTGTCCGACGCCCGCAAGAACTACGGCGACTTCGTGGCCCTCGACGACGTCAGCCTCGAGATCCCCTCCGGCTCGCTCACCGCGCTCCTCGGCCCCAGCGGGTCGGGCAAGTCGACCCTGCTGCGGGCCATCGCCGGGCTCGAGGGCCTGGACTCCGGCGTCGTCACGATCGGCGGGCTCGACGTCACCCGGGAGCCGCCGCAGAAGCGCGGCATCGGGTTCGTGTTCCAGCACTACGCCGCGTTCAAGCACATGACGGTGCGCGACAACGTCGCCTTCGGCCTCACGATCCGCAAGCGGCCCAAGGCCGAGACGCGGCGCAAGGTCGACGAGCTGCTGGAGATCGTCGGGCTCGACGGGTTCCAGCACCGCTACCCGGCCCAGCTCTCCGGCGGCCAGCGCCAGCGGATGGCGCTCGCGCGAGCGCTCGCCGTCGACCCGCAGGTGCTGCTGCTCGACGAGCCGTTCGGTGCGCTCGACGCCAAGGTCCGCGCCGACCTGCGGCACTGGCTGCGCCGCCTCCACGACGAGGTGCACGTGACCACGGTGCTCGTCACCCACGACCAGGAGGAGGCGCTCGACGTCGCCGACCGGATCGCGGTGCTCAACAAGGGCCGCATCGAGCAGGTCGGCGACCCGGTCTCGCTCTACGAGCGCCCCGCCAACGACTTCGTGATGTCGTTCCTCGGCTCCGTGGCCCGCCTCGGTGGGCAGCTCGTGCGCCCGCACGACATCGTGCTCGACCGCAACCGGGCCGCGGCGCTCACCGCCGACGCCCGCGCCACGGGCTCGCCGGGTGTCGTCGAGGCCGTCGTCGAGCGCGTCGTGCGGCTCGGCTTCGAGGTGCGTGTCGAGCTGCGGGCCGACTCGGGGGAGGGGTTCGCCGCCCAGGTCACCCGCGCCGAGGCCGACCGCCAGCGCTTCGAGCCCGGCGAGACGGTCTTCGCCCGCGTGGTGCGCCCGGCCGACGCGACGGACGCCGAGGCCGCCCGCGCGCTGCGCCGATGTCCCTGTCCTACGGACGGACACTGTTCCCACGGGGCGCTGCCTCCGCGTGATGGGACCGTAGTCGGCCCTTGTCCGTCCGTCGGCGCGCAGGGGGACGCCGCGCGCGCCCGGTCATCCAGGACCGGATCTGTCCCGGCTCGCAGGTCGAGGGCTGCGCCACACTGTGCGGCGTGGACATCTCCGCGCGCACCGAGTACGCCGTCCGGGCGATGCTGGCGCTCGCCCAGGCGCAGGCCGATGTCGTGGGTCCGCTCAGCGTCGAGACGCTCGCCCAGCGCCAGGACCTGCCCCGCAAGTTCCTCGAGGCGATCGTCGCCGACCTGCGCGGGGCCGGCCTGGTCGTGAGCACCCGTGGCGCCCGCGGCGGCTACACCCTGGCCCGGCAGGCATCCGAGGTCAGCATCGGTGACGTGTTCCGGGCGGTCGACGGCCCGCTGGCCGAGGTGCGGGGGCTGCGACCGCACGAGACGAGCTACGAGGGCGTGGCACAGCACCTGCCCACGGTGTGGGTGGCGGTGCGTGGCGCCCTGCGCGAGGTGCTCGACGGAACGAGCCTCGACGCCGTGCTCAGCGGTGACCTGCCGGAGTCCGTTCGGGCCATCGCGGAGGCGCCGGACGCCTGGCGCAACCGCTGACACCGCTGCCGGATGCCGATGCGCCGGGCGCGTGGTCGGCGCGCCGGCCGGACTCTGGCAGAATGGACGGCTGTACCCGTCCGGTCGCGGCACCTCGCGTGCCCGCCGGACCGGACGCCTACACCGGAGCATCCGGCACCCCGCGCGATCCGTGCGCGGTCTCGCCGCGCTCACCAGAGAGACCAGGAGTGACCACCACCGTGGCCGTCAAGATCCGACTCAAGCGCATGGGCAAGATCCGTGCACCGTACTACCGCGTCGTCGTCATGGACTCGCGCACCAAGCGCGATGGCCGTGCGATCGAGGAGATCGGCAAGTACCACCCCACCGAGGAGCCCTCGCTCATCGACATCGACGGCGAGCGCGCGCAGTACTGGCTCGGCCAGGGCGCGCAGCCGACCGAGGCCGTCGCCGCCCTGCTCAAGATCACCGGTGACTGGCAGAAGTACAAGGGCGAGCCCGGCACCGAGGGCACCCTGAAGGTCAAGGCCCCCAAGACGCCGAAGAAGGACCTCTACGAGGCCGCCCTCGCCGCTGCGGGCAAGACCACCGACGACTCCACCGGCTCCACCACGCCGCGCAAGCGTGCGGCCAAGAAGGTCGAGGAGACCCCGGTCGAGGCTCCGGCCGCCGAGGCTGCCGCCGACGAGGCCCCCGCCGCAGAGGCTCCGGCCGTCGAGGCCGAGGCCCCCGCGGCCGAGGCCACCGACGGCGAGAAGGCCTGACCGTGCTCGAGGAGGCTCTCGAGCACCTCGTGACGGGCATCGTCGACCACAAGGACGAGGTGCAGGTCCGTCGCAAGGACCAGCGCCGCGGTGAGGTGCTCGAGGTGCGCGTGCACCCCGACGACCTCGGCCGCGTCATCGGCCGGTCCGGCCGCACCGCCAGCGCGCTGCGCACCGTGATGGGTGCGCTCGCCGGCGGTCGCCAGATCCGCATCGACATCGTCGACACCGACCGGGTCCGCTGACCCGACCAGCACCACGGCGGGGTGTGCCGGGAGGAGACTCCCCGGCACACCCCGCCGCTGTTGTCCCCGCCGGAAACCACGACAGGATGTCCTCGTGAGCCAGAGCACCGTGATCGCCCGGATCGGCAAGCCGCACGGCCTGCACGGTGAGGTCACCGTGCAGCTGCACACCGACGAGCCCGAGCTCCGGCTCGCCGTCGGCTCGGAGATCGACACCGAGGCCGGCTCGGGGTCGGGGGTGCCGCGGGTGCTCACCGTGCGCTCGACCCGGGTCCACAACGGCGTGTGGCTCGTGGCCTTCGCCGAGATCCCCGACCGCACCGGCGCCGAGTCGCTGCGCGGCACCCGGCTGGTCGTCGACTCTGCCGACGTGCTGCCCGCGCCCGACGAGGACGACGTCTTCACCGAGGAGCAGCTGCGCGGGCTCGAGGTGGTCGACCCCGCCGGCGTGGTGCTCGGGACGGTCGGCGGCCTGGAGCTCGGCGCGGCGCAGGACCGGCTCGTCATCCTCCTGCCCGACGGCCGCGAGGCGCAGGTGCCGTTCGTGGCCGCCATCGTCCCCGAGGTCGACCTCGAGGGCCACCGCGTCGTCGTCGACGCCCCGCCCGGGCTGCTCGACCTCGGGGTGTGACCCCGGTGCGCGTCGACGTCGTCTCGATCTTCCCCGACTACCTCGCACCCCTGGACCTGTCACTCATCGGCAAGGCGAGGCGCGACGGCATCCTCGACGTGCGCGTGCACGACCTGCGCGACCACGCCCACGACCGGCACCGCACGGTCGACGACAGCCCGTTCGGCGGTGGCGCCGGCATGGTGATGAAGCCCGAGCCGTGGGCCGAGGCGCTCGACGCCGTCGTGGCGTCCGGGCCGGCGGGGGAGGCCGGGGAGGCCGGGGAGGCCACCGTGCCGCACCTGATCGTGCCCGGCCCGGGTGGGGTGCCGTTCAGCCAGGCGCTGGCACGCTCGCTGGCACAGGAGCCGTGGCTGGCGTTCGCCTGCGGGCGCTACGAGGGCCTCGACGAGCGCGTCTACGAGCACGCCGCCGACCGGATGCCGGTGACGGTCGTCTCGCTCGGCGACTACGTCCTCAACGGCGGCGAGGTGGCGGTCCTCGCGATGGTCGAGGCGGTCGGGCGCCTGCTCCCGGGAGTGGTGGGCAACGCCGAGTCGCTCGTCGAGGAGTCGCACGAGGACGGCCTGCTCGAGTACCCCGTCTACACGCGGCCGGCCTCGTGGGACGACGCCGGGACCGTGCGCGAGGTGCCGGCCGTGCTCCTGTCCGGCGACCACGGCGCCATCGCCGGGTGGCGCCACCAGCAGCGACTCGAGCGCACGGCCGCCCGGCGACCCGACCTCCTGCCGGTGTCGGCCACGGCAGGGGCGCTGGCCGACCTCCACGTGCGCGTGGCCGTGCCGGCCGACGCCGCCGAGCTGCTCGTGCTGCAGCGGGCCTGCTGGGTGCGGGAGGGGCTCGCGGCCAGGGGCCGCTGGGTCGTGCCGCCGCTGGCGGAGGAGCTCGACGACATCCTGCGCGACCTCGGGGAGTGGACGACCTACGCCGTGCGGGTGCCCGCCGTCGAGGGCACACCGGGACGGCTGGTCGCCTCGGTGCGCGCGCGACGGCATCCGGATGACGCCACGCGCTGGGAGGTGGGGCGCCTCATGGTCGCGCCCGACCTCCAGGGCCGCGGCCTCGGGCGCGACCTGCTTGCCCTCGCCGAGTCGCTCGCGCCGGCCGACGTCACCGGCTTCGCGCTGACCACAGGGGTGCTCGAGGAGGGCAACCAGCGGTTCTACAAGCGGGCCGGCTACCGGCTCGTGACGGGCGAGCACACCCCGCCCGGAGCGGTCGACTTCGCCAAGCCCCGCCGCTGACCCCAACTTTCCCGCCCGATGCCGGAACCTTCACCTTCGCACCGGAACACAAGTGGCGCGAACCTGAAGGTTCCGGTGCCGAGCTCCGCCACAGGCGCCCCGGTCAGGGCTGCAGCGAGGACTTGAGGTCGTCGGGCAGCAGCAGGGCCTCCCCGATCAGCCGCTCCGCCACCACCGCCGTGGTCGTCTGCGCGGCCATGATGCCCATCAGCACGAGCACCTGTGCCGCCGCGGCCTGGGCCGGCGAGCCCCCGCCGAGCAGCACGCCGATGAAGGCCCCCGGCAGGGTGACGACCCCGGCCGTGCGCACCTGGTCGAGACCCGGGATGAGGGCCTCGGGCACCCGCCGGTGCACCACCTCGCCGACGGACTGGGCCCGGGTCAGGCCCAGCGACAGGGCCGCCTCGTACTGGCCCTTCTCCTCCCGCAGGGCCGCGAAGGCCCGGCGGCAGGTGAGGGTGTGCCCGTTCATCGTGTTGCCCGCGAGGATGCCGACCACGGGCACCAGGGCGATGCCGGTCGGGGGAACGGTGCGGGTCAGCAGGATGATGACCACGACCGGCAGCAGCCCGGCCAGCATCGCCAGCGTGGCCCACGGCCAGGCGTTGGGGGCCTCGACCCGCCGCACCGTCGTCACCACGGCGATGACGAACATGAAGGTGAGCAGCAGCAGCGACAGCACGAGCGACTTGATGACGGCCGCGATGACCAGGGCGGCGACGCTCAGCTGCACGATCGCCCGGGCCGCGGCGAACAGCGTCGACCCCGGCTGGGGCAGCCGGCCCACCAGGTACATCGTGACGGTCAGCGCCAGCAGCAGGGCCACGGCGAGGGCGACGGGCAGGCCCGGGTCGATCGTCACGCGCTCACCGTATGCCGTGGACCGGAGTCGGGTGCTCAGGTGGCTGCCCCGGCGACCACCTGAGCACCCAACTCGGGTCGAGCGGTGGGTGAGGTGCGCCGCCCGGCCGGCGGGACGGCATCCGTGGATTTCGCCGGCCCGGCCCACCTCTGGCAGACTGGGTCGCTGCGTCCCGTCGACTCGACGGCCCCCGCCACGGGGGGAGTGCCCCGGACCCCGGTCCGACCAGCATGCGGCCCGACGGACGCACCCTTCGAACCACGCATTCCCAAACACCCGCGGGTGACCTGTGGCAGGCCGCGAGAAAGCGACATCCGTCATGCAGCGTTTCGACGAGCTCGACTCCGCGTCCCTCAAGAGCGACATCCCCGACTTCCGCGCCGGCGACAACGTCAAGGTCCACGTGAAGGTCGTCGAGGGCACCCGCTCGCGCATCCAGGTCTTCCAGGGCGTCGTCATCCGTCGTCACGGCGGCGGCGTCGGTGAGACCTTCACCGTCCGCAAGGTCTCCTTCGGCGTCGGCGTGGAGCGCACCTTCCCGCTGCACACCCCGATCATCGACCACATCGAGCTCGTCACCCGCGGTGACGTGCGTCGCGCGAAGCTCTACTACCTGCGCGACCTGCGCGGCAAGGCCGCCAAGATCAAGGAGAAGCGCGACACCCCGGTCGCGCGCTGAGACGACCCGGTTCCGGTGCGACCCACCCAGACGGGCCGACTAGGCTCCGCGGGGTGACCGCCCGACCCGACGCCGACCCGGCACCCGCCACCGACGTGGCCGGGGCCGGGTCGCGTCGTCCCCGGCCGGTCCTGCTCCTCGCGGCCGCCGTCCTCGCGACCGCGCTGGTCCAGGCGTTCGTGCTCCAGTCCTACTTCGTCCCCACGGCCGCCCTCGCACCGGCCGTCGAACCAGGAGACCGTGTCCTCGTGTGGAAGGTCCGGCCCGCCGCCGACCCCGGTGACCTCGTCGTGGTCGACACCACGTCGTCCGCCACGGTCGACCGCTCGACGCCGGTGTCCGACGGGCTGATCGGTCGCGTCCTGGCGTCGGTGGCCGGCTGGCTGCACGTCGACACGGGCGCGCAGAGCGAGCTCGCCGTGGTCGGGTCGTCCACCTCGGATGCCGTGACCGTCACCGCCCCCGTCGAGACGACCGTGCCGCGTGACGACGTCGTCGGCACCGCCGTGCTCCGCTTCTGGCCGCTGAGCCGGTTCGGCACGATCTCGCCGGTGACCGCGCCGACCGCGGTGACGCCGTGAGCGCGAGCGAGGTCGACCCGGTGGCCGAAGGACAGGACCAGGAGGGCCCTCGACCGGCCGCCGACGACGTCGACGAGCCGGGCCCCCTCGGCATCGTCACGGCAGCCGTGCGCGAGGTCGTCGTGGTCGTCGTCATGGCGCTGGCCCTGTCGTTCGTCGTCAAGACGTGGCTGCTGCAGGCCTTCTTCATCCCGTCGGGCTCGATGGAGGACACCCTCCTCGTCGGGGACCGCGTCATCGTCTCCAAGCTGACCCCCGGCCCGGTCGACCTCAAGCACGGCGACGTCGTGGTCTTCCAGGACCCGGGCGGCTGGCTCGAGGCCGCGCCGCCCGTGGAGCGCGCCGGCCTCCCCGGGGCGATCCACGACGGGCTGGTGTTCGTCGGACTGTTGCCCGCGGAGTCCGAGGACCACCTGATCAAGCGGGTCATCGGCCTGCCGGGCGACCACGTGGTGTGCTGCTCGACGAACCGCAAGCTGGTGGTCAACGACGTCGAGATCAACGAGCCGTACCTCAAGCCCGGTGACCTGCCCAGCTCCCTGAACTTCGACATCACCGTGCCCGCCGGCCACGTCTGGGTCATGGGCGACCACCGTTCCGACTCCGAGGACTCGCGCTTCCACGACCCGTCCGGCACTGGCGCCGACGGCTCGGTGCCGATCGACGACATCACCGGGCGGGCGGTGGCCGTCGTCTGGCCGCTGAGCCGGGCCGGCTGGCTCTCCGACCACGAGGAGACCTTCGCCCACGTGCCCGAAGCGACGGCCGTGCCGTGAGCCCCACGGGTCCGCGCCGGCCCAGCCTGCGCGTCGAACGGGCCTTGCAGCGCGACGGCCACCGGGTGCTCGCGGGCATGGACGAGGTCGGCCGTGGCGCCCTCGCCGGGCCGGTCACGGTGGGTGTCGTCGTCATCGACGAGAGCTGCCGCACCGCTCCGCAGGGCGTCAAGGACTCCAAGCTGCTGGCGCCGCACGCCCGTGAGCGGATGGTGCCGCGCATCGAGCGCTGGGCGGTCGCCCACGCCGTCGGGCACGCGAGCGCCGACGAGATCGACGAGGTCGGCATCATCGCCGCGCTGCGGCTGGCCGGGTGCCGCGCCCTGGCCGCGGTCGCCGCGACCGGCATCCGCCCCGACCTGGTGATCCTCGACGGCAACCACGACTGGCTCACCTCGCCCGAGGACGTCGGGCTCCTGGCCTTCGCGCACGAGGACCGGGTCGAGACCCCACCGGTGACCACGATGATCAAGGCCGACCTGAAGTGCTCGTCGGTCGCCGCGGCCAGCGTGCTCGCCAAGGTGACGCGCGACCGGATGATGGTCGCCTGGGGCGCCGAGGAGGCCTACGCCCCCTACGGCTGGGTCGAGAACAAGGGGTATGCCGCGCCCGAGCACCAGGACGCGCTGCGCCGGCTCGGCCCGTGCGAGCTGCACCGGCGCTCGTGGCGGCTGCCCGGCACGATGGACGACAATGGCGAGGTGGCCGTCGGGCCGCCGCCAGAGGCGCTCGAGGATCTCTCGGGCCCGCGGTCGGAGTCCGTCGACGAGCTGTACCTGACCGGAACGACCGACCTGACGCGAGTGGGAGAGCGATGAGCTCGGAGGACCTCGAGAAGTACGAGAGCGAGGCGGAGCTCGCGCTCTACCGCGAGTACCGCGACGTCGTGGGCCTGTTCAGCCACGTCGTCGAGACCGAGCGGCGCTTCTACCTGTGCAACAGCGTCGACGTGGTGGTGCGCTCCGACGGGGGCGAGGTCTTCTTCGACGTCACGATGCACGACGCGTGGGTGTGGGACATCTACCGGCCGGCGCGCTTCGCGAAGACGGTGCGGGTCGTGACGTTCAAGGACGTCAACGTCGAGGAGCTCGCCAAGAGCGAGCTCGAGCTGCCCAAGGGCGAGTTCTGACGGTCCGGGCTCGCGGAGCGACCTGAGTGCGGGGAGTGAGGGTGGCTGCGGAGGCCTTGAGGTCGGAGGCCGAAGTCGGCCGCTGAGCGGCATCCGTCGTCCACAGGGCGTCCGGTCCGATGCCGTCGTCCACAGGTCCGCGGCGAGGCTCGCCGCCGGTGCCCCGGGGCGGTTCGCTGGGCGCATGACCAGCACCGACCCGCCACCGCGCACCCGACCGGCGCGACCCGCGCGACCGCGACCTCCGGCCGTGCCGCGCACCGTGCGCCCGCCGCGGCCCAGCGCTGCCCTCGGACGCTACGGCGAGGCGCTGGCCGTGCGCTACCTGCGCGAGCAGGGCATGGAGGTGGTCGACCGCAACTGGCGCTGCGAGATCGGGGAGGTCGACATCGTGGCGCGCGACGGCGACTGCCTCGTCATCTGCGAGGTGAAGACCCGCCGGTCGTCGGGGTTCGGCGAGCCGGTCGAGGCCGTCACCTTCGCCAAGGCCATGCGGCTGCGGCACCTCGCGGCCGCCTACCTCGCGGACCACGCCGGGCGGTCACAGGTGGCTCGGGTGCGTGTCGACGTCGTCGGCATCCTGTGCCGGCCTGGGCGGCCGGCGGTCGTGCGGCACGTCGTGGGGGTGGGGTCGTGAGCCAGGGGCTGGGGCGCACCTGGTCGGTCGCCCTGTCCGGCCTCGATGGCGCCCTGGTCGACGTCGAGGCGCACGTCGGGCAGGGGCTGCCTCACTTCGCGGTCGGTGGCATGCCCGATGCGGCCTGCGCTCAGGCACCCGACCGGGTCCGCTCCGCGGCTTCGACCAGCGGCGTGCCCGTCCCGCCGCACCGCGTCGTCGTCAACCTCTCGCCCGCGTCGATCCCGAAGCGCGGAGCGAGCTTCGACCTGGCCATCGCGGTCGCGGTGCTGTCCGCCGCCGGGGTGATCCGCAGCGTCCTGTCGCGCGATGTCGTGCACCTGGGCGAGCTGGCGCTCGACGGCCGGGTTCGTGGTGTGCACGGCGTGCTGCCAGCGGTGCTCACGGCGGTGCGCTCGGGAGCCCGGCAGGTCGTCGTGCCGCTCGAGAACGTCGGTGAGGCCCAGCTCGTCGACGGCGTGACAGTGCACGGCGCCGCCTGCCTGCGCGACGTCGTCGACTGGTACCGCGCGGCCGAGCAGGGCACCCCGCTGCCTCTCGCGCCCCCGCCGCCGGTGGGCCAGGTGGTGCCGCGGCCCGGGCCCGACCTCGCCGACGTCGTCGGGCAACCGGAGGCACGGCTGGCCCTCGAGCTTGCCGCCACCGGAGGCCACCACCTGCTGATGTCCGGGCCGCCCGGAGTCGGCAAGACGATGCTCGCCGAGCGGCTGGTCACGGTGCTGCCGCCCCTGAGCCGGGAGCAGGCCCTCGAGACCCACGCCATCCGCTCGCTCACCGGGCAGGTCGGCGACGTGGTCGAGCTCGACCGCACGCCCCCGTTCGTGGCGCCGCACCACAGTGCCTCGGTGGCGGCCGTGGCCGGGGGCGGCTCCGGGGTCGCCCTGCCCGGGGCCATCTCGAGAGCGCACCACGGCGTGCTCTTCCTCGACGAGGCACCCGAGTTCAAGGGCACGGTGCTGCAGACCCTTCGCCAGCCGCTCGAGTCGGGCGAGGTCGTCATCGCCCGTGCACGTCAGGTGGTGCGCTACCCGGCGCGGTTCCTGTTGGTGCTCGCCGCGAACCCGTGCCCGTGTGGTCGGTCCTACGGCAAGGGGCTCGACTGCACGTGCAAGCCGATGGAGATCCGGTCCTACGCCGGGCGGCTGTCCGGGCCGCTGCTCGACCGGGTCGACCTGCAGGTGCACGTGCCGCCGGTGCAGCGCGCCGCCTTCGGTGACGCCACGGGCGAAGCCAGCGCGGCGGTCGCCGCCCGCGTCGCGTCCGCGCGGCAGGCGCAGCGGCACCGCTGGGCCGAAGGGGGGTGGACCACCAACGGTCTGGTCCCCGGCCACGTCCTGCGCCGGGCGCCGTTCCGACTGCCCTCTGCCACGACCACCATGCTCGACCGAGCCCTCGAACGAGGACGGCTCACCCTTCGCGGTTACGACCGGGTGCTGCGGGTCGCGTGGTCGGCGGCCGACCTGGCGGGGCGCGAGGTGCCGGGGCGTGACGAGGTGGCCACGGGCCTCGCGCTGCGCAGCGGTGAGCTGGTGGCGGCATGACCCCGCCTGTGCGGCCCAGCCGGCCGGCGAGCCGCCTGGAACGCGACGAGCGCTGGGCCCGGGTCGCGTGGGCCTTCCTCGCGGAGCCGGAGGACCTCGGGGTGACCGGCCTGTTGCGCGAGTGCGGTGCGGTCGAGGCGCTGGTACGGCTGCGGGCAGGGCAGCTGCCGTCCCGTGCGGGCTGGGAGGTCCGCCTTCCCGAGCTCGACCTCGACGCCATGTCCCGGGCCGCCGCTCACCACGGGGTTCGCGTCCTCGCGCCGGGCGACGACCCGTGGCCCGTCGGCCTCGACCGGCTGAAGGCGCCGCCGTACTGTCTGTTCGTTCGAGGCGACACCGACCTCGCCGCGCTGGTCGAGCGCAGCGTCGCGATCGTGGGGTCGCGCGCGGCCACCGACTACGGCCTCAGGGTGGCCGCCGACCTCGGCGAGGGCCTCGCGGCACGTGGCTACACCATCGTCAGCGGCGCAGCGTACGGCGTCGACGCGGCCGCGCACCGGGGAGCGCTCGCGGTCGACGGGCCCACCGTCGCCGTGCTGGCCTGCGGCGCCGACCGCGCCTACCCCACGGCACACCGCGGGCTGCTCGACCGGGTCGCCGCGGCGGGGGCCGTGGTCAGCGAGGTGCCGGTGGGGTGCGCTCCGTACCGTTCTCGCTTCCTGGCCCGTAACCGGATCATCGCCCTGCTGGCCAGGGCCACCGTCGTCGTGGAGGCCAACCGGAGGTCGGGGTCGCTCACCACGGCCAGGGCGGCTCGTGAGCACCACCTCCCGGTCGGTGCGGTGCCCGGGCCCGTGACGAGCATGACGTCGGCCGGGTGCCACACGCTGGTTCGCGACACCGGCGCCGTGCTCGTGACCGATGCCGCCGAGGTCGCCGAGATCGCTGCGCGGATCGGCGACGACCTCCTTCCCGCTGGTCGGCCGGGTCCGGATCTGCGGAAGCCCGGGGACGACCTCGACCCCGAGGCGTACCAGGTCTGGTCGGCGGTGCCGATGCACGGGGGTGCCACCGTCGACCGGGTTGCCTCCGCCTCGGGGGTGGAGGCGAGACGGCTGGTCGGCATCCTCGCCGCGCTGGAGGCTGACGGGCTGGTCATCAGGGTTGCGGGCCACTGGCGCAAGGCGGCGGCAGCGACCAGACAACTCCGCGGCTGACACCATCGGTGTGTCGTTGCGCTTGGGGCCCGTGGGGTGACACGCTGCGCGCGTGAATGTCGTCCGTTCCGACGCGCTGCCCGCGTTCGAACGCCACCTGCGCGCCGAACGTGGCCGGTCCGCGCACACGGTGCGCGCCTACGTGCGCGACGTGAGCGTGTTCCTCGACGAGGTGGGGGCCAGTGAGGACGACGAGGCGCTGCGCGCCGTGACCCTGGCCGACCTGCGGGCGTGGCTCGGCATGCTCTCGCGTCGCGGCGCTGCGCGCGCGACGATCGCGCGTACCTCTGCCTCGCTGCGCACCTTCTTCGGGTGGCTCGAGCGCACCGGTCGGATCGAGACCGACCCGTCGCTGCGCCTCAGTGCACCCAGCCGTCACCGCACGCTGCCGCCGGTCCTGGCCCAGCGCTCGGCGGCCGCACTGCTCGACGTGGCCGCCGTCGCCGCCGACGATGACGACCCCGTTCACCTGCGCGACCGAGCTGCGCTCGAGCTGCTCTACGCCACCGGCATCCGGGTCGGAGAGCTCGTCGGCCTCGACGTCGACGACGTCGACCTCTCGGCGAACGTGCTGCGCGTGGTCGGCAAGGGCGACAAGGAACGCCGCGTGCCCTTCGGTCAGCCGGCCCGGCGAGCCGTGCTGGCCTGGCTCGACGACGGACGTCCGCGCCTGGCCGGCTCCGAGAGCGGGTCGGCGCTGCTGCTGGGCAGGCGGGGCCGCCGGGCCGACCAGCGGCAGATCCGCACTGTGGTTCACTCACTCCTCCGGCACGTTCCGGATGCCCCGGACCTGGGGCCACACGGGTTGCGGCACAGTGCCGCCACCCACCTTCTCGAAGGGGGCGCAGACCTGAGGATGGTCCAGGAACTGCTCGGCCACGCGTCCCTCGCGACGACGCAGCTCTACACCCATGTGTCAGTCGACCGCCTGAAGCGGTCCTTCGCGCAGGCTCACCCGCGTGCCTGACACGCCGCCGGAGTCCGGCGCCGAGGAGACCGGCGCAGTAGGAACGCCCGAGCCCGACGACGCCACCAAGTCGCTCGACGTCCCCGAGTGGGTCTCCGAGCTGCGCCGGCTCTACGTCGAGCCCAAGACTCGGGCCAAGCTGCGCCAGGAAGGCGCCATCGCGCCCCAGAAGCGCAAGCTCGGCCTCCCCGGGCTGCGTGGGTCACGTCGATCGGGCGACGGCAACGGCGGTGACCGCTCGGGAGGCGCCCACTCGACCCGGTCGCACGCCGAGCAGACCGACGCCACAGAGCAGGCGCTGCCGGCACCCTCCGAGCCGATCTTCACCTCGACTGCCGCGGTGCCGCCCCCTCCGGTCCCACCCGCTGAGCTCGAGGCGGTCCACGACGACGGCGGCGCCGGTGGAGGGTCCGACACGTCTGACGGGCAGCCGCAGCCGGTCGTCGAGGAGCAGGTGGGCGCTTGGCTGAACTCGTACCTCGTGGCCACCGGTCACGCGGCCGATGACGCCGATGCCGGCGCATCGGCAGAGGACCAGCTGAGCGCCGGTGCTGCCGTGGACAGCCGCCCGGCTGTGCCCGCGTCAGGCCCGATTCCACTGACTCCAACTGGTGGGGCGGCGGACTCCGAGGCCATTTTCGCCGCCGAGGTGTCGCAGCCGTCGTCTGCCATCGATGCAGAGATCGAGCCCGATCCGGAGCCGCTCGAGGAGGAGCACCACCGATCCCTGGCCGAGCTCGCCGGCTTGTCCGCACCGGAACCGAGCCCGGACACGTGGCTGCCCGCCGTACCTCCACCGCCGGCACCAGTCGCCTACGAGCCGCCGGTCGACACCGTCGTGACGTCGATCCCCGAGCCCGTAGGGGAGCCCGAGCCTCGGACCGAGCCTGACCCGATGGCGGAGCCCGACCCGACGGACGAACCGGCCGTCATCCACGCGTCCGTCGCCGAGCGGGCGGCGGCGGAGTCCGACCAGCCCGAGCCCGAGCCCGAGCCCGAGCCCGAGCCCGAGCCCGAGCCCGAGCCCGAGCCCGAGCCCGAGCCCGAACCGACGGCGGTGGCTCAGCCCGCGCCAAGCGTGGAGCCAGCCGCCGTGCAGCCCGAGTCTGTCGAGCGCGAATCCGCGGACGAGGCCGACCCGGAGCCGGAGCCGGCAGCCCGCAGGAGCAGCAGCAGTCGAGGCGCCGGAGGCCCAACGGGCGCGGTCGACTGCGACGGCCTCTGCCATCGCGGCGGACGAGTCGACCGAGGTCGCAGAGATGCAGGGGGCGACCCCCTTGGGTGCCGACGAGACGCCGGCGCCAGTGCCCGGCGACCTTGGCGGCGACGCTGGCTCCGAGGGCCACCGACCCTCGCCCGGGCGGCCCAGCACCGTGCCGGCCGTCACGCTGTCGTGGCGGGAGGCCCAGTCCTTCGACATCGGGCTGCCCGACGTCGAGGACGACGAGGGCGCGATCGTCGTCGAGCCGCCCTCGCAGATGGTGGCTGCACGCCGGCGGCGCAGAGAGCACGATCCCGACGACGACATGGGCGCGCCCTCGCCGCCCACCGAGGCGGAGCTCGAGCCGGAGCCGGAGCCGCAGCCCGAGGCCGACCCGGTGTCCCCGGACGCCACGGGCCGCGCCTCGTCGCGCGGTGATGGCGGCGGAAGCGGCCGCTGGGTGGTCATCGCGGTCATCGGCCTGCTGATCGTGGCGGCAGCCGCCTGGTACTTCCTGCTGCGCGACGACGGCAGCGGGTCCGGGGCGCCTTCGGGCGCCGGCACGGTCGTCACGGCATCCAGGCTCGCACCCGGCGCCGACCCGGTGACCCGGCTCCTCTGACCGGCGCGCGTTGAGGCAGGACGCCTCCCGGCGCTCCTGACCGGGCTCAGCGCAACGGCAGCAGAGCCAACCTGCCGCCGACGAGCAGGGGGTAGGGGTCGAGGTAGGAGTCTCCGCGTCGGGCACCGAGGTGGAGGCACGGCCGGCTGCCGCAGTGGCCGGGGCCATCACGGGCTCGCACGGTGCCCAACAGGTCGCCGCCAGCCACCACCGACCCGGCTCTGACCACCGGATCGAGCGGTTCGTAGGTGCTGCTCAGCCCTCCGGCGTGCGCGACGGTGACGGTGCCGCGGCCCGCGACGTCCCCGGCATGGGTCACCACGCCGGCCTCGACGGCGACAACGGGCGTGCCGTCGGCGACCTCGAGGTCGAGACCGCGATGACCAGCTCCATAGTCGGACACCGGAGCACGGAACGAGCGGAGTACCGCCGGCCGGGGCGACACCGGCCACCGCCAGCGCGTACGGTCACTCCGCTCCTGGCCGGCCATGGGTGGTCGCACGGGTCTGGCATCGAGGTCCGAAGCGCCCGCGGCGCCGGCAGCGGGCGCCGCACGCTCCTGGGATGCCGTGCCCGGCCCGCCCACCCTCATCCGCGCCTCGCCGGCCGGGTGGGCCGCCACCACGGAGGAGGTGACAGCGACGGCGCCGACGAGGGCGAGCGCCGGGAGCAGGAGTCTGGTCATGACGGACAGCCTCACGACCGCGCCATCGGCGCGGAAGGACACGGCCCATCCTGTGGACGACGGTCAGGCCGCCCGGCGTCCTGTGGACAACAGCAACACCGCGGTGGCCTGCCAACGACGGTTAGCTCCGGGTGACCCTGGACGAGAGGCGATCAACGCCCCAATCCCGCCACCGGCCGCGCTCTCGTCATCCCAACTTTCCCGCCCGGTGCGAGAACCTTCACGTTCGCACCACAACGGTTGTGGCGCGAAGGTGAAGGTTCCGGGATCGGGCGAGAAAGTTGTGACCGGCGGCCCTCGAACCCGCCCGGTCAGAACCGCAGGGCCGCCAGCCGGCGACAGGCCTCGTCGAGCACGTCGTCGCGCTTGCAGAACGCGAAGCGCACCAGGGTGCGTGCCGCCTCGACGTCGTCGTGGAACACCGACACCGGCACCCCGACGACCCCGGCCCGAGCCGGCAGCTCGTGGCAGAACGACAGGGCGTCGACGGCTCCCAGGGGGGCGGCGTCGGCGATGACGAAGTACGTGCCACGCGGCACCGACACCTCCATGCCTGCGCCACGGAGGCCGTCGACCAGTCGGTCGCGCTTCGCCTCCAGCGACGACGCGAGCCCGTCGTACACGGCATCCGGCAACGCCAACCCGGCCGCCACCGCCGGCTGGAACGGCCCCGACCCCACGTAGGTCAGGAACTGCTTGACCGCGCGCACCGCCGCCACCGCCGCAGCAGGTCCGGTCACCCAGCCGACCTTCCAGCCCGTGGTGGAGAACGTCTTGCCGGCCGACGAGATCGTCAGCGTGCGCTCCCACATGCCCGGCAGGCTCGCGACAGGCACGTGCTCGGCATCGTCGAACGTCAGGTGCTCGTAGACCTCGTCGGTCACCACCCACGCGTCGTGCTCGCGAGCCAGCGCGCAGATCAGCTCGATCTCGCTGCGCGAGAACACCTTTCCCGTCGGGTTGTGTGGTGTGTTGAGCAGCACCATCCGGGTCCGGTCCGAGAACGCCGCGCGCAGCGACGCCTCGTCGACGGCGAAGTCGGGGAAGCGCAGCACGGACGTGCGCCGCACCCCACCCGCCAGCGCGATCGTCGCCGCGTAGGAGTCGTAGTAGGGCTCGAACGTCACCACCTCGTCGCCCGGCTGCACCAGCGCCAGCACCGTGGCTGCGATCGCCTCGGTGGCACCCACCGTCACCAGCACCTCCGAGAGCGGGTCGACCTCGAGCCCGTAGAACCGCTTCTGGTGCGCCGCAACGGCATCCAGCAGCTCGGGCACGCCGGCTCCGGGCGGGTACTGGTTGCGTCCACCTCGGATCGCCGCCACCGCGGCCTCCAGCACCTCCGGCGGACCGTCGGTGTCGGGGAACCCCTGGCCGAGGTTGATCGCGTCGTGCTCGGCCGCCAGCGCCGACATCGTCGCGAAGATCGTCGTGCCGAACGGCGCGAGGGCTGGGTGACCGAGATGGCGGCCGTCGCCGGGGGAGTGGGTCATCACCGCAGGCTATGCCGGACGGCCCGCCCCCACCACGGATGCCGTGCCACCATCCGCCCGTCTCCTACCCCGGCGCCGAGCCTGACCCCGGCTCCGACCCCGGCTCCGACCCCGAGTCCAACCCCGGCTCGGAGCCCGGGGCCACCGTCGCCGCCCCGGAGTGCGCGATCGACGCGAGCTGTCGCCACACCAGGGCCAGGGTGAGTGCCGATCCGACGAAGGCGAACCAGAACGGCGCCGTCAGCCCCCACCGGTCGGCGATCAGCCCGCCGAGACCCTGGCCGATGACCAGCCCCAGGAACAGCCCGACGACATAGACGCTGCCGACCCGGCCCTGGAACTCCATCGGCACCGCCCGCTGTCGCACGGTCTGCGACACCGTGCCCCAGACGAACGCGTACGCCCCGAACACCACCATGATCGCGAACGCGACCCAGACCACCGACGTCAGCGCCAGCGCGAGGTGCGTGACCACCTCGAGCAGCAGGCAGACCCGCATCAGGGTGGCGAGCGGCACCCGGCGCTCGATGACGTCGTACGAGCTCGTGCTCGCCAGCCCACCCACGGCGACGGCGGTCGTCAGCAGCCCGTAGCCCACCGGCCCCATCCCGAGCACGTCCTGCGACCACAGCACGAGCACCGACCACGCCGCTCCCCACGTGACGTTGAACGCGAGGATCACCAGCGCGAGCGTGCGCACCGGGGGATGCCGCATCATCCAGCGCCACCCGTCGGCGATGTCGCGGCGCACGTGCGTGCCCGTCAGGTCACGCGGCGCCCCGGGCGGCGTCGCGATCCGTGCCACGAGCAGTGCCCCCAGCGCCACGCACAGGGCCTGCACGGTGAACGGCCACACCGTGCCGACCGCGAAGAGGAACGCGCCCACGGGCGGCCCCACCAGCTGGTTCGTCGTGAGGAAGCCTGCCTGCAGCCGCGCGTTGCCCACCCCGAGGTCCTCGCGCGGCACCAGCATCGGCAGCAGGGTGCCGCTCGCGCTGTCGGCGAACACCTCCGCGATGCCGAACAGGAACGTCGTCACCAGCACCACGGTGACGTTCACCCGGCCGGTGACGATCGTCAGGCACAGCGCGGCCACCACGATCGCCCGCAGGAGGTCCGACACCACGACGAGCAGCCGCCGGTCGACCCGGTCGGCGATCGCGCCGGCCCAGAGACCGAAGAGCAGCCACGGGAGGCGCTGGAGCAGCGCCGCCATCGCCACGGGCACCGGGTTGCGGGTCTGCGACGCCACGAGCAGCGGGCCGGCGGCCAGGCCGATGCCGTCCCCCAGGTTCGACGTCCACGACGACGCCAGCAGCCACCGGAACCCCGCCCCCATCCGGGGCGGGGCGACGACGTCGAGGATGCGGCCCACGAGGCCGAGAACCTACCCTCCGGATGCCGCGCCGTCACCGCGGTTTGCCGCCCACCGGGCGCCCACCCGCCGATTAGGTGCGCAGGGCCGCACCTCCGTAGACTGGGAACACGACCGGTCTCGGCCGGTCGAATTCGCGTGTCCTTCTCTGCGACCCCTCACGGGCGGCGCAGGGCACACCACGGCAGTGGCGGATCGCTCCTACGGGAACGTCCGTCCGGGGTGTGGCCGGACACCAGGCAGGTGGATGACGACCCTCCAGCAGGCGGGTCGCGCCACCGACGTAACTGACAACCACAGAGCAAGGAGAACGACGATGGCCGTCGTCACCATGCGCCAGCTCCTCGAGAGCGGCGTCCACTTCGGGCACCAGACCCGTCGCTGGAACCCCAAGATGAAGCGCTTCATCATGACCGAGCGCAACGGCATCTACATCATCGACCTGCAGCAGTCGGTGACCTACATCAACAACGCCTACGAGTTCGTCAGGGAGACCGTCGCCCACGGCGGCACCATCCTCTTCGTCGGCACCAAGCGCCAGGCGCAGGAGCCGATCGCCGAGCAGGCGACCCGCGTCGGCATGCCCTACGTCAACCACCGCTGGCTCGGTGGCATGCTCACCAACTTCCAGACGATCTCCAAGCGGCTCACCCGCCTCAAGGAGCTCGAGGAGCTCGACTTCGACGACGTGGCCGGTTCCGGCTTCACGAAGAAGGAGCTGCTCATCTTCAAGCGCGAGAAGGACAAGCTCGAGCGCACCCTGGGCGGCATCCGCACCATGGGCCGCGTCCCCTCGGCCGTCTGGATCGTCGACACCAAGAAGGAGCACCTCGCCGTCGACGAGGCGCGCAAGCTCGGCCTGCCCGTCATCGCGATCCTCGACACCAACTGCGACCCCGACGAGGTCGACTACAAGATCCCGGGCAACGACGACGCGATCCGTTCGGTCACCCTCCTGACCCGCGTCATCGCCGATGCCGTCGCCGAGGGCCTGATCGCCCGCGCCGGTGGTCCCGCCGCCGGTGACGACGTCGCCGCCGACGAGCCGCTGGCCGACTGGGAGCGCGAGCTGCTCGGTGGCGACGCTGCCGCGACGGCCGAGACCGTGGCCCCGGAGGCCGGCGAGACCGCCGCCGAGGCTGCTCCCGAGGCGCTCGAGATCGAGGTCGTCGAGACCCCGGCTCCCGAGGTCGCCGAGGCCATCGCCGACGAGGCGCCCGCAGCCGAGGTCGAGACCGCCGAGGCCGAGGTCGAGGCCACCGAGGCCCCCGCCGAGACCGCCGAGGTCGAGGCCACCGAGGCCCCCGCCGAGGACGTCGTCGCCGACGAGGCGCCCGCCGCCGAGGTCGAGGCCACCGAGGCCCCCGCCGCGGAGGCCGACGCCCCCGCCGAGCAGGCCTGACCCACCTCGACACTGTCCGACCCGCACGAGAAAGAGCGATACACCCCATGGCGAACTACACCGCCGCTGACATCAAGGCGCTCCGCGAGAAGACCGCCGCCGGCATGATGGACGTCAAGCGCGCCCTCGACGAGGCCGACGGCGACATGACCGCGGCCGAGGAGATCCTGCGCGTCAAGGGCCTCAAGGGCGTGACCAAGCGCGAGGGCCGCACGGCCTCCAACGGGCTGGTCACCGCGCAGGCCGGCGCCGGCGAGGGCACCCTCGTCGAGGTCCTCTGCGAGACCGACTTCGTCGCCAAGGGCGAGCGCTTCGGCGCCCTGGCCGACCAGGTCCTCACCCAGGCCGTCACCACCAAGTCGGCCGACGCCGAGGCGCTGCTCGCGTCGACGCTCGCCGACGGCAAGTCCGTCAAGGACCTGCTCGACGAGGCCAACGCCACCATCGGCGAGAAGATCGAGGTCAAGCGTGTGGCCCGGCTCGAGGGCGAGCACGTCGTGTCCTACCTGCACAAGACCAGCCCCGACCTGCCCGCGCAGATCGGTGTGCTCGTGTCGACCGCCGGTGGCGACGAGCAGACGGCCCGCGACGTCGCGATGCACATCGCGGCGTTCAGCCCGAGCGTGATCACCCGCGACGAGGTCGACACCGAGACGGTCGAGAACGAGCGTCGCGTCGCCGAGGCCACCGCGAAGGAGGAGGGCAAGCCCGAGGCCGCCCTCTCCCGCATCGTCGAGGGTCGCGTCAACGGCTACTTCAAGGAGAACGTCCTGCTCGAGCAGCCGTTCGCCAAGGAGCCGAAGAAGACCGTGGCCAAGGTCCTCCAGGAGGACGGCGCCGAGGCCACCGGCTTCGTGCGCTTCCGCGTCGGGAGCTGACCTCCCGCCGCACCACGCAGCATCCCGGATGCCGTCCGCTCACCAGAGCGGGCGGCATCCGTGCGTGCGGGGCAGGTCAGGCGTCAAGCACCCCGTGGCCGGTGACCGGCGGGCGGTCGCTCCACGGGAAGGTGATCCAGCGGTCGGTGTGGCGCCACACGTAGTCGGGGCGGACCACCGAGCGCGGCTTCGCGTAGATCGTGGCGGTGCGCACCGCGCCGACCTTGCCGGCGCAGAAGTCGTGCACCGACGCCAGGGTGAGCCCGGTGTCGGCGACGTCGTCGGCCACGAGCACCAGCGCGTCGTGCAGGTCGACGAAGTCCGGTGCCGGGGGCAGGATGCGCGGCACCTCGAGCCGCTCGTCGACGCCGGTGTAGAACTCCACGTTCATCGTGTAGGTGTTCTTCACCCCGAGCGCGTAGCCCAGGGCGCCCCCGATGAGCAGCCCGCCGCGGGCGATCGACAGGATCATGTCGGGGATGCCGTCGGCGGCCACCCGTTCCGCGAGGTCCCAGATCGAGGTGTCGAAGTCGGCCCACGTGAGGACCTCGCGCTCCTGCTCCATGCGCGCATCGTCGCAGCCACGGCGTCCGGAGCGCATACTGCCTCCAGGAGGTGGTCACGTGGCGGAGCAGAGCACGTCACCAGCAGGTCGAGCCGACCTCGAGCGACGCGTGCACGTCGACCTGGCGCGCATCCGTCCCGAGGACATGGTGACCACCCAGCCGGTCGACCCGCCGCCGGACCCTCGCGGCGGCCGCGACACCGACAACGAGTTCATGCTGCGCAACGCCGGGTGGTGAGTGACCCACCTCGGTCGCGCCACGGCATCCCGCTCGATCTCTGGGGTTCGGCGCGCGCGCCCGCCTGTGAAAGGATCGGGCGACCGCCGCGCACCACCGCCGAGGAGGCCCCGTGACCACGCACGCCCTGACCGAGGCAGCACCGACCACCGAACCCGGCCGCTCGGCCCGGCGGGTGCTGCTCAAGCTCTCCGGTGAGGTCTTCGGTGGCGGCAAGGTGGGGGTCGACCCCGACGTCGTGCGCGGCATCGCCCGGCAGATCGCCGCGGCCGTGCGCGAGGGCATCGAGGTCGCCGTGGTCGTCGGCGGCGGCAACTTCTTCCGCGGCGCGGAGCTGCAGCAGAAGGGCATGGACCGCTCCCGGGCCGACTACATCGGCATGCTCGGCACCGTGATGAACTGCCTGGCCCTGCAGGACTTCCTCGAGAAGGAGGGCATCGACACCCGCGTGCAGAGCGCGATCACCATGGGTCAGGTGGCCGAGCCCTACATCCCGCGCCGCGCCATCCGCCACCTCGAGAAGGGCCGGGTCGTCATCTTCGGCGCCGGTGCCGGGATGCCCTACTTCTCCACCGACACGGTCAGCGCCCAGCGGGCCCTGGAGTGCAAGTGCGACGTCGTGCTGATGAGCAAGAACGGGGTCGACGGCGTCTACGACTCCGACCCCCGCACCAACCCGCAGGCCCGCAAGCTCGAGCGGGTGAGCTTCGAGGAGGCCCTGCGCAGCGGCCTGCGCGTCGTCGACGCCGCAGCCTTCAGCCTGTGCATGGACAACAAGCTCCCGATGGTCGTCTTCGGCATGGAGGGTGACGGCAACATCACCCGCGCGCTGCTCGGCGAGAAGATCGGCACGCTGGTCTCCTCCGCCGCGTGACGGCCCCTTGCCGAGTGCGCACGCCCACCTGCGCCGTTTGACACACTGGACCCGACCGCCGCGCTCGCCGCGCGGCAGATGCGAAGGAGACCCGCCGCGATGATCGACGAGACCTTGTTCGACGCCGAGGAGAAGATGGAGAAGGCCGTCGAGGTCGCCAAGGAGGCTTTCGCCGGCATCCGCACCGGTCGGGCGCACCCGGGCATGTTCCAGAAGCTCCTCGTCGACTACTACGGGGCTCCCACCCCGCTGCAGCAGCTCGCGTCGTTCCAGAACCCCGAGGCGCGCACCATCATCATCAGCCCGTTCGACAAGTCCTCGATGCACGCCATCGAGAAGGCCATCCAGCAGGCCGACCTCGGGGTCAACCCGAGCAACGACGGCACGATCATCCGCTGCGTGATGCCGGTGCTCACCGAGGAACGGCGCCGCGAGTACGTGAAGATGGCGCACACCCAGGCCGAGGACGCCAAGATCTCGGTGCGCAACATCCGCCGCCACGCCAAGACGACGCTCGAGAAGCTCGTCAAGGACGGCGAGGTGGGCGAGGACGAGGGCTCGCGCGCCGAGAAGGAGCTCGAGACCGTCACCAAGAAGCACGTCGACCAGATCGACGACCTGCTGCAGCGCAAGGAGACCGAGCTCCTCGACGTCTGAGCGCCCCACGACGATGACCGACGCACCAGCCGACACCGCGGACCCCACCGACGGGCTCCCCGACACCCCGCACGACGGGGAGGTCGGCGAGGCCGACACCGGCGACGCCGCCGGCACGGCCGACGCCCGCACCCGGACGCCGGCCACCCCGAAGGCCGGCCGCGACCTGCGGGCGGCCGTGGGCGTGGGGCTGCTGCTCGGCGGGCTCGTCGATCGGCACCCTGGTCGTCGACGCCCGCGCCTTCCTGGCGGTCGTGGTGGTCGCGGTCTCCTACGGCGCCTGGGAGCTGCGCCGCGCCATCGCCACCCGCGGCATGGTGATCCCGCTGGTCCCGCTGCTGCTCGGCGCGGCGGGGATGCTCGTGTCGGCCTACCTGCGAGGCGCCGAGGCGCTCGTGGTGACCCTCGGCCTCACCATCGTCGGGCTGCTGGTGTGGCGGGTGGCCGACGGCCTGGCCGGTGCCGCCCGCGACCTCAGCGCGTCGGCCCTCGTCGTCTTCTACCCGATCTTCCTCGGCGGCTTCGCCTCGATGATGCTCGCGGCCCCCGACGGGCGGCAGCGGATCGTCGTCTTCATCCTCGTCACCGTGTTCTCCGACATCGGTGGCTACGCCGTCGGCGTCCTGTTCGGCAAGCACCCGATGGCGCCCTCGCTCAGCCCCAAGAAGTCGTGGGAGGGGTTCGCGGGGTCGGTGTTCACCTGTGCCGCCGTCGGGGCGATCTCGCTACCCCTCCTGCTCGGCGGTCCCTGGTGGGCGGGTGTCATCCTCGGCGCCGTCGCGGCGGCCGGGGCGACCCTGGGTGACCTCATCGAGTCGAGCATCAAGCGCGACCTCGGCATCAAGGACATGGGCGCGCTGCTGCCCGGGCACGGCGGTCTGATGGACCGCCTCGACTCGCTCGTCGTGGTCGCGCCCATCGCCTGGGCGCTGCTCATCTGGTTCGTGCCGATCGACTGACCGGGCACGCGGGTCGGGTCAGCCGGCCCGACGACCCAGACCCATCGCCTGCTCGAGCGCCTCGGTCGGCTGCACGCTCATCGTGCCGTCGGCCTGCTCGGTGGTCAGGCAGGTGATCTGCCGGCCCAGCCAGTGGTAGGCGTGCATCGACACCGGGCTGTCACCCTCGTCGTGCAGCCGCTGCGCGTAGTCGGGGACCAGGTCGAGGGCGTCGCGGATCTCGGCCGGCGTCGAGCACGGCTGGAGGATGATCGCGTGGCGGTAGGGCAGGGCGAAGACGAAGCCGTTGCGGTCGTCGGCCTCGGGCAGCCAGCGGTACATGGCGTCGCTGAGGAACCGCGCGAAGCTGGCGGTGTAGGGGGAGTCGCTCATCACCGCGTAGACGCTGCGGCCACCCTCGCCGATGCGCTGCACGTCGACCGGTGTGGTCTCGAGCAGCTCGAGCAGGTTGGTGCGGCCCCTGTTGAGCAGGCCGGGGATGCGGCGTCCGGTCTCGGCGATGCGCGAGTCGGGCAGCGTCAGCACGGAGTCGGGCAGGTCGAGGGTGAGCACCTCGTGGATGTGCTCGGCGAACCGTGACGCGTACGAGAACCCGAGCCCGGTGGCCTGGATCCGCTCCGCCCCGACGAGCCGCGACGTGAGGGCCGCGTCGAACTCCGCCGGGGAGAGCGACGCGATGTCGGAGTCCGCGGCGGCGGTGAGGCGCGCCATGTGCTCGCGCACGGACGCCTCGAACTCGGCGGCCTCGTCGTCGACGTCGGGGACGGCCCGCATGTGGCTGGGCTCGTTGCGCACGACTGCCTCCGGCGGAGCGATCTCGCTCTCGGTGGCAACTGGCGACGTCTTGAACCTATCGAACAGGCCCATGGCCGTTCCTCATTTCCCTGCACTCTCGTTCCCCTGCGAAACGAGACAGTGCAACGGTAATGGGTCGCGCCCCGTCCGCGCCACGAAACGCGAGTAATCCGTCGCCGCGCGTCGCCGGAGCCACTGGATGCGCAGCCCGAGCAGTGCGGCCGGGCCCTGACGACCTGAGACAATCGGGGGACCATGTCAGAGACCGCCCCGCGCCCGACCCCCGGCCAGCTCACCTTCACGGCTCCCCGCCGCGGGAAGCCGCCACGCCACCTTGCCGACCTCAGCCTCGCCGAGCGTCGCGAGGCCGCGGTCGCCCTGGGCCACCCGGCCTACCGGGCCGTGCAGCTCTCGACGCACTACTTCGAGCGGCTCGTCGACTCACCCGACGACATGACCGACCTGCCCAAGGCGGTGCGCGACGACCTCGTGGGCGACCTGCTGCCGGGCCTGCTCACCCCCGTGCGCAGCCTCACCGCCGACCGTGGCGCCACCGTCAAGCAGGTCTGGAGGCTGTTCGACGGCGCCCTCGTCGAGTCGGTGCTGATGCGCTACCCGAACCGCGTGACGGTCTGCATCTCCAGCCAGGCCGGATGCGGCATGAACTGCCCGTTCTGCGCGACCGGCCAGGAGGGGCTCACCCGCAACATGTCGGCCGCCGAGATCGTCGAGCAGGTCGTGTACGCCGCCCGCCTCCTGCGCCGTGGCGAGCTCCCGGTGATCGGCGCCGACACCGGCGCGGATGCCGACGGCGCGGGGCTGGGCGACGAGGCCGACGGGTCCGAGGGCGAGCCCGCCGGGCCGAGCCGGGTCAGCAACGTCGTGTTCATGGGGATGGGCGAGGCGCTCGCCAACTACAAGGCGGCGATCGGCGCCATCCGTCGGCTCACCGAGCCGGCCCCCTCGGGCCTGGGCATCTCGGCGCGCGGCATCACGATGTCGACGGTCGGGCTGGTGCCCGGCATCGACAAGCTCGCCGCCGAGGGGATCCCGGTGACCCTGGCCCTGTCGCTGCACGCACCCGACGACGAGCTGCGCGACGAGCTGGTGCCGATCAACACCCGGTGGAAGGTCGACGAGGCCATCGACGCGGCGTACCGGTACTACGAGGTCACCGGGCGACGGGTCAGCATCGAGTACGCCCTGATCCGCGACATCAACGACCAGGCCTGGCGGGCCGACCTGCTCGGCGAGAAGCTCGCGCGGCGCGGGCGTGGCTGGGTGCACGTCAACCCCATCCCGCTCAACCCGACGCCGGGCTCGAAGTGGACCGCGTCGCGGCGGGGCGTCGAGCAGCAGTTCGTCGAGCGGCTGCGGGCACACGGCATCCCGACCACGGTGCGCGACACCCGCGGGTCCGACATCGACGGGGCCTGCGGTCAGCTGGCTGCGTCGACCGCCTGAGCCGCCGTACCCTGTGCAGGTGCGACGTCCTCTCACCGTGGTGACCGCCACTCTCGCGCTGCTGCTCGCGGGGTGCGGGACCGGCGCCGACCTCCCGGCCGGCCTGCGCGGTGCCGACAGCCACGCCACGTCGCACGCGGCAGCCCCCTCCACCGCGGTGACCAAGGCCGCCGTCAAGGAGGTCCCGCTGCGCAAGGGCGAGCGGTTCCAGAGCATCCGACTGCGCTCCGCCTACACGCCGAAGGCACCCACCGGCACGGGCACCGACGACTACCGGTGCTTCGTCCTCGACCCGGGCTTCGACACCGACCAGCTGGTCAGCGGCGTGCAGATCTCGCCCGACAACGCCGCGATCGTGCACCACGTCATCGTGTCCAAGGTCGAGCCCGACCAGGTCGCCACCGCGAAGGCGCTCGACGCGAAGGACCCCGGCGACGGCTACACCTGCTTCGGCGGGGCCGGGATCGCCGGTGTGGCCGGCGGGAACCTCGACGACGCCGACTGGGTCGGTGCCTGGGCACCCGGTGGCGGTGAGCGGGTGATGGCCGACGACATCGGCATCCCGCTGAAGGCCGGCACCCAGCTGGTCGTGCAGATCCACTACAACCTCCTGGCCGGCACCGGCTCCGACCGCAGCACCGTGCGGCTGCGGCTGTCGGAGGCCAAGGGCTCCGACAAGACGCCCCTGCAGACGATGCTGCTGCCGGCGCCGGTCGAGCTGCCCTGCCGCGACAACCGCACCAAGGGCCTGTGCAACCGCACCGTGGCGGTCGCCGACCTGAAGAAGCGGTTCGCCGAGGACCCCGCGACCGCCGACCTGCTGCACCTGCTCTGCGGGCCGGTGAAGCCCGGGCCGGTGCAGAGCTGCACCCGCCAGGTGCGCTCCGACGCCACCATCCGGGCCGTCGCCGGGCACATGCACCTGCTCGGTCGCGCGATCACCGTCGACGTCAACAAGGGAACTCCCAAGGCCAAGCGGGTGCTCGACATCCCCATCTGGAACTTCGACGACCAGGGCAGCATCCCGCTGAAGAAGCCGGTCGACATCGGCCCCGGCGACACGGTCACGGTCACCTGCACGCACGACCAGGGGCTGCGTGACCTCCTGCCGGCGTTCAAGGGCACCACCGACCGCTATGTCGCCTGGGGCGAGGGCACCACCGACGAGATGTGCCTCGGCATCGTGCTGATGACGGCCCGCTGACGCACCTCTGTTCCTGAGGGCGCGCTGCCTCGACTCAGCTGCGGGCCGCCGCGAGCACCAGCTCGCTCGCCTCGTCGACGGAGTCGACCAGGTGCAGGTGGTCGGCCATCGGCCGACCGCTGGCCAGCGCGGTCAGGGCCGGCCACACCGGCACCAGCTCGGTCCAGTGCTGCCGGCCGACGAGCACGACCACCGGCAGGGCGGCTCCCTCGCGTGAGTAGTACAGCGGGGTCGCGGCCTGGAAGATCTCCTGCACCGTGCCCGCAGCACCCTCGAGCACGACCAGCCCCGCGGTCGAGCGGGCCAGCAGGCCGTCCTCGCGCAGCGCGTTGGAGAAGTACTTGGCGATGCCGTCGCAGAACACGTTGGGCGGCTCGTGCCCGTAGAACCACGTCGGGATGCCGATGCTCCGCCCCCGCGGCGCGCCCGCCGCTGCCCGGCCCGCTGCCGGCGGGCCCACCAGCTGGTCGTGCACGGCCAGGGCCAGCTCGGCCCACGCGCCGATGTCGGGCACGAACGTCGGCACCTCGGCGAGCCGCTCGAGGGCGGCACCCATCGACGCCTCGTCAGGGGCGAAGGCACCGAGGTTGGCGGCCTCCATCGCGCCCGGCCCGCCACCGGTCACCACCGCGAGGCCCGCGGTCGCGAGCCGGTGACCGAGGAGGGCGGCACCGGCATACCGGTCGGTGCCGCGGGCGAGGGCGTGGCCGCCCATGACGCCGACGGTCGGCACGCCGCCGATGAACTCGTCGAGGGCATCGGTGACCGAGTCGTCGTGGATCGCCCGCAGCAGGGTGACGAACGCGTCGCGCTGGTCCTCGGCGTCGCGCGACCAGCGGTACGCCCGCGCGTCGGGCGTCCCCTCGTAGCCGTGCTCGGCCAGCCCGGCATACAGCTCGCGCGGCTGGTACAGGGTCGAGCGGTAGGGGTTGACCGGCGCCTGCGGGTCGGTCGGGAAGACCAGGGCCCCGTGCGAGCGCAGGTGCGCGTCGAGCGCCGGTGGGATGCGCCCGCCGAGCACGACCAGTCCCTCGACGTCGGTGCGGGCGAGCAGGGCGTCCTCGTGACCGGTGAGGTCGAGGTCCTGCAGGCGCAGTCCGCTGAGCGGGGCGTTCGTGCGCAGCACGGCGAGCAGGGCCGGCAGGCTCTCGATCTCGCGCACGAGGGAAACCTAGTGCGCGGTGAGCCGGCTGAGCACGGCGCCGAGCCGTGCGGGGCGACCGGTCGAGTCCTCCTCGCGGTCGGCGAGCTGCGCCAGCCGCAGGCCCGCGTTCACCCCGAGCCACCGCAACGGCTCCGGCTCCCACCGCGGCGAGCGGTGGTTCACCCAGGGGAGCGCGGTCAGGGCTGTGTCGCGGCCGCGCACCAGGTCGGCCAGGGTGCGTCCGGCGAGGTTGCTCGCCGCGACCCCGTCACCGACGTAGCCGCCCGCGCTGCCCGTGCGGGTCGCCGGGTCCCACGACACCGAGGGGTTCCAGTCGCGGGCGATGCCGAGCGGCCCGCCCCACGCGTGCGTGAAGGCCACCCCGTCGAGCTGGGGGAGCAGCTCGCGCAGGGTCGAGCGCAGCGCGTCGAAGACGCTGGGCTCCTGGTCGAACTCGGGCCGGATCTGCGAGCCCCAGTGGTAGGGCGCACCCCGCCCGCCGAAGGCGATCCGGCCGTCGTCGGTGCGCTGGCCGTAGATCACGACGTGACCGTGGTCGGCGAACACCTCGCGACCGGCCAGGCCGATGCGCTCCCAGCGCCCGTCGTCGATCGGCTCGGTGGCGACCATGAGCGAGTAGACGGGGGTGATCCGCCGCGACATCCCGGCGAGCGTGCCGGTCCAGCCCTCGGTGGCGACCACGACGTTCGCCGCCGTGACCCGCTGCCCGTCGGCGAGGGTGACGACCCGGTCGCCGAACCGCATCACCTGAGCCCCCTCGACGACCCGACCGCCCAGCCGGCGGACCGCGGCGGCCAGGCCGTCGACGAGCCGGCGCGGGTGCACGCGTGCGCAGTTCGGGGTGAAGGTGGCACCGAGCGTGCCGGCGACGTCCAGGCGCTCGCGGGCGGCGGCGGCATCCAGCCAGGTCGTGCCGTCGTCCCAGGTGGCGGAGTGTGCGGCAGAGGCGCGGGCCCGCGCCTCCTGCGCCGGCGTGCGGGCCACGACCAGGGCGCCGCCCTTCACGAAGCCCGCGCCGAGGCCCTCCTCGGTGTCGACCCGGCCCACCTCGTCGACGGTGTCGCGCAGCGCGGCCAGCTGGGCCAGCGTGGCGGTGCGGCCGTGCCGTGCCTCGAGCGAGTCGGCCCCCACCGGCCACAGCGCCGAGACCCAGCCACCGTTGCGGCCGCTGGCGCCGAAGCCGACGTGCTCGGCCTCGAGCACGAGCACCTCGAGGTCGGGTTGGTCACGCAGCAGGTAGTAGGCCGTCCACAGGCCGGTGTAGCCGCCGCCGACGATGACGACGTCGGCCGTCTGCGGCAGGTCGGTCCCCTGCTCCGAGGGAGTGTTCGTCGAGTCCGCCGACGACGAGGCCGCCGTGGGGGAGTCCCACCACAGCGGCCCGGTCGAGGGGCTGGAGGTCAGCCCGGTCACCTCAGAGGTGGTTCTCGGCCTCGGTGAGCACCGAGCGCAGCCGGCGCTCGATCTCGTCGAACTCGGTCGGGCCCATCGTCAGCGGCGGCGCCAGCTGCACGACGGGGTCGCCGCGGTCGTCGGCCCGGCAGTACAGGCCGGCGTCGAAGAGCGCCTTGGACAGGAAGCCGCGCAGCAGCCGCTCGCTCTCGGCGTCGTCGAAGGTCTCGCGAGTCTCGCTTGTCCTTGACCAGCTCGATGCCGTAGAAGTAGCCGGCGCCGCGCACGTCACCGACGAGCGGCAGGTCGAGCAGCTTGTCGAGGGTGGCCTTGAAGACCGGGGCGTTCTCCTTGACCCGGTCGTTGAGGCCCTCGCGGTCGAAGATGTCGAGGTTGGCCATGGCGGCCGCGCACGACACCGGGTGCCCACCCCAGGTGTAGCCGTGCGGGAAGTACGTGGTGCCGTGGCGGAACGGCTCGAAGAGCCGGTCGCTGGCGATCATCAGGCCGAGCGGGGCGTAGCCGCTCGTGATGCCCTTGGCCGTGGTGATGATGTCGGGCTGGTAGCCGAAGTCCTGGCACGCGAACATCGACCCGATCCGGCCGAAGGCGCAGATCGTCTCGTCGGAGACCAGGAGCACGTCGTACTGGTCGCAGATCTCGCGGACCCGGTCGAAGTAGCCGGCCGGCGGCGGGAAGCACCCGCCGGAGTTCTGCACCGGCTCGAGGAAGACGGCCGCGACCGAGTCGGGGCCCTCGAACTCGATGGCCTCCGCGATCCGGTCGGCGGCCCAGCGCCCGAACGCCTTCTCGTCGTCGCGCAGGTGCTCGGGGGCGCGGTACATGTTGGTGTTGGGCACCTTGTGGCCGCCGGGGACCAGCGGCTCGAAGGGCATCTTGGCGTCGGGGATGCCGGTGATCGACAGGGCGCCCTGCGGGGTGCCGTGGTAGGCGACCGAGCGCGAGATGACCTTGTGCTTGGTGGGCTTGCCGGTGAGCTTGAAGTACTGCTTGGCGAGCTTCCAGGCCGTCTCGACCGCCTCGCCGCCGCCGGTGGTGAAGAAGACCCGGTTCAGGTCGCCGGGGGCGTTGTGGGCGAGACGCTCGGCGAGCTCGATGGCCCGGGGGTGCGCGTAGGACCAGAGCGGGAAGAAGGCGAGCTCGGAGGCCTGCTTGGCCATCGCCTCGGCGATCTCGGTGCGGCCGTGGCCCACGTTGTTGACGAACAGGCCTGCCAGGCCGTCGATGTACTCGTTGCCGCGGTCGTCCCAGATCGTCCAGCCCTTGCCGCGGGTGATGATCGGCACGTTGTGGCCCAGGCCCGACTCCTCGAACGTCGAGTGCCGGGTGAAGTGCATCCACAGGTGGTCGCGCGCGGCGTCGGAGTAGAGCGCGCCGGTGGCGGTGTGACGGTCGGAGCTGGGCTCCCACACGTCGGACGGGTAGGTGCTCATCGGGTACCCCAGTTGTAGTGCTGCTTGTTGAGCTTCAGGTAGACGAAGGTCTCGGTGGACCGGACGCCGGGCAGCGTGCGGATCTGGTTGGTCAGCAGGTCGAGCAGGTGGTCGTCGTCCTCGCAGACCACCTCGGCGAGGATGTCGAAGCTGCCGGCCGTCGTCACGACGTAGTCGACCTCGGCCATGCCGGACAGCGCTTCCCCCAGCGCGGCGAGGTCGCCCTCGGCCCGGATGCCGATCATCGCCTGCCGCGAGAACCCCACCTGGATCGGGTCGGTCACCGCGACGATCTGCATCACCTCGGCGTCGAGGAGCCGCTGCACGCGCTGGCGCACGGCGGCCTCGGACAGCCCGACCGCCTTGGCGATGGCGGCGTACGACTGCCGGCCGTCCTCCTGGAGCAGCTCGATGATGCGCTTGGCCACGTCGTCGAGCCGGGTCTCGGAGGCCGTGCGGTGGTTACGGGCCGGGGGTGTGCTGCGGGTCACCGCGCCATCGTGACGCTGATTCGGTCGTTACGCAAGTCCCAGGATGACGGAATCCGTTGGCAAGTGTGTCCCATTGTGTAACTTTTCATCACTTTCCGTGTCGCGACCCTAGTGATTTCGCGAGAATCGGGTTTAGAGTCCCACTGCAATACCGTCCCTCCACCCACCTGGGGAGCCACGCACATGAGCGAGCCGCGCAGCCTGCGCAACTTCATCGCCGGGGAGTACGTCGACGGACGTACCGATTCCACCAGCGACATCATCAACCCGGCGACGGGATCGGTCGTCGCCACGGCCCCGGTGAGCGGCCAGGCCGACGTCGACGCGGCCTACGGTGCGGCGGACACGGCGTTCGCGGAGTGGGGTCGCACGACGCCGAGCGAGCGGCAGCAGGCCCTGCTGAAGATCGCCGACGCGATCGAGGCCAACGCCGAGGAGCTGATCGCGCTCGAGTCGGAGAACACCGGCAAGATCCAGGCGCTCACCGCGAGCGAGGAGATCCCGCCGATGGTCGACCAGCTCCGGTTCTTCGCCGGAGCGGCCCGGGTGCTCGAGGGCAAGGCCGCGGGGGAGTACATGAAGGGCCACACCTCGTGGATCCGGCGTGAGCCGATCGGCGTGGTCGGCCAGGTCACCCCGTGGAACTACCCGTTGCTCATGGCCGTGTGGAAGATCGCTCCGGCGCTCGCCGCCGGCAACACCGTGGTGCTCAAGCCCAGCGACACCACGCCCGAGACCACCCTGCGCCTGGCCGAGATCGCCTCCGAGTTCCTGCCGGCAGGCGCCCTCAACGTCATCACCGGCGACCGCGACACCGGCCGGATGCTCGTCGAGCACCGCACCCCGGGCCTGGTCGCCATCACCGGCTCGGTGCGTGCCGGGGCCGAGGTGGCGGCCAGCGCCGCCCCCAACGTCAAGCGGGTGCACCTCGAGCTCGGCGGCAAGGCCCCGGTCGTGGTCTTCGACGACGCCGACATCGAGGCCGCCGTCGAGGGCATCGCGATCGCCGGCTACTTCAACGCCGGGCAGGACTGCACCGCGGCGACCCGCGTGCTGGCCGCACCCGGCATCCACGACGACTTCGTCGCGGCGCTCGCCGAGTACGCCCGCAGCTCGGCCCCGGTCGGCCTCCCGACCGACGAGGACGCCCTGTTCGGCCCGGTCAACAACGCCCGCCAGCTCGCGCACGTGTCGGGCTTCATCGACCGGCTCCCCACGCACGCCACCGTCTCGGCCGGCGGCAACCGCCGCGGCGACCTCGGCGACGGCTACTACCTCGAGCCCACCGTGCTCTCCGGGCTGAACCAGGACGACGAGGCCATCCAGAACGAGATCTTCGGCCCGGTCATCACCGTGCAGCGCTTCACCGACGAGGCGCAGGCCCTCGCCTGGGCCAACGGCGTCGACTACGGGCTGGCCTCCTCGGTGTGGACCAAGGACTTCGGCCGGGCCATGCGGATGTCGGCGGCGCTCGACTTCGGGTGCGTCTGGATCAATACGCACATCCCACTCGTTGCCGAGATGCCCCATGGCGGGTACAAGAAGTCCGGCTACGGCAAGGACCTGTCCATGTACGGCTTCGAGGACTACACCCGCATCAAGCACGTCATGGCCAACATCGAGTCGTGAGCCGAAACACGCAGGACATCCCCGACCCTGCACGCTGTCCCCAGCCCGCCTGAGCCCCCCAGCCCGCCTGAGCCCCCCAGCCCGCCTGAGCCCCCACCCGCGAGGAGAACCACCCCATGGCCGAGCGCCCCACCCCCGAGCAGCTGTCCCCCGTCATGAGAGCCGCGCTGCTGCGCGGCCTCACCTCCCGCCGGTCGATGATGGCCGGAGCCCTCGGCCTCGGCGCCACCGCTGCCCTGGCGGCGTGTGGCAGCGCCGGCAAGGGCTCGACGGCCTCCGGGTCCGTCGCGCAGACCGCCGCCGCGGCGAAGGACATGAGCGACACCGAGAAGGTCGTCAACTGGTCGAACTGGACCCAGTACATCGACGTGTCCGACGACGAGAAGTCGCGCCCGACGCTCGACGCCTTCACGAAGAAGACCGGCATCAAGGTCAACTACACCGAGGACTACAACGACAACGACGAGTTCTACGCCAAGGTGCGTCCGCTGCTCGACGGCGGCCAGGACACCGGCCGCGACGTGTGGTGCAGCACCGACTGGATGGTCGCCCGGCTGATCCGCCAGGGCTACGTGCAGAAGCTCGACCCCGCCAACATCCCGAACGCCGCCAAGCTCGAGCCGTCGCTGAAGAACGTCGAGTTCGACCCGGGCCGCATCTACTCGCTGCCCTGGCAGAGCGGCTTCGCCGGCATCGCCTACAACCTCGACGCCACGGGCGGCAAGAAGATCGAGACGATCACCCAGCTGCTCACCGACCCGGCGCTGAAGGGCAAGGTCACGCTCCTCACCGAGATGCGCGACACCGTCGGCCTCGTGCTCTGCGAGCTGGGCAAGGACCCGTCCAACTTCACCGACGACGACTTCGACGCCGCGATGGCGATGCTGCAGAAGGCCAAGGACGCCGGCCAGCTCAAGGGCTTCACCGGCAACGACTACACCGACGGCCTGACCAAGGGCGACATCGCGGCCTGCATCGCGTGGACCGGTGACGTCGTCCAGCTGCAGTTCGAGAACGACAAGGTGCAGTACGCCCTGCCCGAGGCGGGCTTCACCCTGTGGTCGGACAACTTCGTCATCCCGGCGCTCGCGAAGCACAAGAAGAACGCCGAGACCCTGATCGACTACTACTACGACCCCGCCGTCATGGCGCAGGTCGAGGCGTGGGTCAACTACATCCCGCCGGTGGTCGGCACCAAGGCCGCCCTGGCCAAGGACGACCCGGAGACCGCGAACAACCCGCTGATCTTCCCCAGCGACGAGGTCCTCGCCCGGGCCAAGGTCTTCAAGGGCCTCACCGCCGAGGAGGAGACCAAGTACTCCAGCGCCTTCTCCGACCTCACCGCCAGCTGATGGCCGAGCACGAGGCCGGCGACCTCCAGCTGATCGGTCTGAGCAAGACCTTCGGCGAGTTCACCGCGGTGCACCCGCTCGACCTGACCATCCCGCAGGGCTCGTTCTTCGCCCTGCTCGGCCCCTCGGGCTGTGGCAAGACGACGACCCTGCGGATGGTGGCCGGCCTCGAGGACCCCAGCGCGGGGCAGATCCTGATCGGCGACACCGACATCACGTCGACCCGCGCCTACCAGCGCAACGTCAACACGGTGTTCCAGTCCTACGCGCTGTTCCCGCACATGAGCGTGATGGACAACGTGGCCTTCGGGCTGCGGCGCCGCGGTGACAAGGACTTCAAGGCCAAGGCGCAGGCGGCGCTCGACCTCGTCGAGCTCGGGCACGCCGGCAGCAGGAAGCCGAGCCAGCTCTCCGGTGGCATGCAGCAGCGCGTGGCGCTGGCGCGGGCCCTGGTCAACCGGCCCGACGTGCTCCTGCTCGACGAACCGCTCGGTGCCCTCGACCTCAAGCTGCGCCGCCAGATGCAGATCGAGCTCAAGCGCATCCAGCAGGAGGTCGGCCTCACCTTCATCCACGTCACCCACGACCAGGAGGAGGCCATGACCATGGCCGACACCATCGCGGTGATGAACGCGGGCCACCTCGAGCAGCTGGGCGACCCCGCCACGCTCTACGAGCACCCGGCGTCGACCTTCGTCGCCAACTTCCTCGGCCAGTCCAACCTGCTGCGCGCCACGGTCAAGGGCGCCGCCGAGGGCGGCCTGCTGCGCGCCGACGTGCACGGCCAGGAGGTGCTCCTCGACGCGGCCCGCGTGCCCGAGGGCCTCACCGACGTCTGGGTCGGCGTGCGCCCCGAGAAGCTCGGGCTCGGCGAGGGCGGCGGGCGCAACACCCTGCGCGGCGTCGTCACCGACGTGTCGTTCACGGGGGTCGCCACGCAGTACCTCGTGCGGATGCCGTGGGGCTTCGACGTCGTCGTGGTTCAGCAGAACGACGGCAGCACCCGGGCCAAGCTCGGCGAGAACATCTCGCTGTCCTGGGAGCCGGGCCGCGAGTTCGTGCTCGACGCGGCGCAGAGCGACGTCGCGGGGATGGACGAGGTGCTCGTCGATGGCTGAGCTCGCGGTCCTCGCGCCGCACGGGCCGCCGACGCCGAAGAAGCGGGCCAACTGGGTGCCCTACGCCCTGCTGGCTCCCGGCCTGCTCTGGCTGGTCGTCTTCTTCGTGCTGCCGATGATCACCCTGGGCTCGCAGTCGCTCCAGGAGGGGTCGGTCGAGGCCGGCTACACCTTCACCGGCAACGTGTCGATCTACGTCGACGCGCTGCAGAAGTACTGGCCGCAGCTGATCCGCTCGATCGGCTACGCCGCCACGGCGACCGTCGCCGCCCTGGTGCTGGCCTACCCGCTGGCGTACTACATCGCCCAGAAGGCCGGGCGCTGGAAGAACGTCATGCTCGTGCTCGTCGTGGCCCCGTTCTTCACCAGCTTCCTGATCCGCACGCTGGCCTGGCGCACGATCCTGTCGGACACCGGGCCGGTCACCCACATCTTCCAGGTGCTGCACATCACCGACCTGCTCCAGTTCCTCCACCTGACCGACAACGACACGCTGCTGTCGTCGAAGTTCGCCGTCATGGCAGGGCTCACCTACAACTTCCTGCCGTTCATGATCCTGCCGCTCTACGCGGCACTCGACCGGCTCGACCCCCGGCTCGTCGAGGCGGCGGGCGACCTCTACGCGTCGCCGTGGCAGGGCTTCCGGTACGTCACCTGGCCGCTGTCGCTGCCCGGCGTCGTCGCCGGCACGCTCCTGACCTTCATCCCGGCCGCCGGTGACTTCATCAACTCGCGGCTGCTGGGAAACACCCAGACGGTGATGATCGGGCAGGTCATCGACAGCCAGTTCCTCCGCGTGCTCGACTACCCCCTCGCGGCGGCGCTGTCCTTCATCCTGCTGATCCTGATCCTGTCGCTGGTCACGTTCTACGTGCGCCGGGCCGGCACCGAGGAGCTGGTCTGAGATGAAGTGGCTCCGACGCAACCTGCTGCTGCTCGTCGCAGTGGCCGTGCTCATCTACATGCTGGTTCCCAACCTGGTCGTGGCGCTGTTCTCGTTCAACGACCCGGTCGGCCGCTACAACTACACGTGGCAGGCGTTCTCGGCCGACGCGTGGCAGCACCCGTGCGGTGCCCAGGGCATCTGCGAGTCGCTCGGCCTCTCGCTGCAGATCGGGCTGATCGCCTCGGTCGTGGCGACCATCCTGGGCACGGCCATCGCCTTCGCCCTCGGCCGCTACCGGTTCCGGGCCCGCTCGGCGACCAACCTGCTCATCTTCATGCCGATGGCGACCCCCGAGGTCGTCATGGGCTCGAGCCTGCTGACCCTGTTCCTCATGATGGGCGTGCCGGCCGGCCGCACCGCGGTCACCATCGCGCACATCATGTTCTGCATCTCGTTCGTCGTCGTCGCCGTCAAGGCACGGGTGGCGACCCTCGACCCGCGCCTCGAGGAGGCGGCCGCCGACCTCGGGGCCAACGCGACGCAGACCTTCATGCGGGTCACGTTCCCGCTGGCCGCTCCCGGCATCTTCGCCGGTGCGCTGCTGGCGTTCTCGCTCAGCTTCGACGACTACATCATCACCAACTTCAACGCGAGCCCCAGCTCGATCACGTTCCCCATGTACGTCTGGGGCGCCGCCCAACGCGGTGCACCGGTGCAGGTCAACGTGATCGGCACGATGATGTTCCTCATCGCGCTCTTCGTCGTCGTCGTCGGCCAGGTCTTCCAGAACCGGCGCGCCCGCGCCGCGGCCTGACCACACCCACACCACCACCGAGAGGTACCCCGTGCACGTCCTGATGGTCGGAGCGGGCGGCGTCGGCGACGCCGCTGCCCGGATCGCCGCCGAACGTCCCTTCTTCGAGTCCTGGGTGGTGGCCGACTACGACCTCTCCCGCGCGCAGCACACCGTTGACGCGGTGACCTCGCGCAACGAGGGCGAGTCGCGCTTCCGCGCGGCCCGGGTCGACGCCTCGGATGCCGGTGCCGTCGCCGCGCTCGCCCGCGAGGTGGGTGCCACGCACGTCTTCAACGCGGTCGACCCGCGGTTCGTCCTCTCGATCTTCGAGGGCGCGAAGGCGGCCGGTGCCGACTACCTCGACATGGCGATGAGCCTGTCCAGCCGGCACCCGAGCGAGCCCTACGCCAAGGTCGGCGTCAAGCTCGGCGACGACCAGCTGGCGCAGGCGGGGCAGTGGGAGGCCGACGGCCGGCTGGCCCTGGTCGGCATCGGGGTCGAGCCGGGACTGTCCGACGTGTTCGCCCGGTACGCCGCCGACCACCTCTTCAGCCACATCGACGAGCTCGGCACCCGCGACGGTGCCAACCTCGTCATCCGCGACGAGGAGGGCAACGAGGTCTTCGCGCCGGGGTTCTCGATGTGGACGATCATCGAGGAGTGCCTCAACCCACCCGTGGTGTGGGAGCGCGAGAAGGCCGTTGGTGCCGACGGCGCCTACGACGTCGAGGCCGGCTTCTACACGCTGCCGCCGTTCGCGGAGCCGGAGGTCTTCGACTTCCCCGGTGGGATCGGCCCGGTCGAGTGCGTGCACGTCGAGCACGAGGAGGTGCTCCTCATGCCGCGCTGGGTCGAGGCCGACAAGGTCACCTTCAAGTACGGCCTGGGCGAGGAGATGATCTCGATCCTGCGCACGCTGCACACGCTCGGGCTCGACGGCACCGACCCCGTCACCGTCAAGGGCGTGCAGGTGAGCCCCCGCGACGTCGTGGCCGCGGTACTGCCGGACCCCGCCACGATCGGCCCGCGGATGGAGGGCAGGACGTGCGCCGGGCTGTGGGTCACCGGCACCGGCAAGGACGGCCGGCCCCGCCGCACCTACCTCTACCACGTGTCCGACAACGCCGACACGATGCGCGACTACGACGCGCAGTGCGTCGTGTGGCAGACGGCCGTCAACCCGGTCGTGGCCCTCGAGCTGCTCGCGGCCGGTACCTGGTCGGGCGCCGGCGTGCTCGGCCCCGAGGCGTTCGACGCCGTGCCGTTCCTCGACCTGCTGGCCGCGCCGAAGCCCGAGGGCTACGGCTCGCCCTGGGGCCTCGAGGACCGCTGACGCCGTTCTAGGCTCGACGAGACCCGCACGACTCGCGCCGGCAGGCATCCGATCGGCGCAGCACACGAAGGAACGACCATGGCGATCACCCAGAAGTCCCTCATCGGCTCCGTGCCCACCCGGCTGCTCATCGGCGGCGAGTGGCGCGAGGCGAGCGGCGGGGAGCGCTTCGACGTGCACGACCCGAGCAGTGGCGCCACGCTGACCACCTGCGCCGATGCCACGCCCGAGGACGGCCTGGCCGCCCTCGCCGCGGCCCACGAGGCGCAGGCCGGCTGGGCGGCCACCCCGCCGCGCGACCGCAGCGAGATCCTGCGGCGGGCGTTCGAGACCATCACCGCGCGCGCCGACGAGTTCGCCACCCTGATGACCCTCGAGATGGGCAAGACCGTCGCCGAGGCCAGGGGAGAGGTCACCTACGGCGCCGAGTTCTTCCGCTGGTTCGCCGAGGAGGCCGTGCGCATCTCCGGGCGCTACTCGGTCGCGCCCAACGGCGCCTCCCGGCTGCTCACCATGAAGCAGCCGGTCGGCCCGACCCTGATGATCACGCCGTGGAACTTCCCGCTGGCCATGGGCACGCGCAAGATCGGCCCGGCCGTCGCGGCGGGCTGCACGATGGTCGTCAAGCCCGCCCACGAGACGCCGCTGACCATGCTGCTGCTCGCCGAGGTGATGCAGGAGTCGGGGCTGCCCGACGGCGTGCTCAACGTCGTCACCACGACGCACTCCGGTGCGGTGTGCGAGCCCGTCATCCGTGACGAGCGGCTGCGCAAGCTCACCTTCACCGGGTCGACGGCCGTGGGCAAGAAGCTGGTCGAGCAGTCGGCCGAGCAGCTGCTCCGACTGTCGATGGAGCTCGGCGGCAACGCCCCGTTCCTCGTCTTCGAGGACGCCGACGTCGACGCCGCCGTCGACGGCGCCATGCTCGCCAAGATGCGCAACATCGGTGAGGCCTGCACCGCTGCGAACCGGTTCTTCGTGCACGAGTCGCTGGCCGAGGAGTTCTCCACCAAGCTCGCCGCCCGGATGGGCGCGCTCACGGTCGGCAAGGGCACGAAGAAGGGCGTCGACGTCGGCCCGCTCATCACGTCGAAGGCCCGCGACGGCGTCGACGAGCTCGTGCAGGACGCCGTGGCCAAGGGCGCGACGGTGCTCACCGGCGGGGGACCGGTGCCGGGCCGTGGCTGGTTCTACCAGCCGACCGTGCTCACCGACGTGGCCGCCGACAGCCGCTGCCTGACCGAGGAGATCTTCGGCCCGGTCGCTCCGGTGAGCACCTTCACCGACGACGCGGATGCCGTGGCGAAGGCCAACGGGACCGAGTACGGCCTCGTGGGCTACGTCTACACCAACGACCAGACCCGGGTGATCCGGGTGTCCGAGGCGATGGAGTTCGGGATGATCGGCATCAACACCGGCATCGTGTCGAACCCGGCCGCCCCGTTCGGTGGCGTGAAGCAGTCCGGATTCGGCCGCGAGGGCGGTTTCGAGGGCATCGACGAGTACCTCGAGACCAAGTACGTCGGTATCGCCTTGTGACCTCGCCCTGCCACGGGTTCTCGCGAACCCGTGGCACGGCGCTGCGGGGGATGGTGCACTTGTGCCCATGATCTCGAGCACCCAGAGCGACGCGTCCAGCAGGTCGCACCGGCCCGACAGCCGCCAGACGGTGAAGTCGCTGCTCGACAGCACCGACCAGTCGCTCAAGCGCGGTGCACGACCGGGGGCGCAGGTCTGGCCGACCGGCTTCGACCTGCTCGACTCGACCCTCGACGGCGGCCTGCGCTCGGGTGAGCTGGTGCTGCTCGGCGGCAACGAGGGCTCGGGCAAGACGACGATGGCCGTGCAGATGGTGCGCAACGCCGTCGCGGCCGGGCGGCACGGTGTCGTGTTCTCCTTCGAGCACCACGCACAGAGCCTGGTGCAGCGCCTGCTCTCCCTCGAGGCGGCCTCGTCCGCGGTCGCGGCGGGTCAGCATCCCGCCTCGGCCGCCGACGTGCACACGGTGCGCGCGGTGTTCGAGGCCGAGGACCCCGACCGCCGTGGCCTCGCCGACGCCCTCGCCCGGGTCCCCTACGGCTTCGACGGGCTCGAGGCGGTGCAGCAGTACTCCGGACGCCTCCAGCTCCACGAGTCGGGCAAGGACACCACCCCCGACGAGGTCGCGCGGGTGGTCACCGAGGTGGCCGAGGAGGTCGGCGAGCCCCCGATCGTGCTCATCGACTACCTGCAGAAGATGCCGCTGCGCGGCCACTCCGGCGACGAGTCCTCGCGGGTCACCATCGTCACCGAGATGCTCAAGGACATGTCGCTCGAGCTCGGGTGCCCCATCGTGTGCATCTCGGCCGCCGACCGCGAGTCGCTCGGCTCCGGCCACCGGATGCGCACCCGCGACCTGCGTGGCTCCTCGGCCCTGGCCTACGAGGCCGACCTCGTGATGATCCTGTCGAGCAAGGAGAACATCGTCTCGCGCGAGCACCTCGTCTACGACCTGGGCAGCATCCGGCGGTTCCGCCGCTGGGCCGTGGTCACCATCGAGAAGAACCGCAGCGGCCAGGGCCAGGTCGAGCTCGAGCTGCAGAAGGACTTCGAGCACGGTCGCTTCTACCCCCAGGCCCAGGTGGTCACCGAGCGCCTCATCGAGGAGCGGGTCTTCACCGTCTGACGGACAATGGCCCGGTGCCGTCCACCGACTCCTCCCGGAGCCGCTCCGGCGCGTCGCCGCTGGTCCTGGCCGTGGTCGCGCTGGTCGTGCTCGGGCTGGTCCTGCTGGCCGTCGCCCTGAGCCGCACCGGTGCGGCGGATGACGCGGCCGCCGGTCCGTCGGGAGCGCTGCCGACGGCGACCGGGAGCAGCATCGCCGTGCCGAGCGGCCACGGCACACCGGACTCCGGCCTGCCCAGGGTCGCCGAGAGCGCCCTGCCCGACGAGGCGGACACCACGCTCGCCCTCATCCGGGCCGGTGGCCCGTTCCCCTACGACGAGGACGGGGGCACGGTTCGGCAACCGCGAGCGTGAGCTGCCCCGCCGGCCGAGCGCCTACTACCGTGAGTACACCGTCGAGACACCCGGAGAGGGCGACCGGGGCCCACGCCGCATCGTGGCCGGCGCCGACGGGGACCTGTACTGGACCACCGACCACTACGCGTCGTTCCGCCAGATCGAGGAGGGACGATGATCCGCCACCTGGGTCCGCACACCGACGTCGACGGCCTCGTCGCCGACGCCCTGGAGGAGGGGCGCGAGGTGCACGTCGTGCACGCCGGCCCCACCAAGGAGGCCACCCTCGCCGCGTTCGCGGACGCCCTGGACTTCCCCGCCTGGTTCGGGGGCAACCTCGACGCCCTCGCCGACTGCCTCGGTCACCTCGCGCGGACCGCGGAGGGGGAGTGGGAGCTGGTCGTCGACGGGGTGGCCGACCTCTCCCGCGACGACCCGTTCGCCTTCGCGGGGCTGAGCGGGCTGCTCGGTGAGGTCGCCCTGTCGCACCCCCGCTTCCACGTGACCGTCGTCGACCGCTGACAATGGCACCGTGACCACACGCAGCGTCGCCGTCCTCGGCTCCACCGGCTCGATCGGCACCCAGGCCCTCGAGGTGGTGAGCGCACACCCCGGGCGCTTCACGATCGTCGCGCTCAGCGCGGGCGGCAACCTCGGGCTGCTCGCGCGGCAGGCGGTCGAGTTCCGGGTGCCGCTCGTCGCCGCCGCCCGCGGTTCGGCCGAGGAGGTCCGGGCCGCGGTGGCGCAGGCGGCCGCCGACGCCGGCGTCACGGCATACGCGCCGGAGGTGGTGGTGGGTGAGGACGCCGCGACGGTCGCCGCCGGGTGCGGGGCCGACGTCGTGCTCAACGGGGTCACCGGCTCGATCGGGCTGCGCCCGACCCTGGCCGCGCTCGCGGCCGGCTCGGTGCTCGCGCTCGCCAACAAGGAGTCGCTCATCATCGGCGGCTCGTTGGTCAAGGCCGCGGCCGGGCCCGACCAGCTGGTACCGGTCGACTCGGAGCACAGCGCCATCGCACAGAGCCTGCGTGGTGGACGCGGCTCGGAGGTCCGGCGCCTGGTCGTGACGGCCAGCGGTGGCCCGTTCCGCGGGCGCACCCGGGCCGAGCTCGCCGACGTGACCCCGCAGCAGGCGCTGGCGCACCCCAACTTCGCGATGGGCCGGGTCATCACGACCAACTCGGCGACCCTGGTCAACAAGGGGCTCGAGGTGATCGAGGCGCACCTGCTCTTCGACATCCCGTTCGACCGGATCGACGTCGTGGTGCACCCGCAGCAGCAGATCCACTCGATGGTCGAGTTCCACGACGGCTCGACGATCGCGCAGCTCGGCCCGCCGCGGATGCTCGTGCCGATCGCGCTCGGTCTGTCCTGGCCCGAGCGGCTCGAGGACGTCGACGTGCCCTGCGACTGGACCACGGCGCAGACGTGGGAGTTCCACCCGCTCGACGACGAGGCCTTCCCGGCGGTGCGCCTGGCCCGCCAGGTCGGAGCCGCCGGCGGCACCTTCCCCGCGGTCTACAACGCCGCCAACGAGGTCTGTGTCGACGCGTTCCACGACGGCACGATCGCCTTCACCGACATCGTCGACACCGTGGCGCGCGTGGTCGAGGCCCATGCGGGCCACGAGGGCGACGCGACCAGCCTGGCCGGCGTGCTCGGGGCGGACGCGTGGGCCCGGGCCGAGGCCGAGCGGTTGGTCGCGACGGGGGCCTGAGGGCGCGCGGTCACCTAATCCCTGCGGGCACGTCATCGTGGTCCGAACGGTTGTCCCAGAACGGCGACGTACCCTAGACCCCATGTCCACGCTCGCGTTCGTCCTCGGTGTGCTCTTCATGGCCACCGGTGTGGCTGCGTCGATCGCGTTGCACGAGGTCGGTCACCTCCTGCCGGCCAAGCGGTTCGGCGTGCGGGTGACCCAGTACATGGTCGGCTTCGGCCCCACCCTGTGGTCGCGCCGTCGCGGTGAGACCGAGTACGGCGTCAAGGTGGTGCCGCTGGGCGGCTACATCCGGATGATCGGCATGTTCCCGCCGCGGCCGGGTGACCGGCCCGGCACGGTGCGGGTGTCGAGCACCGGCCGGTTCAGCCAGCTCGTCGACGAGGCCCGCGCGGCGAGCCTGGAAGAGGTGCGCCCTGGCGACGAGGCCCGCGTGTTCTACCGGCTCTCGGTGCCCAAGAAGGTGCTCGTCATGATGGGCGGCCCCCTCATGAACCTCCTCATCGGCGTCGTGCTGCTCACCTTCGTGGTGACCGTCCACGGCGTGGCCACCGCCCAGCCGGGTGCCGTCGTGGCGTCGGTCTCGCGGTGCGTCGTCCCGGTCACCGAGGCGGGCGACGCGACCACGTGCACCGACCAGCCGAAGACGCCGGCGCTGCTCGCGGGGGTGCAGCCGGGTGACCGCATCGTCTCGATCGCCGGCCAGCCCGTCGCCGACACCCAGGACGTCGGCGAGCTGATCCGCCCCCGGGTCGACGAGCCGGTGCAGATCGTGCTCGAGCGCGACGGGAAGCAGCTCACCGTCACCGCGACCCCGATCCGCAACGTCGTACCGGTGCTCGACGCCGACGGGGTGCCCGTCACCGACCCCGACGGCACCACCCGCACCACCGAGGCCGGCTTCCTCGGCGTCCGGTCCTCGCCCCCGGTGGCCTACGTGGCGCAGCCGGTCACCGCGGTGCCGGGGATGCTGTGGAGCTACGTGAGCGGCACCGCACAGGCCCTGGTCCACGTGCCCGAGCGGATGGTGGGCGTGTGGCAGGCCGCGTTCGGCGGCGCCGAGCGCGAGGTCGACAGCCCGATGTCCGTGGTCGGGGTCGGCCGGGTCGCCGGCGAGGCCAGCACCGGCAAGTACGACTCCCTCGTGGGTGACTCGGCCGCCGACAAGGTCTGGTTCCTGGTCGGGCTGCTCGCCGCCTTGAACTTCATGCTCTTCCTGTTCAACCTCATCCCGCTGCTGCCGCTCGACGGTGGCCACGTGGCCGGGGCCCTCTGGGAGGGGCTCAAGCGGCAGATCGCCAAGCTGCGCGGCCGACCCGACCCGGGCTACGTCGACGTCGCGAAGGCGTTGCCCATCGCCTACACGGTGTCGATGGTGCTGCTCGGGGCCTCGTTGCTGCTCATCTACGCCGACGTCGTCAAGCCGGTCAACCTCGGCGGCTGAGCCGCCCTCAGCCGGTCAGCAGCGCGTCGCGGCGAGCCCGCAGCTCGGCCTGCTGCTGCTCGAGGGCCGCGCCGCGCAGCGCCATCCGGCGGTTGGCCTCGTTCACGGCGGTGACGGCCCGGTCGACCTGCAACGAGCTGTCCTGGATGCTCGCGCGCACCGACAGGTCGCTGAAGAGGTTGTCGAACCACACGTCGAAGGTGCGGGTCGTGGGGGAGATGCCCAGGTCGGCTCGCAGCCCGGCCACGTCCTGCACGTCGCCGAGCTCGCGGGCGAGGTCGACCAGCGCCTCCTGGGCCTGCGCGATCCGGCGGCCGGCGTCGTCGATCCGGTCGTGCTTGATCGACGACGAGATGAGGCCTCCGCCGAACCACGTGTCGTAGGCCGACCACGAGTCCGCCGAACCCAGCTCGTTGCGGGCGAGCGTGAGCGCGGTGACGGCCCGGATGCCGGCCTCCTGCGCCTCGGCGAGCTCGGCCACCTGCGCCTGCACGGCAGCCAGCTCGTCGAGCACGGCCTCGAGCCCCGCGGCCGAGGGCCCACCCGAGGCGCGCAGCGCGGTGGCGTGGGCCTGGCTGGCGGCCTCTCGCCGGGCCTCGGTGTCGCCGAGCTGCGCCAGGCGGCGCTCGACGTCCTCGCGCCGGCCTTCAACGGCCTGGAGCCGTGCCGTCGCGGTCTGCAGTGCATACCGGGCGGCGACCTCCTCGGCCCGCTCGCGGTCGAGCGCCCCCGTCCGCGTGCCACGCACGGCGGACAGCACCGCGGTCAGGCCGAACCCCTCGAGCCGCTCGACGTCCTCGGCCTCGACCCGGTGTCGCTCGCGCATGGCCTCGAGGTCGACGCGGGCGGAGTCCGCCTCACGGCGCAGCCCGCCGAGCTGGGTGCGCAGGCGTGTGGCCTCCGCGTCGTCGGCGAGGGCGCGGTCGAGGTCGTCACGGGTCTGCACGGGCTCGATCATGGCGCTTCGAGCGCGCCCACGTACGCTTGGTTCCATGTCCGTCTCCCTCGGTATGCCGCCGCTGCCCCCGCCCGTCGTCGCCCCCCGCCGGGTGAGCCGGAAGATCAAGGTGGGCAAGGTCGAGGTCGGGGGCGACGCGCCGGTCTCGGTGCAGTCGATGACCACGACCCCCACGACCGACATCAACGCGACGCTCCAGCAGATCGCCGAGCTCACGGCATCCGGCTGCGACATCGTGCGGGTGGCCTGCCCGACCCAGGACGACGCCGAGGCGCTGCCCGCGATCGCCCGCAAGTCGCAGATCCCGGTGATCGCCGACATCCACTTCCAGCCCAAGTACGTCTACGCGGCGATCGACGCCGGCTGCGCGGCCGTGCGGGTCAACCCGGGCAACATCCGCCAGTTCGACGACCAGGTGGGTGAGATCGCCAAGCGCGCCAAGGAGGCCGGCGTCTCGATCCGGATCGGCGTCAACGCGGGCTCGCTCGACAAGCGGATCCTCGAGAAGTACGGCAAGCCGACCGCCGAGGCCCTCGTCGAGTCGGCCGTCTGGGAGGCCGGCCTGTTCGAGGAGCACGACTTCCACGACTTCAAGATCTCGGTCAAGCACAACGACCCGGTCGTGATGATCAAGGCCTACCAGCTGCTCGCCGAGCGCGGCGACTGGCCGCTGCACCTCGGGGTCACCGAGGCCGGCCCCGCGTTCCAGGGCACCATCAAGTCGGCCACCGCCTTCGGGGCCCTCCTGTCCCAGGGCATCGGCGACACGATCCGAGTCTCGCTCTCGGCCCCGCCGGTCGAGGAGGTCAAGGTCGGCATCCAGATCCTGCAGTCGCTCAACCTGCGCCCGCGCAAGCTCGAGATCGTCTCGTGCCCGTCGTGCGGCCGCGCCCAGGTCGACGTCTACAAGCTCGCCGACGAGGTCACCGCCGGCCTCGAGGGCATGACCGTGCCCCTGCGCGTGGCCGTCATGGGCTGCGTCGTCAACGGGCCGGGAGAGGCCCGCGAGGCCGACCTCGGGGTCGCCTCCGGCAACGGCAAGGGCCAGATCTTCGTCAGGGGTGAGGTCATCAAGACCGTCCCCGAGAACATGATCGTCGAGACCCTCATCGAGGAGGCCATGCGCATCGCCGAGGAGATGGGCGAGCCGATGGACGACGAGTCGGCCGGCGCCCCTTCGGTCACCGTCGGCTGACCCCCTCCGTCCACCCGACCGCCGATGTCGTCCGGTCGCCTCGACGCCTTCGTCCCGCCACCACCGTCCGCTCGCCGGGCCCTGTGCTCGCCGAGCTGGCCGCCGCCCGGCATCCGAGGTGAACGCCCGCTACGTCGGCGGGCAGCGGCTCTACCTCGCGGAGGTCGACCCGGCCGCCCGGGCGACGTGGGTGCTCGACAACGCGGACCTCACGGCGCCGGTGCTCACGGGTAGCGGAGGGGGTCCGGGTCGCGCTGGTCGGCCGGGAGCCGTCGGTTGAGCGAGAAGAGCCGCCCGAGCACCGGCATGAGCACGATGTTGAGCCCGTGCAGGAGCCCGATGATGAGCAGGATGCCGGCGATCCGCTCCACCTCGAAGGTCAGCTGCTCGGCGGTGACCACCCCCGACACCATGTTGAGCCACTCCTTCTGGGGCGCGAAGTGTGCTCCGAACAGGATGTACGCCGTGAAGATCAGGTAGTAGACGATGTCGGTCAGCACGATGTAGCTCTTGCCCGTGAGCGGGTTGTCGTGGAAGACGTCGGCGGCGTAGGCACGACCGAACCGTTTGATGAACGGCCCCAGCCACAACGCGATCGCGACGAGGACCAGCGTCGTGCCGACTTCGAGGATCCACCAGGGCATGGCGAGGGCTCCGTTCGTGCGGGGGGTGAGGGTCAGGACGGCGACGGTGACGGTCGCCACGACGGCGACACCGGCCGCCGCGACGAGGAGGGCGGTGCGGCGGCGACGGCGGTCAGCGTCGATGCTGTCGAGCACGCGCTCGAACAGGTCGGGGGATGGCGTGCTGCGCGACGAGGTCAGTGCTCGGCTGATCCGGTCCTCGAGGTGGGTCATCGGTCTGCCTCCAGGGTCGTGCCGAGTGCGTCGAGCCCACGTTGGAGGTGGGTCTTGACGGTGTTCACCGACAGGCCGAGGGTCGCCGCGATCTGCGCGACGGGCATGTCGTAGTAGTAGCGCAGCGTGACGCAGTCGCGCTGGCGCCGGGGGAGCGCCTTGAGGGCGGCGACCACCGCCGCCCGCTCGGCCCGCTCCTCGGCGGTCTCCGCCGCCGAGGGGGCGTCGGGCTGGGCCGGGGGCCGGTGCCGCCAGGACACGAAGCCGCGCCGGTTGTGGTCGCGGGCCAGGTTGATCACGATCGAGCGCAGGTAGGCCGCGGCGCGGTCGCGCTCGCGGAGCCGGCCGTGGTGGCGGGCGAAGCGGATGAAGGCCTCCTGCACGAGGTCCTCGGCGGCGGTCTTGTCGTCGACGTAGAAGCGGGCGAGCCGGGTCAACGACGCCGCCTCAGCATCGAAGAGCCCCGCCACGTCCACGGGTTCCGGCCCCGCGACGTCGACCAGGTCATCCCGGCTCGCCACAACCTCCATCACCGTGACGGACGCGCGGGACGGCCGGTCGGGTGACACGCGAACCTGACGGAATCTCACCGGATCCTCGTCGAGGCCGTTCCTGCCCGGCAGGTCACCCGGCGGCGGCGCGTCGGTCGTCTCCCTAATGTCTGCCGATCGGCGGGCCCGACCGAAAGGAACGCCATGTCACACACCACCCGTCGCCTCCTCGCGCTACCGGCCATTGTCGCAATCGCGGGCTTCACGGGAACAGGCCCCGGCGCCGACCTGCCCGAGGCGCCCCGCGCCCACGGGGCGGTGCACGCACATCCCGGCTTCCGCTTCCACGACGGGCATGGTGGCCATGGCGGTGCCCCGATCGTCCGGTCGTCGGGGCCGCTGTCGGATCTCGACCCGACGGCGGCGGGTCCGTTCGACGCGTCGTCCGCGGCCGTGCGGATCAGCCTCCTGCCGCACGGGGGCTCGCGGACCGTGCTACGGGTGCGCGGCATCGAGGGTGCCGAGGGCCAGACCTTCGGGGCACACCTGCACGCAGGCCCATGCCTGGTCGGCCAGCCGGCCGCAGCCCTGGGCCACTACAACACCGACGTGCTCGCGGGCGTGGTGCCCCCGCGGGTCTCCGAGCTCACCGAGATCTGGCTCGACTTCACCGTCGACGACGGGGCCGGCCGAGCCACGGCATCCGTGCCGTTCGTGCCGCTCCCCGGGACGCGCTCGGTCGTCATCCACGCGGCGGCCACCGACCATCACACGGGGACTGCCGGCGCGCGGCTGGCCTGCCTGCCGGTGGTGTGGTGATGGTCCGCGGGCTGGCCGTCGGGGCCCTCGCCGGCGCCGGCTGGGGAGTCGTGGCGCGACTGTTCATGCGGCTCCTCAGCGACGACCCGCAGTTCTCGTGGGCAGGCACGCTGGGCATCCTCGGGGTGGCGACCGTCGGCGGAGCGTGCGTGGGCCTGGTTCGCGCCGCCCGCATCTCGGGGCGCTCGAGGTGGTGGCGTCTGGCCGCCCTGCCGGCCTTGGTGCTCTTCGCCGGCCCGGGCAGCCTGCTCGTCCCGACGGTCGCGGGCATGGCCATGGTGCTGCGCTGTCGACCCGTGGTGCGGGCAGTCGGCGTGGTGGTGGCGATGGTGCCGCTCGTCGTCCTCGCTGGCAACGAACCGCCCTCTGCCACCGACCCAGGTGGTGGGTCTGACCTTGATGGTGGCCTCCTGCGCGCCGCTGGGGTGGGCCCTCGGCGAGGTCGTCCGACGGTGGCGCCCGCGGGCGCTCCAGGCCACGGTGACGGATGCCGTGGTGCGCACCCCCGAGGTGGTGCCCGCCTGACCGGGACCGGCCCCCGTGTCGCGGGACGGAGTTCAGGGACACATGGGGTGGCCCGCGCCCTAGGCTGAGGTCGTGCTGCGCACCCGCTCGCCGGTTCGTCCACTGTCGCTCGCCGACCGTGACGACGCCCTCGACGTGTGCGCACGCGACCTGCCCCGTGGTGTCTTCGTCGCCGCCCGGGTCCTCGAGGGGGCTCGCACGGGCTCGCTCGGCAGCGTGCTGGGGCACCGCGTCGAGGGCGAGCTCACGGCCCTGTGCTGGGCCAGCGCCAACGTCGTGCCGGTCGGAACCACCGAGGAGAGCCGGGCGGCCTTCGCCGACCGCGTACGTCGGTGGAGGGGTCGCTGCGCGTCGGTCTTCGGGCCCCGTGACGAGGTCGAGGGCCTGTGGCAGCACCTCGAGCCGCAGTGGGGGCCGGCCCGGGCGGTGCGTGACCGCCAGCCGCTCCTCGTCGCCGACCGGCTGCCCTCGACGCTCGGGGTCGAGCTCGACCCGCGGGTGCGCCCGGCCCGCCTCGACGAGGTCGAGCTCGTGCTCCCGGCCGCCGAGCACATGTTCACGGCCGAGATCGGCTACCCGCCCTACCGCGGCAGCGACCGCGGCTACCGGGCCTCGCTGGCGTCCTTGGCCGCCCGGGGACACACCTTCGTCGTCGTCGAGGACGGTCGGGTGATCTTCAAGACCGACATCGGCAGCCTGGCCCTGGGCTGCGCCCAGCTCCAGGGGGTCTGGCTGTCGCCCGAGCTGCGTGGTCGTGGCCTCGCCGTGCCGATGCTGGCGAGCGTCGTCGAGCAGGTGATGGTCGGGCCGGCGCCGCTCGTGACCCTCTACGTCAACGACTACAACACCTCGGCGCGTGCGACGTACGACCGCCTCGGTTTTCGTGAGGTGGGAGACTTCGCGACCGTGCTGCTCTGACCGGATGGTTGGATGAGGCATGGCCACCTCGTCCGAGCAGCTCACCCGGGACGTCGCCGGGCTGGCCGCCCTGCTGGCCACCTCCGGCGTCGTGCACCTGGTGCGGCCGCAGGTCTACGAGGGCATCGTGCCGCACGTCCTGCCCAACCGTCGCGCGCTCGTCTACGTCTCCGGGGTGGCCGAGCTGCTCTGTGCGGCAGGGCTTCTCGTTCCGGCCACGCGCAAGCCCGCAGGCCTCGCATCGGCGGCGCTGCTCCTCGCGGTCTTCCCTGCGAACGTCCAGATGAGCATCGACCAGGGCCGCCGAGCCGACCGCAAGGGCGACCCTGCTTCGCGGGCGTCGTTCGCCGCGAGCGTGGCCCGGCTGCCACTCCAGATCCCACTGATCCGCACCGCACTGCGCGCAGCCGGTCGCTGAGGCGCCGACATGCCGACCCTGGCCTGGCAGCCGATCACCGTGGACGACGTCGACTCGCCTGCGCCACCTCGCGCGCCGGTGCCTCGCGGCCGACGGCGGGCTGCCGCAGCTCGCCCACGAGCAGATGATCCGCAGGCTCTTCCTGTCCGGCAGCGGGCATCGCCGGTCGCGACGCGACGGGCGACATCGTGGCCGCTGCCGCCGTCTTCGTCGACGCCGCCGGACACCGCACGGCGACCGGTCTCGTGCACCCGTCCACGCGCTGGCAGGGGCTAGGGGAGGAGCTCGCTCAGTGGGCCCGTGAGCACTCCGGCGGCTCCCCGCTGCGCGTCGTGGCCGAGACCACGTCGCCCGAGTCCGACGCGCTGTACGCCTCGCTCGGACTGCAGCGCACCTTCGCCGAGCACGTCATGCGCCACCCACTCGACGAGATCCCCAGGATCAAGCGGCCCGAGGGCCTGACCGTCGCGCGCTGGGACGACGAGACCGCCGGCCTGTTCTTCACGGCCTACCGGCTGTCCTTCGCCGATCGTCCGGGCTTCCCGGACCCTCCGCGTGACGAGTGGGTCGGAGAGGTGTCCGAGGACGACGGCTTCCGCGCGGGGGCGTCCCGGGTCGCACTCGACGCGGGCGGGTACCCGGTGGGCTTCGTGACGATCACCGAGGACTGGATCGACCAGGTCGGGGTGGTGCCTGCGTGGCGCGGCCGGGGCCTGGGCGCGCACCTCGTCGGCCAGGTCGCTGCGGGCGCTCGTCAAGGCCGGCTGTGACCAGGCCTGGCTCGCCGTGAACGTCGACAACCCGGCGCACGAGCTGTACCTCCGGCTCGGCTTCGAGGACAACGGGGTCCGGGCCCGCTACATCCAGCTCACCAGCGGCGCCGCCGGCCTGACGCCGACGGCGAGTGAACGGCATCCCGCCACGTCGTTATCCTTGGCGGGTTGTCCGACCATCCCCAGGAGCTCTCCGTGGCCATGCGCATGTCGTCCCTGTTCCTGCGAACCCTTCGCGAGAACCCGGCGGACGCCGAGGTCCCGAGCCACCAGCTGCTCGTGCGCGCCGGCTACATCCGCCGGGTCAGCCCCGGCATCTACACCTGGCTGCCGCTCGGCCTGAAGGTGCTGCGCCGGGTCGAGGCCATCGTCCGCGAGGAGATGGACGCCATCGGCGCCCAGGAGCTGCTCTTCCCCGCGCTGCTGCCGCGCGAGCCCTACGAGGCGAGCGGGCGGTGGGAGGAGTACGGCGACAACGTCTTCCGGCTCAAGGACCGCAAGGGCAACGACTACCTGCTCGGGCCGACCCACGAGGAGATGTTCACCCTCGCGGTCAAGGACATGTTCAGCTCCTACAAGGACCTGCCGCTCGCGCTCTACCAGATCCAGATCAAGTACCGCGACGAGGCGCGTCCGCGCGCCGGCGTGCTGCGCGGGCGCGAGTTCGTCATGAAGGACAGCTACTCGTTCGACATCGACGAGGCGGGGCTCGACAAGAGCTACCAGCTGCACCGCGACGCCTACGTGCGCATCTTCGACCGGCTCGGCTTCCACTACGTCATCGTCCAGGCGATGGCCGGGGCGATGGGCGGCTCGAAGTCCGAGGAGTTCCTCGCGACCGCCGAGAACGGCGAGGACACCTACGTCCGCTGCACCAACTGCGGCTACGCCGCCAACGTCGAGGCCGTGCGCGTCCCGGTGCCGGATGCCGTCGACGCGTCCGCCGTGCCCGCGGCCCACGTCGAGGACACCCCCGACACCCCCACGATCGACACCCTCGTCGCGCACCTGGAGTCGGCGTTCCCCCGCTCCGACGGGCGGGCCTGGGCCGCGTCGGACACGCTCAAGAACGTCATCGTGGTGCTCGTGCACCCCGACGGCACCCGCGAGCCGCTCGCCATCGGCCTGCCCGGCGACCGCGAGGTCGACGAGAAGCGGCTCGGGGCGCAGGTCGAGCCGGCGACGGTGGAGGCCTTCGACGAGAAGGACTTCGCGCGCCACCCGACCCTGGCCAAGGGCTACATCGGCCCGGGGGTGCTCGGCGCCGAGAAGGCGTCCGGCATCCGCTACCTGCTCGACCCGCGGGTCAGCGAGGGCACGGCGTGGGTGACCGGGGCCGACGAGGCCGGGCGCCACGTCATCGACCTCGTGGCAGGCCGCGACTTCACCGCCGACGGCACCATCGAGGCCGCCGAGGTGCGCGACGGTGACGCCTGCCCCTCGTGCGGGCACGGCCTGGAGTCGGCTCGCGGCATCGAGATGGGCCACATCTTCCAGCTCGGCACCAAGTACGCCGAGGCGCTCGACCTCAAGGTGCTCGACGAGAACGGCAAGCTGCGTACCGTCACGATGGGCTCCTACGGCGTCGGGGTATCGCGAGCCGTCGCGTGCGTCGCCGAGGGGAACCACGACGAGCTCGGGCTGGTCTGGCCGCGCGCGCTCGCCCCGGCCGACGTGCACGTGGTCGTCACCGGCAAGGACGAGGCCGTCGCGACGTACGGCGAGGAGCTCACCCGCGCGCTCGAGGTGCAGGGCGTGCAGGTGCTGCTCGACGACCGTCGTCAGGCGAGCCCGGGTGTGAAGTTCAAGGATGCCGAGCTGGTCGGGGTGCCGACCATCGTCGTCGTCGGTCGCGGGCTGGCCGACGGCACCATCGAGGTCAAGGACCGGCGCTCCGGCGAGCGGCGCGACGTGGCCGTCGAGTCGGCGGTCAGCGAGATCCTCGCCGAGATCGGCCGGGCGTGAGCCAGCCGGTCGAGGCGGTCGTCTTCGACTGGGGCGGCACGCTGACGCCGTGGCACCAGGTCGACCTGCCCGAGCAGTGGCGCGTCTTCGCGCGCGAGGTGCACGGCATCCCGGTCGACTCGCCGGACGTGCCGGAGGAGGACCTCGAGGAGGCGCACCGCCTGGCCGACCGCATCCTCGAGGCCGAGACGGCCGCCTGGCGGCGCGGCCGTGACGAGCACACGTCGGCTGCCCTGGCCGACATCCTCGTCGACGCGGGGGTCGACGCCGCCCACGACCGCCACCTCCTCGCGCTCGCGGCCTACCGCGGGTTCTGGGAGCCGCACACCTTCACCGACCCGCAGGTGCGCCCGCTGTGGGAAGGGTTGCACGACAGGGGAATCAAGGTCGGCGTGCTGTCGAACACGATCTGGACCCGCGACTACCACCGCGGCATCTTCGAGCGCGACGGAGTGCTCGACCTGCTCGACGCCGACCTCTACTCGAGCGAGATCGACCACGTGAAGCCGCACCCGGAGGCGTTCCGCGCCATCTGCCGCGAGCTCGGGGTCGAGCCGCGGCGCGCTGTCTACGTCGGCGACCGCGTGTTCGAGGACGTGCACGGGCCGCAGCAGGTGGGCATGCGCGCGATCTGGATCCCGCACTCGGACATCCCCGCTGCGCAGCGGGTCGATGTGACCGCCGTCCCCGACGGCCACGCGCACCAGCTGCTCGACGTGCTCGACCTCGTCGACGCCTGGTCCGCGGGGGCCTGAGCCGCTCGTGACCGACCCGGGCACCGGTGTCGTCGTCCTGCTCGGCGTCGCAGGCTTCCTCGCCGGGTGGGTCGACGCCGTGGTCGGCGGGGGAGGGCTCATCCAGCTCCCGGCACTGTTGATCGGGATGCCGGGCGCCGCACCCGCGCAGGTGCTCGCGACGAACAAGTTCGCCTCGGTCTGGGGCACCGCCACCGCCGCGGGCACCTACTACAAGCGGGTGCGACCCGACCTGCGCACCGCCCTCCCCATGGCGGCCGTGGCCTACGTCGGCGCCGTGCTGGGGGCCCTCATCGGTCTGCACATCCCGAAGGCCGCGTTCAACCCGATCATCCTGGTCATGCTGATCGCCGTGGGGGCCTACACGCTGTTGCGGCCCGAGCTGGGCGAGACGACGGTGCTGCGCTGGTCGGGGCACCGGCACACCGTCGTCGCGATGCTGATCGGGTTCGTCATCGGCATCTACGACGGTGCGCTCGGGCCGGGCACCGGCTCGTTCTTCGTGCTCACGCTGGTCGGGCTGATGGGCTACTCGTTCCTCGAGGCGAGTGCCAAGGCCAAGATCGCCAACCTCGCGACGAACCTCGGGGCGATCACCGTCTTCGCCCCCGGTGGGCACATCGTCTGGCGGGTCGGGGTCGTCATGGCCGTGGCCAACATCGTGGGGGGCTACGTGGGGGCCCGCACCGCCGTGTCGCGCGGCAACCGGTTCGTGCGCCTGGTCTTCATCGTCGTGGTGGGCGCCTTCATCGTGCGGATCGGCGGCGACCTCCTCGGCTGGTGGTGACCCTCGTCCCCGCTCCCCTCCCCGCCCCGCCCGAACGTGGGTGAAGATCGTCGTCAGGACGACGGTTCTCACCCACGTTCGCCGTCGATGAGGCCTCGACACACCTGCCGCATGAACTCCGGCTCGTGCACTCGGAGACCGACGAGGTCGATGCGCAGGACGAGGTCGCGGCCGAGCGAGACCTCGTTCTGGCGGAGGTTGTCGTCGGTGACGGCCAGCCCGACCCGGTGGCCGGCGCCGTCGACCTCGACGACGAGCCGGCTTCGGTCCCACCGGGCATCGAGGTAGACGCGGCCGCGGGCCGTGCGGCGGAGCACCTGGCGGTCGGGTGGGGGCACGCCGTGCCTGCGGCACATCGCGGCGAAGTCCAGCTCACCGAGGGACTGGGCGCCGTCGGCGATGTCGCGCAGCACCCGCCGCACGAACGGTCGCCGCCCCCGGTTTCGCACGACCGGGAGCGCCGACAGCAGCCGTGCACCGGTCGTCAGGCGCTGCTGCACCGCCATGCACAGGACGAGCGCTGCCTGACGGTCGCTCGTCGCCCAGGCCGCACCCCGCAGTGCGGCGACCTCGACCCGCGTGCGCGGCAGACCACCGACGGCGCCCTCGCCGGGTCGGCGGCTGACCCGGTGGATGCGGACGCCGGCGACCCGCGGGCACTGCGCACCACGCGGCACGGACACGTGGACCACGTCATCGGTGTACCCCGTGAGCCCTGCGGCCTGGAGCGCGGAGACTCCGTCAACGAGGGCGACGCCCTCGGCGACCTCCCACACGGCGCGCCAGCGAAGGGCAGCCGGGCACACGTCACCGGTGTGCAGGGCGACGGTGTGCGTCCCGATGCGGGTCCACCGCTCGTTGACGACCTCACGACTGACGGCCGCGTGGTCGTACCCGAGCCTCCCGAGCCGCCGCAGCGTCAGTACCCCGTCGAACTCGGCAGCCTGCGCGACGGCGGCGCCGCGACGCTCCCGTCGTGTGGGTCTCGGCTCCTCATGCATCCCCCGAGGATCGCTGGAAGCGGAAGATCGGCGCCTGCGTCATCCACAGGCCCGCGAACGTGGGTGAAGATCGCCGTCAGGACGACGTTCTTCACCCACGTTCGCGGGATGGTGGCGGCGGTCGGTGGTGAGCCAGAGCACGGCGTAGGGCGGCAGCCAGACGTTGCCGTCGTCGCCCCATGGCAGGGCCTCGCCGGTGATCTCGTCCCGCGCCTGCGCGACGCCGAGCTCGCCCGCCCGCCAGCCGGGCCAGGGCCGGTGCTCCGGGGTGACGTTGTGCACGCCGACGAAGCGCCCCACGGGGTGCTCGCGCACCGTCACCAGCACTCCCGGGTCGTCGACCGGGCCCACCGTGCTCTCCACCGACCCGTGCAGGTGCACCAGCCGCCCGCGCGCGGCCACCAGCGCAACGAGGTCGCCGAACACCCGTCCGGCCACCGTGCTCCTGTCGTGCCGCTGCTCGGCGCGCGCCCAGTCCAGGCGCTGCCGGTGGGCCCACCGGTTGTCGTCCTCGTGCCCGGGCTCCGAGGCCCAGTCCGGGTCGTTGGGCTGGCCGAGCTCGTCACCGCTCCAGATCACCGGGATGCCGCCCCACCCGAGTACGAGGGCGTGGGCGAGTCGCAGGGCCGCCGCCGCCCGGTCGACCTCCTCCGGTGACCGGGCCGACTCCAGGCCGATCAGGGATGCCGCGCTGCCACTCGTGCGTCGGTCGTCGGTGTCGGGGTTGTACTGGAAGACCAGGCCGCGGGCGGGCGAGCCGGCGAAGTCCCCGGCGTACCAGTGGGCCAGGAAGCGGCGGTGCCCGTGCCCGCTCGCACCGACGGCCGCGGCATCCTCGTCCATGATCGCCCAGCCGATGTCGTCGTGGCAGCGCAGGTACGTGAGCCAGGTAGCGGTCGGCGGCTTGGGCGGCAGCGTGGACAGGGCCCGCGCGGCGAGCCGCACGTCACGCGCCGCGAGCATCGACCAGATCTGGACCATGAGCCCGTTGTGGTAGGCGAGGTCGCTCACCTTGCCGGTGTACGGGCCGGCCCCGAGGTAGGCCACGAGCTTGCTGGGTGCCACGATCGCCTCGGCGAGGAACGCCACGCTCGGGCAGGCGATCCGGGTGAGCGCCCGGAGCGCCTGGGTGATGGCGTGCACCTCGGGCTCGCCCTGGCAGTCGGTGCCGAGCCGCTTCCACATGAAGGCGATGGCGTCGAGCCGCAGCACGTCGACCCCGCGGTTGGCCAGCTCGAGGATGATCGCGGCGTACTCGCGCAGCACCGCCGGGTTGGCCCAGTTGACGTCCCACTGGAACTCGTTGAACGTCGTCCAGACCCAGCCCTGCAGGTCGTCGTCCCAGGTGAAGTTGCCGGGGGCGAAGTCGGGGAACACCTCGGGCAGGGTGCGCTCGTACGAGTCGGGGCCGACCCGGTCGGGGAAGACGTGGAAGTAGTCGCGGTACGGCGCCTCGCCCGCCCGGGCCCGTCGCGCCCAGTCGTGCTCGCGCGCCACGTGGTTGAGCACGAGGTCGAGCACGAGGCTGATGTCGCTCTCGTGCAGCCGCCCGGCCAGCTCCTCGAGGTCGTCCATGGTGCCGAGGTCGGGACGCACCGAGCGGTAGTCCGCCACGGCGTACCCGCCGTCGTTGTCCCCGTCGCGCGGCCGGAGCAGCGGCATCAGGTGCAGGTAGCGCACGCCCAGCTCGTCGAGGTAGGGCAGGTGGTCGGCCACGCCGCGCAGGTCGCCGGCGAACCGCTCGGTGTAGGCCGCGTACCCGACGACACCCGGGTCCTGGAGCCAGTCGGGACGCAGCATCCGCTGCAGGTCGCGCAGGTGCAGCCGGTCCGAGCGCACGCTGAACGCCGCGGCCGCGAGCTCGACGAGGTCGGCACCGAGTACCGGCGCCCGCTCGGCTCCGTACACGGCGGTGAGGCCGCCGAGCAGGTCCGGCCACCAGCGCTCGACCCGGGCACGGAGCATGACCTCGCGCTCGCTGCCGAGGCCCTCCGGCACGGGGAACGAGGGCGGCGGCGCCGGGGCTCTCACGGGCGGCATTCTTGCCGATCTGCGCAAACGTTTCCACAACGCTCACGGCCCACACCGATACCGGCCACAGGTCGCACACAGGAACCTGCCCGAGCGTCTACCCCATGACGACGAGCAGTGAGACCTCGGCCGGGGGCCTTCGATCCTTCGCGACGGGCGGCCCGGTGCGCCTCGCGCCGGCCGTGACCGTCACCGAGGCCGCCGCGCCGCAGCCGGTCCGACGTCGCGGCCAGGTGCCGCGGTGGTGGCGCGACGCCAGCGTCGCGGCGGGCTGGCTGGTGCTGCTCGTGGTGACCGCCCTGTGGGTCAAGGGCGGCGGCGTCCAGCAGCTCACGTCGGTCACGGACGCGCTCATGTCGACGGGCCGGCTCACCGGCCTGGTCGCGTCCGCGCTGCTGCTCATCCAGGTCTTCCTCATGGCGCGCGTGCCGTGGGTCGAGCAGGCCTGGGGCCAGGACGAGCTCGCCCGCACCCACCGCCTCGTCGGCTTCACGTCGTTCAACCTGATGCTGGCGCACATCGTGCTGATCACGCTCGGCTACGCGGCGGGGTCGAGCCTGGGGCTGTGGGGCACCATCGTCGACTTCGTCGTCAACTACCCCGGCATGCTGCTCGCCGTCGCCGGCACCGCCGCCCTGGTCATGGTCGTCGTGACCTCGGTGAAGAAGGCCCGCCGCAGGCTGCGCTACGAGTCGTGGCACCTCATCCACCTCTACGCCTACCTCGGCGCGGGCCTGGCCCTGCCGCACCAGCTGTGGACCGGCACCGACTTCCTGTCGTCGACGACCGCGACCGTGTTCTGGTGGGGCCTGTACGCCGTGTGCGCCGGTGCCGTGCTCGTCTTCCGGGTCGGGCTGCCCGCGTGGCGCTCGTTCAGCGCGCCGCTGCGCGTGCTCGACGTGCGGGCCGAGGGCCCCGGCGTGACGACGGTGACCGTCGGCGGCAGGGGAGTGCGCCGGATGCCGGTGCGCGCCGGCCAGTTCTTCCAGTGGCGCTTCCTCGACGGCCCCGGCTGGAGCCGCGGCAACCCCTACTCGATCTCCGCGGCCCCCGACGGGCGCACCCTGCGGTTCACCGCGGCCCACGTCGGCGACGGGTCGGCGCGCCTGGCCTCGCTGGCACCGGGCACCCGGGTGATGGTCGAGGGCCCCTACGGCCGGCTGCACTCCGGGGTCCGGGCGCACCGCAAGGTGCTGCTGATGGGGTCGGGCATCGGCATCACGCCGATGCGCGCGCTGCTCGAGGAGCTCGACCAGGCGCCCGGCGACGTCACCGTCGTGCACCGGGTGCGTTCGCGGCGGGATGCCGTGCTCACCGACGAGATCGGCGCGCTCGCCCGCGCCCGCGGCGCCCGCTACCTTCTCGTCGAGGGCCCGCGGGTCCCCGACCGCGACAGCTGGCTGCCGGCCCAGGCACGCCACCTCGCCGACGCGCAGGCGCTGCGCGAGCTCGTGCCCGACATCACCGACCACGACGTCTACGTCTGCGGGTCGGACGGATGGATGACCGCCGCCTGCACCGCCGCGATCGACGCCGGGGCACGGCCCGACGCGGTGCACCTCGAGCGCTTCGCCTACTGATCTCCGACCCGACGTACGCCACAAGGAACCCCCATGCGACGCATCACCACCTGGCTGCTCAGCACCGTCTCGGCCCTCGTGCTGCTCTTCAGCTACCACACCTCGACGAGCTCGAGCGCGGCCACGAGCATCGTCGCGTCGGGCACCGACACCGGCACGGGCTCGACGTCCGGGGCCGCCCCGCAGACCGACTCGGGGTCGAGCGACAGCGGCAGCGGCACCTCCTCCGGCAGCGGCTCGTCGAGCGGCAGCGGCTCGTCGAGCGGACAGCGGCTCCGCCTCGTCCTCGGCGCCAAGACGTACTCGGCGACGCCGTCTCGACGCGCTTCGGCGACGTGCAGGTCGAGATCACCGTCGCGAACGGCAAGATCACCGACTCCAGGTGCCCAGGTGCCGTGGAACGACCACAAGGACCAGGAGATCAACTCCTACGCGGTGCCGATCCTGAACCGGAGGCCGTCGACCGCAGAGCGCGAACATCGACATGGTCTCCGGGCGCCACCTACACCTCGCAGGGCTACATCGACTCGCTGCAGTCCGCGATCGACCAGGCCAACCTGTGATCACGGCGGAGATCCCGGTGACGCCGGCGGCCCCGCCGCCGCCGCGACTGGCCCGTCGGGCCTGGGTCGAGCAGGTGATGGGGATGCCGGTCAGCGTCCACGTGCGCGCCGTCGAGCCGACCCGGCCAGACCTCGAGGCGGGCGTGGCCCGGGTCTTCGCCCACCTGCGCAAGGTCGACGCCGTGCTCAGCACCTGGCGCGCCGACAGCGACCTGCTGCGCCTGCAGCACCACGAGCTCGAGCGAGGCCCACCCGTGGGTCGCCGACGTCACCGAGCTCTGCCTCGAGGCCGAGGAGCGCACCGGCGGGCTGTTCCGCGCGTGGCGGCGGCGCGACGCCGGCCGGCTCGCCTTCGACCCGACCGGGCTGGTCAAGGGCTGGGCCGTGGCCGGTGCCGCGGCGCACCTCGACGTCGTGCCCGAGGTCGCCTACAGCATCGGCGCGGGCGGCGACGTCGTCGTCGGTGCCGGGCGAGGACCGTCGTCGACGGCGCCGTCGTGGCGGTCGGCATCGAGGACCCGCACCGTCCGGGCGCCGTGGCCACTGTCGTCACGGTGCGCAGAGGCGCCGTCGCGACCTCCGGTGGGGCGGCCCGCGGGGCGCACGTGGTGGACCCGCGCACCGGATGGGGCATCACCCGGTCCGGGTCGGCCACGGTGGTGGGCCCGGAGCTGCTCTGGGCCGACGTCTGGGCGACTGCCGCCTGGGTCGACCCCGTCCGTGCGGAGCGACTGATGGCCGAGCGCGACCCCGCCTACAGCCTCCTCGTCCTCTGACCGCAGCACGGGTGAAGAAGCCCCGCCGCACCCGTTCCGACGAGCCCCGAAAACGAGACCTGACGTCTCCCGACGGCGGGGCCCGTCGCTGCTACGCTGCACCTACTCAGCCGGGCTTCAGCAGGGGAGCTCGACGTCGAGAACCCAGGTTGTCCCATGTCTGCATGCAGCGGGACCACGGCTGCGAAGCCACGCGCCGCACCCGCACAAGAGAATCCGACGGGGCGCGCCACAGGCCTGCACGGCCAGTCCGACGGACCGTGACCGCCCACCACCGTTGACCCGGTGCGGCGACGTCGACCACCCATCCGACCGCCGCACCAGCACCCGGCCCACGAGGCCAGGACACCACTCGATCATCACCGCAGCGGGACCCGACAGCTCTGGCCGGAGTCCCACTCCCGTCGTGTGCTCAAGTAGCACGCGCCCATCAGCCTCTGCCGCGGCCTTCGGCCGCCGGGGCTGAGCGGATGCCGGGAGGCGGTGGCCACGGACGAAGCCACGGCTCCCGGGGTCACCATCCTCTGTGCTTCCCGGCATCCCAGGGCGGGGCGGGCCATGCCGGTTGGTCTCGTGGCCCCCGTCAGTGCGTCGCGCCGGCGTCGGGGCCAGGAGCCCCCACTGCGGCACGCAGCGCCTCGGGGTCACTCGTCGGCTGCTCGCAGACGAAGCCCCGGCAGACGTAGGCGGCCGCCAGTCCCGCGACGAGCGGGCGGTCGGCGAGCAGCGGCACCCCGGGCGCATCCGGCGCCCCGGCCACGACGACCAGGCCCGGCGAGGTGCCGGCGCGGGCCGCGGCGGCGAGGGCCACGGCATCCGGCCCCTCTCCCACGACGGCCACCTGGAGCGGTCCGGCGAGGGCCGCCTCGGCCACCGCCAGGGCCCAGCCGGCGAACCGCGGGTCCTGCGCGGCCACCGGTCCGCACGCGTCGACGGCCCGGGCCGCCGCCTCCCGATGCCGCGCCGAGCCGGTGAGCGCCGCGTGCGTGAGCAGGGCGCCACCCAGCGCGGACGCACCGCAGGGCTCGGCACCGTCGGTGCGCGCAGCCGGGCGCACGAAGAGCCGCGGTGCGTCGTTGGCCGTGTCGTGCAGGGTCCCGAGCTCGTCGGTGAAACGCTCGAGCGCCCGGTCGAGCAGGGCGGCCGCGGCCTCGGCCCAGCGAGTGGTGCCCGTCGCCTGGTGCAGCGCCAGCAGCCCCTCGGCGAGGTCGGCGTGGTCGTCGAGCACAGCGGGCGCCGAGCCGACCACCCCGCCACGCGAGGTGCGTCGGAGCAGCCCGTCGACGAGGTGGGTGTCGAGCACGAAGCCGGCAGCGACCTCTGCGGCGGAGACCAGGTCGGGGCGGTCGAGGAGCGCGCCGGTCTCCGCCAGGGCGGCGACCGCCAACCCGTTCCACGCGGTCACCACCTTGTCGTCCCGGCTCGGCTGCGGCCGCTGGGCGCGGGCCGCCAGCAGCCGGAGGCGGGTGGCCGACCACCAGGCCGGGTCGTCGGGGTCGGACGGCAGCTGCAGGGTCGAGGCGCCGCCCTCGAAGGTGCCGGTCGCCGTGACGCCGAGCAGCGCGGCGGCGCGTGCGCCGTCCTCCTCGCCGAGCACGTCGGCGAGCTGCCCGGGCGACCAGGCGTAGGTCAGGCCCTCGTGCGAGTGGCCGTCGACCACCGTGTCGGCATCGAGGGCGGAGGCGAAACCACCCTCCTGCGTGCGCAGGTCGCTCAGCAGGAAGTCGGCGGTCTCCTCGGCCACCCGGCGGGCCAGCGGGTCCCCCGTGCTGCGCCAGAGGTGGGCGTAGACCCGCAGCAGCAGGGCGTTGTCGTAGAGCATCTTCTCGAAGTGAGGCACCACCCACCGGGCGTCGACGGCGTACCGCGCGAAGCCGCCCCCGAGCTGGTCGTACAGACCACCGCGAGCCATCGCCTCGCAGGTGCCGCGGGCCATCGAGAGGGCGTCGGTCGAACCGGTGCGCGCGTGGTGGCGCAGCAGGAACTCCAGGACCATCGACGGCGGGAACTTCGGGGCGCCGCCGAAACCGCCGTGGGCGTCGTCGTAACCGGCGCGCAGCCGGCGCACCGCGGTGTCGCACGCGTCGGCCCCGAGGGGGATGGGCGCGGGCGGGCCGGTGTGCTCGCGCAGTCGCAGTGCCACCGTCGAGCCCGACTCCAGCACCCGGTCCCGCTGGGTGGCCCACACCTCCCCGGCCTGGGACAGCAGGGCGAGCAGCTGCGGCTTGGGCAGGTAGGTACCCGCGAAGAAGGGGTCGCCGTCAGGGGTGAGCAGGCAGGTCATCGGCCAGCCGCCGGACCCCGTGAGTGCGGTCGTCGCGGACATGTAGACGGCGTCGACGTCGGGGCGCTCCTCGCGGTCGACCTTGACGGCGACGAAGGACGCGTTCACGGCGGCCGCGACCTCGTCGTCCTCGAAGCTCTCGTGGGCCATCACGTGGCACCAGTGGCAGGCCGCGTAGCCGACCGACAGCAGGATCGGCACGTCACGGGCTCGGGCCTCCTCGAAGGCGTCGTCGCCCCACTCCCACCAGTCCACCGGGTTGTCGGCGTGCTGGAGGAGGTAGGGGCTCGAGGAGCCTGCGAGCCGGTTCGCCATCCGACCACCGTATGCCGCGCCACGCCGCCCCCGGCCGGTCAGCCTCAGTCGTCGAGGGCCTTGGTGAGGGCGATGGCGGTCGAGAGGCCCTCGGTCTCGCCCATCTCGCTCGTCCAGCTCACCTCGACCCCGGCGCGGAGCAGCGACCACACGCGGGCCTCGTCGACGTCGATTCCGGCGGCCTCGGCCACGAGCTCGACCCGGTGGCGCACCGACCAGCGGAACGCCGCGCCCGTGCCGAGCTCGTCGACCCGGTTGTGCAGCACCGGGAAGACGTCGAAGCCGGGGTGTCCGGCCACCGGCTTGGGGTCGATCGCGACCCACGCGCCGTCGCGACGGCGCAGCACGTTCTCGAAGTGCAGGTCGGTGTGCAGCAGGCGGGCCGGCACGTCGTCGGAGAACAGCTCTCGGGCGAGCCCGGCGGTGCGCTGGCTGATCCGTCGCGGCACTGCGGGTCGGCGCGACATCCGCTCGAGGTGCGGCTGCAGGTACGGGCCGAGCCGTTCCACCTGTGGAGGCGCCGCGACGTGGAGCCGGCCGAGGAGCTCGCCGATGACCTCGCACGCCTCGTCGACCCAGACCGCCGAGAGGTCCTGGTCGGCGTCGAGCCGCTCGAGGAGCAGGAGCCCGTCGGAGGGCAGGGCGGCGACGAGGCGCACCGCCGCCTCCCCGGCCCAGGTCCGCAGGGCCAGGGCCTCGTGCCGGCCCTCCGGGTGCGGCCAGGTCACCTTCAGGGCCAGCCGCTGCACCCCGCGCCGCACCGGCACCACGATCGCGGTGTAGCCCGTGCGCGGCTCGCCGTCGATCGTCAGCCCCCAGCGTTCCAGCCCTTCCGAGAGCAGCCGTGGCACCGACGTCAGCCACTCGGCCCCGGTCGGCCCGCCGTCGGCGGGGTAGGCGGCCACCTGTTCCACCCAGGCCGCGGGGAGGGGGACCGGGCCGGTCACGTGAGCCCGGGGAACGGCTCGAGCGCCACTCCCCAGCGGTGCGCCTCGACCTCGACGGTACCCAGCCAGCGGGTCAGGGCCGCGAGGCCGGCGCCGCCGTCGGAGCCGACGATCGGGGCGAGCTCCGGCCCGTACGAGGCCCGAAGGGTGGTGAGCGTCGTGCGCGCCAGCCGGGCCGCCGCCGTGCGGTCGTCGACCGCGAAGGGGAGGGGGTGGCCCAGGGAGTCGTCGGGCACGGCGCCTCCTCCGGTCTGGTCGGCGCGCAGGTCGTGCAGGGCGAGCAGGGTGGCGTCGGCGCGCGCCCGCTGGCCCCCGGTGGAGCGGGCGGCGACCACCTCGAGGAAGTAGATCGCGGCCGACGTCGAGGCGGCCAGGGCCTCCACGTGGCTCCCGGTGATCGGGTCGAGGGGCACCGTGGGTGGGCGTCCGGCGAGGAGCGTCGCCGCGGCGTACCGCTGGGCGTGCAGGGACGCGATGGTGGCACGCAGGTCGGTCGCCACCCCGGCGAACGTGGCGGCGGTCGCGGCCGAGGCCCCCTCGTCCTTCGCCAGCGCCGTCCGCCCGTCCCCGGCGGCAGGCGCGGCCGCCGACGCCGACGCCGAGGCGGACCCGGTGCCCGAGGGCGTGGGGGCGGCGTCGAGGTCGGCGGCCGGAACCCCGTCGGAGACCAGGGTCGAGCGAAGCACCGTGTGCTGGCGACGATGCAGGGCCGCGAGGTCGGCGGCGAGTGCGCCGGCCACCGTCGTGGCCAGCTCGGCCAGGGCCGCGGTGTCGCGGGTCAGGGCGACCAGCTCGGCCTCGGCGGGGACCGGGGTGCGGGCCGGGACCAGGGGAACGCGAGGAGCGTCGTCCTCGAGCCGGATGCCGCATCCGGCGGCCGGCAGGACCCCCGCCAGCACCCCTGCGAGGAGGGTGCGCCGCGCGACGCCGGGGCGCGCTCCCTCCCTCATGCGCGCATCATCGCACGGGTTCGGAGCCCGTTCCGATCTGTCCTACAGTGGGGGAGGCGCTCACCCGCCGACCGACAAACTGCAGAGAGGGAGGGTCGCCATGACCACAGCGGAAAGCATCCGCCCCCCTCTGCACAGCGCCCTCGCGGCCAGCGGACTCGTGCTCGAGGACGTCGTCGTCACTCCCGCCGGCCGGCGCCGCGTCGTCAAGGTGCTCCTCGACCGCGACCTCGGCGACGTCGACACCGTCTCCGAGCCCACCGCTCCGCTCTCCCTCGACGAGGTCGCCGACGCGACCCGCCTGGTGAGCGAGGCGCTCGACGCCTCCGACGTCATGGGCGAGCAGCCCTACACGCTCGAGGTCTCCTCGGCCGGCGTCGGACGCCCCCTCACCGAGCCCCGACACTTCCGTCGCAACGTGGGCCGCCTCGTCACCGTGGAGCACGACGGTGGCCAGGTCACCGGGCGGATCACGAGCGCCTCGGCCGCCGAGGTCGTGCTCGAGGTACCCGCCACGAAGAAGACCCCCGCCCGCACCGAGACGCTGCCGTACGCCGGTGTCGAGCGGGCCGCGGTGCAGGTCGAGTTCGCCCGGCCCGACGAGAGCAAGGAGAGCTGACATGGACATCGACCTGGCCGCCCTGCGCGCACTCGAGCGTGAGCGGGGCATCTCCCTCGACGTGCTCATCCCGGCGATCGAGCAGGCCCTCGTGCTCGCCTACCAGCGCACCGACGGTCACTTCCGCCACTCGCGCGCCGAGCTCGACCGCAAGACCGGGCACGTCGTCATCTGGGCGCGGGAGGACCACGAGGTCCCACCCGCCGAGGGCGAGGTCGACGACGAGGGCAACCCCGCGCGACCACACCGCGAGGCGGGTCCCGAGTTCGACGACACCCCGACCGGCTTCGGCCGGGTCGCGGCCGCCACGGCACGACAGGTGATCGTGCAGCGGCTGCGCGACATCGAGGACGACGCGATCCTCGGCGACTTCAAGGGCCGCGAGGGCGACATCGTCGCCGGCATCATCCAGCAGAGCCCCGACCCGCGGCACGTCACCGTCGACTTCGGCGCGGTGGAGGGCATCCTGCCGCTCGCCGAGCAGGTGCCCGGCGAGAGCTACGTGCACGGCCAGCGGCTGCGCTGCTTCGTCGTGTCGGTCAAGCGCGGGATGCGCGGCCCGCAGATCGGCCTGTCGCGCACCCACCCCAACCTGGTCAAGAAGCTCTTCGCGCTCGAGGTGCCCGAGATCGCCGACGGCAGCGTGCAGATCGAGGCGCTTGGCCCGCGAGGCCGGTCACCGCACCAAGATCGCGGTGCACTCCTCCGTGCCGGGCCTGAACGCCAAGGGCTCGTGCATCGGCCCGATGGGCGCGCGGGTGCGTGCCGTCATGAGCGAGCTGCACGGCGAGAAGATCGACATCGTCGACTGGTCCGACGACCCGGCCTCGTTCATCGCCGCGGCGTTGTCCCCTGCGCGCGTCTCCTCGGTCGAGATCGTCGACCGCCAGCTGCGCTCGGCTCGCGTCGTCGTGCCCGACTACCAGCTCTCCCTGGCCATCGGCCGTGAGGGCCAGAACGCCCGGCTCGCGGCCAAGCTCACCGGCTGGCGGATCGACATCCGCCCCGACACCGAGGGCACGGCCGGGGCCCCTGCCCGCACCGATGACGCGCCCCGGCGCCCCTAGGCGGTAGACTGGTGGGGACCGACCGGACTGGACTCCGGCCCGGGGACTCGTTGCGTACCTGCATCGGGTGCCGTGGGTCGGATAGCCGGTCGGCACTCCTGCGAGTGGTCCTCGGACCCGGCGCCGACGGCATCCCTGTCGTCCTGCCGGACCCCGAGCGCCGTCGACCAGGGCGTGGCGCCTCGCTGCACCCGGTCGTCTCGTGCCTCGACCTCGCCGTCCGCCGCCGGGCGTTCGGGCGCGCGCTGCGCTGCAGCACGCCACCCGACCACAGTGCAGTGGCCGACTGGGTCAGGGAACACGAGCAGGAGCCACCGTCCGAGAGCAAGAACCGAAAGCGGGTTTGACGCTGATGAGCACCCGATGAGTACTCAGCGATGAGCACCCCCCAGCTGTAACGACGGTCCGCGCAACCGAGCACGGACCTGGACAGGAGAAATGTGTCTAAAGTCCGTGTGAGCGCACTTGCCAAGGAGCTCGGAGTGACCAGCAAGGTCCTCCTCGAGCGCCTGAACGGCATGGGTGAGTACGTCAAGAGCGCCAGCTCGACGATCGAAACCCCTGTCGTGCGCAGGTACAACGAGAAGTTCCCCACCGAGGCCCCCAAGGCCGAGGCTCCGGCCGCGGCGAAGAGGGCCCCGGCCACCAAGCCCGCGCCGGCTGCTGCGAAGACCGCCGCGGCCGCTGCCGAGGCACCGTCCGCCCCGGCGGCCGCGTCCGCTCCGGCACCCGCCGCCGCGGCCCCCAGCGCACCTGCCGCGAGTGCACCCGCCGCGAGTGCGCCTGCCCCGAGCAGGTCAACGCCCGCGCCGGCCGCTCCCGCCCCGGCCACCCCGGCACCCGCCGCCGCCTCGGCGCCGGCTGCGCCGTCGGCTCCGGCCGCTGCGCCCGAGCCCGCCGCACCGGTGGCCCCGGCCGCCCGCGAGGGTGGGGCCGGCCAGACCGCTCCCCGCCCGGGTGGACCGCGCCCGAGCACCCCGCGACCGGGCAACAACCCGTTCGCCCCGAGCCAGGGGATGGGCCGCTCCCGCGAGAGCGCGGCGCGCCCCGGCAACAACCCGTTCGCCCCCAGCCAGGGGATGCCGCGTCCGCAGAGCCGTCCGGGCACCCGTCCCGGCGGTGCCGGCGGCCCCGGCGGTGCCGGTGCGGCCGGTCCGCGTCCCGGTGGCGCGCGTCCGAGCCCGGGCATGATGCCCGACCGCTCGGCCGTGGCCCGTCCCGGTGAGCGTCCCACCCGTGGTGGCGCTCGTCCCGGTGCGGCCGGTGCACGTCCCGGTGGCGGTGGCCCCGGTGCGGGCGGCGGCTTCGGCGGTCGTCCCGGTGGCGGCGGCGGTTTCCGCGGCGGCCCCGGTGGTCGTGGCGGCACCCAGGGTGCCTTCGGCCGCGGTGGCGGTCGTCCCGGTCGTGCCCGCAAGTCCAAGCGCGCCAAGCGCATGGAGTTCGAGGAGATGCAGGCACCGTCGATCGGTGGCGTCAGCGTCCCCCGCGGTGACGGCACCACCGTCATCCAGATCCGCCAGGGCGCGAGCCTGAGCGACTTCGCCGACAAGATCGACGCGAACCCGGGTGCGCTCGTCACCGTGCTGTTCCACCTCGGTGAGATGGCCACGGCGACCCAGAGCCTCGACGAGGACACCTTCCGTCTGCTCGGCAGCGAGCTCGGCTACGACATCCGCATGGTGTCGCCCGAGGAGGAGGAGCGCGAGCTCTTCGACTCGTTCCACATCGACCTCGAGACCGGCATCGAGGGCGAGGACGACGACGTCCTCGAGGCCCGCCCGCCGGTCGTCACCGTCGTGGGTCACGTCGACCACGGCAAGACGCGCCTGCTCGACGCCATCCGCAACGAGGACGTCGCGGGCGGCGAGACCGGTGGCATCACCCAGCACATCGGTGCCTACCAGGTCCACCGCGAGCACGAGGGCGTCGACCGTCCGATCACCTTCATCGACACCCCGGGCCACGAGGCGTTCACCGCCATGCGTGCCCGTGGTGCCAAGGTCACCGACATCGCGATCCTCGTGGTCGCGGCCGACGACGGCGTCATGCCGCAGACCATCGAGGCGCTCAACCACATGCAGGCGGCCGACGTCCCGATCGTCGTCGCGGTCAACAAGATCGACGTCGAGGGCGCCAACCCGAGCAAGGTGCGTCAGCAGCTCACCGAGTACAACCTCGTCGCAGAGGAGTACGGCGGCGAGACGATGTTCGTCGACGTCTCCGCGAAGCAGGGGCTGAACATCGACCAGCTGCTCGAGGCCGTCCTGCTCACCGCCGACGCGGCGCTCGACCTGCGGGCCAACCCCGAGCGCGAGGCCCGTGGCATCGCGATCGAGGCCAACCTCGACAAGGGTCGCGGCGCCACGGCGACAGTGCTCATCCAGACGGGCACGCTGCAGGTGGGTGACGCGATCGTCGCGGGCTCATCGCACGGACGCGTCCGGGCGATGCTCGACGAGCACGGCAACGCCGTGCCGGAGGCAGGCCCGTCCCGCCCGGTGCAGGTGCTGGGTCTGTCCTCGGTCCCGCGGGCCGGCGACACCTTCGTCGTCGCTCCCGACGACCGCACCGCTCGGCAGATCGCCGAGAAGCGCGAGGCGGCCGACCGTCAGGCGAGCCTGGCCAAGGCCCGCAAGCGCATCTCGCTCGAGGACCTCAACGAGGCACTCGCGGCGGGCAAGGTCGACACCCTCAACCTCATCCTCAAGGGTGACGTGTCGGGTTCGGTCGAGGCGCTCGAGGACGCCCTGCTCCAGATCGACGTGGGCGAGGAGGTCGACCTGCGGATCATCGACCGCGGCGTCGGCGCGATCACGCTCAACAACATCAACCTCGCGATGGCGTCCGACGCCATCATCATCGGCTTCAACGTCCGGGCCGAGGGCCAGAACGCCGAGGTCGCCGAGCGCGAGGGTGTCGAGATCCGCTACTACTCGGTCATCTACCAGGCGATCGACGAGATCGAGCAGGCCCTCAAGGGCATGCTCAAGCCGGAGTTCGAGGAGGTCGAGCTGGGCACCGCGCAGATCCGCGAGATCTTCCGGAGCAGCAAGTTCGGCAACATCGCCGGCTCGATCGTCCGCAGCGGCGAGATCAAGCGCGGTACCCGCGCCCGGATCACCCGCAACGGCGTCGTCGTCGCCGAGAACATCGAGATCGCCGGCCTGCGCCGGTTCAAGGACGACGTCACCGAGGTCCGCGAGGGCTTCGAGTGCGGCATCAACCTGGGGTCGTTCAACGACCTCCAGCTCGAGGACCTCATCGCGACGTACGAGATGCGGGAGAAGCCGCGCGTCTGACGCGCGACCGGTCCGTCAGGTCAGCGGGCGGTGCACCCATCGTGGTGCACCGCCCGCTGCCGTCCCGGCCGCCACCCGGTCACTAGGGTGGTGGCGCCCCAGCACGACGACTTGAGGAGGAGCCGTGGCCGACACCGCACGCGCCCAGAAGATCGCCGACCGCATCAAGACGCTGACCGCCGAGAACCTCGAGTCGATCGTCAAGGACCCCGACCTGGGGTTCGTCACCATCACCGACGTCCGCGTCACCGGTGACCTCCAGCACGCCTCGCTCTTCTACACCGTCTTCGGGGATGCCGGCCAGCGCGCCCAGACCGCCCGCCTGCTCGAGCTCAACAAGGGCAAGCTGCGCTCGTTCGTCGGCAAGCAGCTCGGCATCCGGCTCACGCCGAGCCTGGAGTTCATCGCCGACGCCATCCCGGAGACCGCCGCGCACCTCGAGGACCTGCTGCGCGAGGCGAGGGAGCGGGATGCCGCGGTGGCGGCGGCGGCCGCCGGAGCCGTGCACGCCGGTGAGGCCGACCCCTACAAGAAGGACCGCGACGAGGACGACGAGTCCGGCGGGGCGGAAGCGCTCGGCCGGGCCGAGGCCGACGAGGAGCCGGGTGAGCACGCCGGCTGAGCCGAGCCCCGACGGCATCCTGGTCGTCGACAAGCCGCAGGGCTGGACGAGCCACGACGTCGTGGCCCGTGCCCGCCGCCTGTGTGGCACCCGCAAGGTCGGCCACGCCGGCACCCTCGACCCGATGGCCACCGGGGTCCTCGTGCTCGGCGTCGGCCGGGCCACCCGGCTGCTCACCTTCCTCGTGGGCTGCGACAAGGACTACACCGCGACCGTCCGCCTCGGCCAGGCCACGCTGACCGACGACGCCGAGGGAGACGTCACGGCATCCGTCGGAGCCGTCGGCGTCACACCGGATGCCGTGGCGCAGGCCGTTGCCGCGCTCACCGGCGACATCGAGCAGGTGCCGAGCGCGGTCAGCGCGATCAAGGTCAAGGGGGAGCGCGCCTACCACCGGGTGCGAAGCGGGGAGGCGGTCGAGCTCGAGGCGCGACCGGTCACCGTGTCGCGCTTCGTCGTCGGCGACCTGCGCGAGGCCGACGCCGACGGCACCCCGGTGCTCGACGTCGACGTCGAGGTCACCGTGTCGTCCGGTACCTACGTCCGGGCGCTGGCCCGGGACCTCGGTGCGGCGCTCGGTTGCGGCGGCCACCTCACGGCACTGCGGCGCACCCGGGTCGGGGGCTTCGCGATCGCCGAGGCGCACCCGCTCGCCGACCTCGAGGCCCGCCAGGGCGAGCCGATGCCGGTCACCCCCATCGCGGATGCCGCCCGGGCCGCCTTCACGGTGCGCGAGGTCGACGAGGCGCAGGCCCGCACCCTGGGCTACGGCCAGCGGCTGGAGTCGGAGGTGCCCGGACGCACCGAACCGGTCGCCGCGATCGCCCCCGACGGCACCCTGGTCGCGATGCTCGACGAGTCGCGTCCCACCGCGCGCTCCCTCGTCGTGTTTGCCCCGGCGACTTCGTAGAGTGGTGCCCGTGCATCGTTGGACCGACCCGTCCCGGACGCCTGAGGCCCTGCGGCCCTGCGTCCTCACCCTCGGCAACTTCGACGGCGTCCACCGAGGGCACCGGGCGGTGCTCGACGCCCTCGTCGAGGCGGGTCACCGCCTCGGGCTGCCGGCCGTGGCGATCACCTTCGACCCGCACCCGATCGCCGTGCTCCGACCCGAGCAGGCTCCCGAGCTGATCGCACCCGGTGCGGTGCGCGACCACCTGATCGCCGACTCCGGCATCGACGGCCTCCTCGTGCTCGACTTCACGACCGAGTTCGCCCAGCAGAGCCCCGAGGACTTCGTGCGGGCCGTCTTCGTGCGGGGCCTCGACGCCCGGTGCGTCGTCGTCGGCATGGACACCCGCTTCGGCTACCGCAACTCCGGCGACGTCTCGACGCTGGCCGACCTCGGCGAGCAGCTCGGCTTCGAGGTCGTGGCCCTCGACGACGTCGGTGAGGGGGAGCGGTTCTCCTCGACGGTGGTTCGCGACCACCTGCGGGCCGGCGAGGTCGGCGAGGCCGCGCGCATCCTGGGTCGTCCGCACCGGGTCGTCGGCACGGTCGTGCACGGCAACCACCGTGGCAAGGGCCTGGGCTACCCCACGGCGAACCTGTCGGCCGACTCGCTCGGCCTGGTGCCGCTCGAGGGCGTCTACGCCGGCTGGCTGACCCGGCTGGACCTGGCCGAGGGCGAGCCCGACCGCACGATGCCCGCCGCGATCAGCGTCGGCACCAACCCCACCTTCGAGACGCAGGACCGGCGCACCGTCGAGGCCTACGTGCTCGACCGTGACGACCTCGACCTCTACGGCGAGCGGGTGCTGGTCGAGTTCACGGCCCACATCCGGCCGACGTTGAAGTTCGAGAACATCGACGACCTGCTCGAGGCCATGGGCAAGGACGTCGCGCGCTGCCGCGAGCTGCTCACCAAGATCGTCCCCGCATGACCCGGATGCACGCATCCGTGTCATGGCGTGGGCCCGCCGGCGTGACCCGGATGCACGCATCCGTGTCATGGCGTGGGCCCACCGGCCTGAGCCGCTGAGCACCGCACCCCGGCCCGTGAGCCCCTGGGCCCGCCACGACGTCGGGCTCTACGTCGCCGCCGCCGGCACGTCCGTGGTCGGCGCCCTGCTGGTCTGGTCGGCCACGGTGCGCGTCGACGGCACGGCCTACCTCGTGCGCCACCTGCTCACCGCCGCCGTGGGGATGGGGCTGGCCCTGCTCGTCAGCCGGGTCGGCCAGCAGCGGGTGCGGCTGGCGGCCCCCTGGGTGTATGCCGGGTCGCTGCTCCTGCTGCTCGCCGTGCTGACCCCGCTCGGGCGAACGGTGAACGGGTCGCGGTCCTGGATCCCGCTGGTCGGGGGCTTCACGATCCAACCGGCCGAGCTGGCCAAGGTCGGCCTGTGCCTGGCCCTCGCGACGTTGCTCGCGGGACAGGCCGAGCGCGGCCTCGCGCCCGGACGGCGCGAGGTGGCCCTGGCCGCCGTCCTCGTGGCCCTGCCGACCGTGCTGATCCTGTTCCAGCCCGACCTCGGGTCGGCGGCGGTCGTCGTCGCGGTGGGCGCGGTCGTCATCACCGTGGCCGGGGTGCCGCGACGCTGGGTGGTGGGGGCCGTGCTGCTCGGCATCGCCGTGGTCGTGGTGGCGCTGGTGACGCCGGTGCTCAGTGACTACCAGCGAGACCGGCTGACCTCGTTCGCCGACCCGTCGGCAGACCCGCAGGGCAGCGGCTACCAGACCCGGATGGTGCGCCTCGCGATCGGGGCCGGCGGCCTGTGGGGGCAGGGCTTCATGCGGGGGGAGCGCACCCAGGGTGGGTACGTGCCCTACCAGCTCAACGACTTCATCTTCTCGGTGGCGGGGGAGGAGCTGGGTTTCGTGGGGGCCACCGGTCTGCTGCTCCTGCTCGCCTTCGTCGTCGGACGGGTGCTGGTCGTGGCGGCGCGGGCGGAGGACGCCTTCGGGCGGCTCGTGGCCGTCGGTGTCGCGACGTGGCTCGCGGTGCAGGTGGTGCAGAACGTCGGCATGAACCTTGGCCTGCTTCCGGTGACCGGACTGCCGCTGCCCTTCGTGTCGTACGGGGGGTCCTCGATGCTCGTCTCGTGGCTCGCGATCGGGCTCGTCGACGCGACCCACAGCTCGGCGACTCGCCGGTAACACGGCATACCCTTGGGACCGCGCCGTGTGACAGGATGCGGCGCACCACGCTCCCCAATGACGAGGAACGCTCGATGCTCTCCGCCTCCCCGCAGATCCACACCCCCGCCGACGAGCCTGTCGACCAGTCTGTGCTCGACCGGACGGCCCAGAGCGTTGGACACATGTTCCGCGACCGCATCTCGGCGACCCCGGACCGTCCGGCCTACCTGCACGCGGTGGTCTCCCCGACGGGCGACGAGTGGGTCACGGTCACCTGGTCCGAGCTCGACGTGGTGGTCCGCGAGATCGGGGCGGGGCTGGTCGCGCTGGGCATCGAGCCCGAGGACCGGGTCGCGATCGCGTCGAGCACCCGCTACGAGTGGGCCCTGGCCGACCTCGCCGTGATGGTGGCCGGCGGCGCCACGACGACGATCTACCCGACGACGATGGCCGACGACGTCGCCTTCATCGTGTCCGACTCCGGCGCCAAGGTGGTCTTCGCCGAGAACGCCGAGCAGCTCGGCAAGCTGCGCGGCATCCGCGCCGACACCCCCGCGGTGCTGCGCGTCGTCGTCTTCGACGGGGTCTCCGACGCCGACGCCTGGACGCTCACCCTCGACGAGGTCCGCCAGCTCGGCCGCGAGTACCTCGAGGGCGACCCCGGGGCGATCGACGCGCGCATCGACGGCATCCAGGCCGACCAGCTCGCCACGATCATCTACACCTCGGGCACGACCGGCCGCCCCAAGGGCGTGCGGCTGAGGCACAGCGCGTGGACCTACGAAGGTGCTGCCGTCGAGTCGATCAACATCCTCTCCGAGGACGACCTGCAGTACCTCTGGCTCCCGCTCGCCCACGTCTTCGGCAAGGTGCTGCTCACCCTGCCGCTGCAGATCGGGTTCCCCACCGCGATCGACGGCCGGATCGACAAGATCGTCGACAACCTCGCCGTGGTCAAGCCGACCTTCATGGGGGCCGCCCCGCGCATCTTCGAGAAGGCCTACGGCCGGATCCAGACGACGATGTCCGACGAGGGTGGCGTGAAGGCGAAGCTCTTCACCTGGGCGAGCGGCGTCGGCCGTGAGGTCAGCGAGCTGCGCGAGCAGGGCAAGAACCCCTCCGGGCTGCTCGCCGCGAAGTACGCCGTGGCCGACCGGCTGATCGGCACCAAGATCCGCGCGCGCTTCGGTGGCCGGATCCGCTTCTTCATCTCGGGCTCGGCCGCGCTCAACCAGGACATCGCGCGGTGGTTCGACGCCATGGGGATGCAGATCGCCGAGGGCTACGGCATGACCGAGACCAGCGCGGCGTCGTTCGTCAACCGGGTCAAGGCCTACCGCTACGGCACGGTCGGCTGGCCGCTGCCCGGCACCGAGGTGCGCATCGCCGACGACGGCGAGGTGCTGCTGCGCGGTGCCGGCAACATGGAGGGCTACCACAACAACGCCGAGGCGACGGCCGAGACCATCGACCCCGAGGGCTGGCTGCACACGGGTGACATCGGCGAGCTCGACGAGCGTGGCTTCCTGCGCATCACCGACCGCAAGAAGGACATGTTCAAGACCAGCGGCGGCAAGTACGTCGCGCCGTCGAACATCGAGGCGTCGTTCAAGGGCCTGTGTCCCTACGCCAGCCAGCTCGTCGTCTACGGCGCCGACCGCAACTTCGTCTCCGCGCTGGTCACCCTCGACCCCGAGGCGATCGCCGGCTGGGCCGCCCAGAACGGGATGGCGGGCCAGGGCTACGCCGAGATCGTCAGCTCCGACGCGTGCCGCGCGATGGTGCAGGGCTACATCGACCAGCTCAACGCGGGCCTGAACCGCTGGGAGACGATCAAGAAGTTCACCATCCTCGAGAACGACCTCACCGTCGAGGAGGGCGAGCTCACCCCGAGCCTGAAGCTGAAGCGCAAGGTGGTCTCCGAGAAGTACCGCGAGCAGCTCGACGCCCACTACACCGGCTGAGCCCAGCCCGAGCGACGCACCGGCTCAGTCGGTGACGAGCGGCACGAAGCGGTAGTGGCCGTGCTCGCTCAGCCGGCGGCCGTCGGGAGCCGTGTCGTCGCGCACGACCCGGACCATCCGCCCACCCACCGGCACCACGAGGATGCCGTGCGCCTCCAGCTGGGCGACGAGCTCCAAGGGGAGCCGGGTCGCCATGGCCGACACCAGGATCCGGTCGAACGGTCCCTCCTCCGGTGCCCCGAGCACCCCGGCGACGGCGGCGCGGACGCGAGCCCACGGCATCCCGGCCGCCTCGACGTTCGCGCCACCGGTGACGACCAGGTCGGGTACCCGCTCGAGGCCCAGCACCGAGCCGGTCGGCCCGACCAGCTGGGCGAGCAGGGCCGTCGTCCAGCCGGACCCCGACCCCACGTCGAGCACCCGGTGGCCCGGCCGCACGTCGAGCAGCTCGAGCATGGAGCTCACCGTTCGCGGCTGGCTGTTCGTCTGGCCGTGGCCGATGTCGAGCGGCCCGTCGTACGAGGCACGCCGTCGCTCGGATGCCGGGAGGAACCGCTCGCGCGGCTGGGCCGCCATCGCGGCCCGCACGCGCGCGACGGCGTCCACGGCTACCCCCGCAGGTCGGCCAGCGCTGTCTCGACGGCGCGGTGGAAGGTCGGGTAGGCGAACGGCATCCGGGCCAGGGTGGCGGTGGGGACGCGGGCGTGCACGGCGGTCGCGAGCATGGAGAGCACCTCGCCGCCCATCGGCCCGACCGAGGTGGCGCCGACGAGGTACCCGGCGCCCCGGTCCTCGACCAGCTTGATGACGCCCTCGCCGCCGGGGCCGGTGATCCAGCCACGGGTCGACTCGGCCAGCGGTGCGAGGCCGACGCCGACGTCGAGCCCGGCGTCGCGGGCCTGCTTCTCCGTCAAGCCGACCGACCCCACCTCGGGGTCGGTGAAGGTCACGCGCGGCACCGCGTGGTACTCGGCCTCGACCGGGCCGCCGACGTCGCGGCCGGTGATGTCGGCCAGTGCGACGTTCGCCTGGTACATCGACATGTGCGTGAAGGCGCCCTTGCCGGTGATGTCGCCGATCGCCCAGAGCCGCTCGCCCGCCCGCATCCGGGCGTCGGTGTCGAGCGAGCGGGCCTGCGGGTCGAGGCCCACGGCGTCGAGCCCGACGTCGGCGAGGTTGGGGCGCCGGCCGGCCGCGACGAGCAGCCGGTCGGAGGAGAGGTCGAGGGAGGTGCCACCGGCATCGGTGAGCGACACCGTGAACCGGCCGTCGGCGTGGCCGACCGAGCCGATCGACGCGCCGGCGAGCACCTGGATGCCGTCGGCCGCCATGGCACGCGCCACCACGTCCGAGCTCTCGGGCTCCTCGAGCGCCAGGATCCGCGGGGCCACCTCGACGAGCGAGACCTTGGTGCCGAACCGGGCGAACGCCTGCGCCAGCTCGGCCCCGATGGCGCCGCCGCCGATGACGACCATCGACGCGGGGAGGTCCGGGGTGGCGAGGACGTCGCGGTTGGTCCAGAACGGGGTGTCGGCCAGGCCGTCGACCGGGGGAGCGGCAGGCGCGGTGCCGGTGTTGAGCACCACCCCACGGGAGGCGGCGTAGCGGGTGCCGTTGACCTCGACCACCCCGGTGTCGACCAGTCGCCCGTGGCCGCGCACGAAGCGCACCCCGGCCTTCTCGAGTCGCTCGACGGCGATCGTGTCGTCCCAGTCGGTGGTGGCCTCGTCGCGGATCCGGGCGTGCACCGGACCCCAGTCGGGCGTGACCTCGGCGGCGCCGGCGAGGCCGCCGACCCGGCGGGCGTCGGCGAGCAGGTTCGCGGCGCGGATCACCATCTTGCTGGGGATGCAGCCGTAGTAGGGGCACTCGCCGCCGACCAGGCGCTCGTCGATGCCGACGACCTTCAGGCCGGCCTTCGCGGCCTCGGTGGCGAGGTGCTCGCCACCGGGTCCGAGGCCGATGACGACGAGGTCCACCGCGATGTCGCTGCTCATGGGCCCATCCCAGCACGCCGAGGCCCTGCGCGGCACCCGTGCGACCCTCGGCATCCGCGCGGTTTGGGTGCTGACCCGCGGCGACCTACCCTTGTGGGATGCCCGGACACTCCGTCTTCCGCCGGCTCGAGCCGCTGCTCGAGCAGGTCAGCAAGCCGATCCAGTACGTGGGCGGCGAGCTGAACTCCACGGTCAAGGAGTGGGACGTCGCCGGTGACGCGACCGTGCGCTGGGCGCTGATGTACCCCGACGCCTACGAGGTGGGCGTGCCCAACCAGGGCGTCATGATCCTGTACGAAGTGCTCAACGAGCGGCCCGACGCCCTGGCCGAGCGCACCTATGCCGTGTGGCCCGACCTCGAGGCCCTCATGCGTGAGCACGAGGTGCCGCAGTTCACCGTCGACGCGCACCGTCCGGTCGGCGACTTCGACCTGTTCGGCCTGTCCTTCTCGACCGAGCTCGGCTACACCAACATGCTCACCGCGCTCGACCTGGCCGGCATCCCGCTGCACGCCGTCGACCGCGACGACAGCCACCCCATCGTCGTGGCCGGTGGTCACGCCGCGTTCAACCCCGAGACGATCGCCGACTTCGTCGACGCCGCCGTGGTCGGTGACGGCGAGGAGGCCGTGCTGGCCATCACCGACATCGTCGCCGCGTGGAAGCGCGAGGGTCGCCCCGGTGGCCGCCGCGAGGTGCTGCTGCGCCTGGCGCGCACCGGCGGTGTCTACGTGCCGGCGTTCTACGACGTCTCGTACCTGCCCGACGGGCGCATCCAGCGGATCGCCCCCAGCCCCGACGCCCCGGGCGTGCCGTGGCGGGTCGCCAAGCACACGGTCATGGACCTCGACGCGTGGCCCTACCCGAAGCAGCCGCTCGTGCCGCTCGCCGAGTCGGTGCACGAGCGGATGTCGGTCGAGATCTTCCGCGGCTGCACCCGTGGCTGCCGGTTCTGCCAGGCCGGCATGATCACCCGCCCGGTGCGCGAGCGCAGCATCACCGGCATCGGTGAGATGGTCGAACGCGGCCTGGCCGCAACGGGTTTCGAGGAGGTCGGTCTGCTGTCGCTGAGCTCGGCCGACCACTCCGAGATCGCCGACATCACCAAGGGCCTCGCCGACCGCTACGAGGGCACCAACACGGGCCTGTCGCTGCCGTCGACGCGGGTCGACGCGTTCAACATCGACCTCGCCAACGAGCTCACCCGCAACGGGCGCCGCTCGGGGCTCACCTTCGCGCCCGAGGGCGGGTCGGAGCGGATCCGCAGGGTCATCAACAAGATGGTCAGCGAGGACGACCTGATCCGCACCGTCGCCGCGGCGTACGGCGCCGGCTGGCGGCAGGTGAAGCTCTACTTCATGTGCGGCCTGCCGACCGAGACCGACGAGGACGTGCTGCAGATCGCCGAGCTCGCCAAGCGCGTGATCGACACCGGCCGCGAGGTCAGTGGCCGGCGCGACATCCGGTGCACGGTGTCGATCGGCGGGTTCGTGCCCAAGCCGCACACCCCGTTCCAGTGGGCGGCCCAGCTCGGCGCCGAGGAGACCGACGCGCGGCTCGAGAAGCTGCGCCAGGCGATCCGCTCCGACCGGCGCTACGGCTCGGCCATCGGTTTCCGCTACCACGACGGCAAGCCCGGCATCGTCGAGGGCCTGCTCTCGCGCGGTGACCGCCGGGTGGGTCGGGTCATCGAGGCCGTGTGGCGCGACGGCGGGCGCTTCGACGGGTGGTCGGAGCACTTCTCCTACGAGCGCTGGATGTCGGCGGCCGACCGCGAGCTGGCCCCCTTCGGCATCGACGTCGGCTGGTACACCACGCGCGAGCGCGAGGAGTCCGAGGTGCTGCCCTGGGACCACATCGACTCCGGGCTCGACAAGGAGTGGCTCTGGCAGGACTGGCTCGACTCCCTCGACGAGACCGAGGTCGACGACTGCCGCTGGACGCCGTGCTTCGACTGCGGCGTCTGCCCTCAGATGGGTACCGAGATCGAGGTCGGCCCCACCGGCAAGACCCTGCTGCCGCTCACGGTGCTCGGCGCCGGGCGCGATCGGATGGCCGAGCACACCCACGCCTGACCGCGCGGCCGTGACCACACGGCATCCGGCTGAGCACAATGGGGCACATGAGCCCGACCGACGCCGCAGCGGCCGAGATCACCCTGCGCTTCCTGGCGGCACCGACGGATGCCGGGCAGTCCGGGTCCGTGTCGGCCGGGCGGGTGCTCGAGTGGATCGACAAGGCCGGGTACGCCGCGGCCGCCGGGTGGAGCGGGACCTACGCCGTCACGGCCTACGTGGGGAACGTGCGGTTCACCCGGCCGGTCGAGGTCGGTGAGCTCGTCGAGGTGACCGCGCGGGTCGTGCACACCGGCCGCAGCTCGATGCACATCACCGTCGACGTCGCGTCGGGCCAGCCGCGCACCCGGGAGCTGGGGCCGGCCACCCGCTGCCTGATCATCTTCGTGGCCGTCGACGAGGACGGCCGCTCGACGCCGGTGCCGCCGCTGGTGCCGCGCACCCAGGGGCAGGAGCTCGAGGAGCGGTGGGCGGCCCGGCGCGCCGACCTGCGGGCCCAGGTCGAGGCCGCCATGGCCGGGCAGGTCTACTCGGATGCCGGCACCGCGCCCCGCGTCGTCATGCGCTTCCTGGCGGCGCCCACCGACGTCAACTGGGGCGGGAAGGTGCACGGCGGCATCGTGATGCGCTGGATCGACGAGGCCGCGCACGTGCTCGCGACCCAGTGGACCGGCAGCGACCGCAACGTCGCGATCTTCACCGGCGGGGTGCGGTTCTACCGGCCGCTGCGGATCGGGCACGTCGTCGAGGTGGAGGCGCGGCTGCTGCACACCGGGCGCACCTCGATGCACCTCGGGGTGCACGTGCGCTCGGGCGACCCGGCCCGGGGCGCGAGCGGGATGGAGCTGACGACCTACTGCCGCACCATCTTCGTGGCGATCGACGAGCAGCGCCGGGCGGTGCCGTGCCCGACCTGGGTGCCGGCCAACGACGAGGACCGGGCGCTCGACGCGCACGCGGTGGAGCTGGTCCGCATCCGGGACCAGTTCGACGCCTGACCCGCCCGGCTCACTCCATCCGGTGCCAGGCCGTGGTCGCCGTCCTCGCGCATCGCCACGGCCGCTGGTCGCGTGGTCTCGCCGTCGCGAACATCGCGCTCGACCTCGCCTTCGCCGTACCGGTGCTCCTGCTGGTCAACACCGGCAGCCTGTTCAACCCGGCGTTCGTCGACGTCCTCGTCGAGGGCGGCTGGGCCGACGCCGAGCGCGACCTGAACCTGTCGACGGCGATCGGTGTCGTGGTGGTGCTCGTCTGGAGCGTGGTCGAGACGCTGCGCAACCTGCGCCGCGCCGGTCCCGTCGATCAGGCGTAGAGCGCCCCGACGACCTCGCGGAACGTCGCGGTGTGCCGGTCGACGTCGGCTCGGGTCGTGTCGGGACACATCAGCGCCATGTTGTGGAACGGCGTCATGAGGATGCCGCGGTTGCACATCGCGAGGTGCATGTAGGCGTCGATCTCGTCGTCGTGGGCCACGGCGGACTCCTCGCCGGTGCGCGGCGCCGGCCGGGTGAACCGGTACTCGGCACGGGCGCCGAGCTGCTGGATCGACCACGGCACGTCGAGCTCGTCGAGCGTGTCCTGCACGCCCGCCGTGTACGCGGTCGCCAGCTCCGTCATCCGCGCGAACGCCTCGGGGGTGAGCACGTCGCCCAGCGTCGCCTGCATCGCCGCGGTCGAGAGCGCGTTGCCGGCGAGGGTGCCACCCACCCCGCCGACGTCGACGATGTCGGCGTCCCCGGCATCCGTGTGGCGGGTGATCGCCTCGGCGACCTCGGAGCTGATGCCGTAGGCCCCCGAGGCGATGCCGCCGCCGATCGACTTGCCGATGACGAAGATGTCGGGCTCGAGCCCCCACTCGGTGGTGGCACCGCCCCAGCCGGCCGAGAAGGTGTGCGTCTCGTCGATCATGAGCAGCGTGCCGTAGCGGGTCGCCAGCTCGCGCAGGCCCTCCATGAACCCCGGCTCGGGCAGCACGATGCCGATGTTGGTCAGGGCCGGCTCGGTGAGGATCGCCGCGACGTCGCCGTGGGCCAGCTCGCGCTCGACCGACGCCAGGTCGTTCCACGTCGCGGCCCTCGTGGTGAGGTCGAGCGGCACCGGGGGAGCGACGTTGCCCGGGCGGGACTGCGCCTTGCCGTCGGGGCCGGGGAGGGCGAAGGTCTCGTCGACCGACCCGTGGTAGCAGTAGCCGAACACCAGGATCTTCGGCCGGCCGGTGGCCAGCCGGGCCAGGCGCACCGCCCAGCGGTTCGCGTCGGTGGCCGAGAGGGTGAAGCTCCACAGCGGCAGCCCGAAGCGCCGGGTCAGCTCCTCGCCGACCCACTGGGCGTCGGCGCTCGGCAGCATCGTCGTGATGCCGCCCTGGTCGCCCATCCGCCGCGCGACCGCCTCGACCGTCGCCCGCGGGGAGTGCCCGGCCATCGCCGCGGTGTCGCCGAGCGCGAAGTCGACGTAGGTGTGGCCGTCGACGTCGGTGATCCGGTTGCCCCGGGCGTGGTCGAGGTAGAGCGGGAAGCCACCGCTCCACTTGTTCATCCAGGTCATCGGCACCCGCCCGAACAGGTTGCTGCCCGCTCCGAAGAGCTCCTGGCTGCGCGGGTGGTCCCGCGTGTAGGCGGCCTGCTCGTCGGCGAGCAGGGCGGTGAGGCGGGTGCGGTCGATGTCCGGCATGGGCCGAACGCTATCGCCCCCACCGCCCCGCCTAGGCTGGTGCCTCATGGCCCAGCGAACCCCCGAGGGACCCCCGCCCGCACCAGCGGTCCAGAAGCTCCGGATCCGCTACGCGAAGCGGGGCCGGCTGCGCTTCTCCTCCACCCGTGACTTCGCCCGGGCCCTGGAGCGGGCGCTGCGCCGGGCCGACGTGCCGATGGCGTTCTCGGGCGGCTTCCACCCGCACCCGCTGATCTCCTACGCCAACGCCGCGCCCACCGGCACCGCCAGCGAGGCGGAGTACTTCGAGATCCGGGTGACCGAGCGGGTCGACCCGGATGCCGTGCGCGAGGCCCTCGACGAGGCACTGCCCGAGGGGCTCGACATCGTCGAGGTGGTCCAGGCTGCGCCCGGTGCGCTCGCCGACCGCCTCGAGGCCAGCGAGTGGCAGATCGTGGTGCGCGGCGCCGACCCGGCGGCGGTCGAGGACGCCGTCGAGGCCTACCTCGCCTGTGACGTCGCCGAGGCCACCCGCACCTTCAAGACCGGGCCGCGCACCTTCGACACGCGCGGGGCCGTGCTGGCCATGGGGGTCACCGGTGTCGACGACGAGGGGTGTGCGATACTTCGGGTGGTCGCACGGCACTCCACACCGTCCGTGCGCCCCGACGACATCCTGACCGCACTGCGCGCAGTGACCGGGTTCTCGCCACCGGTCCCACCCCTGGTGACCCGGCTGGCCCAAGGCCCTCTGCTCGACGCAGCTGCTGGGGTGGCCGACCCGTTGGCCGCCGACAAGGACGCCGCCGGCTCCGGATAGGTGCCGCGCCGCCCGCGCGAGCCGCTCCGGGGCAGCAGCTGACTTCCGTACGGGGTGCGCCCCGCACGATTCGATCGCACCACGCGATCGACGAGGGATCGGTCTGAAAAGCCGAATCCGGTGTGGTCGTCATCGCGTGGGTGACGAAAGGAGCCCCAGATGGCTTCCGAGAACGACCCGACCACCCCGGACACCACCGCGGACGCAGTCCTCGCCGGCGACGCCCCCGAGAAGCCCAAGCGCCGCCGCGCCACCAAGAAGGCCGCGGCACCTGCCGCCGAGCCGGATGGCGGTGCCGAGGTCGCGACCGACGCCGAGCCCACCGCCGCGGGACGCCGCGGACGGCGAGGGCGCGCCCGCGACAAAGGCGACCCGCAAGCGGGCCGCCAAGAAGACCACGACCAAGGCCGCTGCCAAGAGCCCGGCCAAGCGCGCCAAGAAGGCCGCGGCCACGCAGGAGCCGGCCGCCGCCGAGGAGCCGACCCCCGACGCGCCCCTGGACCAGGACTCCGATCTGCCTCTCGTCGAGGTCGACGACGACGAGCTCACCGAGGCCGAGGCCGAGGCCGACGAGGCCCCCGCCGCGGCCCCGAGCTTCGGGCTGCTCTTCCAGGCCCCCGAGCCGGTCGCCACGCGCCGGCGCCGGGCCACCTCTCCCGCGCAGGCCCCCGCCGAGCGGGTCGCCGAGGAGGAGCCCGCCACCGCGGACTCCGGCGACGAGCCGGCTGCCGGATCCGCCGCGGAGGCCGAGACCCCCACCGAGGGTCGCGGTGGCCGTCGCAGCCGTGGTGGACGTGGCTCGCGCGGCGCCCGCGCCGAGCGCGCAGAGGCAACAGACGCCCCCGAGGGCGAGGACACCGGCGGGTCCTCGGACGCCGTCGACGAGTCCGCGGCCGACGGTGACCGCGGCCCCGACGAGCGCGGCACCGACGAGGGCGACGGCGGCTCGCGCAGCAGCCGACGCCGTCGTGGTGGCCGCGGCCGCCGTGGGCGCAGCCAGGGCGACGACGACGCGACGGGCACGGAATCCGAGGGTGAGGCCGGCGACGAGGCCGGCGACACCGGGCCGGCTGACCAGGGCGGCGACGAGAGCGAGTCGAGCTCGAGCCGCCGCAGGCGCCGTCGGCGTCGTGGGGGCGCGTCCGGTGACGGCGACAGCGACGACCCGCCCGGCACCACCACCCGGGTGCGCGAGCCGCGCTCGCAGCGTGACGAGCCGACCGCAGTCAAGGGCTCGACCCGCCTCGAGGCCAAGAAGCAGCGTCGCCGTGAGGGCCGCGAGGCCGGCCGGCGCCGCACGATCATCACCGAGGCCGAGTTCCTCGCGCGCCGCGAGAGCGTCGAGCGCGTCATGGTCGTGCGCGGCCGCGGCGACCGCACCCAGATCGGGGTGCTCGAGGACGGCGTGCTCGTCGAGCACTACGTCTCGCGCGAGACCACGGCCTCGATGGCCGGCAACGTCTACCTCGGCCGGGTGCAGAACGTGCTGCCCTCGATGGAGGCCGCGTTCGTCGACATCGGCAAGGGCCGCAACGCCGTGCTCTACGCCGGTGAGGTCAACTGGGACGCCGCCGGCCTGGAGGGCGGCCAGGCCCGCCGCATCGAGAACGCACTGAGCTCGGGTGACACCGTGCTGACCCAGGTCACCAAGGACCCGATCGGGCACAAGGGGGCGCGGCTCACCTCGCAGATCTCGCTGCCCGGCCGCTACCTGGTCTACGTGCCCGAGGGCCAGATGACCGGCATCTCGCGCAAGCTCCCCGACACCGAGCGGGCCCGCCTCAAGGCGATCCTCAAGGAGGTCGTGCCCGACCACGCGGGCGTCATCGTGCGCACCGCCGCCGAGGGTGCCTCCGAGGAGGAGCTGCGCGCCGACGTCGAGCGGCTCACCAAGATCTGGGACAAGATCAAGGCCAAGGCCGAGTCGGCCGGCGCCAAGAAGGCCGGCAGCGGCGGGGCCCCGGCGCTCCTGCACGGCGAGCCCGACCTGACCGTGCGCGTCATCCGCGACGTGTTCACCGAGGACTTCACCTCGCTCGTCGTGTCCGGCGACAAGGCCTGGGGCGAGGTCAGCCAGTACGTCGAGGACGTCGCCCCCGACCTCGCGCCGCGCCTGCAGCGCTGGACCGCGGAGGAGGACGTCTTCGCCGCGCACCGCATCGACGAGTCGCTCGCCAAGGCGATGGACCGCAAGGTGTGGCTGCCCTCGGGCGGCTCGCTGGTCATCGACCGCACCGAGGCGATGACCGTCGTCGACGTCAACACCGGCAAGTTCGTCGGCTCCGGGGGCAACCTCGAGGAGACCGTCACCAAGAACAACCTCGAGGCCGCCGAGGAGATCGTCCGCCAGCTCCGCCTGCGCGACATCGGCGGCATCATCGTCATCGACTTCATCGACATGGTGCTCGAGAGCAACCGCGACCTCGTCGTGCGCCGCCTGCTCGAGTGCCTCGGGCGCGACCGCACCAAGCACCAGGTCGCCGAGGTCACCTCGCTCGGCCTGGTGCAGATGACCCGCAAGCGGGTCGGCTCGGGCCTGATCGAGGTGTTCTCCGAGCAGTGCGAGCACTGCGGTGGGCGCGGCATCGTCGTGCACACCGAGGTCATCGACCGCAGTGGCGGCGGCTCCGGTGGTGGCGACCAGGGCAGCTCACGCTCCGGGCGCGGCCGCGGTCGCACCGGCACGGCGCAGACCGGTGGCAACGGCTCCGGCGGTTCGGCCGGCTCCGGCTCCATGGCACCGGCGGACGAGTCGCGGCACAGCGGACCCACCGCCGCGCAGATCGCCGCTGCCGCCCATGCCGCGGCACTGCGCCGCAGCGAGGCCGGCGAGGGCGTCACCGACACCACCGTGGATGCCGCTGACGTCGCCGACGAGCTGGCGGCCGTCGCCGAGACCACCTTCGGCGGTCCGGTCGACGACGAGGCTCCGGCGGAGCCGGTCGAGCAGACCGAGTCCTCGGAGCGACGCCGAGTCCTTGGAGCGCGCCGAGTCCTCGGATGCGCCCGAGCCGACCGAGGATGCCGCGCCGGTCCAGACCGAGGTGGTCGCCCCGCTCGAGCCCGACGTGGAGCCCGAGGTCGAGCCGGCAGCCCCCGCCGCCCGCCGTGGTCGCCGCAAGCGCGGCCGCGTGGTGGCCCCCGCAGGACCGCCGCGCGCGACGGCATCCGAGGAGGGCACCGGCGGCGACACCGCCGCCGAGCCCGCCGAGGTGCCCGCACACTGAGGCCGGCGCCGCCGCGGGGATTTGGACGCCCCGTGGCAGCACCGGTAGTCTTGACAGTCGGTGCGCCCACCGAGCCGATGTCCCGTGTCGTAAGCGGGAACCACATCAGCCGGTCACCCAGAGAGCGCGCCCTAGCGAAAGTGAGTACGAAACGTGTACGCGATTGTGCGCGCAGGTGGTCGCCAGGAGAAGGTCTCCGTCGGCGACGTCCTGCTCATCGACAAGATCGGCCAGGCCGGGGACACCGTGCAGCTGCAGCCGCTCCTCGTCGTCGACGGGGGAACCGTGACGAGTGACGCGAGCAAGCTCGCCAAGGTCAAGGTCACCGCGGAGGTCGTCAAGGCCGCCAAGGGTCCCAAGATCGTGATCCTGAAGTACAAGAACAAGACCGGTTACCGGAAGCGCCAGGGTCACCGCCAGCCGCTCACCCAGGTCAAGATCACCGCGATCGACGCCTGACGCCCGTTTCGACTCATCTGATCAAGGACTACTGACATGGCACACAAGAAGGGTGCGTCCTCGACCCGCAACGGTCGCGACAGCAACGCCCAGTACCTCGGCGTCAAGCGTTTCGGCGGCCAGGCCGTCAACGCGGGCGAGATCCTCGTCCGCCAGCGCGGCACGCACTTCCACCCCGGCGACGGCGTCGGCCGTGGCGGCGACGACACGCTGTTCGCGCTCGTCGCTGGTGCGGTGAAGTTCGGCAAGAAGCGCGGCCGCAAGACCGTCAACATCATCCCGGCGGAGACCGCCGCCGCGGAGTGACTCCGGCGCCGGGTGCTCGTCACCCGGCCGCATGACCACGCCGTGAGGGGCGGGCCCGCCTAGGCCCGCCCCTTCGGCATTTTCCTCCCCCATCTCGAGCTGGACCCCAAGGAGCGCAGGCATGACGACCTTCGTCGATCGCGTCGTGCTGCACGTCGCCGCCGGGAACGGTGGCCACGGCGTGGCCTCGGTCAAGCGTGAGAAGTTCAAGCCGCTCGGTGGCCCCGACGGCGGCAACGGCGGCAAGGGCGGCTCGGTGATCCTCGCGGTCGACCCGCAGTCGACCACCCTGCTCGACTACCACCACACCCCGCACCGCAAGGCCACCAACGGCAAGCCCGGTGGCGGCGACGAGCGCAACGGCGCCGACGGCGGCGACCTGGTGCTGCCCGTGCCCGAGGGCACGGTCGTCAAGGACGGCAACGGCTCGGTGCTCGCCGACCTGGTCGGCCACGACGCCACCTATGTCGTCGCCCGGGGCGGACGCGGCGGCCTGGGCAACAAGGCGCTGGCCAGCCCGCGGCGCAAGGCCCCCGGCTTCGCGCTCCTCGGTGAGCCCGGCGAGTCGACCGACATCGTGCTCGAGCTCAAGTCGCTCGCCGACGTCGCGCTCATCGGCTTCCCGAGCGCCGGCAAGTCCTCGCTCGTCTCCGTGATGTCGGCCGCCCGGCCCAAGATCGCCGACTACCCGTTCACCACCCTGGTGCCCAACCTCGGGGTCGTGACCGCCGGCCAGCAGCGCTTCACGATGGCCGACGTGCCGGGCCTGATCCCCGGCGCCAGCGAGGGCAAGGGCCTGGGCCTGGAGTTCCTGCGCCACGTCGAGCGCTGCTCGGTGCTGGTGCACGTCGTCGACTGCGCGACCCTCGAGCCGGGCCGCGACCCGATGACCGACCTCGAGGTGATCGAGGCCGAGCTCGCCGCGTACGTCATCGACGACTCGCTCGGTGGTCGGCCGCTGTCGGACCGGACCCGCATCATCGTGCTCAACAAGGCCGACGTGCCCGACGCCCTCGACCTCGCCGAGATGGTGCGCCCCCTGCTCGAGGAGAAGGGCCTGGAGGTGCACATCGTCTCGGCGGTCGCGCACACCGGGCTCAAGGAGCTCACCTTCGCGCTGGCCCGCCACGTGCTCGCAGCCCGGGCCGAGATCGAGTCGAGGGTCATGGAGCGGCCGCGGGTCGTCATCCGACCGGTCGCCGTCGACGACGCCGGCTTCCTCGTGCGCCGTGAGAACACACCCGACGGCGAGGTCTTCCGGGTGCTCGGCGAGCGGCCGAGGCGCTGGATCAACCAGACCGACTTCTCCAACGACGAGGCCGTCGGCTACCTCGCCGACCGGCTCAGCCGGCTCGGTGTGGAGGAGGCCTTGCTCAAGGCGGGTGCCGTCTCCGGCTCCACCGTGCTGATCGGGCCCGAGGACAACGCGGTCGTCTTCGACTGGGAGCCGACGATGTCGGCCGGCGCCGAGCTGCTCGGCGGCCCGCGCGGCAGCGACGTGCGGCTCGAGGCCGAAGCCGGGCGCAAGACGCGCGACGAGCGCCGGGCCCACTTCCACGCCCGAAAGGACGCGCAGACCGCCGCCCGCGACGAGCTGGCGCAGGAGCGCCGCGCCGGGCACTGGTCGTCAGCGGTCGACGAGGACTGAGCCGGATGACGGACACCGCCGCCCGCCTGCGGCGCACCGTGGGCGAGGGTCACCGCCTCGTCGTCAAGGTCGGGTCGTCGTCGCTCACGACCGGCGACGGTTCGAACCTCGACCTCGGCGCGCTCGGTGCGCTCGTCGACGTGCTGGCGGCTCGCCGGAGGGCCGGTCACCAGGTGGTGCTCGTGTCGTCGGGCGCGATCGCGGCCGGGATCGGGCCGTTGGGCCTGCCGCGGCGTCCGTCGGACCTGGCGACCCAGCAGGCGGCGGCCAGCGTGGGCCAGGGGGCACTGGTGGCGGCCTACCAGGCGGCCTTCTCCGCGCACGGGCTCACCGTCGGCCAGGTGCTGCTGACCGCCGACGACGTCACCCGGCGCACGCACTACACGAACGCGCGGCGCACCCTCGAGCGGCTGCTCGAGCTCGGCATCGTGCCGATCGTCAACGAGAACGACACCGTGGCGACCCACGAGATCCGGTTCGGCGACAACGACCGGCTGGCGGCGCTGGTCTGCGACCTCGTCGCCGCCGACGGGCTCGTGCTGCTCACCGATGTCGACGCCCTCTACGACGGGCCACCCTCTCGTGGCGGGTCACGTCGCGTGCCGCTCGTCGCGACGACCGAGGACCTCGACGCCGTGACGATCGGCGGCACCGGGTCGGCCGTCGGCAGCGGCGGCATGGTGACCAAGGTGGAGGCGGCCGGCATCGCCGGTGCGGCCGGCATCCCGACCCTGCTGACCCGGCTGGCGGACGTGACCGCCGCGCTCGACGGCGCCGACGTCGGCACCGTCTTCGCGCCGGCGGCCGCGACGCGGGCCTCGCGCAAGCGCTGGCTGGCGCACGCGACGACGGCCCGGGGCCGCCTGGTGCTCGACGACGGGGCGGTCGCCGCGGTGACGGTGCGGCGCAAGTCGCTGCTGCCGGCAGGGATCACCGGCGTCGAGGGGTCGTTCGCGGCCGGCGACCCGGTCGACGTGTGCACCCCGTCCGGGGCGGTGATCGCCCGCGGGCTGGTCAACTACGCGTCGGCGGAGCTGCCGCGACTGCTCGGGCGCTCGACGCGCGACCTCGCCCGTGAGCTCGGGCCGGCGTACGAGCGCGAGGTCATCCACCGCGACGACCTCGTGGTGCTCTGACCCACGCCGCGAGTCCCAACTTTCCCGCCCGATCCCGGAACCTTCACGTTCGCACCCCTTCGGTTGCGAGGCGAACCTGAAGGTTCTGGTGCGAAGGTGCCGGCCGACGTCAGCGGATCTGCTGCACCTCGAACTGCATCCGTGGGTTGGCGATCTCGTCCTGGCTCTGCACGAGCTGCAGCTCGCGCCGCCCGGACTCGTGGGTGCGGGTGAGCAGGTCGAAGACGCTGGAGACGGTGCGCCCGAGGGCGAGCCCGGCATCCTGCGTCTGGAGCAGGTGGGCGGTGAACAGGGCTGCCGTGACGTCGCCGGAGCCGTTGGCCTTCATCGGGATCTGGGGGGTCTGCACGATCCAGGCACCGTCGCCGTGGACCGCGAGCATCTCGATGGTGCCCTCGGGCCGGTCGGGGCGCAGCACGCTGGTGACGAGCACGGTGCCGGGTCCCATCGCGCGGGCGCGCTCGACGGAGTCCAGGGTGGAGTCGAGGTCGGCCGGCTCGGTCTCGGTGAGGAAGCCGAGCTCGAACTGGTTGGGGGTGATCAGGTCGGCCTCGGGGACGACCTTCTCGCGCAGCAGCACGGGGATGGCGGGGTGCACGAAGCAGCCGGACGTCGCGTTGCCCATCACGGGGTCGCACGCGTAGATCGCGGCGGGGTTGGCGGCCTTGGTGCGGGCGACGGCATCGAGGATGACGTCGCCGATCTGCTCGCCGCCCTGGTAGCCGGAGAGTACGGCGTCGACCTCCGGGAGGCCGCCGCGCTCCTCGATGCCGGTGACGACCTCGCGGACGTCGTCAGGGGCCATGAGCGGGCCGCGCCAGGCGCCGTAGCCGGTGTGGTTGGAGAAGTGCACGGTGTGCACCGGCCACACCTCGACGCCGAGCCGCTGGAGCGGGAAGACGGCGGCGGAGTTGCCGACGTGGCCGTAGGCGACCGAGGACTGGATGGAGAGGATCGTCGTCACGCGAGCCATCCTCGCACCGCGGCGGCGGCGGTGGCCGGCGAGGGTCGGGCGGTCGGATGGCGCTGCCGGCGGCAGCTCGGATCGTGCGGCAGCCCCCGCCCGAGTGTGTGTTCTGGCGCCTATTGGATGCTCGCCCACAGGAAGCAACTTCGAAACTTGCTCACTGGTGGCGAGCAACGGCGAGTGTTGCTCCGTGACGGCGAGCAACTTTCAAAGTTGCTCGCTGGTGGGGAGCATCCAATAGGGAGGCGAACGGACGTCCTGGGTGCGGATCGCAGGCCAGCCGCCGCCGCGGCCGCCGAGCCGACGTTCGCCCCGCCCCCGCCATCTCCCGCCCGCCCGCGCGACCGAGCGACGGGCGGGCGGCGGCGCCCGCCGGGCGCGCGGCATACGCTGGGTGGCATGTCCGACCGCACCTCCGGGATCGACCCGGCCGACGTCGAGCGGGTCCGCGAGCTCGCCGAAGCGGCCCGCACCGCCTCACGCCGTCTCGCCCTGATGTCCCGCGCCGAGAAGGACGCCGCCCTGCGCACCATGGCCGACGACCTCGAGCAGGCCACCGACACAATCGTCCAGGCCAACGAGCGCGACCTCGCCCGCGGCCGCGAGCACGGCATGCCCGAGAGCCTCCAGGACCGCCTGCGCCTCGACCACCCCCGCGTGGCCGCGGTCGCCCAGGCGCTGCGCGACATCGCCGCCCTCCCCGACCCGGTCGGCGAGGTGGTCCGGGGCAGCACCCTCGCCAACGGCCTGCAGATCCGCCAGGTACGGGTGCCGATGGGCGTCGTCGGCATGATCTACGAGGCTCGCCCCAACGTCACCGTCGACGCCGCCGGCCTCGGCCTGAAGTCGGGCAACGCGGTCATCCTGCGCGGTGGCAGCGCCGCCGCGGACACCAACCGCGCCACCGTCGCCGTGCTGCGCGACTCACTGACCCGCCAAGGCCTTCCCGCGGATGCCGTCGGCCTCCTCGAGGGCGGCCACGGCGCCGTGCGCGCCCTGATGACCGCCCGCGGGCTGGTCGACCTGCTCATCCCGCGCGGCGGGGCCGACCTGATCCAGACGGTCGTCACCGAGTCGACCGTGCCGGTCATCGAGACCGGTGTCGGCAACTGCCACGTCTACGTCGACCGGGCCGCCGACCTCGACAAGGCGCTCGCGATCACCGTCAACTCCAAGACCCACCGGCCCAGCGTCTGCAACGCCGCCGAGTCGCTGCTCGTGCACCGCGACGTCGCCGCCGCCTTCCTGCCCAAGGCGCTCGCCGCGCTGTCGGGCGAGGGGGTCACGCTGCACACCGACCCGGATGCCGGTGCCCAGGCCGACGCCGCCGGCGTCGCCCACGACGCAGTCACCGACGAGGACTTCGCCACCGAGTTCCACGGACTCGAGATGTCGATCGGCGTGGTCGACGACCTGGACGCGGCACTCGAGCACATCCGCCGCTACGGCACCGGCCACACCGAGGCCATCGTCACGGAGGACCGCGCCGCTGCCCGTCGGTTCACGGCAGAGGTCGACGCCGCCGCGGTCATGGTCAACGCCAGCACCCGTTTCACCGACGGTGGCGAGTTCGGCTTCGGCGCCGAGATCGGCATCTCCACCCAGAAGCTGCACGCCCGCGGCCCGATGGCCCTGCCCGAGCTCACGACGACCAAGTGGGTCGTCGAGGGTGACGGTCAGATCCGCGTCTGACCATCGCTCGGGTCGTCGGCGACCGCGTCCGCCGCCGCCCCGCCGCCCGGGCCCACCTCGAGCGAGTCGTGCGCGACGAAGTAGGCGGGTCGGGCCTGGAGCGCCACGTAGGTGCGTCCCACGTACTCGCCCAGGATCCCCAGCGCGAGCAGCTGCACCGCCCCGACGGCCGCCACGATCACCACGGTCGACGTCCAGCCGGGCAGCGTGTTGCCGATCAGCATCTCGACGAGGGCGAAGAGCAGCACGCCGATGGCCGCGAGCCCACCGAGAAGGCCGAGCCAGGTCGCGAAGCGCAACGGAGCGATCGAGAAGCCGGTGACCCCGTCGACCGAGAGCCGGATCATCTTCCCCAGTGGGTACTTGGAGTCACCGGCCGCCCGAGGAGCCCGGGCGTAGGCCACCGACGCGCTGGGGAAGCCCAGCGCCGGCACGACGAGGCGCAGGACCCGGTTGTGGTCGGGGAGCGCGTTCACGGCATCCACCGTGGCGCGCGACATGAGCCGGAAGTCGCCGGCGTCGACCCGGGCGTCGACGTCGGACATCGCGCGGATCGAGCGATAGAACGCCCGTGCGGTGAACCGCTTGAACGCCGTGTCGCTGGAGCGGTCGGAGCGCACCCCGTAGACGACGTCGACCCCTTGGCCTCGCGCGACGGCGAGCATCTCGCCGATCACCTCCGGGGGGTCCTGCAGGTCGGCGTCGAGGGTCACCACCCACCGGCCACGGGCGCGGGCCAGTCCGGCCGAGATGGCGGCCTGGTGCCCGGCGTTGGCCCGCAGGCGCAGGACACGCACCTGCGGCCACTCCCGGCGCACCCGCTGCAGGAGCACCGGTGTGGCGTCGGTGGAGCCGTCGTCGACGCAGAGGATCTCGTAGGTGACGCCCCACGCGTCGGCCGCCGGGCGCAGCCGCTCGACGAGGAGCGGAAGGACCGCCTCCTCGTCGTACATCGGGATGACGACGCTCAGGTCGACCGGGACGCGGGGCATGCGCCAAGGGTAGATCGCCCCGCTCCGCGGCACCGGTAGACCCGCCATCCCACGGGCATCGACGGCAGACCCTCGGCGCCCACCGGACACGGCTGAGGGCCCCCGAGTATGAGATCGGGGGCCCTCGGCTGCCGGCGCTGCCGACGTGTCGAGCCGGTCGGTCCCTGCGGCACGAGACCGCGGGGTCTGCCACGCGACGGTGGCGCCGCCCCGGAGAGGACGGACTTCGACTCAGGCCGGCGGCCGCGGCACCCACGCCGTCGCGCGTGTCGTGTGACCCCTTGCAGGGTGTTCACGTCCTCCCCGGTGAACCGGGTCGGGGTCGGTGCCGTTATCCGAACGACCTGCCCCCGTGAGCCGTTCCGGCGCTGTGACGCCGGTGCGATCCGTGGGGGAGTGACGCCCTTTCTAGTGCCGAAATGGCCTGCCGCGCAAGCGCATCAGAAAGAAAGTATCTCGTATCTCAGGGTCGGCCTCGTCGTCCACAGCCCCTAGGCGGGAAGGGCCGCTCCGTGCACAGGGCTGTGGACGACTTCGGTGGACAGGCGAGGCGCTAGGCTGGCCCGCATGTCGATGACCGTCGCCCGCATCCTGAGCGAGGAGCTGCCCACCGCCCGCGAGCTGCCGATGCCTCCGTGGCTCTACGGCGTCATCGCGCTGGTGCTGTTCGCGTTCCTGCTGGGGGTCACCTGGTCGTTCCGCGGCACCGGCCAGAAGTACGCGCAGCCGGCCCCGCACGGGGGCTACCCCGGCCACCCCGCCGCAGAACCCGCCCACCCCGAGGACGACGAGGCGCACTGGCCCGATCACCCCGGGCACGGCCAGCCCTGAACGACGCACGTATGCGGCTCGGGGTGATGGGTGGGACCTTCGACCCCATCCACCACGGTCACCTCGTCGCCGCCTCCGAGGTCCAGTCGCTGCTCGGCCTCGACGAGGTCGTGTTCGTCCCCACGGGGGAGCCCTGGCAGAAGGAGGGGCGTGACGTCGCCCCCGCCGAGCACCGCTACCTGATGACCGTCGTCGCCACCGCGTCCAACCCGCGCTTCACCGTGTCGCGCGTCGACATCGACCGTGGTGGCCCCACCTTCACCATCGACACGCTGCGCGACCTGAGGGGCCAGCGCCCCGACGCAGAGCTGTTCTTCATCACCGGCGCCGATGCCCTGGCCCAGATCCTGTCCTGGAAGGACTCCGACGAGCTGTTCGAGCTGGCCCAGTTCATCGGGGTCACCCGCCCGGGCTACGAGCTGTCCGAGTCGGGCCTTCCCGCCGAGCGGGTCGACCTGATGGAGGTGCCCGCCATGGCGATCAGCTCCACCGACTGCCGGGACCGGGTCCACGCCGGCGAGCCGGTCTGGTACCTCGTGCCCGACGGCGTCGTCCAGTACATCTCCAAGCACCACCTGTATGCCGCGGCCGCACCGGCCACGGCCCCTGATCGCCCCGAATCGCACCGAGGAGCACCGTGACCGCCACCGACCGAGCGCTGGACCTGGCCCGAGCCGCAGCAGCAGCCGCCGCCGAGAAGCTCGCGACGACCATCACCGGCATCGACGTGTCCGAGCAGCTCGCGCTGACCGACGTCTTCGTCATCGTGTCCGCCGAGTCCGAGCGACAGGTCGGCTCGATCGTCGACGAGGTCGAGGACGTGCTGCGTGCGCGAGGCACCAAGCCGGTGCGTCGCGAGGGCCAGCGTGAGGGCCGCTGGGTGCTCATCGACTTCGTCGACATCGTCGTGCACGTGCAGCACGACGAGGAGCGTTCCTTCTACGAGCTCGAGCGGCTGTGGAAGGACTGCCCGACGATCGACCTCGGCGTCGTCGGCACCGAGCAGGGCGGTCGGTGAGCCCGGCCGACCCCGCGGGCGGCCCGCGCCGCGTCATCGTCCTCCGGCACGGCGAGACCGACCACAACGCGGCCCGCATCTGGCAGGGCCACCTCGACACGCCGCTGTCCGAGCTGGGGCTGCGACAGGCGGATGCCGTGGGGCCGGCGATCGCGGCCCTCTCCCCGAGCTGCATCGTCTCCTCCGACCTCACCCGCGCCCGGCTGACGGCCGAGAGCGTCGGGCGGGCGTGCGGCATCCCGGTGGACCTCGATCCGCGCTTCCGCGAGATCGATGTGGGCGCCTGGCAGGGGCTCAAGGCCGCGGAGGTCGCCGACCGCTGGCCGGAGGTGCAGGAGGCCCTGGCCCGCGGTGAGGACGCGCGTCGCGGCGACCACGGCGAGACGGTGGCCGAGGTCGCCGAGCGGGTCGGGGCCGCTCTCACGGAGCACCTCGAGGCGCTCGGGCCGGGGGAGTGCCTCGTCGTCTCGACGCACGGTGCGTCGGGGCGCACGGCAGCGGCGTGGCTGCTGGGTCTGGACCACGACCTCGCCTGGCGGGTGCTCGGTGCACTGGGCAACTGCCACTGGGCCGAGCTCGTCGAGGGCCGCGCCGGGTGGCGGATCCAGACGTGGAACAGCGCGTCCGAGGTGGCGTCCTCGACCGGGTCGCCGCCGCCCTGAAGCCGATTTGGGGCGCCGGGGGTGCATGGGTAGACTCGCCGCTGCCCCTTCGGGGGACACCCACTCGGGGCTGTAGCGCAGTTGGTAGCGCACCTCCATGGCATGGAGGGGGTCAGGGGTTCGAATCCCCTCAGCTCCACAGGGTACGAAGGGCCGGACGACATCGTCCGGCCCTTCGTCGTCCCCCGAGCGGCCGGGACTCAGTCCGGCCACACCCCGCTGCTGGCGCGCCGGTGCGAGCCGAGCAGGTGGGTGTCGACGATGCCGACGGCCTCCATGAGCGCGTACATCGTGGTCGGCCCGACGAACACGAAACCCTTGCGCTTGAGCGCCTTGGACAGGGCGAGCGACTCCGGCGACGTGGTGGGCACGTCGGCGTACGTGCTCGGCCGCGGGGTGTCGGCCGGCCGGAACGACCAGACGAACGTCGCGAGGTCTCCCTCGGGGTCGTCGCGCAGGGCCAGGGTCGCCCGGGCGTTCGTGATCGTGGCGAGCACCTTGGCGCGGTTGCGCACGATGCCGGCGTCGGCCATCAGCCGCTCGACGTCGGCGTCGCCGTAGGCCGCGACCACCTCCGGGTCGAAGCCGGCGAACGCCTGGCGGAAGGCGGGCCGCTTGCGCAGGATGGTCGCCCAGGACAGCCCCGACTGGAAGGCCTCGAGCGACAGGCGCTCGAACATGCCGCGCTCGTCGCGCACCGGCATGCCCCACTCGGTGTCGTAGTAGTCGCGCAGCAGCGGGTCGACCGAGGCCCACACCGGCCGCGCCAGACCGTCGTCACCGACGACGACACCCGCGCTCACGAGCGCCTCAGGGTGATGATCGGCACCTCGGGCGGGGCCGCCACGCGAACCGGCGGCCCCCACTCCCCGGCTCCCCTTGACGTGACGACGGTGGTGCCCGCGACGGTGGCCATGCCCTCGAGCATCGGCTGCTGCAGAGGGACGAGGTAGTTGATCGGCCACATCTGCCCACCGTGGGTGTGGCCCGACAGCTGCAGGTCGACCCCGCGACCCTCGATGTCGAGGGCGGCGAGCGGCTGGTGCGCCACGAACAGGGTGAAGGCGTCGGCATCCGTGGCACCGAGCGCGGCGTCGAAGTCGGGGGCCCACTCGCCCTCGCCGACCAGGTCGTGCACCCCGGCCACCGTGATGGTCGCGCCGTCGCGCTCCAGCGGCACCGCCGTGTTCGCCAGCACCGTGAGCCCGACCTCCTCGAACGCCGTGACCCAGTTCGCCGTGTCGCGGTACATCTCGTGGTTGCCGGTGGTCACGAAGACTCCCAATGGGGCCTCGAGGTCGGCCAGCGGCGCGATCTCGGGGGCGTAGCGCGCGGCCGTGCCGTCCTCGAGGTCGCCGGCGATGACGACGAGGTCGGGGTGCGCCGCGTTGGTCAGGTCGACGACCTGGCGGGTGAACGCCGCGCTGCGCACGGCCCCGGCGTGCAGGTCGGTGATGAGAGCGACCTGCATCCCGTCGAACTGCTGCGGCAGCTGCGGCGAGGACACCTCGAACCGGGTGACCGCCGGAGTGGCCGCCTCGACCGCGCCGTACGCCGTGACACCGAGGGCGACGGCCGCCACGAGGGGCGAGGCGACCCGGTTCACCCGGCGTCGCGCGTCACGCCCGCGGTCGGGCCCGCGCCCCACCAGCCAGATGACGACGCAGACGAGCCACACCGGCACCAGGCCGAGGAAGAGGTAGAGGCAGGTGGCCAGGAAGGCCTGGCCGACCCACACCGCGGGACGCACCTGGGCCGGGGTGAGCCACCCGCCCCAGACGTCGAACCCGGCCAGCGCGAACGCGGTGAGCACGAGCAGCACCAGCGCCAGGGCATACCTGACCCAGCGCGGACGCCACGCGGGCGCGACGGCGAGGCGCTGCCAGACGAAGTACAGGAACCCGACCAGGACCCCGATGGGGACCAGGACGAGCCAGGGGCTCATGCAGCCGCGTCGACCGCGAGCTGGGCCCGGATGTCGTCGGCGATGTCCTTGGGATCGGTGGTGGGGGAGTAGCGCCCGACGACCTCGCCGTCACGGCCGACCAGGAACTTGGTGAAGTTCCACTTGATCTTGCCGCCGAACAGGCCCTTCTTCTCACCCTTGAGCCAGGTGAAGAGGGGGTGGGCGTCCTTGCCGTTGACGTCGACCTTGGCGAACATCGGGAACGTCACGCCGTAGTTGACCTGGCAGAACTCGGAGATCTCGTCGTCGGTGCCCGACTCCTGCGACCCGAACTGGTTGCACGGGAAGCCGAGCACGGTGAAGCCGTCGCCCTGCAGCTCCTCGTAGAGCGACTCGAGGCCGGCGTACTGGGCGGTGAAGCCGCAGGCGCTGGCCGTGTCGACGACGAGCACCACCTGGCCGGCGTAGTCGGAGAGGTTGCGCTCCTGGCCGCTCAGGGTCGTGGCGGTGAAGTCCGAGAGTGTGGCGATGTCCCAATCGTCACACGCGGGACCGACGACATCCTTGTTGTGGGGTCCTCAGCATCCGCAGGAGCGCTCGACCGCAATAGCCTGAGGCGGTGACCGACCCGACGACCCCCACCTCCCCGGTCACCCAGACCGAGCCGGCCGCCGAGACCGCCGCCGAGGCGCCGTCGGGGCCGCCACTCGACCTCGACGTGCTCGTGGTGGGCGCCGGCATCGCGGGGGTCGACGCCGCCTGCCGGCTGCAGCAGCACTGCCCCGACGCCGTCTCGGCGGTGCTCGAGGCGCGCGACGCCATCGGGGGCACGTGGACCTGTTCCGCTACCCCGGCATCCGGTCGGACTCGGACATGTACACCCTCGGCTTCCCGTTCCAGCCGTGGCGTGGGGGGTCGTCGATCGCGTCGGGGGAGGAGATCCGCGACTACGTGCGCCAGACCGCTAACGAGCACGGGGTGACCGAGCGCACCCACTTCGGCCAGCGCGTCGAGCGGCTCGACTGGAGCTCGGCCGACGCGCGCTGGACGGCCACCACTCGCACCCGCGACGGCGTGGTGCGGCACACGGCCCGGTTCGTCATCCGCGACCGGCTACTACTCGTACGAGTCGGGCCACCTCGTGAACTTTCCCGGCCAGGAGGAGTTCGCCGGCGAGGTCGTGCACCCGCAGCACTGGCCCGAGGGGATGCCGGTCGCGGGCCGCCGCGTCGTGGTCGTCGGCAGCGGCGCCACG
>CAVPRS010000005.1:0-146864 GCA_963707895.1 uncultured Actinomycetota bacterium | reverse complement strand
CTTCTTCACCCGGGTCGTCTTCGTGGATGCCGTGTCGAGCGCCATCTCGTCGAGCTTGTCGATGCTGCGTCGCAGGCGAACCGTTCCGGTGCCGGCGTCGTCGATCTCCACGATCTTGCGCAGCCTGCTCGTCGCCTCGTCGTTCCCCGTCTCGGCGGCGAGCTGCACGGCGCGACCCAGCTTCACCGTCGCCGTGTCGGTGTCGCCCGCGGCCTTGGCCGCCAGGCCGTCCTGGATGGCCTCGGCCAGCTCGGCCTGACCGGTGTAGTGAGCGACCGCAGGGTCGATGCGCGTCGTCAGGGTGTCGTCGTTGGACCACATCGCCTTGACCAGGCCCTGCGCGACCACGACGTCGTCGACGGCGACCTGGACGCGCGAGGCCAGCTGCTCCTGGCCGACTGCCTTCGCGGGCAGGCGAACTGCGACGTGGTAGTCGCGCGACTCGTCACCCCAGGCGCCCGTCGGGTACGCCCCGGTCAACGGGTTGACCTCCTGCCGTCGCGTCGTGAGGTCCTCGACGGTCGGCGACACCTGGCGCACGAAGAGCACCTGGGCCCCCTGCGGCGCCCACACGCGCAGGGCGGCGTCGGCGACCCCGCGGCTCATCGACTGCTGCATGATCCGCCCGAAGTCGGCAGCCATCTGGTCGGGCTTGGCGATCAGGTCGACGCTGCCGAGCAGGGCCGTGGCGATCATCCGGACCTCGGCCACCTGCCAGGCGGAGCCCACCCCGCGGCAGTCGCACTGGAACCGGCCGCGCGCGGCCTCGATCGCTGCGCCGAGCTGCTCGGGGCGTCTCGTGCTGGTTGATGCCGTCGGTGAGCAGGATGGCGTGCCGCTGGGTCGCGCTGGGCACCCCGGCGAAGAGGCGGGTGGCCAACATCAGCCAGGTACCCATCGCCGTCCCGCCGTCCGCCCGGAAGCCGGTCACCGCAGCCTTGGCCTCGGCGCGGGTCTGCGCGTCCATGCGCACCATGGCGGGCTCCAGTCCCCGGGGGAAGGCCAGGTGTGCCTCGTGGCTCCCCGCGACGACCGCGAACCACACGCCGTCGAGCACCTGGTCCAGGGCGGCCCTGGCGGCGCGCTGGGCGGCCGCGATGTTCTCCCCGCTCATCGAGCCGGAGGTGTCGACGATGACGACCTCGGCGGCATCGCCCGACCCGGACTGCCCTGCCTCGCCCGCGCCGGAGCAGGTGACGGTGACGATGGCGTGGACGTCGGTCCCACCGTCGGGCAGGAACTCGTTCTGGTAGACGTCAGCTGAGAACGTTGCCATCTGGCTGGACTTCCTCTCGGTGTGCCGTGGGCTGCGGGGTCGAAGCGGCGGCGGGTGGCTGGGTGGGCGGTGCCGTGGCGTCCTGCTGGGTGGGGCCCACGCGGGCGACGGCCACCGTGATGTTGTCCTGTCCGCCCTGCTCGTTGGCCCAGTCGACGAGTGCGCCGGCCAACCGGAGGGGATCGGGGCCCGATGTCCGGCCCGTGGACGAGACCAGGGCGGCCATGTCCTCGGGCTCCGAGCAGTAGTTCCACAGCCCGTCGGAACAGACCATCACCCACCCCGGGCCGTCGAGGTCGACGGACACCGTTCGCGGAGTGTGGTCGGGGGCGTCGACGCCGAGCCACCGGGTGATGGCGTGCGCCTGCGGCCCGCTCTCCGCGGCGGCCCGGGGCATCCCCTGAGCGATCTGCTCGGCGGCGAACGAGTCGTCGGTGGTCAGCAGTCGGGCGCCCCCGGCGTCGGGGAGCCAGTAGGCCCTGCTGTCGCCGACCCAGCCCACGATGAGCAGCGGCCCGTCCACGACAGCGGCGACGAACGTGCACGATGCCGGGTTCCCCGGGCCCGCCGTGGTGTGGGCGATGACGGCCTCGTTGGCCGCGTCCGCCGCCGCGATGAGAGCCCTGGCGCTCGCCGCGATGTGCGTGGCGGCCGTGCCCATCCCCTGGGGGTTGGAGACGGCCAGGACGTCGCGAGCGGCGCGGGCCGCCGCGAGGCTGGCCACGTCCGAGTCGGTCGACGAGGAGACCCCGTCACACACGACGAGCACCGCGTGGCTGCCCGGCTCGGGCCCGGCGTCCAGGGCGACGGCGTCCTCGTTGCGGGAGTGCCGAACACCGCGATCGCACACGGCTGCCACCCACGCGGCCGGTTGCTCGCTGAAGTGGTCGCGTGGGCTGTCCGCTTCAGCCCCGCACCTCGTGCAGTACCCGTCATCCGCGACGTCTCCACCGCACTCACGGCAGGCCCGTGGCGTGCTCGCGACCTCCGGTGCCGGCGCGGGCGGGCCCAGCTCGGCACCGCAGGCCTCACAGAACCGCTCACCCGCCGCCACGGGGCTGTCGCACGAGGGGCAGGAGAGCGCCCCCGTCGCCCGGTCCTCGACGACCGCACCGGACGGTGTCACGGACCCCTCCGCACCGGGCCCGGTCATGTCAGCGTCCATCGGCGGACCGCGTTGGCCTGGTCGACGAGGTGGGTCCGCTCCTCGCGGGTGGACGCGTACCCGGCCAGGTCGCGGTACGCCGCCTCGAGCCCGTCGCGCAGGCCCGGCTCGGCCGCGGGCCGTCCGGCGATGACGACCCTGGTGTCGGCACCCTGCTCCTCCACGATGCCCAGCGCCGTGGTGAGCACCTCGACCCGGAAGCGGGACCGGTCGACGGGGTCGATGGTGAGGCTCTCGATGCTGTCGAGGGCGGCCGCCAGCGACGGCAGCCCGTCACCCGACTCGGCGAGCAGACCGGCTCGGCGCCGTCGCGCCTGGGTGAACGCCCGGCTCGTCGCCGGGACCAGGTCAAGGGCGCGGACGGCGCCCGCGACGTCGCCCCGTCCGGAGCGGATCCGGGCCAGCCCGAAGGCTGCCGGTGCGATGTAGTTGGCGTCGGTGCGGGCACAGACCACGTACAGCGACTCGGCGACGTCGGTGTCACCGCCGGTCTCGCAGGCGAACGCGAGTGCCAGCTTGGGTGCCAGCTCGCCGGGCACCTGCCCGTAGACCGCGTTGAAGGCGCCCTGCGCCTCGGCTGTCTGGTGGCGGGCGAGGGCGACCAGGCCCGACATCCACACGGCCCGCCACTCCCACGGGTCGTCCGCCAACAGGGTCCGAACCGCGTCGTCGACCCGGCCGAACTGCCCTGCGTCAAGCGCGGCCCGCGCCCGCGCCAGCAGCACCTCGGGGCTGTTCTCGGGCGCGCTCTCCAGGGCGGCCAGGCGCTGGACGGGGTCGTCGATGCTGACCGTGCGCAGCCACGGCATCTGCGGGTCGCTGTCATCGGTGCGGAGGCGGGGGAGGTCCTGCCAGTCGAGGGAGTCGTCGGCGACCGTCGGGACGTCGAAGAGCAGGGATGACGTGGAGTGCTCCGCCGCGCCCTCGCGCCCGAGTGCCACGACCTCGCGCAGCACCCCGAGCAGCTGCACGCGCAGCTCGTCCGCCGAGACGAAGCGGTCCGCCGGGTCGGGGGCGCACGCCTTCAGCAGCAGCCGGTACAGCGAGTCGTGCTTGACGAAGAGCGGCGTCTGGTCGACCGGTGGGAGGGAGCTGACGTACGTGCTCTGGTAGCCGCGGAACTCCATGGCGAGCACGAGCAGCGTGCGCCCGATCGTGTAGATGTCGGACGCGACGGACGGGCCCACGTGGGGCACCTCCGGTGCCTGGTAGCCGGTCGTCCCGTAGATCGCGGAGTCGAGGTCGTCGAGGCGACGCACCCCGCCGAGGTCGATCAGCTTGACGGCGTCGCCCACCTGGATGAGGTTGTCGGGCTTGAAGTCGCAGAACACCAGGTTGAGGTCGTGCAGGTACTGGAAGGCGGGGAGGACCTCGATGAGGAAGGCGATCGCCTGGTCGACCGGGAGCGGGTCGTACCTGCCGCCCGCCGCTCGCATCCGGTCCTTGAGCAGCTGCTTGAGCGAGGTGCCGCCGACGTACTCCATCACGATGTAGCCGGCGCCCTCGTGCGTCACGAAGTTGTAGATCTCGACGATGAGGGGGTGCTCGACCTGGGCGAGGAACTGCCGTTCGGCGATGGCCGCAGCGAGGGCGTCCGGGTCCCCGGAGTTCAGCAGGCCCTTGAGCACCACCCAGCGGTCCGAGACGTTGCGGTCGCGGGCGGCGTAGATCCAGCCCAGGCCGCCGTGGGCGATGGCGCCGGCGACGACGTACTGACCGCCGACCACGTCGCCCGCCCGCAGCTTGGGCGCGAAGGAGAACGGGTTGCGGCAGTTCGGGCAGAAGCCCTCGGTCCGCCCCGGCTGACCGTCGCGGGAGCGTCCCACCGGCGACCCGCACGACGGGCAGACCCGCCGGTCCTCCGGCACCGTGGCGTCCTTGAGCACGGCTCCCGCCGCGTCGACCGCCGGCACGGGCGGGATCGAGGTCAGGCCCGCGCCGAGCCGGGCCCCGCGCAGCCGGGTCGACGACGTACCGACGCGCCGGGTGACCCTGCTGCCGTCGGCACCGGCACGCGCCGTGCCGAGCGCGGTCGCGGCCAGCTGGTCGGACGTCCGGGACACGGTCGAGGGCGACGCCGCCATGGCAGCCGGCATCGTGGCGACCGAGACGCTCGATGTCGCCGCCGGCCCGCCGCGCACTCCCTGCGAGCCGGTCGAGCCGGTCGCGCCCGGCGACCCGCAGACGTCGCAGTACCCGTCGACGATCGTGCCGGAGCAGCCCGGCTGGGTGCAGCGGTTCGACCCGCCACCGATGCTCGCGCCGGTCGAGGAGTCCGCAGGGTCCGCCGAGCCCACCGACGCGGGGCCGGGGGCTCCGCAGACGTCGCAGTACCCGTCGAGGACGGCACCGGTGCAGCCGGGCTCGGCACAGGCGGTCGCGGTCATGGGGCCCCTCCTCCGTTGGGTCGCGCCCGATCCGGCTGCGCACTGGCCAGGTAGGCCCGGTAGGCCGCGACGAGGGCGCGGCCGCGCACGAGGTCGGCCGGCTCACGGTCCAGCGCGTCACTGGCACGCCGCTGGAGCTCGGCGAGATCGGCCGCCAGGAGGCCCGAGCCGGGTGAGGCGGGTGAGGCGGGGCGGGCCGCAGCCTTGGCGGCGTACGCCCCCAGGGTGCCCCTGAGCTCGTCCCGTTCGGACAGCGCCGAGGCGTAGGCGTCCTGCGCCACCGTCATCGCCCGGCCGACGGCGTCGAGCCGCACCAGGTAGGCGTCCACGGCTGCGGGATCGGTGGGCACGGGCCCGAGCGCCGACACGTCGGGCACGGCCAGCCGGGGAGCGGGGGCGACCTGGGCCACGCATCGGGCGGCGAGGTCGCGCAGTGCAGCGCCGCGGGCCTCGAGCTCGGCGCGCAGGGTCCTCGCCATGGCCTCGTCGTGGGCGTCGGCGCGCCGGTTCGAGGCGCCGACGATGAGGTCGCGCTCGGCGCGGGCGGCGTCGAGCTCCAGCGGCCCCAGCAGACCGCCGGCGTCGGCGCCCCGCTGGGTCCTGGCCAGGACGTCGGCGACACGGACGTCGAGCCGGTCGAGGATCGCCGAACTCGCCGCGCGTGCCTGGGCCGGCTCGCGGTCGACGAGGTCGCGGACCCGTTCCACGGAGGCGCGCAGCGCACGCAGCCGCGCCTGGAGGTCGGCCTCCGACGGGTCGATGCCCAGCCGGGCGCGCAACGAGGCGGCGAGTGCGTCGGAGAGCCGGCAGGCCTCGGGCAGCGAGACGGCCAGGGCTGAAGGCACGTGAGCGCCGGCGGCGGCACCGGCCGACGCCGCGCGCTGAGTGGTCGTGGCGTCGAGCCGCCCCCAGACGAGGGTGGAGAGGCGCTCCAGCTCGGTCGGCCCGACCCGGCCGGAGTCCCAGGTCGCCACGAGGAGGTCGAGGCGGTCCGCGACGGCCTTCCACAGCGCCATCGAGAGCAGCAGGTCGCCGGTGTACGCGGCTGCGTCCACCGCCCCGAGTGCCGCTTCGTCGAGCACGTCGAGCTCGGCCTTGCGCTCGTCGCGCCAGGTGCCCAGGGCCTCCAGGTAGCGCAGCGCGTCCTGGGGGACCAGGGCGTGGCCGAGCCGACCGGGCGCAACCGGTGCCGTGGCGCTGTCCATCGCGGAGATCACGGCGCCCGCCCGTACACCGGCTGCGGGGGTGCCGGTGCCTTGCCCAGGGAGTCGGCGAACCAGGTGTTGTAGCTCTTGGTCCACCGGCCGTCGGCGCGCATCTGCTCGAGGACGCCGTTGACGAACCGCACGAAGTCGACGTTCTTCTGGTTGACGCCGAGGCCGTACGGCTCCGCGGTGAACGCCGGCGCCTGGACGACCTCCGCGTAGGGGTCCTGGTCGGCCAGCCCGGCGAGCACCGTGTCGTCACCGGTGATGGCGTCGACCGCTCCCTTCTGGAACAGCACCAGGCAGCCGGTGTGGGTGTCGGCCCCGACGGCCTCGACGTCCTTGAAGGTCCGCAGCTTGGTCATGCTCGTGGACCGGTCGGGCGCGCAGACCTTCTTCCCGGCGAGGTCCTCCATGCCGCCGATCGGGCCGCCGCTCTGGGCTGCCTCGCCCTTGCGCACCAGAACCTTCTGGCCCGAGCGGTAGTACTCGCTGGAGAAGGCGATCTTGTCCCAGCGGTCGCAGGTGATCGTCATGTTGCGTGCGACGATGTCCACGCTGCCATCCTGGAGGACCGTAACGCGCTGGGCCGAGGTGATGACCTTCAGCTCGATCTTGTTCGGGCCGCCGAACAGTGGCCTGCGAGACCGCGTGCAGCATGTCGATGTCGAAGCCCTCGATCTGCCCGGAGACCGGGTTGCGGGCGCCGAGCAGGAGCGAGTCGGCCGAGACGCCGGCGATGAGGCGGCCACGGTCCTGGATCGTGCGCATCGTGGTGCCCGAGGGCATCTGGCCCGGGGTCGGCAGGGGGCCGGTCGGGGCGTAGGACGGCAGGCAGTTCGTGGACACGATGCCCGTGCCCGAGGGCGACGGTGAGGGAGACGGCGACGCGCTGGACGACGGCGACGCGCTCGACGACGGTGTCGGCGTGGCCGTGGGCGTGTACAGCGGGGTCGGGTCGTAGACACCGGCCGAGCAGCCCCCGATGACCAGACCGGCGGCCAGCACCGTCAGGATGGCGAGCGCGCGCCGCTGCCGGCGGCTCACCGGTACTCCTCCAGTCGCAGCGAGACGCCCCACCAGGCACAGGCGGCCGCGAGCAGACCGGCCAGCACTCCGAGCGCACCGGACACCGGCAACCAGCCGCCGGCGTCGTCGAGCTGCTGCGCGGTCTGGCCGCTCAGGGCGCCCAGCTGCGCCTCGGAGCTGGTGTCGAACGCCGCGAAGGTGGCGTTGCCCGAGCCGGGCTCCGTGCCTGTCGCGAGCGCGACGGCTTTATCCCAGTCTCCGCCGTTGTCGAGCGCGCGGATCTGCTGGTGGACCGCGGCGTACGGCGACCACGGCAGGACGCTCAGGTCGGAGGACGCCGGGTTCTGCGCCAGCTCGGTGAGCTCGGCGTTGACGGCCGCGTTCGAGGCCTGCCAGGCCTTCTCGAACGCGCCTCCCGAGCCGCGGGCGATCAGGGTGAGGCTCTCGTTCGACTTGGCGTCGAACCCGGCGATGCGGGCCTGGGCCGTGGACAGCGTGGCGGCGTAGACGCCGTCGCGGGTGGTGTCGACACCCCCTTGACCGCCAGGAGCCCGACCGTGCCGACCACCACGGTCACGAGCACCACCAGCGCCGACGCCGCGAGTGGGAGGTTGACGTAGCGCCGGGTCCGCCTGGCCAGCCAGACCAGGGCGAGCCCGAGCACGATCAGGGTGAGCAGGCCAGGGATGACCAGCCACAGGGCCGCGCGGGCCGCTCGGTCGAACTCCTCGGCGACGCGGGCGTCGTTGGCCTCGCCCAGGTTCTTCAGCAGCGGGAGGGCGTTCGCGCGCAGCTCAGCGCTGGCTTCCTTGAGGTACTGCGCCCCGATCGGGAGGGCCTGACGGTTGTTCGCCCGGGCCTGTTCGACCTGGCTCGTGTACAAGACGAGCGACTGGTTGAGCGCGCCGAGGGCGTTCCCGTCCGCCGGCTGGTGCTGCGCGGCCTCGGCGACGAGCTGGGAGGCGGACGAGATCGCCGCCGTGTACTCCTCGCGCTGGCCCGCCGGCTCCAGGCCGCCGACGAGGAACGCGTTGGTGGCATCGGCATCCGCCTGCACCACGTTGGTCTGGATGGCCTGGATCCGCACGAGCTGGTCCGAGTTCGCCGCCGCCCGGGCCAGGGCGCCGTCGGCGGACCGGAACGCCTGGCCGGCGGCGAGCGCGAACAGCAGGGTCGCGACCACGCTGACGATGCCCACGGCCCTCAGCCGCCCCGGGGTACCCGACAGGCTCGCACGGACCGAGTTGCTCACCGAGTTCACACGGCCGCGGATGCCGGGCGCGCTCGCCGCCGCTGCGGGCGCGGCAGGCGTTCCGGCGCCTGACGGGGGTGCGGCGGGTGCTCCGCCGGGCTGGCCGGGGGGCGGAGGCGGGGACGCCAGGGGAGGCGCCGCAGCAGCGGTCGCCGGGGGCGGGGAGGTGGTCACGAGGTGCCTCCGGGGTCAAGGGTGCCGTTCCCGGCATCCGGGTCCGCAGGTGCGGGTTCTCCGTCGGACGCGGCGAACGGGCATCGCGGCTCCCTCGTCGAGCGGTTCCTCGTCGAAGTCCCGGGCCACGAGGAGACGGAGCTGCTCGATGGTCGGCTCGGCCGTCTCGCGCAGTCGCCACGCGTGGTGGCCGATGGCTGCCTCCAGGGCGTTGCGGGCGAAGCGGCCGTTGCCGAAGCCGCTGTCGCGCGGGGTGCGCCCGAGCACCTCGCGGAACCGCTGGACGGCCTCCGGCTCCAGCTCGTAGTCCGCGCCCGCCGCGAGCTGCTCCAGGATCGCCACGAGCTCGTCGTCGGTGTAGTCCTCGAACTCGATGGTGGTGCGGAACCGGCTGGCGAGACCGGGGTTCGCGGCGATGAAGGTCGCCATCGGCGCCGGGTAGCCGGCCACGATGACCACGAGGTCGTCGCGTCGGTCCTCCATCTCCTTGACCAGGGTGTCGACGGACTCCTGGCCGTACTGGTCGCCCCCGGCAGCCACCCCCGGCCAGGCTGTACGCCTCGTCGATGAACAGCACGCCCCCCGCGGCCGACGCGACGACCTCGGCCGTCTTGGTCGCGGTCTGGCCCAGGTAGCCGGCGACGAGCTCGGAGCGGTCGACCTCGACCAGGTGGCCCCGCGACAGCAGACCCAGGGCCTGGTAGATGCCGCCGACCAGCCGAGCGACCGTCGTCTTGCCGGTGCCCGGGTTGCCCGTGAACACGAGGTGACGGGTCAGCGTGGGGCTCTTCAGGCCGGCATCCATCGCGCAGCTTCTCGACCCGCAGCAGGGCGACCTGCCGGTGGACCTCGCGCTTGACCCGCTGCAGCCCGATGAGGGCGTCGAGCTCGGCGAGCAGCTCGTCGAGGCTCTTGGCGGAGTGGCGCGGTGCCGGCGGGGTCCGGTCCGCGGTACCGGGCGTCGTCGCGACCGCACCCGGCGTGGCCGGCCCCGTCCCGTTCGTCGGCCGTTGCGGCCCGCACGATGCCGGACGGCATCCGGGTCGGCGGTCGGCCGGGTCGTGCCGCACGACGGACAGCTGCGCGGCGGCCGCGACCGACGCGTTGCCGACGACGCGCATGGTCGGCTCGCCGAGGTCGCAGGCAGCCGCGGCGACCTGCGCCAGGGCCTCGGCGTACGCCTGGCGTGCGGGGACCGCTGGTCCGCGAGGCGGCGCAGGGTCGCCGTGGGCGCCTCGCGCCAGCGGCGGCCGCGGCTCGCGGCGTCGAAGAAGTCCTGGGTGGTGGCGCCACCGACGGCCAGTCCCCAGTCGTCGCGGCCCGGGCGCGGACTCCGCCACCGCGGCGGCGAGGGCCAGTGCCTCCGCGCGGGCCGCCGCGTCACTCCGGCGCCGGCGATCGAGGCCAGCCGGCCACCGCGTCGACGGTCTCGGCCTGGCGTCACGGCCGTGCGCGGCGGGCTCGAGTCGACGGCGCGTTCGACGGGCTCATCAGGCGTCCCGCCCGGCCGGCGGCTGGAGGCGATCGAGCCCACCGGCATCCGCGCTCGTCTGCTCCGACCCGGGTGAGCCGGGCATCGGGGGCCCCGGCGCCGAGCCGACGTCGAGCGCCCCACCGCCGGATGCGGACCCGAACTTCTCCGCCAGGAACCTGCCGTGAGCCACGAGGGCGTCGGCGTCCGCGCGGCACACGGCGTCGAAGACCTTGTCCATCGTGGCCGCGAGCAGGTCGAGCTGGTCGATGAGGACCATCAGCGACGACTTTCCCCGGTCGACCGGGCGGTTGTCGGCGAACTGCCGAGGCAGCCGCAGGTAGCCGCCCACCGCCTCCGGGCAGGTAGTCGGTGGCGGTCGCCATCACCGAGTACGCCTGGGGGCTGCCGGCGCCGAGGCTGGGCAAGCCTGGGGATGGTGTCGCGCACCACCTGGTCGACCCGGCGCACCCGGGAGGCGACGGGCGCGGGGACCGCCCCCGCGGCGACCATCGACTCGACCCGGTCCAGGGACGCGAGGAGGTCCGTAGCTCGTCGGGACGGCGGGCACGACGAACCGGTCGTCGTGCTCGGCCTGCTCACCGCGGCCGAAGAGGCGGCCGAGGAAACCACCCGACATGTGCTCACTATGCCCGAGCGGCTCCTCAGCGCCCAGCACCCGACGAGCCGCCGAGGTCCAAGGACCCGTGGGCCACCTGGTCGTCGTGGCGGTCCACGCGCTCGAGATAGGCCCGTGACTTGCCCACCTCCGTCTCCAGGGTGCCGATCGTCGCGGCCATCGTGTCCAGGGCCTGCACCTTGAAGGTGTCGATCGCGTCCATCGTCGCGTAGATGTTCGCGAACGCCGCCTGCAGCTGGGGCAGACCGATGGTCGCCGACGCCGCCTGCTGCTGGATCTGCACGGAGTTGTCGCGCAGCATCTCGCTGGTCCGCTCGATCATCCCGCTCGTCGTGGTGTTGAGGGCGGTGATCTGGTCGAGGACGAGCTTCTGGTTGCCCAGCGCCTGGGCGACGATGACCGCCGTGCGCAGCGCCGAGACGGTGGTGGTGGAGGCCCGGTCGACCCCCTTGATGAGCTCGATGTTGTTCTTGATGACGATGTCGATCGCGAGGTAGTTCTGGATCGAGACGGCCAGCTGGGTCAGCAGGTCCTGGTGCTTCTGCCGCACGTAGAAGAGCACGTCGTCGCGCAGCGCCTTCGCCCGGTCGGGATCGGTGGTCTCCAGCTCGGAGATGCGGGCGGCCAGGCGCGAGTCGAGGCGCTCGGCGACGTAGACGTACTGGTTGAGCCGAGCCATGGCGTCCCAGAGGTACTGCTTCTCGAGGTTGAGGGCCGCGTTGTCCTTGCCGAGCTCGTCCTGCCCGTCACGCAGGGCGTGCAGGATGCCGTCGAGGTGGCCCTGGGCCGACTGGTACCGGCGGAAGTAGTCGGTGACCTTGTCGCCGAACGGGAACCATGCCGAGCAGCTTCCTGGCACCGGTCGCCTCCTTCGGATCGAGGTCCTCGATGGTCCTGCGCAGCTCGAGCAGGGTCGAGCTCACCTTCGACCCCTCGGCCAGGCCGCCCTCCTGGAGGGCCCGGACCGGTGAGCTGAGCAGCCGGTTGGACGTCTCGGCGGCCTTGCGGATGTCGCCGTCGCCCATCGTGCGCACGTCGGTGGCCTTCGCAGCGAACTCCGGCGAGCGCGGGGCGGCCGCCAGGAGCGACTCGAGGTAGCCGTCGACCTTGGCGTCCAGCCCGGGCAGGGCGGCGGCCTCCACCGCGGGAGCCATCCTGGGGGCCGCGGTCTCGGCCACCCGCTGGGGCGGCGGCGGCGCCGTGAGCGTGAGCCCGCCCGCGGGGTCGGCAGGCGGCTGGAGCGGGGCGGGCTGTGGGTCGGTCATCGTGCTCCCTTGTCCTCGAGAGGTCCACGAGCGGTGCTCGCTCCACATCGACGAACGGCCAATCTACGCGGTTCCGGTTCACGACGATCAGGAAGATCCGTACACCGGGTACGGCTCGGCGGCCGAGCTCTTGTGACGGAGGTCGCGGTGCGCGCGTCCTGGGTCACACCGTGACGTGGCTCATGCGACGCGGGCACGGCGCGCTGCTAGCGTCCCCGGCAGACCCGATCTCGCCGACGAGAGGCCTTTCGCATGCGCAGCGCCAAGGACTTCTTCACGCCCCTGGCCGTGGGGGCGCCCGCGCCGGTCCACGAGGTGCCGGCCCGCCCGAGCCGGATGATCCACTTCCTCGACCCGAGCAACCCGCGGATGGCGGCGAAGGTCCCTCAGCTCGTCGGCACCGTCGACGTGCTGCTCGGCAACCTCGAGGACGCCGTGCGGGCCGACAGCAAGGAGGCCGCCCGGGCCGGGCTGGTCGACATCGCCCGCAGCACCGACTTCGGCGAGCACACCCAGCTGTGGACCCGGGTCAACTCGCTCGACTCCCCGTGGGCGCTCGACGACCTCACCACCCTGGTCACCGAGGTCGGCGACCGGCTCGACGTCGTGATGGTGCCGAAGGTGCAGGGCCCCGAGGACATCCACTACCTCGACCGGCTGCTGGCCCAGCTCGAGGCCCGCGCCGGGCTGACCCGGCCGGTGCTGGTCCACGCGATCCTCGAGACGGCCCGTGGTGTCGCGAACGTCGAGGAGATCGCCGGAGCCAGCCCCCGCATGCAGGGCATCAGCCTCGGCCCGGCCGACCTGGCCGCCGACCGCCGGATGAAGACCACCCGCGTCGGGGGCGGGCACCCCGGCTACCTGGTGCGCCAGGACCCCGGCGACGTCGCGGGGGAGCGCGCCGTCTACCAGCAGGACCTCTGGCACTACACGATCGCCCGGATGGTCGACGCCTGCGCGATGCACGGGATCTTCCCGTACTACGGGCCTTTCGGGGACATCGCCGACGTCGTCGCCTGCGAGGACCAGTTCCGCAACGCGTTCCTCCTCGGCTGCGTCGGCGCCTGGACGCTGCACCCCACGCAGATCCCGATCGCAAAGAAGGTGTTCAGTCCGAGCGCCGACGACGTCGCGCACGCCCGCCGGGTCAAGGAGGCCATGGGTGACGGCACCGGCGCCGTGATGCTCGACGGCCGGATGGAGGACGACGCGAGCCTCAAGCAGTGCCTCGTCATCCTCGAGCTGGCGGACCGGCTGTCCGCCAACGATCCCGAGCTCGCCGCTCTGTACGCCGAGGCGGTAACCGCCGGCGGGGAGTCGGGCACGTGAGCGGCGACGCGGCATACCGGCCCCGCCGCTCGGTGCTCTACATGCCGGGCCACAACGAGCGGGCGCTGGAGAAGGCCAGGTCGCTCCCCGTCGACGGGCTGATCCTCGACCTCGAGGATGCCGTCGGGCCCGACCACAAGGTCACGGCCCGCGACAGCGCCTGTGCCGCAGCGGCATCCGGGCTGTACGGAGAGCGCGAGGTGACCATCCGGGTCAACGGCATCGGCACCCGGTGGCACGACGACGACCTCGCGGCCGCGTGTGCCGCAGGCCCCGACGGAGTCGTCGTGCCCAAGGTCAACAGCGCCGAGGAGGTGCGCTCGCTCGTCGCGGCGATGGAACGCCACGGCGCGCCGGAGCACACCGGACTCTGGGCCATGGTGGAGACCCCTGAGGCCGTGCTCGCCGTGGGCGAGATCGCCTCTGCCTCACCGCGGCTCGCGGTCCTCGTCATGGGCACGAACGACCTCGTGAAGGAGCTGGGCGCCCGTCACGTTCCCGGCCGCGAGCCACTGGTTGCCGCACTGTCGCTGACCCTGCTCGCCGCCCGGCGCTCGGGCCTCGCGGTCCTCGACGGGGTGTACAACGACGTCAGCGACCTCGACGGCTTCGAGGCCGAGTGCCGCCAGGGCCGCGACCTCGGCTTCGACGGGAAGACCCTGATCCACCCGGGGCAGGTCGGGCCGTGCAACGCGGTGTTCGCACCGTCGCCCGAGGAGGTTCAGGAGGCGCACGAGATCGTCGCCGCCTGGGATGCCGGTGAGGGCACCGGCGTCGTGACCCACCGTGGAAAGATGGTGGAGAACCTCCACGTCGAGATCGCCCGCAAGGTGATCGCCACCGACGGGGCGATCCGGAACCGGGGCTGACGCCGCCGGGGTCGGCCGCCACGCAACGAGTCGGTCACGACCGGCGCGTCGACTGGCGCACCCCGACCTCGTCCCGTCTGCTGGTGTGCCGGTGGGCAGCCGGTGACCGCACGGAACGAGGAGCCCCATGAGTCGGAGCAGGACCACCCGCGCTCTCGGCGCGGCTGCCGTGCTGACGGCTGGCGCGGTGCTGCTCGCCGGGTGCGGGTCGCTCGGCGTCACGTGGGGCAGCGGTAGCGGCAGCACGCAGGCCGCGGCCGAGCCGTCATCCACGACGCCGACTCCCTCGGATGGGTGGAGCCCGGGCGTCGAGGCCACCGCAACGCCCACGCCGACCGCGAGCGAGACGCCGTCGGAGATACCCACCCCGACACCCACTCCCACGTCGTCGGCCACGCCGACGCCCTCGGCCACGCCGACGCCTCGGCCACGCCGACACCGAAGCCCAGGCCGAGCCCGACGACGAAGCCGCGGACCAGCCTGATCCGCGGCGACTCCGGACCCAAGGTGCTCGCCCTGCAGCAGCGGCTCTCCGAGCTCGGCTACTGGCTGGGCAGCCCCGACGGCGCGTTCGGGTCGCTGACCCAGCAGGCCGTGTGGGCCTTCCAGAAGTCGGCAGGGCTCGAGCGCGACGGTGTCGTCGGGCCGCGCACGTCCAAGGCCCTCGCGGCCGGCATCCGCCCCAGGGCCACGCTCAGCGGCAACGGCGTCGAGATCGACCTCGACCGCCAGATCCTGCTGGTGGTGCGCGGCGGGTCCGTCCGCACCATCCTGAACACCTCCACGGGCAGCGGCGAGGAGTACACGTCCACGTCGGGCAACCACGCCATCGCCAAGACGCCGCGCGGCCGGTTCACCGTCTACCGGGCGGTCGACGGCGAGGTCACCAACTCGCTCGGCACCCTCTGGCGGCCCCGGTTCTTCAACCGCGGCATCGCCGTGCACGGCTCGCAGAACATCCCGCCGTGGCCCGACTCGCACGGCTGCGCGCGCCTCAGCAACGCCGCGATCGACATGATCTGGGCCAGTGGACTGATGCCGGTCGGCAGCCGAGTCGTCGTCCGCTGACCCGTCGGGGAGCCACGTCCAACCTGCTGGGAACGGACTTTTCCGCGCGATTACGGGTCCGGGTTGGCGCCTCGTCGGCCACACTCGCCACATGACGGCTGCAGCAGGGGCGCCCGAGAGCGGGCGAAGGGCCGATGGGTCGCACGGGCGCGGCCGGCACGCACCGGTCACGAAGCGACGCCGCTGGCCGTGGGTCGTGGTGGCCGTGGTCGCCATCACGGCGGTCGTGGCGACCATCGGCATCGTGGTCTTCCGTGACGAGGCGGAGGCGATCGTCGCCGACGGGTGCACGGGCAGCGCCGCCCTCCGGATCAGCGCGGCGCCGGCCATCGCGTCGACGCTCAAGGGCGTCGCCGCCGACTTCGACAGCTGGGTCGAGGACCGGGCCGGCGTGCCGTGCACCACCACCGAGATCACCGCCGCGTCTCCTCAGGAGGTGGCCGAGTCGGTCGGCCAGGCCCTCGACGGGGATGCCGCGAAGGCACCGACGACCTGGGTGCCCGACTCCTCGCTGTGGCGCTCGGTGCTGGCGCGCGACCCGCGGCTCGCCTCGGTGCTGCCGCGCAACTATCCCGTCGTCGCCGCGACGCCCGTCGTCTTCGCCGCGCCCCGACCGATGGCCGAGGCCCTGGGCTGGCCCGACACCCAGCCCTCGTGGGAGCAGCTGAGCGCCCTGGCGGCGAACCCCGCGGGTTGGGGCGCGGTCAAGCACCCCGAGTGGGGGAAGGTCAACCTCCAGTGGCCGGACCCGCTCACCTCGACGGCCGGGCTGGGCTCCACCGTCGCGGTCTACCGCGACCTCGCGATCGGCGCCGACGCCACCGACGACCTCCGCCGTCGCCTCGTCACCGCCCACAACGCCGTCACCGGGGCGACGGGCAACCTGTCCGGCGCGCTCGCGGCGCTGCGCGCGAGCGGCGCCAGCGCCCCCGGCGGGTTGAAGGACCTGCCGATCGTGCCGGCGACCGAGCAGGAGGTCGTGGCGTTCAACGCGGCCAAGCCGGCGGTCGAGGTCGCCGCGATCTACCCGACCGAGGGCTGGGTCGTCAGCGAGGTGCCGGTCCTGGGGCTCAACGGCTCGTGGGTCAGCGACGAGCAGCGCACGGCATCCGAGGCGTTCGCCGACTTCGTGGTCGGTGGCAAGGCCCAGCAGGCGCTCCAGACGGCAGGCTGGCGGGCCGCCCGGCTCGACACGACCGTCACCCCCGCTGCCGGCGTCGTGCCGACGGAGCCCGAGTACACCCCCGCCCAGCCGAGCCAGGACGTGCTCGCCCGAACCCTGCAGAACTGGACCGCGCTCGACCGCCGGGGCTCGCTGCTCGTCGTGCTCGACACCTCCGGCTCGATGAAGGAGGAGGCCGGCTCGACCGGCAAGTCGCGCCTCCAGGTGGCCAAGGACGCCGTGCTGGCGTCGCTTCCGTTCTTCTCCGACCAGGCCCGGGTCGGACTCTGGACCTTCTCCCGGGCCGCGCGCGGCAACGACTACCGGGCCGTCGTGCCGCTCGGCGCGCTCAACCGCCGGTACGGGAACGGCACGGCGCGCGACAACATCGCCGCGGCCGTGCCACGGATCACCGCCGAGGGCGACACCGGGCTCTACGACACCACGCTCGCGGCCGTGGCCGCGGTCCGCGCGGGGTGGCAGCCCGGGCCAAACACGGTGGTGCTGATCAGCGACGGCAAGAACGAGGACCCCGGCAGCCCCGACCTGAGGACGACGCTCGACCGGCTCGTCGACGGTGCCGACCCTTCCCGGCCGGTCGAGGTCGTGACGATCGCGCTCGGCTCGGGGGCCGACGCGAAGGCGCTGCGCAACATCGCCGCGACCACCAAGGGCAAGGCCTACACGGCGGCCCAGCCGGAGGACCTCGAGTCGGTGTTCCTCACCGCCCTGACCGGCTGACCGGCGACCGGGCTCGGGGGCTCCAGGGCGGCTCACCCGGCGCGGGCGGGTACAGCGACCCCGGGCAGCCGCGATGCTGCTGTGATGACGAGCACCCCGGCACCGTCCCTCCTCACCGCGCGCCACTGGCGCACCCGTCGCTCGGCGGCGGTCGCCGGCATCCTGTTCGCCGTGCTCCTCATCACGGCGATGGTCATGATGCGGCTCGCGCTCGCCGACGACTCGCTCCAGTCGCTGCAGACGGATGCGGCCAGCCGCCGCCTGGTGCGGTGGAGCCTGCACCTCGTGCCGTTCGCGGGCATCGCCTTCCTGTGGTTCATCGGGGTGGTGCGCGACCAGCTCGGTGACGTCGAGGACCGGCTGTTCTCCACGGTCTTCCTCGGCAGTGGCCTGCTCTTCCTCGCCATGCTCTTCGTCGGTGCGGCCGCCACCTCGAGCGTGCTCGAGCTGGTGACCCGGCCCTCGCCCGACGTCGAGGTGTGGGCGTTCGGCCGGGACAGCACCCAGACCCTGGTGTCGGTCTACGCGATGCGGATGGCCGCCGTGTTCACGCTGTCGGTGAGCACCGTGGGCCTGCGGACACGGGCGATCCCACCCTGGGTCTGCTACCTCGGCTACGCCGTGGCGCTCGCGCTCCTGGTTGCTGCCGGGGAGCACCGCTGGAGCCAGATCATCTTCCCGGCCTGGGTGCTGGTGCTGAGCGTGGTCATCCTGCTGACCCGGCCAGCGGCCGGCGCCGCGCCTCCGACCGGCGGCGAGGACGGGTAGTCAGCGGGCGTTGCCCAGCGCGTCGCACGGTGGGGGGTCGGTGATCCCGAGGGCGTGCAGCTGCGCGTCGATGATGCGCAGCGAGCGCTCCATCTCGGTCGGCTTCAGCTGACCGAGGCCAGCGCCGTGTGGGTTGTCGAAGAAGCCCAGGAGCAGCATGAGCACGGTGATCACCAGCGTGACACTGCCCATGAGCATCGCCTGCGTCAGGGCCCGCTCGGAGCTGTCCGCGAAGAAGAGCAGGTAGGCGAAGATCACTGCACAGATCAGGTACAGCCCCAGCCACAACGGCGCCGGGATGATGCCCTGCGCGGTGTGCACCCGGTCGTTGCGGGCCTGTTGCCGGTCGGCAGTCTGCCCCATCCACCGGTCGTAGGCCGACTGCTCGGTGGCTGTCTTGGGCTGCAGTGCGGCAACCGTCGATGAACATCTTCGCTCCCCACGGGTTGATCGAGTCCTGGGCACCGCCACTGGCGACGGCATCCCACTCGGTGCCCACGACCGAGCGGCCGTAGCAGATCAGCTCGCCCGTGAGCTCCTGCGACGAGCCGGCCGGCATCAGCTGCGCGGTCTGCACCATCTGGAAGACGATGGCGGCCTCGCTCTCGGCCCCGGACCTGGTGTCGTCGTAGGCCTGAAAGGCGAGGAAGATGATGAAGCCGAGCAGCACCGAGAACCCGGTGGCCAGCACCCCGAACACGCCCGAGGCGCGGTCGCCGTCACTGAAGAAGCTGCCGGCCGGGGCCCGGCGCCGGACGAGCAGCATCGCCGTGACGGCCACCGCGGTCACCCCGGCGAGGATCGCGAGCGAGCGCAGCAGGTTCACCTCAGGCGTCCTCGCCCGGGTAGACGACGCCGACCTGGCGGCGTACCTCGTCCATGGCGGCCATGACCCGTCGGGTGGCGGCCCACGGCATCGACCAGGTCTCGAGCCGCCCGGCGGCGAGCGCCCGGGCCACCTCGGCGGCCTCGAACCGGAACCCGTGGGTGGTCACCGAGGGGACGAACTCGTCGAGGACCGTCTCGTCGGGGCCGATCAGCCGCACGGCGCTCTTGACGTCGTAGAAGCGCCCCTCCACCTCGAGCCGTGCCCTGGTGCCCACCACGCGGGCCGGGCAGGAGGTGGCCCCCGCCATCGAGCACCACAGGTGGGCGATGCCGCCGCCGGGGCCGCGGGCCTCGATCGTGGTGGTGGCGTCGACACCGAGGTCGGTCAGGGTGCCGTGGGCGGTGACGGCGTCGAGTCCGCCGAGCACGTGGTCGGCGAACGAGACCGGGTACACGCCCAGGTCGAGCAGCGCCCCGCCGGCCAGCTCGGGCTGCGAGAGCCGGGCCGGGCCGTCGGGCCAGAGCAGCTGGCCGTGGTCGGCGTCGACGATGACGACCTCGCCCAGCGTGCCCGCGTCCACCGTGCGCCGGATGACGTCGTAGTGCGGCAGGTAGCGGCTCCACATCGCCTCGGCGGCGAGCAGCCCGGCGCCCTCGGCGGTCGAGAGCACCTCGTCGGCCTCGCGCAGGCTGCGGGTGAACGCCTTCTCGACGAGCACCGGCTTTCCCGCGCGCAGCGCGAGGAGCGCGTGCTCGTGGTGCTCGCTGTGCGGGCTGGCGACGTAGACGGCATCCACCTCGGGGTCGGCCACGAGGTCGTCGTACGACCCGTGGGCGCGCTCGACGCCGTGGCGCGTGGCGAAGTCCTGCGCCCGCTGCGACGAGCGGGAGCCGACGGCGACGACCCGCGAGCGGGTGCCCTCGTGCACGGCATCCGCGAAGACGTTGGCGATGCCGCCGGGCCCGATGATCCCCCAGCGGATCGCCGGGGCCTCCATCGGGTCGGGAACGGTGCTGGCGGCGAGCGTGAGGGGTGCGGAGGCCATACGACGCAGCGTAGGGCGTCGCACGGCCTCCGCCCGGTCAGAACCGGCTGGTCGCCTCCGCCACGAGGTCGCCGACCAGCTCGCCGGGGTCGACGTCGAGCCCCTTGCGCACGAACCACGTCGCCATCGTCGTGGCGTCGCGCTCGAGGAAGTCGAACCCCTGCGGGTTGCCGATGACGTCGACGATCTGCGGCCAGTCGATGAGCACGAGCCGCTCGTCGTGGACCAGCACGTTGTAGGGCGACAGGTCACCGTGCGCCCATCCGTGGTGGGCCAGCGTGAGCATGGCCGAACGCAGCTGCTCGAAGAGCTCCGCGAGCAGGGCGGGCTCGGGCCGGGTGGAGACCAGCCTCGGCGCGGCGACCGGGGCGTCGCCCGAGGTGTCGCCGACGAACGACATCAGCATCTCGGACGCGTCGAGCTGCACGGGGTAGGGCACCGGGAGGCCGAGCTCCCAGAGCCGCCCGAGAGCGTCGAACTCGGCCGCCGCCCACTGGCCGGCGATGACCTGCTTGCCGAAGTCGGTGCGCCGGGCCATCGCCCGCATCTCGCGGCTCTTGCGGACCCGACGACCCTCGAGGTAGCCGGCGTCGCGGTGGAAGAGGCGGTGGTCGCCGGTGCGGTAGCGCTTGGCGGCCATGGTGCTGACCCGGTCGGTGCCCGGCACCCAGCGCCGCAGCACGTGGACGTCGGCCTCCTTGCCGGTCTTGAGCACGCCGAGGTCGGCCTCGACGGCGCCGAGGTCGGGGATCACCCAGTCCGGGCGCGGCTTGGGACCGTGGGTCGCGCCGTCCCAGGACGACCAGCGGTCGCCCTCGGGGGGTGCGTCAGGTGAGCTGTCGATGGAGAGGAGGGCCTGCTTCTCCGGCAGGTGGAACGGCTGGTGTGCCACTGGTGTGCTCCTGGAAGAGGGGGAAGGGGGCGGGCGCGCTCAGGGCCCGGACAGTCGTGGACATGTCGGCCTCCTTCTCTCGTTCCGTTCACGGTGTGGCACGACGGCGGATGCCGTGCGCTCACCACCAGCGTGACGCACCCCAGACGGGGGGCGCCACCGGTTTTCCGGCCGGCTGCCGGAACTTCCCCGCCGTCACTGTGATGACCCGGAAGCTCATCCCTGTCGCGGAAGCTTCCGCGCCCTGCCGGAACTTCCCCGCCGTCACTGTGATGACCCGGAAGCTCATCGCGCTGTCGCGGAAGCTTCCGCGCCCTCCCGGAACTTCCCCGCCGTCACTGTGATGGCGGGAAAGTTCGCTCTCCTCAGGCGAGGCGCTCGACCCGGGCGAGCACCGGCTCGGTGGGGAAGAGCGTGATGAGCGAGCCCACCGGCAGCTGGTCGGTGTCGGCCCGGGCGGTGACCCGGTGCTCGCGCAGGATCAGCGCGAGGGCGAGCACGGCCTCGACCATCGAGAAGTGCTGGCCGATGCAGGCCCGCGGACCGCCGCCGAACGGCATCCACGCGTAGCGGTGCGACGGCTCGGGGCGCGGGCCGCCGGTGAAGCGCGTCGGGTCGAACACGAGCGGGTCCTGCCAGAAGTCGGGGTGGCGGTGGATCGTCCACGGCACGACGACGACGTTGGTGCCCGGCGGTACCCGGTGCCCCATCAGGTCGTCCTCCTCGACGGAGAGCCGCCCCATGATCGGGGCCGAGGGGTAGAGCCGCATGGCCTCCTTGAGCACCGCCGTCGTCAGCGGCAGCCCTGCGACCGAGGCCGCCGTGGGGGACCGGTCGCCGAGCACCGCGCGGACCTCGTCGCGCACGCTGTCCTGCACGTCCTGGTGGCGGCCGAGCAGGTGCAGCGCGAAGGTCAGGGCGATCGCCGTCGTCTCGTGCCCCGCGAGCATGAAGAGCAGCACCTGGCTGCGCACCTCCTCGTCGTCGAGCCGCTCGTCGCCGTCGCGCGCGGCGAGCAGCAGGCTGAGCAGGTCGGTCTCGCCGGTGGTGCGCCCCTCGCGGCGGCCGGCCACGATCGCGTCGCACACCCCGAACAGGTCGTCGCGCGCGGCCCGACCGCGGCGCACCCGGGCGGTCGGGATGCCGGCCGGCAGCCGCACCGCACCCAGCCCGCGGCGCATGATCGTGTCGGAGACGGCGGGGAACGAGGCGCGCACGTGGGGTACGACGTCGTCGGCGGAGTCCCCGAAGAGCGCCTTGAGCACCACCCGCAGGGTGAGCCGTTGCATCTGGTCGCCGAGGTCGACGACCGGTTCGTCGGTCATGTCCCACTCGCCGACCACGGTCTCGATCTCGTCGACCATCAGCGCGGCGTAGCCGTCGACGGCGACCTTGGTGAACACCGGCTGGAGGAGGCGTTTCTGGCGGGTCCAGTCCTCGCCCTCGGCGGTGAGCAGGCCGGGCCCGAGCCAGCGGACGATCTCGTCGTGCACCTGGTCGCGCTTGGCGTAGGCGCGCCACGAGCTGCCGGAGAGGACCCGGGCGGCGCCGTCGGGGTGGTGCACCCACCAGACGTCGCGGCTGGCCCCCGGCGGGCCGACCACCATGTGCACGAGGTCGCCGTGCTGCCGCCACATGCCCTCGGCGTACTCGACGGCATTGCGTCGCAGGCCGAGGATCGGGGCGTACCGGCCCCCGACGACGGGCGGCGGGGCGGCGGCGGGTGCGGCGTCGGGGCTCGCGACGTGGGTCATCGCACCATGGTGGCCCCGGCCTGCGGTCGACGTCGAGACCGCGGCGGCTCGGGTGGTCGGGTGGGAGGACTCACACCGCAGGCGGGTTCAGCGGTACCCGGCCCGACGGCATACTGCGGTGGACAGACCCACCCCCTGCGAAGGCGGCGATCTCACGCATGTCCCGACTCCAGAGCACCGACGGCCTCACCGAGGAGCAGCACGAGCTGGTCAAGCTCGTGCGCGAGTTCGTCGACGAGCAGATCATCCCGGTGGCCACCGAGCTCGAGCACAAGGACGAGTACCCGACGGACATCGTCGAGGGCATGAAGGAGATGGGGATCTTCGGGCTGATGATCCCCGAGGAGTACGGCGGGCTGGGGGAGTCGCTGCTGACCTACGCGCTGGTCGTCGAGGAGATCGCGCGCGGCTGGATGTCGGTGAGCGGCATCATCAACACGCACTTCATCGTGGCGTACCTGATCCTCCAGCACGGCACCGACGAGCAGAAGCGGCGCTACCTGCCGCGGATGGCGACCGGCGAGGTGCGTGGGGCGTTCTCGATGTCGGAGCCCGGCCTCGGGTCGGACGTCGCCGCCATCCGCACCAAGGCGGTTCGCGACGGCGACGAGTGGGTGGTCACCGGACAGAAGATGTGGCTGACCAACGGCGGCTCGGCCAACCTCGTCGCGGTGCTCGTGCGCACGGACCTCGGCGAGAGCGAGAGCCCGTACAAGAACATGACGACCTTCCTCATCGACAAGGAGTCGGGGTTCGGCGAGACCGCCCAGGGCGTCACGGTGCCCGGCAAGATCGAGAAGATGGGCTACAAGGGCGTCGACACCACGGAGCTGATCTTCGAGGGTCACCGCACCACGGACGCCCAGCTGCTCGGTGGGGTCCCGGGCAAGGGCTTCTACCAGATGATGGACGGCGTCGAGGTGGGCCGGGTCAACGTCGCGGCCCGGGCCTGCGGGCTGTCGCTGCGGGCGTTCGAGCTCGGCATCGCGTACTCGCAGCAGCGCGAGACGTTCGGCAAGAAGATCGCCGAGCACCAGGGCATCCTGTTCCGCCTCGCCGACATGGCGACCAAGGTCGAGGCGAGCCACCAGATGATGGTCAAGGCCGCGCGGATCAAGGACGCCGGTCAGCGCAACGACCTCGAGGCCGGGATGGCGAAGTACCTCGCGTCGGAGAACTGCGCCGACGTCGTGGAGCAGAGCTTCCGGATCCACGGCGGCTACGGCTACTCCAAGGAGTACGAGATCGAGCGGCTCTACCGCGAGGCGCCGATGCTGCTCATCGGCGAGGGCACCGCCGAGATCCAGAAGATGATCATCGGCCGGCGCCTGCTCGAGGACTACAAGGCCCCCTGACCGCCGAGTTGGGTGCTGAGACGGTCGCCCTGGCAGCCGTTTCAGCACCCAACTCGGGTTTGGGGTCAGTAGGTGGGGGCCGCGGGCTCGCCGAGGAACTGCTCGTAGGTGTGCCAGCCTCCGTCGTGGTAGGCCGTCGAGAGCGGGGTGCCGACGAAGCGGAAGTGCCACGGCTCGAAGCCGACACCGGTCACCGGGGTGCGGCCCTTCTCGTAGCGCAGCAGGAAGCCGTAGCGCCAGGCGTTCTTCGCCAGCCAGACCCCCTGGGGGGTCTCGTCGATGCAGTCGTTGATCGAGCAGTTGGACCGCCCGATCGGCAGCAGGTCGACGGTGAGACCGGTCTGGTGCTCGCTGTAGCCGGGACGCAGGTACCAGGTGTCGGTCCAGGTCCGTCCCCTGAGGGCGAGGTACTTGTCGTAGAGGGCGTCCTGGGTGGCGTAGGACCGGTACGCGGTGTCGATCCCGACCCGGCCGGCGCCCGCGGCGTACGACCCGGCGCCATCCGGGCCAGCGCCGCGGCGGCGTCGGAGCGCAGCCGCTGGCCGTCGGTGTAGGGCATGTCGGGAACGACGAGGTTGGCGGGCACGAAGCTCTTGGGCGAGAGCGCGTTGCGCTTGTTGACCCGCACCCAGACGCTGGATGGCGTGTCGATGCTGCGGCACGCCTCCACCCGGCCGGCGAGGAGGCGCACGGACGCCTCACCACCGAGCAGTGCCACACGCGTCGACGCCCGAGCCGAGCAGAGCGGGGCGCACCGAGGCCGGCACGCAGAACGGCACGGTGAGGTAGAGCGGGCGCTTCTGCCGGGCGGCCAGCAGGGCACCGGCGAACGCGTTGGTGGTCTGCTGCCCGTCGGCCAGGTAGGCGGTGCCGGGTGCCATCGCGGGCCAGGCGAGCGCGTTCACGCGGGACGCCACGGCGTACCGGTCCGCACCCGACGCGCGCACGACGTTCGCCGAACCGACGAGGGCGCGCAGGTCGGCCTCGATGCCGCTCGACACCGCAGCCGTCGAGCCCACGACGGTCACCGAGGTGACCCCGAGGTCGCGCAGCAGGTCGGCGTTGGCCGAGGGCAGGTCGGCGAGCCGGCCGTCGAGCACGATCACCGGGGCCCGGTGGGCCCCCGCGGCGGTGGCACCGACGACGGCATCCGTGGCGCTGCGCGAGGTGACCACCCACGCGCTGCTGGCCGACGGGAAGGCGAACCGGTTCAGCGCCTGCGAGGTTGCAGACGCGCCACCCGTGCCCACCCGCAGCGACGGACGGCGCGTAACGGGTCGGCGGCGCGCGCCACGTCGGTCGTGAGCACGCCGTAGTCGCCGACCAGCACGATCCTCGCGGGGTTCAGCCGGTCGAGCTCGGCCGCGGTCGAGCCGGGGATGCCGTCGGGCCGGGTGAGCAGCACGCTCCCGCCCAGGTGCGCGGCCGCCGTGACCGCGCCGTGGCCGACGGACTGCGAGGTCCCGGAGACGAGGAACACGACGGGCGCGGTCGTGCCGGAGGGGAACGCGCGCTTCGAGGCCGCGACCGACGTCGCGTAGCGGTCGGCACCGGCGACCCGGCTGAGGGCCGGCGCGGCGGTCGCGGGGACCGGACCCGCGGAGGATGCCGGGAAGGCCGTCGAGGCGGCGGGCGCGCCGACCGCCACGGTCGCCGTCGCCAGACCCGTCGCGAGCGTGGCGGCGCCGGCGAGGAGCAGCGTGGACGTCCGGGGTCGGCTTCGCAGGGGGATCACCCCGCGATGGAGACTCCCGGCGGGCGCGCGACGACGGCCACCACGGCCGCGGCCCCGAGGGCCAGGTGTCGTGGTGCCGGTGTCGCCATGACCGAAGACCCTAGGCGCTCGTCGCACGGCCGGGAGGTCGGCGAGCGCTCGCCCACCGGGGATAATGGGTGCATGAGCAGCCAGCCGATGCGCCCGGGCCTGCGCGCCGCCCTCTCGCTCGACTACCCCATGTCGCTCGGCGTCTACGACTCCTACGACGACGCCCAGCGGGCGGTCGACTACCTCTCCGACCACGAGTTCCCCGTGCAGGACGTGCTCATCGTGGGCACCGACCTCAAGCAGCTCGAGCGGGTCACCGGCCGGCTCACCCGTGGCCGGGCCATGGGTGGCGGGGCCCTGTCCGGCGCCTGGCTCGGCCTCTTCATCGGGATCATGTTCGCCCTGTTCGACCCCAACGGGTTCAACCTCGTCAGCGTGGTGGCCACGGTCGCGTTCGGGTCGCTCTTCGGCGTCGTCTGGAGTGCCGCGGTCTACCGGTTCACCAGCGGCGGGCAGCGCGACTTCACCTCGGTCAGCCTCGTCGTGGCCGCGAAGTACGAGGTGCTCTGCGAGCACAAGCACGCCCAGCGTGGCCGGGAGATGCTCATCGAGATGGACCCGATGCGCGCTGCCGAGCAGGAGGTGCGCCGCGCCCGCGAGGCCGAGCAGGCGCGGGTGGCGCAGCCGCCGCACCAGCCGCAGCCGCCCGTCGGCTGAGCCGCGGCGCGCTCGGCCCTCGCGGGAGGGGGCCCGGATTGCCCACTGACAGGTCGGCCTGTCAGGGAGCACACTGCTTGGACAAGGGGGGACGAGGCGGTCCCCTCGCGATCGGAGTCCCGTGAGCGAACCACCCGACGAGCGCAGCACCCCCGTTCGTACCGCCGAGGCGGACGACCCGGTCTGGCTTGCCGCCCGGTTGGACGAGGCGCAGGACCAGCTCGCGCGCGACCCGCGAGATCCTCTCGGTCCTCGCGAGGGCCTCGACGTCGGAGGACGACGTCTTCGACGCGGTCATCGAGAACGCCCGCCGGCTCGTGTCGAGCGCAGGCCGCCCTGATCAACCTCGCCGACGGCGGAGGCGTACCGGCTCGCGAGCGCCACGGGGCTCACCTCTGAGTACGCGGCGTTCGCGGCCGACCACCCGGTACCCGCGCGACAGGCGAACGCTCATCGGTCGGGTCGCGATCGACCGCCGCGCCCAGCAGATCGACGACGTGCTGGCCGACCCCGACTACAACCTGCCCGAGTTCCAGCGACTCGGCGGCTACCGCTCGATCATCGCCGCACCGATGATCGTCGACGACGACGTGGTCGGTGTCCTCACCGTCTGGCGCACCACCGTCGAGCCCTTCGATGAGCACTCCCGTGCCCTGCTGTCCACGTTCGCCGAGCAGGCGGCCCTGGCCCTTCGCAACGTCGAGCTGTCCTCGGCGCTCCAGGCTCGTTCGGCGCAGCTGGCACGCAAGGTCGACGAGATGGAGGCGCTGGCGGAGGTCGGCAAGGCGGTCAGCTCGACACTCGACCCGGACGAGGTGCTCACGACCATCGTCGAGCACGCGGTCGAGCTGTCCGGTGCCGACGGTGGGTCGCTCATGGAGTACGACGAGGAGAGCGGGCTGTTCCGGGTCCGCACGACCTACGGGACGAGTGAGAGCATCCGCGAGCGGCTCAAGTCGGTCCGCATCCACGTCGACGAGTCGTTCGTCGGCCGGGCGGCCACCTCGGGTCTGCCGGTGCAGGTGCCCGACCTGTCCGAGATCGAGCGCGACCCCCACCTGCAGGTGCTGTTCGACGGCGGCTGGCGCTCCCTGGTGGTCATCCCGCTCGTGCGGCCGGACCGGATCGTGGGGGCGCTCGTCGCGCGGCGGCTCACCCCGGGCGCCTTCTCCGACGAGACGTGCGACATGCTCACCGCGTTCGCGAGCCAGTCGGCCATCGCGCTGACCAACGCGCGGCTGCACCAGCAGCTCGAGCTGCAGCGCCGCGAGCTCGTCACCTCCAGCCAGCACAAGTCCGACTTCCTCGCGAGCATGTCGCACGAGCTGCGCACGCCGCTCAACGCGGTCATCGGCTTCTCCGAGGTCCTGCTGGAGCGGATGTTCGGTGAGCTCAACGACCGCCAGGCCGACTACGTGCAGGACATCCTCGACGCCGGCCGCCACCTGCTCGCGCTCCTCAACGACGTGCTCGACCTGTCGAAGGTCGAGGCGGGTCGGATGGAGCTGGACGTCACGACCTTCCCCGCGGCGGACGCCATCCACAGCGTGCTCGCCCTGGTGCGTGAGGCAGCCGGCCAGCACGGCGTCGAGCTCCGCTTCGACGCCGCGGACGCGCCGACCCACATCACGGCCGACGAGCTGCGGCTCAAGCAGGTCCTGCTCAACCTGGTCAGCAACGCAGTGAAGTTCACACCCGACGGTGGAAACGTCGCGGTGCGGGCCTGGACCGGGGGTCCCGAGGTGCTCATCACCGTCGCGGACACGGGGATCGGTATCGCCGAGTCAGACCGGTCCCGCATCTTCGACTCCTTCCAGCAGGGCACGCGGTCGGCCTCGAGCACGGAGGGGACCGGCCTGGGCCTGACCCTCACCCGGAGGATCGTCGAGCTGCACGGGGGCCGGATGTGGCTGGAGAGCGAGGTCGGCCTCGGCAGCACCTTCGGCCTTGCCCTTCCTCGGCCGGTCTGGTCCGGTGCACCGGACTCCGGCTGGCACGAGCCGGCGCTCGAGGACACTCGTAGGGCCGTCGTCGTCATCGAGGACGACCCGAGCTCCGCGGAGCTGGTCGGCGTGCACCTCACCGCTGCGGGTCTGCGCCCGGTCCACGTGCGCACCGGCGAGGAGGGGCTCGCGGCCGTCAGGGCCCTGCGCCCCACGGCCGTCGTCCTGGACATCCACCTGCCGGGCATGGACGGCTGGGACGTCCTCAGCACGATCAAGGCCGACCCGACGATCGCCTCCACCCCCGTCGTCGTCGTGACCGTGCTGCCCGAACGGGGCCGCGGCTTCGCGCTCGGCGCCTCGGACTACCTCGTCAAGCCGGTGTCGAAGGAGGGCCTGCTGGGAGCCGTGTGGCGCGCCGTGGCCGAGCGGGTGGACCAGACGAGCTCGCGACGCGACATCGTCGTCATCGACGACGACCCGACCGCGCTCGAGCTCGTCCGGGCGACCCTGCAGCCGCACGGATGGACCGTGACGACCTGCAGCGGGGGAGCCGAGGCCATCACCGTCATCGGCACCCTGCGCCCCTCGGTCGTGCTCGTCGACCTGCTCATGCCCGACGTCGACGGGTTCGAGGTCATCGACGCCCTGCACGGGGACCCTCGCACGGCTGCGATACCGGTCGTCGTCCTCACGGCGAAGGCGCTGACGGCGCAGGACCGCCGCCGCCTGCAGGGGCGAATCGAGTTCGTGGCGGCCAAGGGCGAGCTGGACCTCAGCTGGCTCGCCGACCGGTTGACGCAGGTAGCGGCCGCCGGCGGCGCCGGGGAGGCGCGGTCATGAGCGAGCTGTCGGTGCTGCTGGTCGAGGACAACCCGCGCAACCTCAAGCTGGCTCGCGACGTCCTGGAGTACGCCGGTTTCGCGGTCACCGCGGTGACGACGGGGGAAGAGGCGCTGCCGGCCGCCCGGCTGGGAATGCCGGACGTCATCCTGATGGACCTCCAGCTGCCCGGGATCGACGGGCACGCCGCACTCCAGCAGCTCCGGGGCGACCCGGACACGGCCGGCATCCCCGTCATCGCGGTGAGCGCCTTCGCCATGCGTGCCGACCGGGAACGAGCGCTCGGGTCCGGCTTCGACGGCTACCTCGAGAAGCCGATCAGCGTGCGTGACCTCCCCGACCTCGTCCGCGGACACGTGCGCGGCCCGAACGGCAGCAGCCCATGAACGACGACGACGACGCCACGGTCCTCGTCGTGGACGACCTGCCCCAGAACGTGCGCCTGATGGATGCGGTGCTGTCCCCGTTGGGTTTCACGGTGGTGTCGGCCGCGTCGGGTGAGGAAGCGCTGGAGCTGCTCGCGCGACAGCTGCCCGACATCGTCCTGCTCGACATCATGATGCCCGGGATTGACGGCTACGAGACCTGCCGCCGGATCCGCGAGAACCCCGCCACGTCCTTCATCCCGGTCGTCATGGTGACGGCCAGCGGTGATGCCGAGAAGGTCAAGGCCATCGAGGTGGGGGCCGACGACTTCGTCACCAAGCCGCTCAACAAGGCCGAGCTGCTGGCCCGGGTGCGTTCGCTCGTGCGGGTCAAGCGGTACCACGACACGGTGGTCGCGCAGGCGGAGGCGCTCGCCGAGTGGAACCAGAAGCTCGAGGAGCGCGTGGCCGCTCAGGTGGCCGAGCTCGACCGGCTCGGTCGGTTGCGGCGGTTCCTGTCGCCGCAGGTCGCCCAGCTGGTGGTCGACACGGGGGACGAGTCCTTCCTGCGCAGCCACCGCCGCGAGATCGTCTCGGTGTTCACCGACCTGCGGGGCTTCACCCCGTTCGCCGAGAGCGGCGAGCCGGAGGAGACCATGGAGGTGCTGGCCCAGTACCACCTGGCGCTCGGGGAGCTCGTGTTCTCCTACGAGGGCACCCTCGAGCACTTCGCCGGCGACGGGCTGCTCGTCTTCTTCAACGACCCGGTTCCCTGCCCGGACGCACCGGACCGCGCGGTGCGGATGGCGGTGGACATGCGCGCACGGGTCGCGGAGCTCGCGCAGGGGTGGCGCCGAAAGGGGTACGACCTCGGCTTCGGTGTCGGTATCGCGCAGGGCTACGCCACGCTGGGCCGGGTCGGCTTTCCCGGCCGCTACGACTATGCCGCCATCGGCACGGTCACCAACCTCGCCGCCCGGCTGTGTGCCGCGGCGAAGGCCGACCAGATCCTCGTCTCCCAGAGGGTCAGGCACGGGATCTCGGGCCCGGTGGACTGCCGCGAGGTGGGCCCCCTGGAGCTCAAGGGCTTCAGCCGCCCCGTGGAGGCGCACGAGGTCATCGCACTGCACTAGGACGGAGGTGTCGTCATGGTCGACGTCGCTGAGGACGCACGAGTGCTCGCCGAGCTCGACGAGGACGCCCGCAACTCGATCTTCGACGCACTCCAGGCCCGGATGCCGCAGGTGTGGACGTCGATGCGCCGCGACGACCCCCGCGAGTCGGTGGTCATCGTGCCGTCGATGACCCTGGACCGCGTGGTCGGCGGCTCCAGCGGGATGAGCCAGTCGCTCGAGGAGCGCTTCCTGTTCTTCCTCCTCCTCCTGCGCCAGCCACGGTTGCGCATGGTCTACGTGACCTCGCAGCCGATCAACCCGCTCATCGTCGACTACTACCTCTCGCTGCTGCCGGGCGTGATCCCGAGCCACGCCAGGTCCCGGCTCTCCCTGGTCTCCGTCGACGACTCCGGCCCCGAGTCGCTCATCGAGAAGGTGCTCTCGCGCCCCCGGGTGATCGCCCGGATCCGCGAGCTGATCCCGGACCGCTCGCTGTCGCACCTCGTCCCGTACACCACGACGACCCTCGAACGCGACCTCGCGGTGCTGCTCGGCATCCCCATGTACGGCGCCGACCCACGGCTGTTCCCGCTCGGCACCAAGACCGGGTGCCGGCGGCTCTTCGCGCGGGCGGGGGTCCGCTACCCGCCCGGGATCGAGGACCTGCACACCCGTGACGACCTGGAGGAGGCGCTCATCGCCCTGCGGGCGCAGCGGCCGGACATCCGGGCGGCGATGCTCAAGCTCAACGAGGGCGTCTCCGGATCCGGCAACGCGGTCGTCGAGCTCGCCGACCTCCCTGCGCCTGGCACCCCGCAGGAGCGGGAGGCGGTGGCGGCTCGCGTCGACGGCATGGAGCTGGAGGACACCAGGCGCGACGTCGACACCTACCTCGCGAAGCTCGAGGAACGCGGCGGCATCGTCGAGGAACGGGTCGTCGGCGACGAGCTGCGCAGCCCGAGCGTGCAGATGCGGGTGACCCCCCTCGGCGAGGTCGAGGTCCTCTCGACCCACGACCAGGTGCTCGGCGGGCCGAGCGGGCAGTCCTACCTCGGCTGCCGGTTCCCCGCCGACCCCGCGTACGCGACGCTGATCACCGAGGACGCCCAACGGGTCGGCGACCTCCTCGCAGCGGAGGGGGTGCTCGGCCGCTTCGCCGTCGACTTCGTCACCGTGCGCCGGGGTGAGCAGTGGCAGGCCGACGCCATCGAGGTGAACCTGCGCAAGGGAGGGACGACCCATCCGTTCCTGACCCTGCAGTTCCTCACCGACGGTCGGTACGACCCGGCCGACGGCCGGTTCGTCACCCCTGGTGGGGACGAGCGCCACCTGGTCGCGACCGACCACTTCGAGCACGAGAGCCTGCGCGGTCTGCGCGTCGAGGACCTCTTCGACCTGCTGGCACGCACCGGTCTCAGCTTCGACCAGGCCCGCCAGACGGGAGTGATCTTCCACATGCTCAGCGCCCTGACGACCTTCGGTCGGGTGGGCATGACGGCCATCGGGCACACCCCGACCGCCGCCCAGGAGCTCTACGACGACGCCGAGAGGGCTCTTCTCGACGAGGCCAGGGAGGCCGCGACCCCTCCGTCGCTGCCTGCCTGAGCCGCGTCAGGGCGCGAGGGCGTCGGCGTGCAGCATCGCCTCGGTGAAGGCCTGCCGCCAGGTGCGCAGCTCGTGCGTGGTGCGGCAGGACGCCCCGCCGCACCCGCACTCCCACACCCAGCACCCCTGCACGCGGTGCACGCTCGGGTGGTGGTGTGCGGTGTCTCGGTGGTTCCGGTGGGTCCGATGGGTTCGCATGGTCGGCCTCCTGTCACCGGGTGGCGGAGTGGCTCTCCGCTCACCACTCACCCTCGCCTCCGGGGACCTGCAGGTCTGTCACCGGCGAGCCGTCCGCTGTGTGCCGCCCGTGACACAGGCGTCCCGGCGTGCTGCACTGACGGGATGGACTGGGCACTTCTCGGGGGTCTGCCGGAGGCCGACCGGCGGGTCGTCCTCGCCTCGACCCACCGACGCCGGTTCGGCCGCGGCGAGGTCGTCTTCCACGAGGCCGACCCCGGCGACACCGTGCACCTCGTCGCCGAGGGCCGGCTCGCGGCCCACCGCAGCACCCCGGCAGGGGACACGGTGACGTTCGCGATCCTCGGCCCCGGCGACACCTTCGGCGAGATGGCACTACTCGGCGGGCAGGCCCGTCGCACCTCCACGGTGGTGGCCCTCGAACCCGCCGTGACGCTGAGCCTGGGTTTCGCAGAGGTCGAGCGGCTCCGCGCGACCCACCCGGCCGTCGAGGGGCAGCTGGTCGAGATGCTCGCCCAGCGGGTGATGCGGCTCTCGGACCACCTGCTCGAGGCGCTCCACGTCCCCGCGGACGAGCGGATCGTCCGGCGGCTCCACGAGATCACCGACCGCTACGCCGGGCCGGAGGGCGCCCGTACCGTGGTCGTCCCCCTGACGCAGGACGCGATCGGTGATCTCGCCGGCGCGTCCAGACCGACGACGAACCGCGTGCTGCGCCGGCTGGCGGTCGACGGAGTCGTCGTCCTGCACCGGGGCTCGATCGAGGTCCTCGACCGGGCTGCCCTGGCTCGTCGGGCCGCACCCTGAGCCCGGCAGCCGGCCACCAGCCCTGAACCCTCGACCCGGGCGATGGGGCCACCGTAGGTTGAGCCCATGACCGAGCCTGCAGCCCCGCCCGAGGTCGAGCCCCTCGAGGACCACTTCAGCTCCGTGCTCTGCGTCGTCGCGCACCCTGACGACATCGAGTACGGCACCGCCGCCGCCGTGCACCGCTGGACGGGTGAGGGCACGACGGTCGCCTACTACCTGCTGACCCGCGGCGAGGCGGGCATCGACACCATGGCGCCCGACGAGGCCGCCCGGGTGCGCGAGGAGGAGGAGCGCGAGAGCGCCCGACGGGTCGGCGTCGACGTCGTCGACTTCGGTGACCACTCCGACGGCGCCATCGAGTACGGCGTCGCGCTGCGCCGCGACATCGCGCGCGCCATCCGGCGGCACCGCCCCGAGCTCGTCGTCGCCCAGACCTGGGGGCTGCGGTTCGGCGGCGGCATGGTCAACCAGGCCGACCACCGCGCCGTCGGCCTCGCCACCCTGGATGCCGTCGCCGACGCCGGCAACCGCTGGCTGCACACCGAGCTCACCGACGAGGGCCTGGAGCCCTGGGGAGGGGTGAAGGTGATCGCGGTGGCCGGCAGCCCGGAGCCCACGCACTACGTCGACGTGTCGGGCGAGCACTTCGAGGCCTCGGTGCACTCACTCGAGGCGCACGCGGCCTACAACGCCGCGCTACCCGCGGACTTCCCCGCCCCCCGCGAGCTGCTCGGCTGGATCCTGGGCGGTGGGGGCAAGGCCGCCGGTGTCGAGCACGCCCTGCTGCTCGACGTCATCCGCCGGAGCTAGCGCGCGCGGACCTGGGCGATCCAGGCCTCGACGTCGGCCGACGAGCGTGGCATGGCGGCCGAGAGGTTCTCGCAGCCGTCGTCGGTGACGACCACGTCGTCCTCGATGCGCACGCCGATGCCACGGAACCGCTCGGGGGCGAGCAGGTCGTCGGACTTGAAGTACAGGCCCGGCTCGACGGTGAGCACCATGCCGGGCTCGAGCACGGCATCCATGTACTCCTCGCGGGTGGCGAGGGCGCAGTCGTGCACGTCGAGGCCCAGGTGGTGCGAGGTGCCGTGCACCATCCAGCGCCGGTGGTACTGGCCGTGCTCCTTGTCGAGGGTGTCGTCGACCGACACGCCCTCGGGCAGCAGGCCCCACGCGTCGAGGTGCTCGGCGATCACCCGGATGGCGGCGGCGTGCACGTCGGAGAACTTCGCACCCGGCTTCACCGCCGCGATGCCGGCCTCCTGCGCGGCGAACACGGCGTCGTAGACCTCGCGCTGTGCGTCGGTGAAGGTGCCCGAGACCGGCAGGGTGCGGGTGATGTCGGCGGTGTAGAGCGCGTCGACCTCGACGCCGGCGTCGATGAGCACCAGGTCGCCCTCGCGCACCTCACCGGTGTTCTTGATCCAGTGCAGGGTGTTGGCGTGGTCGCCTGCCGCACAGATCGAGTCGTAGCCGACCCCGTTGCCGCGGTGCCGGGCGTGCAGCGCGAAGGTTCCCTCGAGCCAGCGCTCGCCGTGACCCTGCTCGACGGCCCGCTGCAGCTCGGCGACCATGGCGTCGAACCCGTGGTGGGTGGCATCCACGGCGGCGCGCATCTGCTCGACCTCGTACTCGTCCTTGCGCATCCGCAGGTGGGAGATGTCGTGGGCCAGTGCGTCGTCGGACTCCTGCAGGCCCTCCTCGGCCGCGCCGTTCTCGACCCGGGCAGCGTCGAGGCGCGCAGTGAGCTCGTGGTCGGCGTCGCGCACGAGGCGCACGGTGACCTCACCGGCATCCTTGGCGACCGCGGTGTCGAGCTCGTCGATGTGGCGGGCCGTGAGGCCCAGCTCGAGCTCGACGTCGGCCAGGGTCGGCCGCGCCCCGACCCAGAACTCGCCGTAGCGGGCATCGGCGAAGAACTCGTCGCTGTCGCGGTCGGCCAGCGGCCGGAAGTAGAGCACCGCCTCGTGGCCACCGGCTCCGTCGTCGCCGCTGACCGGCTCGAGCACGAGCACGGCATCGGGTTCACGGTCGGCGCCCAGCCCGGTGAGCCAGGCGAAGGCGGTGTGCGGGCGGAAGACGTAGTCGGTGTCGTTGCTGCGCACCTTCAGGCCACCGGCGGGGACGACCAGCCGCTGCCCGGGGTAGGCCGCGCTCAGGACCTCACGCCGGGCGGCCGCGGGGGCGGCGCCGGGTGCCGGTCCGCTCACCGTGCTGCGTCGCGGGGCCCAGCCCTCCTTGACGAAGGCGCGGAACTCGTCGGTCGTCGCACGGGCGCGGTTGTCTGCCTGCTTCTGCTGCTCGCTCACCCGCCCATGCTGCCACGAGCGAGCTGCTGGGCTCTCCTGTGGAAGACTCGAACGATGGGTCGGCACAGCGCTCCGCGCCGCCACGGCATCGTCATGGTGCTGGGGGCGGCCGCGCTGGTCGGCTCGGCCGGCCTCGCCTGGGCGGTGGGCGGGAGCCCGCACGGGGACCCGCGCCCCACCGGCGCCACCTCCTCTCGCCCGGCCTCGGCGACGCCGACTCCCACGCCGAGCCGCACCAAGCCGGGTCGCGGAGGTCCGCCCACCCCGAAGCCGACCAAGCCGCACAAGTAGCCTGCCCCGCATGGGTGCCTTCGACGGCGACACGCTGGCCGACCGGTTCCGCAACCACTTCGGCCACAGCGAACACCTCTACGGCACGCTGCTCGCCGAGATGGCCGACGACTGGGAGGTCGGCGGGGTGACCCGCGAGATCTTCGACGGGTGGGAGGACGCGCCGGCCCGCCAGTTCCCGCAGCTGCGGATGCTGGCCGGGCTGTTCCGCATCGTCCTGCGCGGCGACGCACCCCAGCTCGAGGGGTTCTACCCGGCTCTCGGCGGGGACCTCGACCACGACGACGCCTGGGCCGTGGTGCGGCCGGTGCTCGGCGCGCACGTCGGCGAGCTCCGGGAGTCGCTGCGCGAGGCGCCGCAGACCAACGAGCCGGCCCGCACGGTGGCCCTTCTCGTCGGCCTCGCCGAGGCGGTGCGCCGCACCGGCCTGCGGCGGGTGCGCCTCCTCGAGCCGGGGGCGTCCGCCGGACTCGGGCTGCTCGTCGACCACTACCGCTTCCTCGGCGATGCCTGGGCGGCCGGCCCGGTCGACTCGCGCCTCGTCGTCGAGCGCTGTGCGGCGACGGGCTTCGTGCCCGAGGTGGTCGACGTGGTCGACCGTCGTGGCTGCGACGTCGCCCCGGTCGACGCGGCCACCGACGCGGGCGCGGCCTACCTCACCTCGTTCGTGTGGCCGTGGCAGCTCGACCGGCACGCACGCCTCGCCGCGGCGCTGCAGGTGGCCCGTGACCACCCCGTCGCGGTCGACCGCGCACCGGCGTCGACCTGGGTGACCGAACGGCTGGCCGACCCCGTCGACGACGGCGTGCTCACCGTGGTGTGGCACTCGGTGACCCGGCTCTACTGGCCCGCCGAGGAGACCGCGGCCATGACGGCCGCCGTCGACGAGGCCCGCACCCGCATCCCGCTCGTGCACGTCGCAATGGAGCACGACTGGCCCGAGCCGGGGAGCGGCGACGACCCGGGCCTGCCGCTGGTGACCGTCGACGACGACGTCGTCGCCACCTGCGAGCACCACGGGCCGCCCCTGCGGCTGCTTCCCTGAGGAGCGCGATGAGCGCGATTCGGGATGTCGCAGGTCGGCTCCGTACCCTGTGCCGGTGATGCCACGCGCCCTGGACCGACGCCGGCTGCTCGCCGGGGCCGGCGCGGCGGCAGGCCTTGCAGTGGTGGGCGGGTGCGCGGCCGAGGGGTCCACCGGGACGAGCAGCGCGGCATCCGGCACCGTCTCGAGCGCGTCGCCGGCCGTCACGACCGCGGCCCCCTCCACGACGCCGAGCGCGACCCCGAGTGCCGGCCCGAGCGCGACCACCCCCACCCGGGTCGAGGCGCCCAAGCTGGCGGACCGGCTCGACGACTACCTCGACGGCCGCAGCGGCGACCTGGGTCTCGAGCTCATCGACCTGCGCCGTGGCGAGTCCTTCCGCTTCGACGCGGAGGAGGGCTACTGCTACAGCACGATCAAGGTGCTCATCCTCACCACCCTGCTGCACCAGCGCCAGGAGCTCGACAAGCAGCTCAGCGCTCGCCAGCGCTCCCTCGCCGAGCGGATGATCACCCGAAGCGACAACGTCGCCACCGAGGCGCTGCTCGCCGAGGTCGGGCGCGACGAGGTGCGTCGGGTCGCCGACCTCGTCGGCATGGACCACACGCGCATGGACGACGGCTGGTGGGGGTTCTGGCGCACCACACCCGGTGACCTCAACACCATGGTGGGCGCCGTGCTCTCGTCGGATGCCGTGCTCGACGGCTCCCGGCGTGCGGTCGCCCGCTTCCTCATGGCCGACGTCATCGGCGAGCAGCGGTGGGGCGTGTTCGCGCCCGAGTCGAGCAGCGTGCACGTGGCGGCCAAGAACGGCTGGGGGCCGCTGCCCGACGGCTACCGGCTCAACTCGGCGGGATGGGTGTCGGCCCCCGACCGCGAGTACCAGCTGGCGATCCTCTCCAACAGCCCCGCCGGTTTCGGCTACGGACGCCGCACGATCTCCGAGGTCGCGCGGATCTGCCACGCCGCGGTCGGCAAGGGCCTGGCCTGAGCGCCGGCCCCGGCTATCCTCGAGCCCATGCGTCACGGGGGGGTCGGGCGACGGCGGCTGGTCGTCGGAGGGGCGGCAGGGCTGGGCATCGGCGCGCTCCAGGCGCTCTCGCCCACAACGGCATCCGGTGCGGGCATCGACACCCGCGCCGCGCTGCACGATGCGCTCGACCGGTACGCCGCCACGCGGGTCGGCACGATCGGGCTGATGCTGCGCGACAACCGCGACGGCGGCTACTTCGGCTGGAGGCCGCGCACCCTGCAGAGCTACAGCACCATCAAGGTGCTGATCCTGGTCGCGACCCTGAAGCGCGCCCAGGACCGGCACCTGGCGCTCACGTCGACCCAGAAGGCCCTGGCCTCCCGGATGATCCGCTACTCCGACAACGAGGCCACCGACACCCTGCTCGCGCAGATCGGGGTGTCGACCTGCCAGCGGGTGGCCGACCAGCTCGGCATGTCGAGCACCGTCGTGCGTGGCGGCTCCACCGGCTGGTGGGGCCACTCGACGACGACCACGCGCGACCTCGTGCAGCTGATGAACCAGCTCGTGCTGGGCACCTACCTGACGTCCGGTCGCCGGGCCTACGTGCGCGACCTGATGGCGACGGTGACCTCGACCCAGCGCTGGGGGCTCGGTGACCCGCTGCCGGATGCCGTGCACGTCGAGCAGAAGAACGGCTGGGGGCCGATGGCCTCGGGCTACCGGATGAACTCGTTCGGGTTCGTCTCGGGCTACGGCCGCAGCTACCAGGTGGGGATCCTCTCCAAGAGCCCCAACGGCTACTCCTACGGCAAGGAGACGATCAACCGGGTGTCGCGGATCGTCTACGACGCGCTCGACCGACCGCTGACCTGACCAGCGACCACCCGACAGACCGAGGAGGCGATGTGACGCAGCGGGCACCGGGACGCCGCGAGCTGGTGGCCGGCGGCGCCGCCGGCCTCGCGCTCGGGGCGCTGGGGCTTGCCTCGGCCCCGGCGCAGGCCGCTGGGGTCGACACCCGTGCGCAGCTCACTGCCGCGCTCGACGCCTACATGGCGACGCGTGCGGGGGTCGCAGGCCTCACGGTGCGCGACAACCGAGACGGTCAGTACTTCCACTGGCGACCGCGTGAGATGCAGACCCACAGCGCCATCAAGGTGCTCATCCTCGTCACGACGCTGAAGATCGCGCAGGACCGTGGCAAGGCGCTGACGTCGACGCAGAAGTCGCTGGCGTCGCGGATGATCCGTTACTCCGACAACGACGCCACCGACGCGCTCATCACCCAGGCCACCGCGCGACGGTGCCGCATCGTCGCCGACCAGCTCGGCATGAGGAGCACGGAGGTGCTCGGCGGCACGGTGTTCCGATCGAGCACCTGGTGGGGGCACTCGACCAGCACCACCCGCGACCTCGTGCAGCTCATGAACCACCTGGTGCTCGGCACCTACCTGTCCTCGGGCCGGCGTGCCTACGCCCGCGACCTGATGGCGTCGGTCACCTCGACCCAGACCTGGGGGCTGGGTGACGGGCTGCCCGACGACGTGCGCGTCGAGCTCAAGAACGGCTGGGGCCCGCGGTCCGACGGCTACCGGCTCAACGGGCTCGGCCACGTGTCGGGTCGGGGCCGCAGCTACCAGATGGCGTTCCTGTCGCGCTCCCACGACGGCTACTCGTACGGCCAGACCACGGTGAACCGCTTGTCCCGCATCGTGTTCGACTCGCTCGACGTCCCGCTGCGCTGAGCGGCGGCGAGCGCGCCGGCGGACGTCCTACTCGACGTCGACCCAGCCCAGGGTGCGCTCCACGGCCTTGTGCCAGCCGGCGTACCCGTCACGACGCTGGTCCTCGTTCCACCGGGGCTCCCAGCGCTCGTCCTCGGCCCAGTTGGTGCGCAGCTCGTCGGTGCCCGACCAGAACCCGGTCGCGAGTCCCGCCGCGTACGCGGCGCCGAGGGCAGTCGTCTCGGGCACGACCGGCTTGCTCACCGGCACGCCGAGCACGTCGGCCTGCAGCTGCATGCACAGCCGGTTGGCGGTGATGCCCCCGTCGACCTTCAGGCAGGTCAGGGCCACACCGGAGTCCGCCTCCATCGCCTCGACGACGTCGCGGGACTGGTAGCAGATCGCCTCGAGTGTGGCCCGTGCGAGGTGGGCGTTGGTGTTGAAGCGGGAGAGCCCGACGATGGCGCCGCGCGCGTCGCTGCGCCAGTAGGGCGCGAACAGGCCGCTGAAGGCCGGCACGAAGTAGACCCCGCCGGAGTCGTCGACGGAGGCCGCCAGCGTCTCGATCTCCGACGCGCCGGAGATGACGCCGAGCTGGTCGCGCAGCCACTGCACGGCGCTGCCGGTGACGGCGATCGATCCCTCGAGGGCGTAGACCGGCCTGGCGTCACCGAAGCGGTAGGCCACCGTGGTGAGCAGGCCGTTGGTGCTGCGCACCAGCTCCTCCCCGGTGTTGAGCAGCAGGAAGTTGCCGGTGCCGTAGGTGTTCTTCGCCTCGCCCGGCTCGAAGCAGACCTGCCCGACGGTGGCGGCCTGCTGGTCGCCGAGCACCCCGGTGATCGGCACCGGTGCCCCGCCGCGCGGAGCGGTCGTGGTGCCGAAGGCCCGCGCGTCGCTGCTCGAGCTGATCGTGGGCAGCATCGCCCGGGGGATGCCGAAGAAGCCGAGCAGCTCGTCGTCCCAGTCCAGGGTCGTCAGGTCCATGAGCATGGTGCGGCTGGCGTTGGTGACGTCGGTGGTGTGCACGCCGCCGTCGGGCCCGCCCGTGAGGTTCCAGACCACCCAGGTGTCGGGGGTCCCGAAGAGCGCGTCCCCGCGCTCGGCCGCGGCCCGCAGGCCGTCGACGTGCTCGAGCAGCCACTGCACCTTGCCGGCCGAGAAGTAGGTCGCCGGCGGCAGTCCGGCCTTGTGCCGGATGACGTCGCCGCGCCCGTCGGCGTCCAGCGCCTTCGCGATCGAGTCGGTGCGGGTGTCCTGCCAGACGATCGCGTTGTGGAAGGGACGCCCGGTGTGGCGGTCCCAGACGACCGCCGTCTCGCGCTGGTTGGTCACCCCGATCGCGTCGAGGTCGGAGGCCACGAGGCCGGCCTGCCCGAGTGCGCTGGAGATGACGGTCTGGGTGCGGTCCCAGATCTCGAGGGGGTTGTGCTCGACCCAGCCGGCACGGGGGAGCAGCTGCTCGTGCTCGAGCTGGTGCTTGGCGACGGGGCGCCCGTCGTGGTCGAACACGATGAACCGCGTGCTCGTCGTGCCCTGGTCGACCGCGCCGATGAAGTCACCCATGGCCCGATCCTAGGGGCGGGCTGAAACCGGGCGCCGAGGGGTGAAACCGGCGTGAAGGCGTGCTGAAACCGCACTGGCGGACCGTGGTCGCATGACCACCACGAACTCGTCCCCCACCGCCGACACGGCGGTCCACGCCCGGGGGCTCGTCAAGACCTTCGGCGACCTGCGCGCCGTCGACGGCGTCGACCTCGACGTGTACCGCGGCGAGGTCTTCGGCGTGCTGGGCCCGAACGGCGCCGGCAAGACCACGATGCTCCAGATGCTCGCCACCCTGCTCCCGATGGACGGTGGCAGCGCCGAGCTGTTCGGAGTCGACGTCCGCCAGCACCCGCACGTCATCCGCCAGCTGCTCGGCGTCACCGGGCAGTACGCCTCGGTCGACGAGAACCTCACCGGCCGCGAGAACCTCTGGCTGTTCGGCCGCCTCCTCGGCCTGTCGTCGAAGCAGGCCCGCACGACCGCCGAGGACCTCCTCGGCCGGTTCGGCCTCGAGGACGCGGGCGACAAGGCCATCGCGAAGTACTCCGGTGGCATGCGCCGTCGGCTCGACCTCGCCGCCAGCCTGATCAGCCGTCCGCCGCTGATCTTCCTCGACGAGCCCACCACCGGCCTCGACCCGCGCACCCGCGGGCAGATGTGGGACACCATCCGCGAGCTGGTCGCCGATGGCTGCACCGTGCTCCTGACCACCCAGTACCTCGACGAGGCCGACCAGCTCGCCGACCGGGTCGCGGTCATCGACCGCGGCCGCAAGGTCGCGCAGGGCACCCCCGACGAGCTCAAGAGCCAGGTCGGCAGCTCGACCCTTCAGCTGCGGATGCTCGACCCGGAGCACACCGGCGAGGCCGCCGACGTGGTCCGTCGGGTGCTCGGCGAGGAACCGGTGCTCACGCCCGAGGCGGGCGGCATCAACGTCGCCCTGACCGACGCCAACCGCGCCGCCGACGTCCTGATCGGCCTGCGCGAGCACGACCTGCTGATCAGCTCGGCGACCGTGCAGAAGCCCACCCTCGACGAGGTGTTCATGGCCCTCACCGGCCACGCCGCCGAGGACTCCCAGCCCGAGCCCGAGATGGAGCCCGTCCGATGACCACCACCCTCAGCCCCGCCCCCGAAGAGACCGTCAAGGCCGTCACGCTCGACGGCATCCGCGACCTCCCCGCGCGCCCGACCGCCCGCGAGACCTGGTCGCAGAGCCTGGCCATGGCCTGGCGCGCGACCAAGAAGATGCGCCGCAACCCCGAGCAGTGGTTCGACGTGACCCTGCAGCCGCTGCTCTTCACCGCGATGTTCGCCTACATCTTCGGCGGCGCGATCTCCGGCAGCGTCGCCGACTACCTGCCGATCCTGATCCCCGGCATCCTGGCGCAGACCGCGCTGACCGCGTCGATGTCCACGGGGGTCCAGCTCCGCGAGGACATGGACAAGGGCGTCTTCGACCGGTTCAAGTCGCTGCCGATCGCGCGCATCGCACCCCTGGTCGGGCCGGCGCTCGCCGACCTGCTGCGCTACGGCACCGCCGCGACGCTCACGATCTTCACCGGCTTCCTGATGGGCTACCGCCCCGGCGGCGGCGTCGCCGGTGTGCTCGGCGGCTGGCTGATGACGATCATCGCGGGCTGGTCCCTGGCGTGGATCTTCACCTGGTTCGGCACCGTCGCCCGCAGCGCCCAGGCGGTGCAGGGCATCTCGATGATGATCATGTTCCCCCTCACCTTCCTGTCCAACGCCTTCGTGCCGGCCGACACCCTGCCGAGCTGGCTGCAGACCTTCGTCAAGCTCAACCCGGTGAGCCACGTCGTCACGGCAGTGCGCACGATGATGGCCGGTGGCGGGGTCACCACCGAGGTGGCCTGGGCGCTCGGCGGGTGTGCCGCCATCGTGGCGGTGTTCCTGCCCCTCGCGGTGCGCTCGTACTCCCGCAAGATGTGAGGCTCAGGCGGGTACCCGGCTGACCGCGGCGCGCGCCTCCGGCAACAGGCTGGGGGCGGTGCGCTCGGCGTAGTCGCGGCGCAACCGGGCCGCGACACCGGGTGCCCGCTCGTCGGCCGCCCCCTCGGTGCGTTCCGGGCTCATCGTGGGGGCGAAGCGGGTGTAGCCGAACCGCTCGGCCAGCACGAGGAGATGCACCGCGGTGTCGGCCGGCATCGCCTCGCGGAGCAGCCCCCAGGCGCCGAGCCCGTGCAGCACCAGCCCGGCCACGGGGTAGTCCATGAAGGGACGCTGCGGGTCGAGCACGAGCAGCGCCTTGTCCAGCAGTGCCCGGTAGTAGCGCGTGCCCTCGACGAAGTCGTCGGGGGTGGTGCCGTGCACGGCGAGGGCGGTGACGCCCAGGCTCTCGCCGAACAGGGCCCACGGCTCCAGCCCGTTGGCGTCGCCCATCCCGGGAAAACGGATGGCCGCGAGCTCGTCCGCTGCGGCCCGGTACAGGGCCAGGCCCTCGGCCACCTCCCCGCGGGCCAGAGCCATCTCGGCCCGGGCGGCCGCCAGCGACGCGCCACCCAGGTCGGTCGATCGGCGCCGGGTGCGCTCGATCTCGGCCATCCACTCCTCGGCCTCCTCCAGGCGTCCCACCGACATGGCGTGCACCGCCAGCAGGGCGCGGGTCTGGATCGCGTCGTCGTTGGCCTCGAGCCGGTCGAGCGTGGGCAGGGCCGCGCGCGCGTGGCGCACGGCCTCCTCGGAGTCGCCCAGCTGGGAGTTGAGCGTGCCGACCATGGTGTGCAGCATGGCCGCCATCCACGGGCCGTCGGCGTCGCGCACCAGGGTCAGCGCCAGCTCGGCCTGGGCGATGGCGCCGGCCGGGTCTCCGCTGTTCTCGAGGTGGTGCGCCGCCCAGAGCCGCGCCACGGCCGCGGCCTCCCGGTCCGAGGTCTCGGCGATGGCCACGAGCCGGGCCACCGTGCCGTCCGGGTCCTGGAGCACCTGGGCCCTGACGACCGCGACCAGCCCACGGACCCGGGCCGACGAGGTGCTCTCGCCGTGGGCGTCGAGCAACGCCAGGCTGGCGGGCACCCCTCCGATCTCGCCGCCGACGGTGTTGAGCGCGACGACCGCGGCGGCCGAGACGGCGACGTCGACCTGCTCCTCGCTCGGCTGCCAGCCGGCCAAGGCCGCGTCGCCGGCAGCAGCGACGGCGATGACGCGTGGGTTCTCGCCCCGGATGGTCCAGAACGAGCCCAGCGCGGTCAGCAACCGCACCACCGACCACGGGTCGGGGAGGGTGAGCGCCTCGCGCAGGGCGTCGGCGAGGTTGTTCTCCTCGACGGCCACCGCCCGCACCGCCTCGACCTGTCGGGGTGACCACAGGTCGTCTCCGAGTCGCAGCGCGAAGGCGCAGGCCCACTCGAGCTGCGCGTCCCGCGCAGACCCGTCCTCGCCGGCCTCGACGAGCTGCAGCCGGCCGAACTCGCGCACGGTCTCGAGCATCCGGTACCTCACCGTGCGGTCCGAGTCGAGCACGGTGAGCAGCGACTGGTCGACGAGCGAGCGCACGTCGTCGAGCGAGTCGTGACCGAGCACGGCGTCCGCACCGTCGAGCGAGAATCCGTCGTGGAAGGTCGACAGCCACCGCAGGGCGCGACGTTCGGTGTCGCGCAACAGGTTCCACGACCAGTCGATGACCGCGAGAAGGGTCTGGTGCCGGTCGGGCGCGGTGCGGTCACCGCCGCGCAGCAGGGCGAACCGGTCGTCGAGGCGTCGGTCGATGTCCTCGACCGACATCGCGCGCACCCGGGCGGCTGCGAGCTCGATGGCCAGGGGGAGCCCGTCGAGACGGCGCACGACGCTCAGCACGGTGGTGGGGTCCAGCGCCACGCCGGGGCGGGCGGCCCGGGCGCGCTGGCCGAACAGCTCGGATGCCGCGTCGTCGTCGAGCTGCGAGAGCGGGAACACCCGCTCGGCGGAGATCGCGAGGGGCGCGCGGGTCGTGGTGACCACGCGCAGGCGGGGGCAGGCCGCGACCAGGAATGCCACGAGGTCGGCGACGGCCTCGACCACGTGCTCGCAGTTGTCGAGGATGAGCAGGGTCGGTGCCGCGCCCAGGGCCTGCGCGGCCCGCGCGCGCACGTCGGTGCGCTGCTCGGGTGTGAGCACACGTCGGCCGCTCACGGAGTCGCGTACCCCCAGCGCGGATCCGACCTCGCCGACGACGTCGTCGGGCGAGGCGACGCCGACCAGCTCGACGAAGTGCACGACCGGCTCCTCGGCCTCCCGCCCGAGGAGGTGCGCGAGCCGGGTCTTGCCCAGCCCGCCGGGTCCGAGGATCGACACGACCCGGGACTCGCGGACCAGGGCCCGCAGCGCGCGGATGTCGTCGTCGCGACCGACCAGGGAGGTCGACTCGTGACGCAGCCCGCTCCTGACCGGGTTGTCGGCGGCGAGCAGCTCGGCGTGCACCGCGGCCAGGGCCGGGCCCGGGTCGACACCGAGGCGGTCGGCGAGGTCGCGCCGCACCCGGGAGTAGCGGTCGAGCGCGGCCGGCCCGCCGTGCACCGCGGCGAGCGAGCGCAGCAGGGCGACAGCGGTGGCCTCGTCGTCGACGCCGGCCTCCTCGAGCAGCGGGAGCGCCTCGCGGTGGTCACCGAGGGCGCTCAGCGAGCGGCCGAGCACCGAACCCGCCTCCGATCGCAGGCGGCGCGCGTCGTCACGCAGGTCGGCCAGCGCCCCGTCGCCACCGGATGCCGGTGCCGCGCCGGCCAGCGCACGCCTGGCGGCGTCCCGCGCGGCCGTCCGGTCGCCGCGTGCCTCGGCGGCGGCCGCCGAGGCCACGTCATCGCGCAGGGTGAGCACGTCGACGGATGCCGTGGGGAGCCCCAGGCGGTAGCCACCGGAGGCCAGCTCGACCACGCCGGGTGCGGTCTGGGCCCGGGTGCGCGACACCACGACCTGGAGCGCCTTGGCGGGGTTGGCGGGAGCCTGGTCGGGCCCCCACACCTCGTCGACGAGGGTGCGCTCGCCGAGCGTCCGGCCGTGGGCCTCGACCAGCGCCGCGAGGAGGGCGTGGGTGCGCCCGCCGTGCACGGGCGCACCGCACCAGGAGACCTCAGCCAGGAGCCGCAGCTCACCGGCCGGCGGGTCCCCGTCCTCGGCGTGGGGCTGCGACATCCCCCCAGCCTAGGCGGCGCCCGCGCCGGTGCCGGGCAGCCTCGGGGCGTCCGGTGTCGTCCGGTGTGGGCAAGGGCACGCGGCATCCCCCTGCCGGATGCCGGGGCGTGCGGGAGGATGGGCGCTCAGGTCGAGCGAAGGAGACATCGGTGCAGTTCGGGCGCAGCTACGAGGAGTTCGAGGTCGGGGCGACCTACAGGCACTGGCCCGGCAAGACCGTGACCGAGTACGACGACCACCTGTTCTGCCTGCTCACGATGAACCACCACCCCCTGCACCTCGACGCGCACTATGCCGAGGGGTCGACCCAGTTCGGCCGCAACGTGGTCGTGGGCAACTACGTGTACTCGATCCTGCTCGGCATGTCGGTGCCCGACGTCTCGGGCCAGGCGATCGCCAACCTCGAGGTCGAGAGCCTGCGGCACGTGGCGCCGACCTTCCACGGCGACACCCTGTACGGCGAGACCACGGTGCTCGACAAGTGGGAGAGCACCAGCAAGGACGACCGCGGCGTCGTGCAGGTCGAGACGATCGGCTACAACCAGGACGGCACCGTCGTGTGCATCTTCCGGCGCAAGGTGATGGTGCCGAAGAACAACTACCTGGCCGAGCGGGGCGGGGAGCAGCCTGGGCGGCCGACACCGGTGCCCGACCGCAACTGGCCGGGCGGCCCGGCCGCGCCGACGGCCTGACACGGCCGGGCGCTCAGAAGCCGGCTTCCGTCCCGACCCGCTGCCCGTCGAGACCGAGCCAGCTCAGCCGCTGGATGCCGGTGCCCGGCGTCTCCTTCGGCATCCGGACGCGGAGGACGGCCATGGCGTCGCTGGTGCTGAGCCCCGACACGGTGTTGGTCGACAGCAGCGTCGCGCCCGGGGACGGCTGTGGCCCGGACGCCCCTCGCCTCGGCGGGTAGCACGACGAGCACGGTGCTCACCATCGTGTCGGAACCCTCGGGGACCCGTCCGCTCATCACCACCGGGACCTGACCCGCGGGGGTGTCCCTGAGCCGCTTCGAGACGGTGTTGCCGTCGCCGAAGATGCCGAACAGGTCCTGGTTGCGGTCGACGAAGACGACGTCGTCGTGGTCGCGGGCACTCGGTACCTCGGCCCCTGCGGAGTCGAAGACCTGTTGGCCGTCGGTCCAGTCGAAGCCCGCCAGGATGGTGTCACCGGCGACGTTGGGGTCGGGCGCAGCCGAGTACCGGATGGCGAAGGCCTGACGGTCGGTCCCCGGCAGGGGTGCGCTGGAGAAGCTGCTCTCGACCGGCTCGGTGAGCCAGAGGGCGACGATGCCCTTGGCCACGGCCGGCATGACTCCCACCACCAGGTCTGGAGGGGACCCGACCTCGAGGTAGGTGCTGAACCCGGGGTTGGCCGGGAGGGTGGCCGCGGGTCGGGTCGTCTGGCGCCCCTGCGAGTCGGTGAGGGTGACCGACCACTTCCTGGTCTGCTCGTCGACCTGGACCCGGGCGCTCACCGGGGCGTCGGCGCGAGGTGCGACCTTGCCGTCCAGCGTCGTGCTGATCTCGGCCGAGACCGGGCCGGTGGCGGTCGGTGCGCTCGTCGTGGCGGCCGGCTCGGACGTGCGGTCGATGCCGTTGCCCAGTGTCACGGCACCCACGGCGCCGAGCGCGACGACAGCGGCCGCGATGCCTGCGCCCGCGGCCATCCGGCGTCGACGAACGACCCGGTGGCCCTGCGCGAGCACTTCGTCGGGTGGGACGTCGACGTAGGCCGGCCCCTCGGCATCCGCGGTGTCGTGGAGCAGGGTGCGCAGCTCGTCCTCGAACGTGTCGGTGCTCATCGCACGCCTCCTTCGATCGTGGCCAGTCGGGTTCGTAGGGTGGCAAGCCCGCGTGAGGCCGCCGACTTCACCGACCCCACCGAGATGTTGAGCGCGTCGGCGGTGGCCTGCTCGCTGAGGTCGGCGTAGTAGCGCAGCACGACGACCCTGCGCTGCTGCTCGGGCAGCGTCGCGAGCAGCCGCACCACGACGTCGCGGTCCTCGGTGGTGCTGCTCGCGGCCGCGGCGGACTCGGGCGTGGCGGCGACCGTGAGCTCGGCGCCGTGGCGGCGCCACCGGTCGGTGCGCTCGTTGACCAGGATGCGGCGGGCGTAGGCCAACGCCGTCTCGGGCCGAACGCGCGGCCACGCCACGTAGGTGCGCACCAGGGCTGCCTGCACGAGGTCGTGCGCGGCGTGGTGGTCGCCGGTGAGCAGCCAGGCCGTGCGCAGCAGCGACGGCGTCGCCTGCTCGACGAACGCCGTGAAGGCGGCGTCGCGCTCGCCCTTGCCGGACCGGTTCATCACACCCCCAGGAGTCGTCGTCACACCCTGCACTACGCCGGGATGCCGGCAAAGGTTGCCTCGCCCGGCCGGGGGGTCACCCGCCACTACGCTGGCCGCGTGGCGATCGACCTGCACACCCACTCGACGGCGAGCGACGGCACCGAAGCCCCCGCCGTGGTCGTGGAGCGGGCCGTCGAGGCGGGACTCACCACGCTCGCCCTCACCGACCACGACACGACGAAGGGCTGGGCCGAGGCGGGTGACGCGGCGCGCGAGCACGGCATCCGGCTGGTGCCTGGCATCGAGGTCTCGTGCGCCCGGCGCTACCGCAGCATCCACCTGCTGGCCTACCTGCCCGACCCCCACGACCCCGACCTGGTCGGCGAGCTCGAGCGGGCCAGACACAGCCGCGACACCCGCCTGGACCGGATGGTCGGGCTCATGGCGGCCGACGGCATCCCCGTGACGGTGGAGTCGGTGCGCGCCCAGGTCGAGCCGGGTGCGACCGCCGGGCGCCCGCACATCGCCGACGCGCTCGTCACCGCCGGGGTCGTCGCCCACCGTGACGAGGCGTTCGCGCGATGGCTCGGCAACGACAGCCCGTACTACGTGTCGCACTACGCGCCCGATCCCGTGCGTGCGGTCGAGCTGGTGCGGGCGGCCGGGGGAGTGCCCGTCATCGCGCACCCGTGGTCGGGCACGCGGGGGCGCGTGGTGAGCGACGCTCTCTTGGAGGAGCTGGCCACGGCCGGGCTGGCCGGCATCGAGGTCCGCCACCGCGACCACAGCGCGGATGCCGTGCGCCACCTCGGCGCGCTGGCTCGCTCCCTGGGGTTGTTGGCGACCGGGTCGAGCGACTACCACGGTGAGGGCAAGCTGAACCGGCTGGGAGAGAACACGACTGCCCCCGACGTGCTCGAGGCGATCGAGGAGCAGGCGACGGGGACGGCCGTGGTGGAGCCGTGAGCTTCGACCTCACCCTGTTCACCTCGACGTTCGTGACGCTGATCGTCATCCTCGACCCGCCGGGCGCCATCCCGATCTTCCTGGCGCTCACCGGACCGCTCACGGCGAAGCAGAAGGTGTCCGCTGCCCGCCGGGCCTCGCTGGTGGCGTTGGGGGTGATCGCGTCGTTCGCGGTGTTCGGGCAGAAGATCCTCGACTACCTGCACATCTCCCTGCCGGCGCTGCAGGGGGCGGGTGGGCTGCTGCTGCTCATCGTGGCGCTGCAGCTGCTCACCGGGTCGGAGTCCGAACAGCTCGCGGATGCCGGTGTGAACGTCGCGCTGGTGCCTCTGGGCACGCCGCTCCTGGCCGGGCCGGGTGCCATCGTCGCGACGATGCTCGCGGTGCAGGGGGCCGAGGGTGCCGGTGGCTACCTGGCCGTCGCGCTGGCCCTCGTGACGGCGCTGCTGGTGGTCTACCTCACCTTCCGGTTCGCGTCCCCGCTGGCGCGGCTGCTGAAGGACAGCGGCATCGTGCTGCTCACCCGCATCGCCGGCCTGCTGCTGTCGGCGATCGCCGTGCAGATGATCGCCGACTCGGTCATCGCGTTCGCCAACGGTGCCGGCGCCACCTGACGCCCGGTCGAGAGTAGACAACACGCCGCCACAGGGTGCTGCTGTACGGCGTGTTCTCTACTCTCGACCGCCGGCGCGACCCGTCATGGACAGGGAGAACGTCCCGCGGGTGGCCCGACGTACCGTGAGCAGGTGCCCGACTCCTCCGAGAACGTGCTGATCCTGTCCTGCCCCGACCAGCGCGGCATCGTCGCGACGGTGACCGCCCTGCTGTTCGAGCACGGCGCGAACATCGAGGAGAGCCAGCAGTTCTACGACGAGCGCACCGACCAGTTCTTCATGCGGATCAGGTTCTCGGTCGAGGCCGGCGGCCCGTCGACGCACGGCTGGCGCGAGCTGTTCGCGCCGGTGGCGACGACCTACGGCATGGAGTGGTCGGTCCGTGACGCCGCTACGCCCTACCGGGCCGTCGTCATGGTGAGCCGGTTCGGGCACTGCCTCAACGACCTGCTCTTCCGCTGGAGGTCGGGAGCGCTGAACCTCGACATCCCGGCCGTCGTGTCGAACCACCGCGACCTCGAGCCCCTGGTGGCGAGCTACGGCATCCCCTTCCACCACCTGCCGGTCACCCCCGAGACCAAGCCGGCGGCCGAGGCGGCACTGCGGGCACTCGTGGGCGAGCACGACGTCGACCTCGTGGTGCTCGCGCGCTACATGCAGGTGCTGAGCGACGACCTGACCCGCGACCTGTCGGGCCGGATCATCAACATCCACCACTCGTTCCTGCCCTCGTTCAAGGGCGCCAAGCCCTACCACCAGGCCTACGCCAGAGGGGTGAAACGGGTCGGGGCGACCGCCCACTACGTGACGGCGGACCTCGACGAGGGGCCGATCATCGAGCAGGACGTCGTGCGCGTCGACCACCGGATGACGCCCGAGGACCTCGTGCGCGCCGGCGAGGAGGTCGAGTCCCGGGTCCTCGCGCGGGCGGTGCGATGGCACTGCGAGTCGCGGGTGCTGCTCAACGGTGACCGCACGGTCGTCTTCAGCTGAGCCGCGCCCCGGGTCGGGGGCGGCCACGGCTCGGTGGTCAGGCGTGGCGCTGCGGCAGGTGCGGGTGCGGCAGGTGCAGCAGCACCCGGGGCACGTGCAGCCGGCGTGGGGCACGCTCGGCGGCGACGGCCTGCGTCGGGCGCACGCGACGCTCGACCGACCTGGGGGTGAGGGACGCGGCGATGCCGGGGGTGATCATGTGCATGGTGAGAAGGAGCGGGGTGCGCACTCCCTGATACGTCGCGTGGCCGGAGCACAATGGCGGGGTGACCGAGCGCGCCGCCAGCTCCACCGCGGTGCTGGTCTGCCAGGGACGGGCCGTGGCCGACGGCAAGTACGCGGTCGGCACCTTCTCCGACCCGGTCGCGTGGCACCTGCTCGACCCGGACGAGCGCCAGCAGGTCGAGGCGGCCAGGACCGGGACGCCGCCACCCGACGGTCGTGGACGGATGGCCTACGAGCTGCTCTGGCGCACCGGCATCCTGATGGTTCCGCGCACCGTCGCCATCGACGCAGCGGTGCGCGAGCACGGCGCCACGCAGGTCGTCGTGCTCGGTGCCGGCCTCGACGCCCGCGCCTGGCGGATGCCGGAGCTCGCCGGCGCGACCGTGGTCGAGGTCGACCACCCGGCCTCGCAGCGGGACAAGCAGCGCCGCCTCGGCGACCTCACCCCGACCGCACGCGAGGTCGTGCCCGTGCCCGTCGACCTGAGCCGCGAGCCCCTCGCCCCGGCCCTCGAGCGGGCCGGCTTCGATCCCGCGGTCGAGACCACGTGGATCTGGGAGGGCGTCGTCCCCTACCTCACCCCTGAGGCCGTGCGCGCCACGGTCGCCCAGGTCGGGCAGCTCTCCGCACCGGGCAGTCGCCTCGTCGTCAACTACCAGTCGAGGTCGCTCACGGCGACCGTGATGCGTCGCCTCATGCGTGTCGTCCTGCGCCTCACCCGCCAGCCGGACCCGCTCGCCGGGGAGCCGTGGCGCTCGACCTGGACGCCAGCATCGATGCGAACCATGTTGTCCGACAACGGCTTCGACGTCATCTCGGATGACGACCTGCTCACGTTGGCGAGCGGCCTCGGCCTCCCCTCGGACGGGGACTCGTCGCTGCGCAACGGGCGCCTGGCCCAGGCCCTCCGCCGCTCAGGCTGACGCGGAGGCCGCCTCCAGGCGCAGTGCGGCGAGGGTCTCGTCCGCCGGGGCGGCACGAGGCGGGGTCAGCCGGTGAGCGAGAACGGGTAGGGGCGGCCGGGCGGATCCTCGCCGACCCGCCCGTCGACCGACTCGCGGATCAGGTCGGCGTGCCCGGTGTGGCGCCCGTACTCCTCGATGAAGTCGACGAGCAGGCGGCGCAGCGTCCCGGGCTCCCCGCCGGTCAGGTACGTCCCGCCGGGTCCGCGCTCGCCGAGCACCTCGCCCAGCACCGCGCGCGACCGGCCGACGGCATCGTCCCAGAGGCGGTAGAGCGTCTCGGGGTCGTCGTCGGACGCGGACCGCCACACCACCTCGCCCCGGTTCTCCTCGGGCAGCTCCGACCAGGGTGACGGCAGTGTGCGACCGCCGAGCTCCCACGTGAAGTTCAGGTCCTCCATGTAGGCCAGGTGCTTGAGCAGGCCGCCGAGCGTGACGGAGGAGGCGCCGACCGTCATCCGCAGCTGGTCACCGCCCAGGTCGGCGCACTTGTGGGCGAAGGTGGCCCGCTGGCGCTCCAGCGACCCGACCAGGGTGTCGGTCTCGGAGCCCACCAAGGGCGGCTCGGGGTATCCGGTCATCGCTCACTCCCGGGTGCTGGTCGTCGGAGTCGCCTCGTGGCCCGGTCGGCCGTGGGTGCGCCGGTCCTGCTTCATCTCGGCCTCGAACACGTGCCTCTTGCCGTCCATCAGCTCCTCCCGCGCGGCCCGCTCGTGCTCCTTGAACGCGGCGTAGTAGCCGTCCTCGAACTCCTCGACGACCTGGAACGTCCACCGTCCGGCCAGGACGTTGCGACCGACCAGGTCGGTGTCGATCCGGTCGGCGAGCTCGGTGTGTCCGGCCTCGCGGAGCATCTCGACCGCCTCCCCGAGCGCGAGGTCGGCCCGGCCGGTCAGGCGGTGGAAGCCGTACAGCCGGCCGCGGGCGTCCTCGACGACCTCGAGGGCCTCCGAGAGCTTGCCCAGGGCCGCGACGGTCGCGTCGCTGGCGCCGGCGGGACGGGTGTGGGCGTCGTCGACTGACATGGACCCAAACTAGGCGCGGATGCCGGGCCGCGGCCCGGAAGGGACGCCCCGGTCACCGTTTCCCGGGTGCGCCTGCCCCTGTGGAAAACTCCGCGGCCGGCAGCGCCACACCGGGCAGGCTCCGGTCATGACCTTCGAGGACCTCCCCGCCGACTGGGCCAACCTGCCCCTCGACACCCCCGCACTCGCCGCGGACGTCGCCGACCTCGTCGTGGGTGTCGGCGACCGGATCGGCGGGTGCGTCGGGCTGGTGCTGACCGGTGAGGACCTGACGATGGGCCAGCCGGCCGTCGTCAGCGACGTCGACGACTCCGTCGACCCCGACGAGTTCCGGCCCTTCCTGCACCAGCTGTGCGGCATGGTCGGCGAGACCGGCGGGGCACTGCTCTTCGTCCGCGGTCGCGACGGGTCGGTTCTGTTCACCGACACCGACCGTCGCTGGCACCAGGTGGCCCTCGACGCCTGCCGGCTCGCCAGGATCCCGCTCGTGGGTGCCTTCCTGGCCACGCCGGCTGCGGTGCGCTCGTTCCCCGGCCCGCCCGACCCGGCCATCGGCGACCTGGCGTCGTGAGCCGGCGCTCAGCACTCGATGACGTTGACGGCCAGACCGCCGCGGGCGGTCTCCTTGTACTTCACCATCATGTCGCGGCCGGTGTCGCGCATCGTCTTGATCGCCTTGTCGAGCGAGACGATCTGCTTTCCGTTGCCGCGCAGTGCGATTCGTGCAGCCGTGATCGCCTTCACCGATGCCACGGCATTGCGCTCGATGCACGGGATCTGCACCAGCCCGCCCACCGGGTCGCAGGTGAGGCCGAGGTTGTGCTCGATGCCGATCTCGGCGGCGTTCTCGACCTGGTCGGGTGTGCCGCCGAGCACCTCGGCCAGCGCCCCGGCCGCCATCGAGCACGCCGACCCGACCTCGCCCTGGCATCCGACCTCGGCGCCCGAGATCGAGGCGTTCTCCTTGTAGAGGCTGCCGATGGCCGCGGCGGTGAGCAGGAAGCGCACCACACCCTCGTCATCCGCCCCGGGCACGAACCGGGTGTAGTAGCTCAGCACCGCGGGGATGATGCCGGCCGCGCCGTTGGTGGGAGCCGTGACGATCCGCCCTCCCGAGGCGTTCTCCTCATTGACCGCGAGGGCGTAGAGGGTCACCCAGTCCATGGCGGCGAGCGGGTCGCCGGGGTGCTCGCCGCGCAGCTGCGTGGACAGGCGGGGTGCGCGCCGCGGCACCTTGAGACCGCCCGGCAGCACGCCCTCGGAGCGGCAGCCGTTCTCGATGCACTCCTGCATCACCTGCCAGAGGTGCAGCAGGCCCTCACGCACCTCGGCCTCGGTGCGCCACGAGAGCTCGTTGGCCATCATGACGCCGCTGATCGGCAGGCCGGTCTCCGCGCAGCGCGCGAGCAGCTGGTCGCCGGTGGTGAAGGGGTAGGTCACCGGCGTGTGGTCGGGCACGATCACGTTCTCGCCGACCTCGTCCTGGTCGAGCACGAACCCGCCCCCGACCGAGTAGTACTCGCGCTGGTGCAGCGGTTCCTCCCCGTCCTGCGGCTCCGCCGAGGCCCAGGCCGTGAAGCGCATGCCGTTGGAGTGGAAGGGCAGGGTCTTGCGGCGGTGCAGCACGACGTCGGTGTCGAGGTCGCACGCGATCTCGTGGGTGCCGTCGAGCCGCAGCCGGCCGGTGGCACGCACCTCCGCGAGGCGTGGGTCGGCCGCACGGGGGTCGGTGCTCTCGGGTGCCTCGCCCTCGAGGCCGAGCAGGACCGCCTTGACCGAGCCGTGCCCGTGGCCGGTGGCCCCGAGCGAGCCGAACAGCTCGGCCCGCACGCGTCCGACCTGCTCGAGCAGGCCCTCGGTGCGCAGCCCCCCCACGAAGGTGTGCGCGGCCCGCATCGGACCCACGGTGTGCGAGCTGGAGGGGCCGATGCCCACGGAGAAGAGGTCGAACGCGCTGATGGCCATCGCCGCTCAGTGTGTCAGGTCGTCGGGGGCACCGGATACCGTCGGCCCCGTGAGTGCGCAAACGGCCCAGGAGGAGTTCCCGGGCATGCCCGCGCCCCTGTACGCCGCGAGCCCGAGCAAGCTGCTCGCCTTCCTCGACTGCCCGCGCCGCTACCGCCTGCAGTACCTCGACCGGCCGTCACCCGAGAAGCGCCGCCAGCGGGCGCACACCTCGCTCGGCAACGCCGTGCACAACGCGCTGCGCGACTGGTGGGACCTGCCGGAGCGCACGCCCGAGGCGGGCGCCGGCCTGGTCGACCGGGCCTGGATCGACGTCGGCTTCCGCGACGGTGAGCAGTCGCGGCTGTGGCGCCGGCGGATGGGCGCCGCGGTCACCACCTACCTCGCCGGCGTCGACCCGGGCACGCAGCCGGTGGGCATCGAGCGCACCGTGTCCTTCGTCAGCGGCGACCTGCGGCTCAGCGGGCGCGTCGACCGGCTCGACGACCGCGACGGCGAGCTCGTCGTCGTCGACTACAAGACCTCGCGGGTGCCCTCGACCGACGACGACGCCCGCACCTCGCTCGCCCTCGGGCTCTACGCGGCCGCGGTGTGGAAGATGTTCCGCCGACGCACCCTGCGCGTCGAGCTGCACCACGTGCCGACCGGCACCGTCGCGGCCCACGCGCACACCCCCGAGTCGCTCACCCGCAAGGTCGAGCAGGCGCGCTCCATCGCCCGCGACGCCCGGCGGGCCGACCTCGACTTCGCCGAGAAGGGCGAGGCCTCCGAGCTGTTCCCGCCGCGCCCGGGGCCGCTGTGCGGCTGGTGCGACCTGCGTGCGCACTGCCCCGAGGGCCAGGCAGCCGGCCCCGAGAAGAGCGACTGGGCCGCACTGGAGGAGCCGGCCTGAAGCCTCCCCGTGTCGGTGCGGTCTGGCACGCTCGGGTCGTATGGAACAACGACTGTCCTTCGTGACCCTGGCCGTGCGCGACGTCGACCGGTCGCGCTCGTTCTACGTCGACGCGCTGGGCTGGAGCCCCGAGCTCGACGTGCCCGGCGAGGTGCTGATGTTCATGGCCGGCGAGCACCTGGTGCTCTCGCTCTGGGACCGCGCGCAGTTCGAGGTCGAGCTCGGTGGGCCTGCCCTCGAGGGCGACGGCGTGGTCCCGGTCACGCTGTCGCACAACGTCGCCACCCCGGCCGAGGTGCGTGAGGTGCTCGAGCTGGCCGGCTCGGCGGGTGCGCAGGTCTGGGGTCCGGTCGAGCGCGAGTGGGGCGGCTTCACCGGCTACTTCGCCGACCCCGACGGCTTCCGCTGGGAGGTCGCGTGGAACCCGGGGCCGATCGGGCTGCGAGCGGTGCCCGACACCGACGTCGACGCCCATCCGTGACGGCGGTCTCCCGCAGACGTACCCGACGGCTCGTGCTGCGAGGCTGGCGCGAGGGCGACCGTGACGCGTTCGCGGCGATGAACGCCGACCCCGAGGTGATGCACCACTTCCCCGAGGTGCTGACCCGGGAGCAGTCCGACGCGATGCTCGACCGGATCAGCGCGCACCTCGACCGCGAGGGCTGGGGGCTGTGGGCGGTCGAGCGGGTCGACACCGGCGAGGTGGTCGGCTTCACGGGGCTCGCGGTGCCCCGGTACGACCTGCCGTTCCAGCCGTGCGTGGAGGTGGGCTGGCGGTTCGCGCGCCCGGCCTGGGGCCATGGGTTCGCCACCGAGGCGGCGCGCGAGGCGTTGCGGGTGGGGTTCGGCGAGCTGGGCCTGGCCGAGGTCGTGTCGTTCACGACGGTGGCCAACGCCCGCTCACGGGCGGTGATGGAACGGCTCGGCATGAGCCGCGACGAGGCCGACGACTTCGGCCACCCGGCGCTCGCGCCGGGCCACCCGCTGCGACCTCACGTGCTCTACCGCATCCGCGCGGACGCGGTGCGGCGCGAGGGTGACGTCAGGCGGTGAGCGGGCGACGCGCGTGGTAGGCGCGCAGGTTGTCGCTGAGGATGCTCCGGATCATCTCGGCCTCGAGGCTGTCCTCGGAGTCGACAGCGGCGAGCAGGTCGTCGATCTCCGCGGGGCTGCGGTAGTGCTCCAGGTCGCCCCGGAGCTTGTTGAGGGCCTCACGGCGGTTGCGGCGCTCGCGGAGCTCGTCCTTGACGGTGGTCCACAGTGTTGAGGTGGTCATGCATCCAGTCTGAGTACTCGTCGTCCATGCGTCCAATGAAATCGGGACATGCTTCATATGCGATATCGTCATGGATATGGACACCGATGCGCTCCGCTGGTTCCAGCTCGTGGCCGACGGCTACACGGTCACCGAGGTCAGCGACGTCTTCGGGGTGAGCCAGCCCGGGGTCTCGCGCGCCCTCGCCCGCCTCGAGCAGGAGGTCGGTGCCCCCCTGCTGCGCCGCTCGGGCCGGGTGCTGCGGATGACGCACGCCGGCGTCGCGTTCAAGCGACACGTCGACAGCCTGGTCAACGCCCTCGACGACGGCCTCGCCGCGGTCGACGAGCTGGTCGACCCCGAGGGCGGCGTGGTCACCCTGGCCTTCCCGCTCAGCCTGGGCTCGTGGCTCGTGCCCGGGCTGATCCGCAGGTTCCGGGCCGCGCACCCGAGGGTGCGCGTGGTGCTGCAGCGCACCGCCGTGGGAGAGAGCGGGCGGGTGTCGCAGCAGCTCGCCACCCGTCGCGCCGACGTCGAGCTCACCGCCCAACGGGTCGGGGGCCAGGGCATCGAGTGGCGGCGGATCCTCGTCGAACCGCTCGTGCTCGCCGTGGCGACCGACCACCCGCTCGCGAGCCGCTCGGAGGTCGCCCTCGGCGAGGTCGCCGACGAGCCCTTCGTGATGCGGCGGGGCCCGTCCGGCATGCGCACGCAGACGGTCGAGCTGTGCCAGGCGGCCGGCTTCGAGCCGGAGATCGCCTTCGAGGCCGACGACCTGCCGACGGTGCGGGGGCTGGTGGCCGCAGGCCTCGGGGTGGCGGTCGTGCCCGCCATGGGCCTGCCGGCCCGCACCACGTTCGCCCGCACCCGCCTGCTCCCGCTCACGGACCCCGGCGCCCAGCGCGAGGTCGGTGTCGCGTGGGTGGCCGGACGCCCCCTGCTGCCCTCGGCCGAGTCGTTCCGCCGGTTCGTCCTGACCGGCGACGCCTCCGCCGACCTCGGGTGACAGAATCGGGGCCACTCCCGCGGACCCCATGGAAGGCCCCCCGATGGCGCCGAAGCAGCCCAAGCACAAGGCCACGATCATCGCCCTCGCCAACCAGAAGGGCGGCGTCGCCAAGACCACCTCGGTGGCCTCGCTCGGAGCCGCCTTCGCGGAGCAGGGCCGGCGAGTGCTCCTGGTCGACCTCGACCCCCAGGCCTGTCTCACCTTCAGCCTGGGCGTCGACCCCGACGCCGTCGAGGCGTCGGTGCACGACGTGCTCGTCGGGGGAACCGACCTCGCCGACGTCGTCGTGGGCTGCGAGGAGGGCATCGACCTCGTACCGAGCACCATCGACCTGGCCGGCGCCGAGGCCGTGCTGCTCAGCCGCCCGGCCCGCGAGTACGTGCTCCAGGGCGCCCTCGACGCCGTCAAGCGCGACTACGACATCATCCTGCTCGACTGCTCGCCCAGTCTCGGCGTGCTCACGCTCAACGCCCTCACCGCCGCGCACGCCCTGATCATCCCGATGCCCTGCGAGATGCTCAGCCACCGAGGCGTCGGCCAGCTGCTCGACACGGTGCGAGACGTCAAGCGGATCCTCAACAAGAAGCTGCGCGTGCTCGGCATCCTCCCGACGCTCTACGACGGGCGCAGCCTGCACGCCCGCGAGGTGCTCGAGGACGTCGGCAGCCGCTACGACCTGCCGGTCCTGATGCCCCCGATCCCCAAGACGGTGCGGTTCGCCGAGGCACCGGCGGTCGGCCGCTCGATCCTGTCGACGGCGCGCACGTCCAAGGGGGCCAAGGCCTACCGCGAGGTCGCCACCGCCGTCCTCGCGCAGCTCTGAACGACATAGGGTTGGCGGATGCCGACAACGACACCCGCACTCATCGCCGACTCCGCGACCTCCGGCTTCCACCCGGGCACCATCGAGCGCCGTGACCTGCGCCCCGACGACATCCGCATCGCCATCGCGTTCGCCGGCATCTGCCACTCCGACATCCACACCGTGCGTGAGGAGTGGGGTCCGGCGCACTTCCCGCTGACCGTCGGTCACGAGATCGCCGGCACCGTGGTGGCCGTCGGTGACGAGGTCACCCGCCACTCCGTGGGTGACCGCGTCGGTGTCGGCTGCCTGGTCGACTCGTGCGGCGAGTGCGAGCCGTGCAAGGACGGCATGGAGATGTTCTGCACCAAGCCCTCCGTCGGCACCTACAACTCGCAGGGCTACGACGGCGAGTGGACCATGGGCGGCTACGCGAAGGAGGTCGTCGTCAGCGAGCGCTTCGTGCTGCGCATCCCCGACGCCATGGACCTCGACGTCGCCGCGCCGCTGCTCTGCGCCGGCATCACCACGTACTCGCCGCTGCGCCGCTGGGGCGCCGGCACCGGCCGCTCGGTGGCCGTCGTGGGCGTGGGCGGCCTGGGCCACATGGGCGTCAAGATCGCCGCCGCGATGGGCGCCACCGTCACCACGATCTCCCGCTCGATGGCCAAGGCCGACGACGCCGAGGCTCTCGGTGCGACCCGACACATCGCGTCGTCCGATGCCGACGCGATGAAGGCGGCCCGCGGCACCTTCGACATCGTGCTCAACACGGTGAGCGCCGACATCCCGATCGCCGACTACGTGCGCCTGCTCAAGCCGGCCGGGGTGGTCGTGAACGTCGGGCTCCCGCCGGCTCCGTACGAGATCCCGCCGGGCTCGCTCATCGGTGGCAACAAGTCGGTCGCCGGCTCGCAGATCGGCGGCATCGCCGAGACGCAGGAGATGCTCGAGTTCTGCGCCGAGCACGGCATCGCGGCCACCATCGAGGTCGTCGACGCCGCCGACGTCGACGCCGTCTGGGACCGGGTCGTCGACGGCGACGTGCGCTACCGCGCGGTCATCGACACGAGCACCATCCCCGCGGGCTGAGCGTCCGACGACGAGGGGCCGCACCGGCAACCGGTGCGGCCCCTCGTCAGTGGTGCGAGGTCAGCTGGTGGCGTCGCCCGAGGGGCTGCCACCACGCGTGCGGCGGCGGTTGCGGTTGCGCTTGGGGCGGTCGCCACCCTCGGCGGGGGCGTCGGCCTCGCGCGATGCCGGGCGGGAGGCGTCGCTGCGCCCGCGGCTGTCGGCGGGGCGACCGCCACGACCGCCACGGTCACCGCTCGACGGGCCGCGCCGGCCGGCGCCCTTGCCGGTCTCGCCGAGGTCCTCGAGCACCTCGGCGCCCAGGCCCTCGCGGGTCTGCTGGGCGCGGGGGAGGCGGCCCTTGCTGCCCTCGGGGATGTCGAGGTCGGAGTACAGGTGCGGCGACGAGGAGTAGGTCTCCTGCGGCTCGGGCATCCCGAGGTCGAGCACCTTGTTGATCATGCCCCAGCGGTGCAGGTCGTCCCAGTCGACGAAGGTGACCGCGATGCCGGTGTTGCCGGCCCGGGCGGTGCGCCCGATGCGGTGCAGGTAGGTCTTCTCGTCCTCGGGACACTGGTAGTTGATGACGTGCGTGACGTGCTCGACGTCGATGCCGCGGGCCGCGACGTCGGTGGCCACGAGGATGTCGACCTTGCCGTTGCGGAACGCGCGCAGCGCCTGCTCGCGGGCGCCCTGTCCCAGGTCGCCGTGGATGGCCGCGGCGGCGAACCCGCGCTCGGCGAGGTCGTCGGCCACCTTGGCGGCGGTGCGCTTGGTGCGGCTGAAGATGATGGTCAGGCCGCGCTCGCGGGCCTGGAGCATGCGGGCCAGCATCTCGACCTTGTCCATCGCGTGGGCGCGGTAGACGAACTGCTCGACGGCCTTGACCGTGTGGGCGTTCTCCTGGTCGTCTCCCATCGCGCGGATGTGCGTGGGCTGGCTCATGTAGCGGCGGGCCAGCGCGACGACGGCACCCGGCATCGTGGCCGAGAAGAGCATGGTCTGGCGCGACGCGGGCGTGAGCGACAGCAGCCGCTCGACGTCGGGGAGGAAGCCCAGGTCGAGCATCTCGTCGGCCTCGTCGAGCACGACGATGCGGGCGTGACCCAGGTCGAGGTGGCCCTGCTTGGCCAGGTCGATGAGCCGGCCGGGGGTGCCGACGACGACCTCGACGCCGCGCTGCAGCGCCTCGACCTGCGGCTCGTAGGCGCGGCCACCGTAGACGGTGAGCACGCGCACGCCGCGCTTCTTGCCGGCCCGCTCGAGGTCGCCGGCGACCTGCACGGCGAGCTCGCGGGTGGGGGCCACGGCCAGGGCCTGCGGCTTGCCGGCCGACGGCATGCTCGCGAACTCCTCGTCGCGGGGCGAGACGACCCGGTTGAGGATCGGGATGCCGAAGCCGAGGGTCTTGCCGGTGCCGGTCTTGGCCTGGCCGATGATGTCGTGGCCGGCCAGCGCGACCGGGAGGGTCATCGCCTGGATCGGGAACGGGCTGGTGATGTTGTGCTCGGCCAGCGCGTCGACGATGTCGGGGTGGATGGCGAAGTCGGAGAACGACGGCGGCGGGCGGTGACTGTCGCGACGGCGGTCTCGGCGAGTCGGCCTCGCGCTCGGGTCGTCGCGTGGTCGTGGCGTCGGTGACGTCGGTCATGGGTCTCTTCCGGTCGGCGGGCGCTCGAGCGCCAGCGCAGGGGCTGTGGGCCGATCGGAGGTCTTCGGGGGGCGGGCTGCGTCGGGGACGCCGGGCGCTCGCCACGTCAAGGAACTGGTGTCATCGTGCCGACCGGGCACCGTGGGACACCGTTCACTCTACCGTTAGGCTCCGAAGCCATGGAGCACACGTCGATCGAGGACCCGACCTACCACGCAGCGGTGGTCGACCTCCTGGGCGTCCTCGCCTACGGCGAGCTGACCGCGTTCATCCGGATGGCGGTCGACTCCGACCTCGCCCCGACGCTGTCGCTGAAGTCGTCGATGGCGGGGCTGGCCAACACCGAGTACGTGCAGTACTCCGTGCTCGTCGAGCACATGCGCTCGCACGACATCGACCCGGATGCCGCGATGGCGCCGTTCGTGGTGCCGTTCGCCGCCTACCACGAGCGCACGAAGCCCAAGGGCTGGCTCGAGGGGCTGGTCAAGGCCTATGTCGGCGACGGCATCGCCAAGGACTTCTACCGCGAGATGTCGGTGTTCGTCGACGACGACACCCGTGAGGTCATGGCGCGGGCCCTCGACGACGCCGGCGAGAGCGAGTACGTCGTCGGGGTGGTGCGCGACACCCTCAAGACCGACCGCACCGCCGGCGGGCGGCTGGCGCTGTGGGGCCGGCGCCTGCTCGGCGAGGCCCTCTCGCAGGCGCAGGCCGTGGCCGTCGAGCGCGACGCCATGTCGGCGCTGCTGGTCGGTGGCGGCGTCGACCTCGCCGAGGTCGGCCAGATGTTCACCCGGCTCACCGACAACCACGCCCGTCGGATGCAGCGCCTGGGCCTGTCCGCCTGACCGACCGGCCCGCCTGACCGACCGGCCCGTCCGTTCGCCCGGCCCTCCGTTCGCCCGGCCCCCGCTTCGCTTGGTGTGAGCGCCCGGCATCGCCTCGCCGAGCTGCTCCGGCTCTGGTCGTCTGCGGGGACGGCGTTGTTCTGCGCGTCCGGCGCCACCACTGCACCACCACCCCCGCAGATCGCCGCCACCCGGGCGAACCGACCAGAGCCCGTCGGGGTGCGCCGTCCTGCGACTCATTGCGAATCACCCACCTCCCGGAGGCCTCTCGGCCCCCTCGGAGGTGGGTGATTCGCAATGAGTCGGCGTCAGCCGGTCAGACCTGCTTGCGACCGGTGACCGAGCCGTAGATCACGACGAGCACCGCGGCGACCGCGATGGAGATGAACCAGCGGATCCAGTCGATCCCGCCGGTGGAGCAGACGCCGAGCAGGCCGGCCAGCCAGTAGCCGATCAGGGCGCCCAGGACGCCCAGGATGATCGTGATGATGAGGCTGATGTTCTGCTTGCCCGGAAGCACGAGCCGGGCGAGGACGCCGATGACGGCGCCGAAGATGATGGTGCCGATCCAGCCACCTAGGGTGCCCGTCGGCGCGCACGAGGCCGCCATGGGGAGCAACTCGGTCATTCCCAACTCCGATCCGGACCCGGGGGCCCGTCAGACGGTCTTCACGCGAGCGAGGGCGCTGCGCGCGGCCCCGGGTCGGACCCGGTGCGCTACCGAATGTAATGCTCCGCGCGCGCGCCGTGTGGGACGCCGACCAGCGCAAATACCCCCCGGAAGGAGGAGGCAGGCACACCGCTCAGGGGGTGAAGCCGACCCGGCCCTTGTCGGAGTCGCCGACCTGGACCCAGCCGATGACGGCTGCCGGGACGAACACCTGGCGGCCACGGTTGTCGACAAGGCGCAGCACGCCACCGTCGGCGAGGGCTGCCTCGACGGCCGCGGACACCTCCGAGGTGGGGGAGTCGGTCTCGAGCGTCAGCTCGCGGGCGACGTTCTGGACGCCGATGGTGACCTCCACGGGTGCACACACCTTTCATGGGTTCGGACGCGGACCGGCCGCGCGCTCGGGCTCAGGCTAACCCGCGGTCGGGGGGCGACATTCCGGCATCCGCCCACAGCGAACACACCGCGTCGGCCGACGGGTCAGGAACCCACCTTGGGGAACGAACCGAGCCCCCGCCAGGCGAGCGCGCTGATCATGGCGGCGGCCTCGGGCTCGGGCACGTCGCCGCCCTGGGCCAGCCAGTGCCGTGCGGCGACCTGCGCCATGCCGGCCAGGGCCGAGCCGAGCAGGAGGGCGCGCTCGTCGTCGGCCCCGGTGTCCTCGGCGATGACCTCGGCGATCGCCTCGGCGCAGTTCATCTCGACGGCGTCGAGCCTCGAGCGGACCTGGGGGACGCTGGTGAGGTCGCTCTCGAACACCATCCGGAACGCCGCACCCTCGCTGGTGACGAACTCGAAGTAGGCCGCCACGGTGCGCTCCACCCGCACCTCGTTGTCGCCGCCGACCTCGAGGGCCTGGCGCACGAGGGTCTCGAGGGTCTCGCAGTGCTTGTCGAGCAGGGCGAGATAGAGGTCGAGCTTGCCCGGGAAGTGCTGGTAGAGCACCGGCTTGGACACCCCTGCGCGGTCCGCGATCTCGTCCATGGCGGCAGCGTGGTAGCCGGACTGGACGAAGACCGCCTGGGCCGCGTCGAGCAGCTGGGCGCGGCGCTCGCTGCGCGGCATCCGCTGGCCGCGGGGCGTGGTGTGCGTGCTGGTCATGCCTGTCCTTCTGCCGGGTAGGCAGCATCCTACGGACGGGTAACGCCGGCGCCGGGGACGCGCCACACTCCGGTTGTTAGGGTCGCGCCATGGCACGACCTCCGCTGGTGCCGCCCGGCCCCGAGCTCACGGCTCGGGAGCGCACCCGCTACGCCCGCCACCTCCTGCTGCCCGACCTCGGCAGCGACGGCCAGCGCCGGCTGCGGGCCGCCCGGGTGCTCGTCGTCGGGGCCGGTGGCCTCGGGTCGCCGGCCCTGCTCTACCTCGCGGCCGCCGGGGTCGGCACCATCGGGGTGGTCGACGACGACGTGGTCGACGCGACCAACCTGCAGCGCCAGGTCGTGCACGGCGTCGACGACGTCGGTCGGGCCAAGACCGAGTCGGCGGCGGACGCGGTGCACGCCATCAGCCCGGACACGCAGGTCGTCCAGCACAGCGAGCGACTCGACGAGGCCAACGCGCTCGACGTGGTGGCCGACTACGACCTCGTGCTCGACGGCGCCGACAACTTCCCGACCCGCTACCTCGTGGGCGACGCGTGCGCCCGGCTCGGGGTGCCGCACGTGTGGGGCTCGGTCTACCGCTTCGACGGCCAGGTCTCGGTGTGGTGGGCCGGCGAGGGCCCCTGCTACGCCTGCGTCTTCCCGCACCAGCCGCCCGCCGACGCCGTGCCCTCGTGCGCCGTGGGCGGGGTGCTCGGCGCGGTGTGCGCCAGCATCGGGTCCGTGATGGCGACCGAGGCCGTCAAGCTGGTCGCCGGCATCGGCGAGCCGCTCGTCGGCCGCCTGCTCGTGCACGACGCGCTGCGCCAGACCTGGGATGCCGTACCCGTCGCCGCCGACCCCGGATGCCGGGTCTGCGGCTCGGGTGCCGACGCCACCCGCCCGCTCGGCTGGGCGACCGGTGTGCCGGATGCCGTGCCGGGCGACGGCGGGGGAGCGCGTCCGGTGCTGCGCGGCCGACCGACGATCGACGTGGCCGGGCTGCACGAGCTGGTCGGGTCGGGCGAGCTCGACGGGGAGCGTGCCGTGCTGCTCGACGTCCGCGAGGAGGGGGAGCGCGCGATCGTGGCGCTGCCCGGCGGGCTGTGGCTGACGATGGACCAGGTCCGCGGGGGCGCCGCCGTCCCGGGGCTGGCTCCGGACGCGCGGGTCTACGTCTACTGCAAGACGGGCGTGCGCTCGGGGGAGGCCGTCGACCTGCTGCGGGAGCGCGGGATCGACGCGGTGAACGTCGAGGGCGGCATCGTGGCCTGGGTCGCCGAGATCGAGCCGGAGCTCCCGACCTACTGACCTCAGACGCGACAGGCGAAGACCGCCGAGTGCACGGGGGTGCCGTGCGTGTCCACGCGTCCGAACCCGGCCCGGTGCAGCAGGTCCAGCGCAGCCGCGCGGCCCCACATCGCGCCGAGCCCCTCGCCGCCCGCGTACTGGCTCAGCGGGATGCATCGGGAGAAGCTCGGGCTGTACTGCCAGCCGAGCGGTCCGTGCCGGTCGACCTCGAAGTCCCCGGTGGCGTCGGCCTCCACGACGACGAGGATGCCGTCCGCGGCCAGTGCTCGGCGCACCACGACCAGCGCGCCGAGCGGGTCGGGGAGGTCGTGGACCACGTCCATGGCGAGGACGACGTCGGCCGAGGCGGGGTCGAGGTCCATCACGTCGCGGGCCCGGGTCACCACCCGGTCGCCGAACCTGTCGAGGCGCTTGCCGGCCATCGTGAGCGCCAGCTCGTCGAGGTCGAAGCCAGTGAACGTGGGCGCGGGGAATGCGTCTGCCAGCGTCTCCAGCGCCCAGCCCGAGCCGCAGCCGACCTCGAGCACCCGGCAGCCGTCCTCGAGCCGCTCGACGAGGCCGTCGACCGGGGTGAGCAGGTCGGGCACGAGGTGCGGTGCGGTCTCCATCGTCGAGAACAGGTTCTGCAGACGGGTGGGGGCAGACCCGTAGACGTCCGGGGCTACGCCTGACCCGGTGCGCACCGCTGTGCTGAGGGCGTCGACCAGGGCCGGCAGGCGGTCCAGGGCGTCCGAGATGATGCCCATCGGCGAGTCGACCCCGGGCACGTCGTGCAGCTCGGACAGGCCCGTGCACGGGGCGAAGACACCGTCGCGGTGCTCGCTGAGGCCGCCGACGGTCATGACGCACAGCCACTCGAGGGTGAGGCGCGGGTCTGCGTCGGCGCGCTCGGCGATCTCGGCCGCCGTGCCCGGGCCGGCGCACAGCGCGGCGAGCAGGCCGCTGCGCTCGCCCACGACCAGTCGTTGCACGAGCTGCCACCCGTCGTAAGCGGGCCCGAAGGCGTCCCACGCGTCCGCGGGTGCCGCGTTCTGCGCCATGCCGTCCCCCTCTCACCGCGTGGGACGAGTCTGGAGCCGCCCCGGCCTGATGGTCAACGGCCGCGGTCGGGCGGGCGGGTGTCGGTCGAGCGTGGTGGAATCCCGAGGTGCTCGTCCTTCGTCGTCCCGTCATCGGTGCAGCCGCTGCCCCGGCGCTCGACGCGAGCCAGCGGGCGGTGCTCGCCCACTCCGGCCCGGTGCTGCGGGTGCTCGGCGGGCCGGGCACGGGTCTGAGCACCCTGGCCGTCGAGGTCGTGGCCCAGCGGGTCGAGGCGGGCGGGGCCGGCGCTGAGCAGTGCCTGCTGCTCGCTCCCACGCGGCTCGCGGCGGCCCGGCTTCGCGACGCCGTCACGGCGCGGCTCGGTGGCACCACGACCACGCCACTGGCCCGCACGCACCAGAGCCTCGGGTTCGCCATCCTGCGCGAGGCGGCGGCCCTCGTCGGCGACCCGGCGCCCCGGCTGCTGAGCGGACCCGAGCAGGACGTCATCCTCGGCGAGCTGCTCGCCGGTCACGCCGCCGGCGACTCACCGCCACCGCCCTGGCCCGAGTCGCTGCACCTCGCGCTGCCCACCCGCACCTTCCGCGGCGAGCTGCGCGACCTGCTGATGCGGGCCGTCGAGCTGGGCCTCGACCCCGACGACCTGCGCGGTCTGGGAGTGCGGCACGACCGGCCCGAGTGGGTCGCCGCAGCCGACGTGCTGCGCGAGTACGACGAGGTGACGGCCCTGTCGGCGCCCGGGGCCTTCGACCCGGCCTGGATCCTCGGCGCCGCGGCCGACCACCTCGAGGCCGACCCCGAGGCGCTCGACCGGCTGCGCGCCGGGCTGCGGCTCGTCGTCGTCGACGACGCCCAGGAGCTCACCCCGGCGGCGGTGCGGCTGCTGCAGGTGGTCCTCGGCCGCGGCGGGGTCGACCTGGTCCTCCTCGGCGACCCCGACGCCGCCACCCAGACCTTCCGCGGCGCCGACCCGCGGCTGTTCGTCACCGCCTGGCCCGACGCGCCCACCCGGGTGCTCGACACCTCGCACCGGTGCGGTGGCGAGGTGCTCACCGCAGCGGCTCGGGTGGCAGCCCACATCGGCGTCGTGGGCGGCGCAGGACATCGTCAGGTGAGCCCGTCCGCGCACGACGGCGAGGTCGAGGCCCACCTGCTCCGCACGGTCGCGCAGGAGGCCGGCTACGTCGCGGGGCGGCTGCGCGCCGCGCACCTCCTCGACGGCGTCCCGTGGTCGCGGATGGCGGTCGTCGTGCGCGGCGGTGCCCGCACGGCGACGCTGCGCCGGGTGCTGCGGGGCGCGGGAGTGCCGGTCGACACCGCCACCGCCGACCTCCCGGTGCGCGACGAGGCCGCGGTCCGTCCGTTCCTCACCCTGCTGCACTGCGCCCTCGACGTCGTCGCCGGTGCCGATCAGCTCGACCCTGCCGACGTCGTCGACGTGCTCACCTCGCCGGTCGGCGGCGCGGATGCCGTGCAGCTGCGCCGGCTGCGCCGCTCCCTGCGGCGCCTCGAGCTCGACGACGGCGGGGGCCGGCCCAGCGACGTGCTCCTCGCGGAGGCGGTGCTGCAGCCCTTCCCGCTCGGCCGCATCGGGCCCGAGGCGGCGTCGGCCCGCCGGGTGCACCGGGTGCTCGCCGCCGCCGTCGACGCACTGCGCGACGGCGAGGGCGTCGAGGTGGTGCTCTGGCGGATGTGGAGCGCGAGCGGGCTCGCCGGTCCGTGGCGCGACGCGGCGCTCGGCGGGGGTCCTGGTGGCGGCCGCGCCGACCGCGACCTCGACGCGGTGCTGGGCCTGTTCGACGCCGCCGCCCGGTTCGTCGACCGGCTGCCCGGCGCCTCGCCCGCCGACTTCCTCGACCACGTGCTCGGCCAGCACGTCGCCGGCGACACGCTGGTCGCGCGAGCCCCGTCGGGCGAGTCGGTCGCCCTGGTCACCCCCGCGGCATCCGCGGGTCTCGAGTGGGACCTCGTGGTGGTGGCCGGCGTGCAGGAGGGGGTCTGGCCCGACCTGCGGCTGCGCGGCTCGCTGCTCGGCTCCACCGACCTCGTCGACCTCGTCACCGGTCGCGCCGGCGACCCGCGCGCGGCCCGCACCCAGGTGCGCCACGACGAGACCCGCCTGTTCCTCGTGGCCGTCACCAGGGCCCGCCGGCGGCTGGTGGTCACGGCGGTGCGCAGCGAGGACGAGCAGCCCTCGGCCTTCCTCGACGTCGTCGACCCCCTGGCGTCGGCGCGCCCCTTCACCGACGTCGCCCGGCCGCTGACCCTGCCGGGCCTGGTGGCCGAGCTCCGTCGTGAGCTGGCGGGTCCCGACCCGGCCACGCGCGGGGCGGCCGTCACCGCACTCGCCACCCTCGCCGGGCACCGCGTCCCCGGCGCCGACCCGGCCCAGTGGTGGGCCCTGCGCGACGTCACCGACGACCGGCCGCGCCGCCGTGCGGGGGTCCCGGTGTCGGTCTCGCCCTCGACGATCGACCACTACGGGCGCTGCCGCCTGCAGTGGGTCCTTCGGGCTGCCGGGGGCGACGGCCCGTCGATGGGTGCCCAGGACATCGGCATCCTGGTGCACGAGGTCGCGCACGACCTCGGCGACACCGACGCCGCCACCTACGCCGCCGCCCTCGAGGCCCGCTGGGGCCGCCTCGGGCTGGCGCCCGGGTGGCTCAGCCGCCGCGACCTCGGGCGGGCCACGGCGATGACCAACCGGCTCGCCCGGTACCTCGGGGAGGCCGGCGCGGCGGGGTGGCGCCGGGCCGCGTCGGAGCAACGGATCAGGGTGGCCCTGGGTCGTGCGGTCGTCACCGGGCAGGTCGACCGGGTCGAGGTCTCGGCCGACGGTCGGCTGCGGGTGGTCGACCTCAAGACCGGCGCGAGCAAGCCGACGCTCGACGAGGTGCGCCGGCACGGGCAGCTGGGCGCCTACCAGCTCGCCGTCGAGGGGGGTGCGTTCGCCGAGCACGGCGAGCGCAGTGGCGGGGCGGCCCTGTTGCAGCTCGGGCGGGCGGCGGCGGCCAAGAGCACCACTTTGCAGCTCCAGCCGCCGCTCGACACCGACGACGAGCCCTCCTGGGCCCGTGACCTCGTCGAGGAGGTCGCCGAGGGCATGGCCGGCGCCGTCTTCGCCGCCACCCCGGGCTCCCAGTGCGGCACCTGCCAGGTCAAGGACTCCTGCCCCGCCTACGCGGAGGGGAGGCGGCTGTGACCGGGGGCGGCACGGCATCCGGGCTGGTGGTTCCCGAGGTCGGCGGTCGGGTCCGTTGGGGCGCGGTCGAGCTGGCACGCGCGCTGGGCCAGGCATACGCGCCCACGCCCGAGCAGGTCGCGGTCATCGAGGCACCGCTGCGGCCCCTGCTCGTCGTGGCCGGGGCAGGGTCCGGCAAGACCGAGACCATGGCGGCCCGGGTCGTCTGGCTCGTGGCCAACGACCTGGTGCGCCCCGACGAGGTGCTCGGCCTGACCTTCACCCGCAAGGCGGCGGGCGAGCTGTCGGAGCGGCTGACCGCGCGGCTGTCCACCCTGCGCGAGGTAGGGCTGTGGACCCCCCGCAGCGACGACGGCGCCGCCGTGCTCGACGACGCGCCCACGGTGTCGACCTACCACGCGTACGCCGGGCGGATCGTGCGCGAGCACGGGGTGCGGCTCGGGGTCGAGGCCGAGAGCCGGCTGCTCAGCGAGGCGGCCGCGTGGCAGGTCGCGCACGAGGCGGTGGTGTCGTGGGACGGCCCGATGGACGGCGTCGAGAAGGCCGAGTCGACCGTGACGACCGCGGTGGTCGACCTCGCCGGCGAGATGGCCGAGCACCTCGTCGACGTCGACGACGTCGCGAGGCACCTCGACGAGGTCGTGGCGGCGCTCGAGCTCGTGCCGAGCGGGGTGACCAGGCGGCGCACCTTCCCACCGGAGGTGCGCGACGCGGTCACCGTGCTGCGCGAGCGCCGCGCCGTGCTGCCCCTCGTCGAGCGCTACCACGAGCTCAAGCGCAGCCGCGACGCGATGGACTTCGCCGACCAGGTCGCCCTCGCCGCGCGCATCGCGACCACCGTGCCGCAGGTGGGTGTGGCCGAGCGGTCGCGGTTCCGCGCAGTGCTGCTCGACGAGTTCCAGGACACTTCCGAGGCGCAGCTGCAGCTGCTGCGCTCGCTCTTCGTCGCGGCGGGCTCGCCCGTGCCGGTCACGGCGGTGGGCGACCCGCACCAGTCGATCTACGGGTGGCGGGGCGCGAGCTCCACCACGCTGCACCGCTTCCGGGCCGACTTCGTCGACCCCGAGCCGCCGCTCGTCCTCCCGCTGTCGACGAGCTGGCGCAACGACACCGCCATCCTCGACGTCGCCAACCTGCTGGCCGACCCGCTGGCCCGCTCCACCCGGGTGCCCGTGGCGTCGCTCGCCCCTCGGGCCGAGGCGGGTCGCGGTCACGTCGCCACTGCGCGGCTCACGACGATCGAGGACGAGGCGGCGCACGTGGCCGCCTGGGTCGAGCACCGGCGCTCGAGGCCGGGCCGCCGCACGGCAGCAGTGCTGTGCCGCAAGCGTTCCCAGTTCGACCCGGTGGTCGAGGCACTCGAGGCGCGAGGCATCCCGCACGAGGTCGTCGGGCTGGGCGGGCTGCTGCACACGCCCGAGGTGGCCGACCTGGTCGCGCTGCTCTGGGTGGTGCAGGACCCCACCCGCGGCGACCGGCTGATGCGCCTGCTCACCGGGCCCTCGTGCCGCCTGGGCGCGGCCGACCTCGACGGCCTCGGCGCCTGGGCGAGCGCCCGCCAGCACACCCGGCGCCGCCGCGGCGCCGACCTCGCGCCCGACGCGAGCGAGCGCGCCAGCATCGTCGAGGCGCTCGACGACCTCCCACCCGCCACCTGGGTGGGAGAGGAGGGACAGTCCATCGGCGCGGTGGCCCTCGAACGGCTGGCAGGGCTGGGCCAGACCGTGCGACGCCTGCGCTCGCTCACCGGGCTCGGCCTGGCCGAGCTCGCCGCCGAGGCCGAGGTCGCGCTCGGGCTCGACATCGAGGTCCTCGCCAGACCGGCCTGGACCCCGGGTGCCGCCCGCGCGCACCTCGACGCCTTCGCCGACGTCGCTGCCGGTTTCGCCGCGGCCGCCGACCGGGCCTCCCTCGGTGGCTTCCTCGCCTGGCTCGACGCCGCGGTCGAGGAGGAACGCGGCCTCGACCTCGGCTGGATCGAGGCCCGGACCGACGCCGTGCAGGTGATGACCGTGCACGCCGCCAAGGGGCTGGAGTGGGACGTCGTCGCCGTGCCGGGCCTCGTCGAGGGCGCGTTCCCGGCCCACTCGGGCACTCGCACCTCGCTCAGCGAGGGGGAGTGGGCGCACCCTGCCCCCACCGACAAGGGCTGGCTCGCCGGTCTGGCCACGCTTCCCTACGACCTTCGCGGCGACGCCGAGGGCCTGCCCCGGTTCACCTGGTCGGGGCACGCGGGCTGGGACGACCTCGCCGTCGAGCACCAGCGCTTCCGCGAGGCGGTGGCCGACCACGGCATCGTCGAGGAGCGTCGGCTCGCCTACGTCGCCACGACTCGGGCGCGCACCGACCTGCTGCTCACCGCGCACGTGTGGGGCACCGCGAGCACGCCGCGCATCACCTCGCGGTTCCTCGACGAGGTGCGCGAGTCAGGGCTGGTCGCCGCCGAGGGTCCGTGGGCCGAGCTTCCTCCGGTCGACGACCCCAAGCCGCAGAACCCGCGAACGGCCGAGGAGGTCAGCGTCGCCTGGCCGACGCTCGACCACCGCCAGCGCCGTGAGGCGCTGCTCGGGCCGGCTCGGGCGGTCTCCGGCGCCATGGCGGATGCCGCGGCTCCCGGCCCCGGGTCGGCTGCCGCGGCTCCCGGCCCCGGGTCGGCCGCCCCGGGCGCCGACCGCTGGTCCGCCGAGACCCGCATGCTGCTCGACGAGCGGGACCGGCGGCGGTCGGGAGCCGACGTCGACGTCGCCCTGCCGGCTCACCTGTCGACCTCGGCGCTCGTGGCCCTCGCCGAGGACTCCGAGCGGTTCACCCTCGACCTGCGCCGGCCGATGCCGACCGCGCCCGCACCGGCCACCCGGCGCGGCACGGCCTTCCACGCCTGGGTCGAGGAGCACTACTCGCGGGCGGCCTTCGTCGACCTCGACGAGCTTCCCGGGTCGGCCGACGACGATGCCGGCGACACCGACCTGGGCACCCTGCGGGCGGCCTTCCTGGCCAGCGAGTGGGCCGACCGCACGCCGGTCGAGGTCGAGACCAGCGTCGAGACAGTCGTCGACGGCATCGCGGTGCGCGGCCGGATCGACGCGGTGTTCGAGGAGGTCGCGGCCGATGGTGAGCCGGGCTGGGTCGTCGTCGACTGGAAGACCGGAGCACCCGCGCGTGGGGCCCGGGCCGCGGCTCGCGCCCTGCAGCTCTCGGCCTACCGCCTCGCCTGGGCGCGGCTGCGCGGGGTGCCCGAGCACCGGGTGCGGGGCGCCTTCTTCCACGCGGCCACGGGCGAGACGCTCTGGCCCGAGCTCCCGGGCGCCGACGAGATCACCGCAGTTCTGGCGGCAGCCCGTCCCTGAGGTCGATCTCGGTGGTCACCTGGTCGGCCTCGTCGACCGGCTCCTTCGCCTCGTCGGCGTCCGGCTCGGTGGTGCCGTGGGCCTGGGAGGCGCCGTCAGCGTCCGGCGCGTGGTCGGCATCCGCCACATCCGAAGAGTCGGTCGCATCCGAACTGTCCGCCGCATCCGTGGTGTCCGTTGCGTGAGCGGTGTCGGCCTCGACCTCGTCGGCCACCTCGGGAAGGTCCTCGTCGTCGTCGTCGACGACCAGCGCCGGGGGCTGCGTGGTGCGGCGACGTGGCCCGACCGGGGCGAGCGAGGTGCGGCGGTAGTCGTCGGGCTCCTCGCTGGGCGGGTGCACGGCGTCGTCCAGCCGGCGCAGCTGCGTGGTGAGCACCTCGACCGCGCCCACGTCCTTGCGGGCCAGCGACACCATCAAGGTGGTGAGCAGGCCGAGCTCGGCGACCAGCCGGGCCCGCACGAGCAGGTTGGCGTCGGGCCGCTCGACCCGGGTGTGCGAGTAGGCCTCGAGCACGGTCTCGACCGTCTCGGGCGACGCGTCGGCGACCAGGGCCGCGAAGTCGTCGGCGGGGTCGGCGACCTTGGCGTCCTCCCAGCCGGTGATCGCCCGCACCTTCCCGGTCGAGGCGTCGTCGTCGTCGGTGAAGACCGCGAGCACCTGGTCGCCGGTGAGGTCACCGTGGGTGGCCGTGGGCGCGAACCGCCAGAGCGTGACGTCCTCGAGGGCCGACTCCCACCGGGTGAGCAAGGTGGTCGGCACACGGCCGGTCTCGGCGGCGCGGTCGAGCTCGGCGAGCCGTCGGGTGCGGTAGGCGTCGGCGTCGTAGCTCGGGAGACCCGCCTCCTCGTAGACCGCGGGGTCGGTGTTGTGCAGCGCCGCGATGGCCCGGCCGAGCTCGGCGGCGATGCCGGGGCCCGCGGGCAGCTCGGAGTAGTCGAGGTTGTGCCCGGGCAGGAACGGGTAGACCGCTGCGCGGCCGCCCTCCTCCAGTGCGACGAACCCCTTCGGGGCCGGCACCGCGAAGGGGAGCCGGCGCCCGAGCAACCCCAGCAGCCCGACCGTGCGGTCCATCTCGGCCCCCGCGATGTCGGTGCGCGGCGCCCGCACCACCCAGCGCCGGTGCTCGGCATCCTGGACGAACGCGACGTCGAAGCTCTGCTCGGGTGTGCTCGGCAGGGCCTCGACGCTCACCGGGTCCAGACCGGGCACGGCGGCGCTGGCCAGCGCGGCGAGGAAGGCGGGGCTGCGGTCCACGAGGCCACGGTATGCCGTGCGCCCCGAAACCTCGGGGAGGAACCGCCCGGCGTGCGCCCCTAGGCTGGTCGGCGTGCCTCCAGCCGACGTGACCCTGCCCGAGCTGGCCCTGAGCACCTCCGTGCTCGACCGTCGAGGCGACCTGCGCGCCGACCCCGGCCTGCTGCCCCGGCTGCTCGCCGACCCGGCCACCGCCGTGCTGCGGCTGGTGGGTGACCGGGTGGCGGTCGACGAGGGTCGCGAGGCGTCGACCGCCGCCGTCCTCACGGCCCCCGAGGACGCCGACGCGGGCCGCCTCGCGCTCTACCTCGGCGAGGCGGGGGGCACGTCCTACGTCGGAGTGGTCGCCGACGACCTGACGGATGCCGTGGCCGACGACCCCTCCTGGCGCACCCTGCGGCAGGTGGGCGCCGACCTCGACGACCTGGGGGCCTCGACCTTCGCGACGACGCTGGCCCTGGCCAACTGGCACCGCAGCCACGGCCACTGCCCCCGCTGCGGGTCAAGGACCGAACCGGTGCTCGCCGGCTGGATCCGGCGCTGCCCCGCCGACGGCAGCGAGCACTACCCGCGCACCGACATGGCCGTCATCATGGCCGTGGTCGACGCGGACGACCGCATCCTCCTGGCACGCGGAAAGGGGTTCCGCGGCAACGGGATGTCGGTGCTCGCCGGCTTCGTCGAACCGGGTGAGTCGCTCGCCGCGGCGGTCGCCCGCGAGGTGGCCGAGGAGGTGGGGGTCCGGGTCACCGACGTGACCTACCTCGGCGACCAGCCCTGGCCGTTCCCGTCATCGCTCATGCTCGGCTTCACGGCCCGCGCCCTGGGCACCGACCTGCGGCTCCAGCCCGACGAGATCGAGGCGGCCCGGTGGTTCTCCCGTGACGAGCTGACCGCGGCGCTGGCCGACGGGTCGGTCGTCGTGTCCGGGCGCATCTCGATCTCGCGGCGGATCATCGAGCACTGGTTCGGGGGGCCGCTCGACTCACCCGAGATCCCGCTGCGCTGACCGGCCCCCTCGTCCTCGAGCTGGGTGCTGAAGCGGTCGCCGGGGCAGCCGCCTGGGCACCCAACTCCGAGAATCTGCGAGTTGGGTGCTGAAGCGGTCGCCGGGGCAGCCACTTCAGCACCCGACTCCCGGCTGGGCGCGGGATGGAGGTGCTCAGGCGAGGCGGTCGCGCACCTGCGCGATCGACGGGTTGGTGGCGGCGGACCCGTCGGGGAAGAGCAGCGTCGGCACGGTCTGGTTGCCACCGTTGACGGACATGACGAACTCGGCCGTGCCGGGAACGTGCTCGATGTCGACCTCGGTGAAGCCGATGCCCTCGCGCTCCATCTGCGACTTCAGCCGGCGGCAGTAGCCGCACCACGTCGTCGTGAACATGGTGACCGTCCCGGGTGCCGGCAGCGCCGGGGTGCTCGGCTCGGCGACGGACATGGTGCTCCTCGGGGTGGGGGCGGGCTCGTGGGCGGACTCGGTCGGGGTGAACAACGGCGCCGGGTCGTTGCTTCCCGGGGGCGTCGGGCACCGTCACCACCGACACCTAGGATCGTCGCGATGACCACCCTGCCCGTGCACCCCGGCGCCGACGCGGTCCTCGACGCGCTCGACCCCGAGCAGCGCGAGGTCGCAGCGCACCCGAGCGGGCCGATGTGCGTGCTGGCGGGCGCCGGCACCGGCAAGACCCGGGCCATCACCCACCGCATCGCCTACGGCGTGCTCTCGGGCGTCTACCAGCCGCAGCGGGTGCTGGCCGTCACCTTCACCGCCCGCGCCGCCGGCGAGATGCGCACCCGGCTGCGCGACCTCGGCGTCGGCGGGGTGCAGGCGCGCACCTTCCACGCCGCCGCGCTGCGCCAGCTGCACTACTTCTGGCCGCAGGCCATCGGCGGGGCCTCACCCGAGGTGATGCCGCACAAGGCCAGCGCGGTCGCCGAGGCGGGCGGCCGGCTGCGGCTGCGGCTCGACAGCGCCGGTGTCCGTGACCTCGCCGCCGAGATCGAGTGGTCGAAGGTCGCGCTGCTCACCCCCGAGTCGTATGCCGCCGCGGCCACGGCCCAGCGCCGCGAGCCCCCGGCCGGCCTCGACCCCACGGCCATGGCGCGCCTCGTGGCGGCCTACGAGGAGGTCAAGACCGAGCGCGGCGTCATCGACTTCGAGGACGTCCTGCTGCTCATGGTCGGCATCCTGCGCGAGCACGACGAGGTGGCCCGTGCGGTGCGCAGCCAGTACCGGCACTTCGTCGTCGACGAGTACCAGGACGTCAACCGGCTCCAGCAGCGCCTGCTCGAGCTGTGGCTGGGCGAGCGGCGCGACCTGTGCGTCGTCGGCGACCCCGCCCAGACCATCTACTCCTTCACCGGGGCCTCCCCGGAGCACCTGCTCGGCTTCCGCACGCGGCACCCCGAGGCCCGCACCGTCGAGCTGGTGCGCAACTACCGCTCGACCCCGCAGGTGGTCGGCCTGGCCAACCTCGTGCTGCGTGGCCCCGGCGGGCAGCGCCGCTCCGGCTCGGTCGAGCTGCGGGCGCAGCGCCCCGACGGCCCCTCGCCCGAGCTGCTCGTCGCCGACAACGACCCCGACGAGGCAGCCACCGTCGCCACTCGCATCGCCGCCCTGGTCGGGGCCGGCCACCCGCCCTCCGAGATGGCCGTGCTGTTCCGCACCAACGGCCAGAGCGAGTCGTTCGAGTCGGCCCTGACGGAGCGCGGGCATCCCCTACCTCGTGCGCGGCGGCGAGCGGTTCTTCTCCCGCAAGGAGGTCCGCGACGCCGTCGTGCTGCATGCGCGGTGCCGCCCGTTCCGACGACGGCTCGGTGCCGCTGCCCGACCTCGCCCGCGACGTGCTGCTCGGCGCAGGGTGGACCCGGCAGGCCCCGACCAGCGGCGGGGCCGCCCGTGAGCGCTGGGAGTCGCTCTCGGCCCTGGCCTCGCTCGCCGACGACCTGCACGCCCTCGATCCCGAGGCGCGGATGCCGGCCCTCGTGCGCGAGCTCGAGGAGCGCGCCTCGGCGCAGCACGCCCCCACGGTCGCAGGGCGTCACACTGGCGTCGCTGCACGCGGCCAAGGGCCTGGAGTGGGACTCGGTGTTCCTGGTGGGGTGCTCCGACGGCCTCCTGCCCATCACCATGGCCGACACCCCTGAGGCGGTCGAGGAGGAGCGCCGGCTGCTCTACGTGGGCATCACCCGGGCCCGCGAGCGGCTGGTCATGTCCTGGACGCGCGCTCGCGCACGCCCGGGGGCCGGGCCACCCGGCGTCCCTCCCGCTTCCTCGACGACACCGCCGCCGTGCTCGGCGAGGCCGCCCGCTCGCAGCCCAAGCGGCGCAAGGGTGCGGCCGGTGCGGGCGGCCGCACCGCGAGCCCCCAGCGCACCACCTGCCGCACGTGCGGGGCCGACCTCGGCACCGCCAAGGAGCGCACCATCGGGCGCTGCTCCTCCTGCCCGCCCACGATGGACGAGCGGCTCTTCGAGGCGCTGCGCGAGTGGCGGCTCGAGACCGCCCGTGCGGCCGACGTGCCCGCCTTCGTCGTGTTCACCGACGCCACCCTCACCGCGATCGCCGAGCGGGTGCCTGCCGACGTCGGTGCGCTGGCCCGCATCAACGGCGTCGGCCCCGCCAAGCTGGAGCGCTACGGCACCGATGTGCTCGACCTTCTGAAGAATTTTTCTGACGCCGAATAGCCTGTGCTGCAACGAGTTCAGCACCGAAATGGCACCCACCGGCGAAATCGGGCGTTTAATCCCGTTGCCCGCCCCTTCGGGGTTCCCTTAACCTGAAGCGCACACCACGCGTGGCCCGCCCGGGCGCGCGGCAGTTCACGAGACACGTGAGGAGGGTTGGCCCTGATGGAGACGACGATGACGAAGGAGATGGCGATGAGCGATGTCCGCGAGATCTGCACGCGTCCCTGGCGCGGCGCCAACACCGCTCACGCAGGCACCTTCCGCTCCGTGCAGGGGCGCACTGTGTCCTTCGCCGGTTCCGATGCTCGCGACCTCCGCGTCGTGGGCGCCCAGGACATCGTCGGCGACGCCACCGCCCCGTTCACGGGAGTCGTGTATCCACGCCTCGAGGCACCACCTGTCTGACACAACGACAGGTCACCTCGAGGCCGCGGATCCCGACACCGGGATCCGCGGCCTTTCTCGTACCCGCCGCCAGACCACCCAGACCAGACCACGTGAGGCCACCGACATGACGACCACCACCCAGCGGTCCCACACCGACCGCCCACCGAGTACCCCGCGCCACACCCGGCGCACCGAGATGACGCAGCGCCCGACCGGGCGCGCCGAGCAAGGAGGTGACAACCCGATGCAGCTGACCGAGCTCCTCGACCTGCACGAGGCGTCCGAGACGACCGGCGAGGGCGTTCCCTGCCGCGAGAACGACGCCGAGCTGTGGTTCGCCGACACCCCCGAGGGTGTCGAGTTCGCCAAGGCCCTCTGTGGCACGTGCCCGGCACGGCCCGAGTGCCTCTCGGGTGCCCTCCACCGGCGCGAGCCGTGGGGTGTCTGGGGCGGCGAGCTCTTCGTCCAGGGCGAGATCGTCGCCCGCAAGCGCCCGCGTGGCCGGCCCCGCAAGACCGAGGTCGCCGCGTAGGCACCCACCACCGAATGACCGAGAACGTTCCAAGGAGACAGTGATGTACACGAAGCGGATGCACGAGATCCGCCGCACCATGCACCAGCGACGCGTCCACGAGACGCAGCGCCGGGTGCAGGCTGAGGCGCAGCGCGAGCAGATGCGGGCCAACGTCCACGCCATCGTGCGATGAGGCCCGCGCTCGCCCAACGCACCGCCCCCGACCCGTCGTCGGGGGCGGTGTCGTTCCACCCCGTCGACCCCGTCACCGCGCCGCCACTGCGCGAGCGCGACTTCTGGCGCGCCGTCGCGGCGAGCGCTCTGGCTACCCTGAGGCCATGGTCACGCTGACGATCGCCCAGGACCCCACGGCCGACCGAGTCCTGTCCGAGGACCCGTTCGCCCTGCTCGTCGGGATGCTGCTCGACCAGCAGTTCCCGATGGAGCGCGCCTTCGCCGGTCCGGCCAAGGTGCTCGAGCGGTTCGGCACGCTCGACCCGTCCGCCGTCGCGGCCGCGGACCCGGAGGCCTTCGCCGACCTGTGCGCAACCCCGCCGGCCGTGCACCGCTACGGCCGCTCGATGGCCGCCCGCATCCAGGCACTCGCCGTGGTCGTGCGCGACACCTACGGCGGCGACGCCGCGGCGCTCTGGCGCGACGCCGCCACCGGGGCCGAGCTCGTCGCCCGCGTCAAGGCGCTGCCCGGCTTCGGTGAGCAGAAGGCCCGCATCTTCGCGGCCCTGCTCGGCAAGCAGCTCGGCGTGCGGCCCCCCGGCTGGGAGGAGGCGTGCGGCGCCTACGCCGAGCCGGGCTCGTTCCGCTCGGTCGCCGACGTCGTCGACCCGGTGTCGTTGCAGAAGGTGCGCGACTTCAAGAAGGCCGCCAAGGCGGCCGTGCGCGCCGACGGCTGACCGGCGTGGACGGCGCCCCAACCTCGGATGCCGGGCCGACGGCATCCGCCGCACGTCCCGTGTGCGCGACGTGCGGTGCGACGCCGGCGGATGACGACGCGGCGGCACTGGCGCGGATCACCTGGGCTCGCGGGCTCGAGAACGGTCGCGACGTGTGGACCTGCGACACCTGCAGCCGCCGCCACCTGCGCAGCATCGAGGGGAAGCTCGACTCGGCCTGGTGGTGACCGGGCGGCTCAGGCCACCGGGGGCGGGGGCAGCCGTGCCTCGTCGATGCCGGGGAGGTGGGCGCAGATCATCTCGCGCAGGGGCACGGTGCCGCCGATCTGGCTGAGCACCCCGATGCCGCCGAGCCAGACCCGGTGGATCAGCAGGTACTCGGGGGGCAGGTTGAGCTTGAGCCCGACGAGGAACTGCGGCCGCCGCGGGTCCTGGATGCGGGCCGCCGCCCCGCGCAGCCACTCGCGCGAGAAGGTGAACTCGTCCTCGAGCAGCGGCTCGACGAGCGGGGCCAGGTAGGCGAGCAGGGCCTCGGGCGTCGATGTCGACGCCCTTGCGGATGAAGCCCTCTTCGCGCAGGCCGGCCTCGAGGGCCTCGGCCTTGCCGGCGAGTGCCTCGGTGAGCAGGCGGCCCATGGCGGGAGGCAGCCCGTGGGGGAGCCGGTTGACCGCGCCGAAGTCGAGCACGCCGAGCCGGCCGTCCTCGGTGATCCGGAAGTTGCCCGGGTGCGGGTCGGCGTGGAGCAGCCGCGCCCGGTTCGGGGCCCGCAGGAGGAACTCCAGGTACAAGGTGGCGGCCTCGTCGCGTTCCTCCTGGGTGCCCGAGGCGATGATCCGGGCCAGGGGCGTGCCGTCGACCCACTCGGTGACGAGCACCTGGTGCGAGTCGACGAGCACGTCGGGCACGAGCACGTCGTCGTCGTCGCGGAAGGCCACGGCGAAGTGGTGCTGGTGGCGGGCCTCGAGGTGGTAGTCGAGCTCCTCGCTCATCCGGGCCTTGAGCTCGTCCATGATCGGCTTGATCTCGATGCCGGGCACCCACGACCCGGCGACCCGGGCGACCCGTGAGATCTGGTTGAGGTCGCTGAGCAGGGCCTCGGCCGCACCGGGGTACTGGATCTTGACGGCGACCTCGCGCCCGTCGCGCCAGACCCCCTTGTGCACCTGGCCGATCGACGCCGACGCCGCCGGCACGTCGTCGAACTCGAGGAGCTTGGTGCTCGCCCAGCGCGGGCCGAGCTCGCGGGCCAGGATCTCGTGCACCCGGTCGGCGCCCATCGGCGGGCCGGCCTCCTGCAGCTTGGTGAGGGTCGCGCGGTACGGCGCCGCGACGTCCTCGGGCATCGCGGCCTCCATGACCGACAGGGCCTGGCCGAACTTCATCGCACCGCCCTTGAGCTGGCCGAGCACCGAGAAGAGCTGCTCGGCCGTGCGGGCCTGCAGCTCGGCGGCGACGGCCTCGGCGGAGCGGCCCCCGACCCGCTTCCCGACACCGAGGGCGGCGCGCCCGGCATGCCCCAGGGGCAGGCCGACGAGCTTGGCGGTCCGGGCCAGCGAGCCCCGGGGGATGTCGGTCACCCGGCCATTGTCCCCGACGAGCACAAGCAGTCCGGACGCGGATGCCACAGGCGGTGGGTCACCGCCACCTGGTCGAGGCCGATCTCGGTCGAGATCCCGCCCAGCGAGTGGTCTCCGCGCAGTGTCGCCAGCACGGTCACCGTGGCCACGGCCGCCGCCAGCACGGCCGTGCCGGCAGGCACCGCACCGGGCGCGCACACCCGGGTGGAGGGCCACGCCGGACCGGCGCAGCGCAGGCAGGCGGTGCGGCCGGGGAGCACGAGTGGCCCCACCACCACGCCCCGCTCACCGAGCACGATCGGCAGGTGGGGGACGCCGCGGGCCTGCCAGGGCGCACCCGCCCACCACGGCGTGCGCCCCTCGGCGACGACGACGACCACGCGCGGCACCGCCTGCCAGGCGACGAGGGCGAGCTCGGCACCGTCGGCCGCGTGCCGACCCCCACGGACCGGCACGGCGCACCGCCGCAGCTGGGCGAGCAGCTCGTCGGCCAGCGGTCCCCAGCCGTCGACCACCACGGCGTCGTGCCCGCCGGCCGCACCGTCCCACCCGTCCACGAACCACCCCCCGGTCGCCGTCTCGCCGACCCGCCCATCCTGCCCCGAGGGGTGTGCCCGCGGTGGCCGTCCACAGGCCCCGGACACCGAACGGCCCCGGTCCGCTGGGGACCGGGGCCGTTCGACTCGAGACTCGGGCTGTGGCTCAGGCCTTGCCGAGGATGCGGTTGAGGTTGGTGCCACACACGGGGCACACGCCCTTGGCCATGCGGCGGCCGTTCTCGGAGACGACGACCTTCCCCTCGGCCTCGCGCTTCTCCTTGCACTTCACGCAGTAGAACTCGCCCTTGTAGGTCTCGTCAGCCATGAAAGCTCTCCTTGTCGTCGACGCCGGCGGTGCGCCGGGTCGATGCCTGTGGTGCCGCACTGCGGCGGGGACGCCCACAACCCTAGCCACGGCTGAGCACGAACGCCCCGTGACGCGCCCGCGTGCGAGCCCGCCCAGCGCACCGCTCGCCACACGGGCACCATCCGCCACACCCGGCCCCCGGGGTCCTACGCTCGTGCCGTGAGCAGGGAGGACGTCGAGGTCCGGCGCAGCCGTCGTCGCCGACGCACCGTGAGCGCCTACCGCGACGGTGCGCGCACGGTGGTGCTCATCCCCGCGTCGTTCAGTGCCGCCGAGGAGGACCGCTGGGTCGAGCGGATGCTGGCCCGGCTGACCGCCGGCGAGCGGCGCCGGGAGTCGTCGGATGCGGCGTTGACGGCCAGGGCCGCCCAGCTGTCGCGCCGCTACCTCGGCGGTCACGCCCGCCCCACCAGCGTGCGCTGGGTCTCGACGATGGGCCGACGCTGGGCCTCGTGCACGCCCGCCGAGGGCACCATCCGGGTGTCCGACCGGCTGCGCGACGTCCCCGACCACGTGCTCGACTACGTGCTGCTCCACGAGCTGGCCCACCTGCTCGTGCCCGGACACGGACCGTCGTTCTGGCGGCTGCTCGCCTCCTACCCGCGCCTCGAGCGGGCCCGGGGCTTCCTCGACGGGCTGGCGCACGCCGAGGGGCTGCCGCCGCAGGACGATGCCGACGACCCCGTCGACGGCGGACCGGACGAGGCGACCACCGCTGCCGAGGCCGAGGGGGTCGTCGTGTCAGCCGAGACCGAGGGCGTCGCGCGCCAGTGATACCAGCGGCGCGAGCTCGGTGCGGGTGCCCTCGGGCAGCGCGTCGACCGGCCACCAGCGCACGTCGTGCGACTCGGCGCTGACCCGCGGCTCGACGCCCGGCGGCGCCACCGCCGCGTAGCGCACGTCGAGGTGCTCCCGGCAGCTGCCGAACGTCCCCACGAGCCGGTGCCGGTCGAGCTGCACCGGGCGGGGCAGCGGCTCGAGCGCGTCGATCCCGGACTCCTCGCGGGCCTCACGGCGCGCGGCCGCCCACAGCGACGCGTCGCCCGGCTCGAGGTGGCCGCCGAGCTGGAACCAGGCGTTCGCCCGCCGGTGCAGGGTGAGCAGCGCCTGACGACCGGTGGCGTCGAGCACCACGCAGGATGCCGTGAGGTGCGCCGGTGGGCCCGCCTTGGCGACGCCGTCGGCGTGGGCGGCCAGGTGCTCGAGGTAGTCGCGGCGCAGCCGCTCCTGGCCGGCGTCGGGCGCGTCCCAGCCCTCCAGCACGGCCCGTGCGTCGGCCCACACCGGCCGGTAGGCCGTGACCACGTCGGGGTCGGGTGGGTGCGGCGCCGTGGCCTGCCCGGAACCGGCGAGCCCGGCATCCGTCACGTGTCGTCCTCGCCGCTCAGCAGGCGGTCGAGCGCGGCATCCATCTCGTCGGTCTGGGGGCGCGCCGTGCGCTCGACGTAGCCCAGCGGGTCGTCGAGGTCGGCGGTGCTCGGCGCCAGGTCGGGGTGGCGCCAGGCGCCGTCACGGGCGGTGGGGCCACCGGCGTCCTCGAGCGCCGCGAACAGGTTGGCCGCGTCGCGCAGCCGGCGCGGCCGCAGCTCGAGCCCCACGAGGGCACCGAACGCCTTCTCGGCGGGTCCGCCCGTGGCGCGACGGCGCCGCACGGCCTCGCCCAGCGCGTCGGCCTGCGGCAGGTGGGCGCGCGTCGCGCGGTCGGCGACGACGTCGACCCAGCCCTCGACGAGGGCGAGCAGCGTCTCGAGCCGGGCCAGCGCGGCCTGCTGGGCGGGGGAGGGCTCGGGCGCGAACATCCGGCCCTGCAGCGCCTGCTGCACCGCCTCGGGGTCGGACGGGTCGATCGACCCGACCGCTTCCTCGATGGCCGAGGTGTCGATGCTGATGTCGGCCGCGTAGTCACGCACCGCCGCGAGCAGGGCGGGGGCGAGCCACGGCACCGCGCCGAACAGGCGCACCCGGGCGACCTCGCGCACGGCGAGGTAGAGCCGGGCCTGCGGCTCGTCGACCTCGAGGCCGTCGGCGAACTCGCGCACCGCGGCCGGCATCAGCACGACGGTGGGAGCGGGCACGAGCGGGAGCGACACCTCGCACCCGGTGAGCACCTCGCGAGCGAGCGTGCCGGTGCCCTGCCCGAGCTGCATCGAGAACATCGAGCCGTGCATGCGGCGCAGCATCGGGCCGGCCTGGTCGAGCATGCCCGCGGGAAGGCCGGGGATGCCCGGGTCGCCAGGCTCCCCCGACTCACCGAGCTCACCCAGCCGGCCGAGCTGACCCTCGAGGGCAGTGCCCACGGCATCGGAGACCCCGGCGGCGACCGGCTCGACGAGGTCGGTCCACACCGGCATCGTCGCCTCGACCCACTCGGCGCGGCTCCAGGCGACCCCTGTGAGGCCGGGGCTCGTGACGTCGGTGACCGCGTCGAGCCACATGCCGGCGACCTGCACGGCCTCGGCCGCGGCGCGACCGTCGGCCGCGCTGGCGAGCTCGTCACCCTCCGCGGCGACCGTCTTGCGGGCGATGTCGGTGGCGAGCACCGCGTTGACGGCGGTGTCGCTCTCGGGGGCCGAGAACATCGCCTGCACCTGACCCATGACCATCGCCAGCATCTGCGGGTCGACCTTGTCCAGGCCCATGCCCTGCATCATCTGGGCCATCTGGGGGTCGACCTCGCCGCCGGTGAGGTTGCGCAGCAGCTGCTCGATCTCCGGGGGCAGGCCCGGTGTCTCGTCGTCGTCGTGCTGGGGGTCGGTCACGCCGGTCTCCTCGCGTGGGGGTGAGAGGATGTCGTCTCGATACAGCCAACCACGATCCGGCCCGGAAGGTTCCGCCGGACCGTCACCGAGGAGCCCCATTGCCGACCGACCACGACGCGGTCGCGCTCGTCGCCCTGCGCGACGAGGCGCTGTCCGTCGACGAGGTGCTCGACGCCGTCCGCCACCCGGCCTGCGGCGGCATCGCCCTGTTCGTCGGGGTCGTGCGCGACCACGACCACGGCGAGTCGGTCACCGCGCTCGACTACGAGGCCCACCCGAGCGCCGTCGACACCATGCGCCGCACGGCCGACGACGTCCTCGGCCGGTCGCAGGCCCTGAGGGTCGCCGCCGTGCACCGCACCGGGGCCCTGAAGGTCGGCGACCTCGCCGTCGTCGTCGCGGCGGCCGCGCCGCACCGCGGCCAGGCGTTCGACGCGTGCCGCGACCTCATCGACACCCTCAAGGCCGACACCCCGATCTGGAAGCACCAGAGCCTGGGTGACGGGTCCACCGAGTGGGTGGGACTGCCGTGACCCAGCCGACCCACGACCTGCTCCCCGGCGGCGACGGCGGAAGCGGCAACGCCGGCGGAAGCGGCGCCGGAGGCTCCGACGCGCAGCCGCCCGCCCGGCGACCGGTTCCCTCCACCCGCCCCGGGCTGCTGCCGGCGGCACTGCTCACCGCCGCCTTCGTCGCGATCGCCGTCGCCGCGGCACTGACCTTCGTCGGCCTGCCCTACGTCGTCATGTCGCCGGGGCCGGCCACCAACATCCTCGGGAAGGTCGACGGCAAGCCACTGCTCTCCGTCGAGGGCGCCACGACCTACCCCACGAGCGGGACCCTCGACTTCACGACGGTGAGCGTCGACGGTGGGCCCGGGGTGAAGGTCACCGTCTTCGACCTCGCCGGGGCGTGGCTCAGCGGCTCGCAGGAGATCGTCCCCGAGGACCAGATCTTCCCGCCCGAGCAGAGCGAGAAGGACGCCCAGGAGGAGGGCGCCGCCGAGATGGCCGGCTCGCAGAGCGTCGCCACCGCGACCGCGCTGCGCGCCCTGGGCCGCACCGTCGACGAGATGATCGTGATCGCCTCGGTGCCCGACAGCAGCCCGAGCAAGGGCGTCCTCCAGCCCGACGACGTGCTCGTCACGGTCGACGGCGACCCCGCCACCACCTCGGATGCCGTGCGCGCGGCCGTCCAGCGCCACCGGCCCGGCGACACCTTCCCGGTCGTCGTGCGCCGCGACGGCAAGGAGCAGACCGTCACCGCGAAGACCGCCGACTCCGGCGGGCGCACCGTCATGGGGGTCGGCCTGCGGCTCGACTACGACCTGCCGGTCGACGTCACCCTGCGCACCGGCAACGTCGGGGGGCCGTCGGCCGGGCTGATGTTCTCCCTGGCCATCTACGACGCCCTGACCCCCGGCGAGCTGACCGGCGGCAAGAACATCGCCGGCACCGGGACGATGGACGACAAGGCGGTCGTCGGCCCGATCGGCGGCATCCGCCAGAAGCTGATCGGCGCCCGACGCGCCGGGGCCGACTACTTCCTCGCCCCGGCCGACAACTGCGACGACGTCGTCGGCAACGTGCCCGACGGCCTGCAGGTGGTCAAGGTCGCGACGTTCGACGAAGGCGTCGCCGCCGTGCGCGACATCGGCACCGGCAAGGCGGCCGACCTGCCGACCTGCGGCTGACGCTCAGTCGGGGCTGAAGGTCTCCCGCAGCGCGTGCACGAGGCCCGGCGCGATGTCGTCACCGAGCGCGACCCGGTCGTCGCTGTCGTGGTCACGCTGACGCAGGAGGCAACGGGCCGAGCCGTCCCGGGTCACCGCCACCACCAGGCGCACGTCGGCGCGGCCGGGGTGCTCGGCCACCGCGCGCAGCGCCGCGGCGTCGTCGTCGGGGAGCTCGCGCTCGGCCTCGGGCGGCACCACGATGCGCTCGACGGCCAGGGCGCACCCGGCCACCTGCTCGGGCCAGGCGATCCGGGCGAGCAGGTCCTCGAGGCCCTCGGCCTCGGGCAGCTCGTCCTGCTCGACGGCGCTCAGCGCACCAGCGACGGCGTCGTGCACCGCCATCCCGTCGGCGAGACCGGGTTCCGCGGCGAGCAGGTCCTCGGTCGGCACGAGGGCGAACAGGCGCACCGGCTGGTCCCACCCGGAGCGGGCCACGTGCCGCTCGGTGTCGAGGGCGGCGAGGGTGAGCGGGTCGGTCACGGGCTGGGGGGTGTCGGTCACCGCACCATGGTGCCCGATGGTCGCGCAGGTGGCCGGGGTACATTGCTCGCCCACGGTCGACACGGGGCACCCCCGACGGCGGGACGAGGAGATCAGTGAGTCGCTCGGAGTGGTTCGACGGGCCCACGGGCCCGGGTGACGGTTCGGCGCGCCCCGAGGGGCCAAACGGCGGGGGCGGGGGCCAGCCGCGACCCACCGGTCGCCGGCGGCGCGGCCCGCTGGGCACCACGCTCCTGGTCATGCTGGCCGTCGTCGTCATCGGCGGCATCGTCGCCGACGTGCTCACCGACGTGTGGTGGTACCAGTCGGTCGGCTTCGTCGAGGTCTTCGTCAAGGAGCTCACGACCAAGGTCGGCATCTTCGTCATCGCGGGTCTGCTCACCGGCGGGGCGGTGGCCTCCAGCCTGGTCCTCGCCTACCGTTCCCGCCCCCTGTACATCCCGGTCACGCCCGCCCAGCAGGTGCTCGAGCAGTACCGCCAGGCCATCGAGCCGCTGCGCCGCCTGGCCGTCTGGGTCGTGCCGATCGTGCTCGGGCTGCTCGCGGGCTCCGGGTCGATGGGCGCCTGGCGCACCTTCCTGCTCTGGGTCAACCGCGAGCCCTTCGGCGTCAAGGACCCCCAGTTCGGCCTCGACGTGGGCTTCTTCGTCTTCACCCTCCCCTGGCTGCGGTTCGTCGTCAGCTTCGTCACCGTCGTGCTCGTGCTGGCGTTCGTCGCCGCCGCCTTCACCCACTACGTCTACGGCGGGCTCCAGCTGCCCGGCCGCGGGCCCACCACGCGGGCCGCCTTCGTGCACCTCGGCATCCTCGGTGCGCTCATCGCCCTCACCCGCGCCGCGTCCTACTGGCTCGACCGCTACTCGCTGGCGACCCAGAAGGGCTCGCTGCTCACCGGCATCACCTACACCGACGACCACGCCGTGCTGCCCACCAAGGCGATCCTCGCGGTCGCCGCGGTCATGTGCGCCGGCTTCTTCCTCGCCGCGATCTGGAGCCGCAGCTGGCGGCTGCCGATCACCGGCGTGGCCCTGCTCGTCGTCACCGCCGTCGTCGTGGGCGGCATCTACCCGGCCCTGATCCAGTCGCTCAAGGTCAACCCCTCGCAGAAGTCCCTCGAGGCGAAGTACATCGAGCGCAACATCGACGCCACGCGGGCGGCGTTCGGCCTGGACCGGGTCAAGCGCATCCAGAACCCGACCCCCGCCGAGACCGAGAACAAGGCCGTCCTGCGCGCCGCCGCCAACGACATCCCCGGTGTGCGCATCATCGACCCCAACGTCGTCGCCCCCACGTTCCGCCAGCTGCAGGCCCAGCGCGACTACTACGCGTTCCCCGACACCCTCGACGTCGACCGCTACACGATCGACAAGCAGACCCGCGACGCCGTCGTGGCGGTGCGCGAGATCAACCTCCAGGGGCTGCCCGACAACCAGCGCAACTGGCTCAACGACCACACCGTCTACACGCACGGGTACGGCTTCTACGCGGCCTACGGCAACCAGCGCACCACCGAGGGCGACCCGGTGTTCTTCGAGGGTGGCGGCCTCAGCGCGGTCGGCAAGTACGAGCCGCGGATGTACTTCGGCGAGCTCTCCCCGGCCTACTCCGTCGTCGGTGCCGAGCCCGAGGCCGCGCCGCGCGAGTTCGACTACCCCGCCGGTGGCGAGGGTGACGTCGCCGTGCACAACACCTACGAGGGCAGCGGCGGTGTGCCGATCGGCTCCGCGTTCCGACGGCTCGCCTACGCGATCAAGTACCGCGAGGCCAACTTCCTCCTCTCGGATGCCGTCAACGGCGACTCCCGCATCCTCGACCACCGCACGCCGACCGAGCGGGTCGAGCGGGTGGCCCCGTGGCTGCACCTGGACGGCAACGTCTACCCCGCCGTGGTCCAGGGCCGCGTGCAGTGGATCGTCGACGGGTTCACCACCTCGGCCAGCTACCCCAACAGCCGGCTGATCGAGCTCGCGGAGGCCACCTCCGACTCGGTCGCCGCGCGGTCCAACGTCGTCACGGTCGGCACCGGCCAGGTCAACTACGTGCGCAACGCCGTCAAGGCCACCGTCGACGCCTACACCGGTGCGGTGAAGCTCTACGGGTGGGACACCAAGGACCCGATGCTCAAGGCGTGGGGCAAGGCGTTCCCCGGTTCGGTGCGGCCGATCTCGGAGATCTCCGGCGACCTGATGGCGCACATCCGCTACCCGCAGGACCTGCTCAAGGTGCAGCGCGAGCTGCTCACCGAGTACCACGTCACCAACCCCGGCGACTTCTACTCCGGTTCCGACAAGTGGCGCGTCCCGCGTGACCCGTCGTCGAGCGCCCAGGACCAGCCGCCGGTGTTCCAGTCGATCGCGATGCCCGGCGAGACCGAGGCGGCCTTCTCGATCACCTCTCCCTTCGTTCCGGCGACCACCAACGGCGAGGGCGGCCGCGAGATCCTGCGCGGGCTGCTGGCCGTCGACGCCGATGCCGGCAACCAGGCCGGCACCCCGGCGGCGGACTACGGCCTGCTGCGGCTGCTCGAGTACGGCTCGGCGACCCCCGCCGGGCCCGGGCAGGTGCTCAACCAGATCAAGAACTCCCCGGAGCGCTCGCAGAACGAGGCCGAGCAGCTGTCGCTGGCGCAGTACATCACCCAGAACTCCACGGGTGGCAAGACGCTGACGTTCGGGAACCTGCTGTCCTTCCCCCTCGAGGGGCGGATGTTCTACGTGCAGCCGCTCTACGTCCAGGCATCCTCCGGATCGGGGTCGTTCCCGCAGAACAAGGCGGTCGCCACGGTCTACGGCAACACCGTGGCCTGGGGCGACACCCTCGGACAGGCCGTGAGCGGGCTGTTCGGCGAGGGTGGCGGCACCGACGAGCCCACCGAGCCAGGTGGAACGGGCGGCCCGGGGACGACTGCGGCAGCCCAGCTCACCGAAGCCCTCACCGAGATCCAGGACGCCTACCAGGCGGGCCAGGACGCGCTCAAGGCCGGCGACTTCGCGGCCTACGGCACGGCCCAGAAGCGGCTCGACGCGGCGATCAAGCGGGCCCAGGCGATCGCGCCACAGCTGGTCGCCGGGGCCGCACCGTCGCCGAGCCCGTCGCCGAGCCCGTCGGCCTCCCCGTCGCCCACCGCCACGCCGAGCGGCTGACCCCCTCCGGATGCCGTCCCGCCGGGTCCGCGATTTGGCCGCGGCGGGGTCGGTCACGTACGCTCGAGCCATACCGAGCACGGGTTCGTACGAAGCCGTGACTCACTCGACGCGGGGTGGAGCAGCTCGGTAGCTCGCCGGGCTCATAACCCGGAGGTCGCAGGTTCAAATCCTGCCCCCGCTACCAAAGAAGAGGGACCCCAGACGGCGAAGCCGTGTAGGGTCCCTCTCTTTGTCGCCGGGCACGTGCCTCCTGCTGGCCGCAGCGCACGACCGGTGGCACGCTGGCCCGGGAGGCGAGATGGCCGAGGCCGATGACGTGGTCTGGATGGTGCGCGGTGCCTGGGTGACGCTGTGCGTGCGTGCGGCCTGCGAGCTCGGGGTCGTCGACCTGCTCGACGAGCCCCGCACCCTGGACACCCTCGCGGCCGCGTCCTCCTCGGACCCGCCCTCCCTCGACCGGTTGCTCCGCGTCCTGGTCGACCTCGACCTGCTCGAGCGCGTCGGCGACAGGTACGCGACCACCGCCAGGGGCGAGGTGCTGCGCCGGGGGCACCCGAGCGGCATCCGCGACCTGGCCCTGATGCAGACGGTGGCACCCAACCTCACCGCGTGGAGCCACCTCGCCGATGCCGTGCGGCAGGGCAGCTCGGTCTACGAGGACCTCACCGGGATGACGAACTGGGCCTGGCTGGAGGCCCATCCGCCCGAGGAGGCGGTGTTCAACGCGGCCATGGCCCGGCGGGCGACCCTCCAGGTCGAGGCCGTCAGGGCTGCGTGCGACCTGTCCGCGGCCCGGCTCCTCGTCGACGTCGGGGGCGGGAAGGGAGCCATGCTGACGTCCCTGCTCGCCGAGTACCCCCGGCTGCGCGGCCTCGTTGCCGACCGACCTTCGGTGGCCGCCGCCGCGACGCTGCCTTCGAGGCCGCGGGGCTGGGGGCACGGGCCCGCGGCGAGCCGGCCGACTTCTTCGAGTCCGTCCCCGGAGGGGGCGACGTCTACGTGCTCTCGAACGTGCTGCACGACTGGGATGACGAGCCGGCGGTCCGCATCCTGCGCAGCGTGCGTGCCGCGATGGGTGACGACGCGCACCTCCTCGTCGTCGAGACGGTGCTCGACGCACCCGGTCGATCGACGCACCAGCAGCGCGACGTGCACCTGGTCGACCTGCACATGCTGGTGGTCTTCGGCGCGCGGGAGCGCACCCACGCCGAGTACGACGCCCTCCTCGCCACGGCCGGGCTCGCGCCGTCGACGCTCGCGCCGTCGCCCAACACCTGGAGCGTGCTGGTCACCGGTCCCGCCGTCGGCTGAGGGCTCCTGGCCGGCGCTCAGGGAGCGATCGGCACGAAGGGCTGCACCTCGTCGTCCGCGCCGTGCACGAGCACGCTCGAGGACTCGGGGATCTCGCGCCAGGCGCCCTGCAGGCTCCCCAGCGGCTCGGACACCACGAGCCGCGCGTCGTCCGAGACCCCGTGCAGCACCGGGTTGTCGGGGTACTGGTGGCGCAGCGTCGTCACGTCGGTGCTCTGGAACAACGAGCGCGACCTGCCCTCGCTGGAGTAGCGGAAGGCCCACGTCGTGTCGCCGTCGGTGGTCGCGACGGTCATCTGCACCGGGAACTCGACGCCGTGGGTGCGCCCGACCTCCTCGACCAGCCCGACCGCACGAGCCACCCCGGCGCGCGGGTCGTCGCGAAGGCCGAAGCTCAGCGCCAGGAAGAAGAACATCTCGGAGTCGGTGGAGCCCTGGATGTCGGCGAAGAGGTCGGGGTCGACCTCCATCGCGAGGTCCCGCTTCATCTCGTGGAAGCCCGCGAGGTAGCCGTTGTGCATCCAGAGCCAGTTCTCGTGGCGGAACGGGTGGCAGTTCGTCTGCTGCACGGCCGAGCCCGTGGAGGCCCGGATGTGCGCGAAGACCCGGCCGGCCTTCGCGTGGGCACTGAGCTCGCGCAGGTTGAGGTCGTTCCAGGCCGGCTCGGTGCTGCGGAACAGCCCCGGCGTCTCGTAGGCGCCGTACCAGCCGACGCCGAAGCCGTCGCCGTTGGTCGTCGTCGCCCCCATCAGCGAGTGCTTGCTCTGCACGACGAGGGAGTTCTCCGGCTTGTAGAGGAGGTCCTCGAGGAGCACCGGCGATCCCGAGTACGCCAGCCAACGGCACATGATGGGCCTCCTGCCACGTGGGTGACTGCCCGCCACCCTCGCGACCTGCGTCGGTGGCGCTCCACCCAGCCAACGCCTGCGTCGCGGCCGGGACATCATCCGCACCGGGTGAGCCCGTCGGGCCACCGGTCCCGACCGCGGCGCCGGTTCGGGCACCCGATGGTGACCTCGACCACGTCCCTGAGCAGGCGGCATACCGCGTCCGCCACCCGTGTTGGACCGGACGTGACCACCCCCCACAGAGTCGTCGTCATCGGTTCCGGCTTCGGAGGCCTCTTCGGCACGCAGGCGCTGCAAGCGCCGCGAGGACGTCGAGGTCACCCTCATCGCCCCGACCGCGCACCACCTCTTCCAGCCGCTTGCTCTACCAGGTGGCGACCGGCATCCTCTCCGAGGGCGAGATCGCCCCCAGCACGCGCGAGGTGCTCGCCCGCCAGAAGAACGCCCGGGTCGTGCTCGGCACGGTCACCCACGTCGACCTCGAGGCGCGCACGGTCACCTCGACGGTGCTCGGCCGCGAGAGCGTGACCGGCTACGACAGCCTGCTCGTCGCCGCGGGAGCGGGGCAGTCGTGGTTCGGCAACGACCAGTTCGCGCGCCACGCGCCCGGGATGAAGTCGATCGACGACGCCCTCGAGCTGCGCGGGCGCATCTTCGGCGCGTTCGAGCTCGCCGAGCTGGCCCGCACGCCGGCCGAGGCCGAGCGTGCCCTGACCTTCGTGGTCGTCGGTGCCGGTCCCACGGGCGTCGAGATGGCCGGGCAGATCGCCGAGCTCGCCAACCGCACCCTGCGCAACGACTTCCGCCGGATCGACCCGACCAACGCGCGGATCATCCTCGTCGACGCGGTCGACACGGTGCTGCCCTCCTTCGGGGAGCGGCTGGGCGACGCGGCCCGGCGGCGGCTCACCGCCATGGGTGTCGACGTGCGCCTGGGCACCAAGGTCACCGACGTCGACGCGACCGGGATCACCGTCACCGGGCCCGATGGTGCGTCGACCCACATCGAGGCGCTCACCAAGGTGTGGGCGGCCGGCGTGCAGGCCAGCCCGCTGGGCAAGCAGATCGCGGAGCAGTCCGGCGCGGGCCTGGACCGTGCGGGTCGCGTCGAGGTGCTTCCCGACCTCACCGTTCCCGGCCACCCGGAGGTCTTCGTCGTCGGCGACATGATGGCGCTCGACCGGCTCCCGGGCGTGGCCCAGGTGGCCATCCAGGGGGCCCGCTTCGCCGCGAAGCAGATCACGGCCGGTCTCGACGGCAAGCCGCGGCAGGAGCGCTTCGACTACTTCGACAAGGGCTCGATGGCCACCATCTCGCGGTTCAGCGCGGTCGCCTCGATCGGCCGGCTGCGCTTCTCGGGCTTCTTCGCCTGGGTGCTCTGGCTCGGCATCCACCTCGTCTACATCATCGGCTTCAAGCACCGCGTCACGACGCTGCTGCACTGGGCCGTCAGCTTCCTCGGCCGGGGCCGGTCCGAGCGGGTGGCCACCGAGCAGCAGGTCTTCGGCCGCCACGCCATCGGCGTCCTGCCGCGAGCGCATGCTCCCTACATCCCCTCCGACCCGGCCGACGCCGAGGTCTCCGGGGTGGCCGAGCTCGAGGAGCGCCGCCGCACCTCCGCGTCGTGAGCGACGCCCGTCCCGCGGTCCCTGCCGATCGGCGTCGGGTGCTGGCCGTAGGGTGACCGGCATGCCGCTGGACTACCCGATCCACCGACGAACGCTCCCCAACGGGCTGCGCGTCGTCGTCAGCCCCGACCACACGGTCCCCAACGTCACGGTGAACATCTGGGTCGGGGTCGGGTCCCGCCACGAGACGACCGGCCGCACCGGGTTCGCGCACCTCTTCGAGCACCTGATGTTCCAGGGTTCGCGCAACGTGCGCAGTGGCGAGCACTTCGAGGCCCTGATGGCGCAGGGCGCCCGCCTCAACGCCACGACCTGGTTCGACCGCACCAACTACTTCGAGACCGTGCCCACCGGTGCCGTCGAGCTGGCCCTGTGGCTCGAGGCAGACCGGCACGGTGGCCTGCTCGACGCCGTGACGCAGGAGAACCTCGACAACCAGCGCGACGTGGTGAAGGAGGAGAAGCGCCAGCGCTACGACAACCAGCCCTACGGCAACGCGCTCATCGACGTCTATGCCGCCGTCTTCCCCGAGGGTCACCCCTACCACCACCCGACGATCGGCTCCATGGAGGACCTCGACGCCGCCAGCCTCGACGACGTCCACGCCTTCTTCCGGGCCCACTACGGCCCCGACAACACGGTCATCACCTTGTGCGGCGACCTCACCCAGGAGCACGGTTTCGCCCTCGTCGAGCGCTACCTGGGTGACCTGGCCGCAGGTGCGGTCCCGCGCCGCGCCGACCACGAGCAGCTCGCTCCGCTCGAGGCGCCGGTGCGCGTCGAGCGCCACGAGGTCGTGCCCAACGACCGGCTGCACGTGGCGTTCCGGCTCCCCGTCGACGAGACCGACGAGTTCGTCGCCTGCTCGGTCGCGCTCGACTGCATCGGGGGCCTCGCGACCTCCCGGCTGGTGCGCCGGCTGGTGCGCCGCGAGCAGACCGCGCTGGGGGCGCACGCCACGGCCTGGGGCTTCGTCGACGGCGCCTCGCTCGGCTTCGTCGTCCTCGACGTCGCGCCCGGCACCGACCCGGCCCGGGTCGAGGCCGACTTCGTCGAGGAGCTCGAGGGCTTCCTCGAGCACGGCCCGACCGAGGGCGAGCTCGAGGCGTCGCTGGCCCAGTCCGAGCGGTCCTGGCTCTCCGCCCTCGCGAGCCAGGAGGAGCGTGCCGACCTGATCAGCCACCACCTGCTGCTCCACGACGACCCCGACGTCGTCAACACCCACCTCGACCGGCTGCGCGACGTCACGGCCGAGCAGGTCGTCGACGCCGCCCGCCGTTGGCTGCAGCCGAGCAGCCGGGCCGTCGTCGCCTACCTGGCCGCCGAAGACGCGGCCGACGCCGACACCGACCCGTCGGATGCCGGGTCCACCACAACCGAGGACGTCGCGTGAGCGCCCCCCGGCCCGACGTCACCGCCCCGGCGCCGTGGACGTTCCCCGTTCCCGCCGAGCACCTGCTGGGCAACGGCGTGCGCGTGCTCGTGCACGACCTGCCCGGCCAGTACGTGCTCTCCCTGCGGGTCGTGGTGCCGGCGGCGCTGTCCGACGAGCCGGCGGGCAAGGAGGGCATCGGCGCGATGACCGCCCGCCTGCTCGACGAGGGCACCGCGAAGCACGGGTCCGAGGAGTTCGCCGAGCTGATGGAACGGCACGGCATGGTGCTCGGCGCGGGGGTGTCCGACGGTGGCCTGCTCGTCGACGTCGACGTGCCGCAACGACACCTGGCCACCGCGGCGGCCCTGGTCACCGAGGCGCTGGCCGAGCCGGCCTTCCCGGAGGAGGAGGTGCGTCGCATCCTGCGCAACCGGCTCGCCGAGATCGAGCAGGAGCGGGCCTCGTCGGCACACCGCGCCGCGCGTGAGCTCGCCCGCACGCTGTGGGCCCCCGAGGACCGGGCCAGCCGGCCCACGGCGGGCAGCACCGAGAGCATCGGCGCGCTCAGCCGCGACGACCTCGTCGAGTTCCACGCCACGACCGTGGGCCCGCAGGGTGCCACCGTCGTCGTCGCGGGCGACCTCACCGGGGTCGACGTCGTCGGCGTGCTCGAGTCGACCCTCGGTACCTGGTCGGCACCCCGGCACCGGCCCGCACCGCGCCCGGTCGCCCCGGTGCCGGCCACCGACGCCGCCCGCGTCGTCGTCGTCGACCGGCCCGGCTCGGTGCAGACCGAGATCGCCGTCGGCCGGCCGGGGCCCGACCGCTCCACCCCCGACGGCTGGGCGCCCTACCCGGTGCTGTCCTTCGTGCTCGGTGGCTCGCCGAGCGCACGCATCGACGCCGTGCTGCGCGAGGACAAGGGCTACACCTACGGCATCCGCAGCTCGTTCCGACCGCGGGTCGCGGGAGGCTCGTTCGTCACGTCGGGGTCGGTGCGCTCCGAGGTGACCGGCGAAGCGGTCGAGATCCTGCTCGGCATCCTCGACGGGGCGCGCGACGGCTTCACCGACGCCGAGGTGCGCTCCGGCGTCGACTACGTCGGCAAGACCGCGCCCGGTCGCTACGCCACGGCGGATGCCGTCGCCGACGAGACCGCGGCGCTCGCGCTCGAGGGGCTGCCGCTCGACTTCACGACGCTGAACCTTCGCGCCGTGGCCGATCTCGAGCGTCGTGACCTCGACGAGGCCTACCGTCGGGTCGCCACGGGGGAGTGGAGCGTGGTGCTGGTCGGCGACGCCGCGACCGTGGTGCCGGCACTCGAGGGCCGGGTCGGAGGGCCGGTGAGCACGGTTGCCCTCTGAGCACGCCGGCTCGCGATCGGTCGTGATGGGTTCTCCCATAGGGCGGCTCGAGCTCGTCGAGGCCGGGGGTGCGCTGGTCGCCATCCAGTTCGACGCCCCCGCCGACGGGTCGCCGCAGCACGAGCGCGGTGGGTCGGCGGTGCTCGTCGAGGCCCACCGCCAGCTCGCCGACTACTTCGCCGGCACCCGCCGGGTGTTCGACCTGCCGCTGCGCCCGGCCGGCACCGACTTCCAGCGCCGGGTCTGGCACGTCCTCGCGTCCGTGCCCTGGGGCACGACGACCACCTACGGCGCCATCGCGGCCCGGCTCGACCTGCCGCCCGGCGCGTCGCGCGCGGTGGGGGCCGCCAACGGCGCCAACCCGCTCCCGATCGTGCTGCCGTGCCACCGCGTCATCGGCTCCGACGGGACGCTGACCGGCTACGCCGGCGGGCTGGAGCGCAAGGCCCGGCTGCTCCGCCTGGAGGGTGTCTCCACCGAGGCCGACCAGGACGCCCTGTTCTGACCTGACGACCGGTCAGAGACCGATCCGGCCGAGCACCTCGTCGTGCAGGAGCCCGTTGGTGGCCAGGGCGTTTCCGCCGAACGGGCCGTCGACCCCGGCCAGCGACGTGAACCGCCCCCCGGCCTCGGTGACCACCGGCACGAGGGCCGCCATGTCGTGCAGCGCGAGCTCGGGTTCGGCCGCGATGTCGACGGCTCCCTCGGCGAGCAGCATGTAGGACCAGAAGTCGCCGTAGGCGCGCTCGCGCCAGCAGTCGCGGGCCAGGTCGAGCACCTGCTCCTCCCGGTCCACGGCGTCCCACGAGGTCCAGCTCGAGCACGAGATCGAGGCGTCCTCGACGCGCGACACCTTCGAGACGTGGATCTGCCTGGCCGAGGTCAGGCTGCGCCCGGCCCAGGCCCCGGACCCCAGGGCGGCCCACCACCGCCGGCCCAGGGCCGGCGCGGCGACGAGGCCGATGACCGGGACACCGTCGTCGACCAGGGCGATCAGGGTGGCCCACACGGGGACCCCGCGGACGAAGTTGTGGGTGCCGTCGATCGGGTCGACCACCCACTGCCGGTTGCTCGACCCGGTCGGGGCGAACTCCTCGCCGATCACGGCGTCGCGCGGCCTGGTGCGCTTGAGCTGGCTGCGGAGCAGCTCCTCGGCGTCGCGGTCGGCGTCGCTGACGAGCGTGAGGTCGGGCTTGGTCTCGACCCGCAGGTCCTCGGCGCGGAACCGGGCGGTCGTGAGGCGCTCGACGGCATCCGCGAGGACGTGGGCGAGGCGCAGGTCGTCGTCGTAGCCGGGCACGTCGCCCAACCTAGCGGCCGGGACCCGAAGAATCTTCGGCCCGGCGTCGATCCGGTCGCGCTTCGGTCACAATCCAGTCTCGGGTGCATCTAATGCTTCCGTTGGGGCCAACCATGGTCTTTCATTGACCACGCACGCCGGAGGGCGATGCACTGCGAGATGCGCCCGATCGGGAGCAGCTCTCGGCCCCGGCCACCCGACAACGGGTGGCGACACCACTTTCACGTAGGAGGACATCCATGCGAGGAACCACTCGCACGGTCGCAGTTGCGGCCCTGTCCGCAGTTGCTCTGCTCGCCGCAGGTTGCGGCAGCGGCGACAGCGGCGACACCGCGACCACGGCAGCTGGCGCCAAGACGGGCGGGGAGATCACCGTTCGTGGGTGCAACCCGCAGAACCCGCTCGTGCCGAGCAACACCACGGAGACCTGTGGTGGCAACGTCATCGACGCTGTGTTCGCCAAGCTGGTCCACTACGACGCCGAGACGGCCAAGCCCGAGAACGACATCGCGGAGTCGATCGACACGACCGACAACCAGAACTTCACCGTGAAGCTGAAGCCGTACAAGTTCCACGACGGCACCGAGGTCACCTCGAAGAGCTTCGTCGACGCTTGGAACTACGCGGCCTACGGCCCGAACGCCCAGAGCAGCGGCTACTTCATGGAGCCCATCGAGGGCTTCGCCGACCTGCAGTGCGCCGGCACCACGAACCCCGACGACCCGTGTGAGGGTTACACCCCGAAGGCCAAGGAGATGACCGGCCTGAAGATCGTCGACGACAAGACCTTCACCATCAAGACCAGCGAGAAGGTCTCGAACCTTCCCGTGCGTCTGGGCTACTCGGCCTTCTCCCCGCTGCCCGAGGCCTTCTTCAAGGACCCCAAGGCCTTCGGCGACAAGCCGATCGGCACCGGCCCGTACAAGCTGGACTCGTGGACCAAGGAGCAGTCGATCGTCCTGTCCAAGTTCGCCGACTACTCCGGCAAGTTCGGTGGCAACGTCGACAAGGTCACCTTCAAGATCTACCAGGACCCCGACGCGGCCTACAACGACGTCATCGCCAACAACCTCGACGTCACCGACGAGATCCCGGCGAGCGCCCTGATCGACGACAAGTACAAGCAGGACCTGCCCGACCGCAACGCGGCGAAGGAAACCGGCGTCATCCAGGCGATCACCGCGGCTCCGGCCAAGGTCGACCCGAACTACGCCGACCCGAGGATCAAGCAGGCCATCTCGATGGCGATCGACCGCGACACCATCATCAAGCAGATCTTCAACGGCACCAAGGTGCCGGCCACCGGCTGGGTCTCCCCGGTCGTCGACGGCTACAAGGCCGGTGCGTGTGGCGAGTTCTGCAAGTACGACCCGGCCAAGGCCAAGGCGCTGCTCGCCGAGGCCGGCGGCTTCAAGGGTGACAAGATCACCCTCTCGTACAACGCCGACGCCGCTCACAAGGAGTGGACCGAGGCGACCTGCAACAGCATCAAGCAGGCCCTGGGTGTCGAGTGCCAGGCCGTCGGGGTCGTCGACTTCGCGACCTTCCGCAGCCAGATCGCGGACCGCAAGATGAAGGGTCTGTTCCGCACCGGCTGGCAGATGGACTACCCCTCGATCGAGAACTTCCTCGCCCCGATCTACAAGACCGGCGCGTCCTCGAACGACGGCGACTACTCCAACCCGGAGTTCGACAAGGACCTCGTCGACGCTGCGGCTGCCACGGACGCGGCTGCTGCCAACGCCAAGTACCAGGAGGCCGAGGCGCTCCTGGCGAAGGACATGGCCTCCATCCCGATGTGGTACGGCAAGACCCAGATGGGCTGGTCGGACAAGGTCACCGGTGTGAAGATCACCGCCTTCGGGACGATCGACATCCCGTCGATCTCCATGAAGTGAGCTGACTGAACCACACGGTTCACAGCACCACACGTCGTCGGCCTGCCAGCGCAAGCTGGCAGGCCGACGGCCGTGTGACGACACGACTGCTCCGGATGCCGGGTCCGAAGGGTTGGGTGCCCCCCCACAGTGGGCTAGGTTCGTCCCGGTAGATCACTGACGACGCCGTCACCTTCGTAGCGACGGCCCGAGACGCAGGGAGGTGACGTGGGCACTTACATCATTCGACGGTTGCTTCAGATGATCCCGGTGATCCTGGGCGCGACGTTCCTCATCTTTGCCATGGTCTTCGCCCTCCCGGGCGACCCCCTGGCCGGGAAGTGTGGAGAACGTCCGTGCCCGCCGCAGTACGCCGCGGCATTCCGTGAGAAGTACAACCTCAACGACCCGCTGCCTGTGCAGTACGGCAAGTACCTGGGCAACCTCGCCAAGGGCGACCTCGGTGAGACCTACAACGGCATCAAGGTGACCGACCAGCTCAAGCTGCGCTACCCGATCACCGCCAAGCTCGCGATCATGGCGATCCTCTTCGAGTCGATCCTGGGCATCCTCGCGGGTGTGCTGACCGGCATCAAGAAGGGCGGGTTCCTCGACAACCTGGTGCTCGTCTCCACCCTCGTCGTGATCTCGATCCCGGTGTTCGTCATCGGCGGTCTCTCCCAGTACTTCCTGGGCGTCAAGCTGGGCCTGTTCCCGGTCACGGTCACCTCGTCCGACCCCACCTTCTACGAGCTGCTGCTGCCCGCCATGGTGCTGGGCTCGCTCTCGCTGGCCTACGTCACCCGGCTGACCCGCACCAACCTCACCGAGAACCTGCGGGCCGACTACGTGCGCACGGCCGTGGCCAAGGGCCTCACCCGGCGCCGGGCGATCGGCCTGCACGCGATGCGCAACTCGCTGATCCCGGTCGTCACCTTCATCGGCTTCGACTTCGGGGCGCTCCTCGGAGGCGCGATCGTCACCGAGCGCATCTTCAACATCCCGGGCATCGGTGGCTACATCTACAACTCGATCCGGGCTCGTGACGGCGCATCCGTCGTCGGGGCCGTGACGATCCTGGTCATCGTCTACCTGTTCGTGAACCTGCTCGTGGACCTGCTCTACGGCCTGCTCGACCCGAGGATCAGCCATGACTGAAGCCGCCATCGCCGAAATCAGCGTCACCGACAACAACGACGGCGGCGACGTCAACGAGGAACGCTCCCTCGCCTCCGACGCCTGGCGCACGATGCGCCGCAACCCGCTGTTCTGGGTGTCGGCCGGCCTGATCACGCTCTTCGTGCTCATGGCCATCTGGCCCAGCCTGTTCACCAGCACCGACCCCACCAACGCCATCCTCGCCAAGTCCCGCGAGCGGCCCGGCGCCGATGCCTGGTTCGGTCGTGAGATCCAGGGCTACGACATCTACGCCCGGTGCATCTACGGCGCTCGCGCCTCGATCCTCGTCGGTGTCCTGTGCACCCTCGGCACCGTGCTCATCGGAGGCGTCATCGGCGTCATGTCCGGCTACCAGGGCGGCTGGGCCGACTCCCTGATGTCGCGCATCGGTGACGTGTTCTTCGCGATCCCGCTGCTCCTCGGCGCGATCATCTTCCTGGTCTCGCTGCCCGACTTCTTCAACGACAACTACTTCCTCATCGTCTTGAAGGTCGTGCTCGCGCTGGTCATCCTCGGCTGGCCGAGCCTGGCGCGACTGACGCGCAGCAGCGTCATCCAGGTCAAGCCCAACGACTACGTCCAGGCCGCCCGGGCGCTCGGCGCGAGCCCGATGCGGATCGTGCGCTCGCACGTGCTGCCCAACTCACTGGCCCCGGTCATCGTCGTCGCCACCATCAACCTCGGCGCCTTCATCGCCGCCGAGGCGACCCTGTCCTTCCTCGGGATCGGCCTGCAGCCGCCGGCCATCTCGTGGGGCATCGACATCAGCGCGGCGCTCGTCGGCCTGCGCACCACCCCGCACATGCTGTTCTTCCCCAGCGTCTTCCTCTCTTTGGCAGTGCTGGCGTTCATCATGCTCGGCGACGTGGTGCGTGACGCCCTCGACCCGAAGAACCGCTGACCCCCGACGGAGGAACGATGACCACCCAGGACACCAAGCCCCGGTCGAAGAGCTCGGGCAGCCAGTACACCTACACACCCGAGGACGGCCTGCTGCTCGAGGTCGACGACCTCTACGTCGAGTTCCGCACCCGTGACGGTGTGGCGACCGCGATCAACGGCGTGTCGTTCAAGCTGCACCAGGGCGAGTCGGTCGCCATCCTTGGCGAGTCCGGCTCGGGCAAGTCCGTGACCGCCCAGGCCATCATGGGCATCCTCGACATGCCGCCGGCGGTCATCCCGAGCGGTCACATCCGCTACTGCGGCCAGGACCTGCTCTCGATGCCCGACGAGCAGCGCCGGCTCACCCGCGGGCCCGAGGTCTCGATGATCTTCCAGGACGCCCTGTCCTCGCTGAACCCGGTGTTCCCGGTGGGCTGGCAGATCGCCGAGATGTTCCGCACCCACCGCGGCATGAACAAGTCCGACGCGCTCGAGCAGGCGATCCGGCTCATGGAGCGGGTGTCGATCCCTGCCGCACGAGAGCGGGTCAAGGCCTACCCGCACCAGTTCTCCGGCGGCATGCGCCAGCGCATCATGATCGCGATGGCCATCGCGCTCGACCCGGCGGTGCTCATCGCCGACGAGCCCACGACGGCCCTCGACGTCACGGTGCAGGCGCAGATCATGGCCCTGCTCCAGGAGCTGCAGGAGGAGCGCCAGATGGGGCTCATCCTGATCACGCACGACCTGGGCGTCGTCGCCGACGTCGCCGACCGGATCGCGGTCATGTACGCCGGCCGGCTCGTCGAGACGGCCACGGTCCACGAGCTCTACGCCTCGCCCGCGCACCCCTACACCCGCGGGCTGCTCGAGTCGATCCCGCGCCTGGACCAGAAGGGGCAGACGCTGGCCGCGATCGGTGGCCTGCCCCCGAACCTGATGCGGATCCCCCGGGGCTGCGCGTTCAACCCGCGCTGCCGGATGGCGCAGGACGTCTGTCGCACGCGACCGGCCACGCGCTGCTCGAGATCGTCCCGGGCCGATTCTCGGCCTGCCACTTCGCCGAGGAGGTCATCAATGCCTGAGGTCATTCTCAGCGCACAGAACCTGGTCAAGTACTACCCGATCAAGAAGGGTGTGCTGCGCCGGGTGGTCGGTCAGGTCAAGGCCGTCGACGGTGTGAGCTTCGAGCTGCACAAGGGTGAGACGCTCGGCATCGTGGGCGAGTCCGGATGTGGCAAGTCCACCCTGGGTCGCCTGCTGATGCGGCTCGAGGAGCCCACCGAGGGCAAGGTCATCTTCGAGGGGGCCGACTGGAGTGGCGCGTCGGGGCGCGAGATGCGTCGCATGCGCCGCGACATCCAGATCGTCTTCCAGGACCCCTACACCTCGCTGAACCCCCGCATGACGGTCGGCGACATCATCGGGGAGCCCTTCGAGATCCACAAGGACGTCGTGCCCAAGGGCGGGCGTCGCAAGCGGGTCCAGGAGCTGCTCGACCTCGTCGGCCTCAACCCCGAGCACATCAACCGCTACCCCCACCAGTTCTCCGGTGGCCAGCGGCAGCGCATCGGTATCGCCCGCGGCATCGCACTGAACCCCAAGGTGCTGGTGTGTGACGAGCCGGTGTCGGCGCTCGACGTGTCGGTGCAGGCGCAGGTCGTCAACCTGATGGAGAAGCTGCAGGACGAGCTCGGCCTGGCCTACGTCTTCATCGCGCACGACCTGTCGGTCGTGCGGCACATCTCGGACCGGGTCGGGGTCATGTACCTCGGCCGGATGGCCGAGCTGGGCACCGAGGACGAGGTCTACTCCCGCCCGACCCACCCCTACACCCAGGCGCTGCTGTCGGCCGTGCCCGTGCCCGACCCGACCCTGCGCGGCAAGCGCGAGCAGATCGTCCTCGTCGGTGACGTCCCCTCGCCGGCCAACCCCCCGTCGGGATGCCGGTTCCACACCCGGTGCTGGAAGGCGCAGGACGTCTGCTCCGAGAAGGAGCCGGTGCTCGAGATGCGCTCCGACGGCACGGCCGCGCACCTCTCGGCCTGCCACTTCGCCGAGGCCCGGACCATGGTCGAGACGGTCGACGTCAGCGACGTCGAGCCCGACGCGCGGTTCACGACGACCGACTCGACCGACCTCGACGACCTGGGCGCCGGTTTCGGTGCCGCGGGGGGCGGCGAGGACCTCGACTCCTCCGCTGTCGACGCCGGCGCCGAGCGGTCCGATGCCATGCACGCCGACGCCGACCTCGCGCCGCAGGACGACACGCGCCTGGTCGACGAGCAGCCCGAGGACCACCGACCCTCGCCCTGAGCAACGGGTTCGTCGACGCGGCCCCCGGGAGATCCTCCCGGGGGCCGCGTCGTGGCGTAGTGGTGGGGCGCGGCCCTAGTCGCCGGTGCCCGCGGTGCGGGCCCGGAGCAACCGGCGCAGGGAGTCCAGCCGAGCCGCGCCGGCCGGGCCGGCGGAGCCGCTGGCGACCCACGCGTCGAGGGCGCACTCCTCCTCGTCGTGCGTGCAGCCGCGCGGGCACTGTGCGGTCCCGGGCTCGAGGTCGGGGAAGTGCTGGATGATCCGGGCCGGGTCGACGTGGGCCAGGCCGAACGAGCGGATCCCGGGGGTGTCGATGATCCAGCCGTCGTCGTCGGGCAGGGCGAGGGCGACCGCCGAGGTGGAGGTGTGCCGGCCGCGGCCGGTGACGTCGTTGACGACCCCCACGGCGCGCAGCGCGTCGGGCACCAGGGCGTTGACCAAGGTGGACTTGCCGACGCCGGAGTGGCCCACCAGCACGCTCACCCGTCCGGACAGGGCCTCGCGCAGGGCGTCGAGCCCGTCGGTGCGGGCGTCGTGCCGGGCCGTGACGACGTGCCGTACCGACAGCGGTGCGTACTGGTCGAGGAACGGCGCGGGGTCGGTGAGGTCGGCCTTGGTGAGCACGAGCAGCGGTTCCATGCCGGCGTCGTAGGCCGCGACCAGGCAGCGGTCGATGAGCCGCGGGCGCGGCTCGGGGTTGGCCAGGGCCGAGACGACGACGAGCTGGTCGGCGTTGGCGACCAGCACCCGCTCGACCGGGTCGGTGTCGTCGGCGGTGCGGCGCAGCACGGTCACCCGCGGCGACACCCGGACGATGCGGGCCAGGCTGCCGTCGACACCCGTGGTGTCGCCCACCAGGCGCACGTCGTCGCCGACGACGATGCCCTTGCGGCCGAGCTCGCGGGCCCGCATCGCCAGCACGACGTGGCGGTCGGCTCCCTCGCCGACGAGCGTCGTGTAGCGGCCCCGGTCGACCCCGGTCACCCGTCCGGGGACGGCATCCTCGTGGGCGGGGCGGTCCTTGCTCCTCGGGCGAGTACCCCTGCGGTTGGGCCGGATTCGCACGTCCGACTCGTCGTAGGAGGCCGACGCCCGAGCCATCAGGCGCCCGCCGGGACCCGGTCGGTGAGCATGTGCGCCCACAGGTGGGTGAACTCGGGCATCGTCTTGGCGACCGTGTCGACGTCCTCGACGACGATGCCCGGCACCGCCAGCCCGAGCACCGCGGCGGCCATGACCATGCGGTGGTCGGCGTAGGTGTGGACGGTGCCGCCGTGCAAGCGGCCGCGGCGTGATGCGCAGCCCGTCGGCCGTCTCGTCGACCTCCGTGCCGAGGCTGCTGAGCTCGGTGCGCAGGGCTGCGAGCCGGTCGGTCTCGTGGCCCCGGATGTGGGCCACCCCGCGGATGACGCTGGGGGAGTCGGCCAGGGCGCACAGGGCCGCGACGACGGGAGTCAGCTCGCTGGAGTCGTGCAGGTCGACGTCGACGCCCGAGATGCCACCATCGCCGCCGCTGACGGTGAGGCCGGCCCGGTCGAGCACGACCTCGGCCCCCATCATGTCGAGCAGGTCGCGCACGAAGTCACCACCCTGGGTGGTGTACTGCGGCCACCCGGGCACGTGCACCCGGCCGCCCGTGACCAGCGCAGCCGCGAGGAACTGCGCCGCGTTGGACAGGTCGGGCTCGACCTGCACGTCGAGGGCGTTGACCTCGCTCGGCTCGACCCGCCAGGTGTGCACGTCGCCGTCGTCGACGACGACACCCGCGTCGCGCAGCGTCTCGACCGTCATCTCGATGTGCGGCAGGCTCGGCACCGCCTTGCCGTCGTGGTGCACGGTGACGCCTTCGTCGAAGCGCGCCCCGGACAGGAGCAGGCCCGACACGAACTGCGATGACGCCGAGGCGTCGAGGGTGACCGAACCACCACGTACCGAGCCGCGGCCGTGCACGGTGAACGGCAGGCCGCCCCGCCCGTCGTCGTCGACCTGCACGCCGAGGGTCCGCAACGCGCCGAGCACCGGTGCCATCGGGCGCGATCGGGCGTGCGGGTCGCCGTCGAACCGCACCGGGCCGTCGGCGAGACCGGCCACCGGTGGCACGAACCGCATGACGTTGCCGGCCAGCCCGCAGTCGACGGTGCCGCCACCGACCAGCCGGGCTGGGGTGACCAGCCAGTCGACCTCGTCGACGTCGTCGACCCGCGCGCCGAGGGAGCGCAGGGCCTGGGCCATCAGCAGGGTGTCGCGCGAGCGCAGCGGCGCCCGCAGTCGTGAGACCTCGCTCGCGAGGGCTGCCAGCACGAGGTAGCGGTTGGTGAGGGACTTGCTGCCGGGGAGGACGACGCGGGCGTCGACCGGACCCGTGGCGGTGGGGGCGCTCCAGTCAGCCGATGGCATTGTGCGCCTGGGCCGCCTTCAGCCTGGCCTCGCGGGCGGCGGAGTGTGCCAGGTGCCGTGCCTCGCGGCGGGTCTGGCGGGCGGTGCGGTGCGCGCTCTCGTTGACCAGGTGCGCGCGGTAGGCGAGTCCCGGCTTGCCCTCGGTGTCGACGGCGGCGAGGAGGAGGCCGCCGAGCAGGCCGAGGTTCTTGAGGAACTGGGTGCGTTGCCGGGCCTTGACCTCCGGGTCCTGCTCCTGCCAGTACGAGTGTGCCGCAATGGTGGTGGGCACGAGGGTCGCCGCCAGAGCGGTCGACGCGATGCGGGGGAGCCACCCCAGGGCGAGCAGTGACCCGGCACCGACCATGACCGCGCCGTTGGCACGCACCAGCAGCTCGGTGTCCTCCGGCAGACCGATGGCGGGCGCGATCTTCTCGACCAGCGGCCGTGCCGTGTCGACCTTGCGGCCGGGGTGCTTGAGCTGGTCGAGCCCACCGACGACGAACATCGCGGCGAGCATCGGGCGGGCGACGCGTCGCACCAAGGTCATGGGGGTCCTCCCGGTCGGTTCCTGCTGGTCATGCCGTGAGGTCCCTACGGTAGTTGCTCGACGGCCGGGTCAGTAGCCTGACGTGCATGTGTGGTCGGTATGCCGCGACGGCGAACCCTGACGAGCTCGTTCTCGAGTTCGAGGTCGACGAGGATCGCACCGGCGAGCCGGGACGCAGCGTGCTCGTGAACCCCCAGGAGCCCCCGCCGGGCCGCCCCGACCACAACATGGCGCCGACCAAGCGAGCCCCCGTCGTGCTCTCCCGGGCGCCGCGCGACGACCGCGACGCCGAGCCGCGCCGGCAGCTGCGGCTGCTCACCTGGGGCCTGGTGCCCAGCTGGTCCAAGGACCCCGGCGGTGCCGCCCGGATGATCAACGCCCGGGTCGAGTCGGTCGCGGACAAGCCGGCCTTCGCCCGCGCCCTGGCCTCGCGGCGCTGCCTCGTGCCGGCCCGCGGGTGGTACGAGTGGCAGGCGTCGCCGACGGCGCTCGACGCGAAGGGCAAGCCGCGCAAGCAGCCGTTCTTCACCACCCGGGTCGACGGCGCGAGCGTCGCCATGGCCGGGCTGTACGAGTTCTGGCGCGACCCGGCCGTCAGCGACCCCGACGACCCGCTGGCCTGGCTGACGACCTTCACGGTGGTCACCGGCCCCGCCGAGCCGGGTCTGGACCGCATCCACGACCGCCAGCCCGTCGTCCTCGAGCCGGAGGAGTGGGAGACCTGGCTGGACCCGGCGACGGGGGCGGCCGACGCGCTGGGTCTGCTCGAGCCGCACCGACCCGGGCGGTTCACCGCCTTCCCCGTGTCCCGGGCGGTGAGCAGCAACCGGTCGAACGGTCCCCAGCTGATCGAACCGCTGCCCGCCGACGAGCTGGTCGGCGTCGTCGACCCGCTGACCGGCGAGGTCATCGGCGGCAACGGGTGAGCCCGCCCGCCACCGACCGGCAGCCCGGAGGAGCGGCTGGTCGAGACGCCGCTGGGACCGGCGCGGGTCACGCTGACCCGCCCACCCGGCATCCCGGCCGGCGTCCCTCGTGCTCGGACACGGTGCCGGAGGGCTGCGCTGGACCCTCGACGTCCTCGCCACCCGCGACGCGGCGGTCGCCGCGGGCTGGCTCGTCGTGCTCGTCGACCAGCCGTGGCGGGTGGCCGGGTCGAAGGTCGGGCCGGCACCGCCCTCCCTGGACAGGGCCTGGCTGCCGGTGCTCGCGGCGCTGGCCCCCGACCTCGGTCCCGGCCCGCTCGTCGTGGGCGGCCGCAGCGCCGGCGCCCGGGTCGCGTGTCGCACGGCAGCCGCGGTGGGGGCTCACGCCGTCGTGGCCCTGTCCTTCCCGCTGCACCCGCCGGGGAGGCCGGAGAGCTCGCGGGCCCCCGAGCTGGCGACGCCGTCGGCCGACGGCATCCCGGTGCACGTGGTGCAGGGCCGCACCGACCCGTTCGGCACGCCCGCCGAGTTCGAGGCCGTGCTGCCTCCGGGGGCGACGCTCGACATCGTCACCGGAGCCCACTCCATCGGTGGCTCCGCCGCCGCCGTGGCCGACCTCGTCGTCGGTCACCTGGCGGCGACCTGACCGGCTCGCCACCGACCGGAGGGGAATGCGGTCGCCGGGGAGGGCGTTGAACCGAGCTGTCCGTGCCCCACCAGGAAAGGTCCCGTTCTCGTGTTCGTGCTCGACACCTCAGCCCCCAGCCGGGCCCGGATAGGCTGGGACACGATGACCACTCCACCGACACCTGTCGACAGCCCCCCGGACGCGGAGGTCGACCTCGCCACCGAGACGACGGCCGAGCGCCAGGCCCGCTTCGAGCGTGAGGCCCTGCCGCTCCTCGACCAGCTCTACGCCGCCGCGCATGCGCACCACGCGCAACCCGGCCGACGCCGAGGACCTGCTCCAGGAGACCTACGCCAAGGCGTATGCCGCGTTCCACCAGTACCAGCCCGGCACCAACCTCAAGGCGTGGATGTACCGCATCCTCACCAACACCTACATCAACACCTACCGCAAGCGGCAGCGCGAGCCGCTGCAGTCCGACGCCGCCGAGGTCGAGGACTACCAGCTCGCCCGGGCCGAGTCGCACACCTCGGTGGGTCTGAAGTCGGCCGAGGTCGCTGCTCTCGAGCACCTCCCCGACACCGAGGTGAAGCGGGCGCTCCAGGAGCTCCCCGAGGACTTCCGGATGGCCGTCTACCTCGCCGACGTCGAGGGGTTCGCCTACAAGGAGATCGCCGAGATCATGGGCACGCCGATCGGCACCGTGATGTCGCGTCTGCACCGCGGCCGGCGCCAGCTGCGCGGGCTGCTCACCGAGTACGCCAAGGACCGTGGCTTCGGTACCCAGGAGGAGTCATGACGCACGCCGACGCCCAGGACCCGCACGCCGGACACGGCGACTGCTCCGAGGTGCTGCACCGCATCTACGAGTACCTCGACGGTGAGATGAGCTCGGACGACGTGCGACGTGTCGCAGCTCACCTCAACGAGTGCCAGCCGTGCCTCGCCGAGCACGACCTCGACGTGGCCCTCAAGCAGGTCGTGCGACGCTCCTGCTCGGGCGAGACCGCGCCCGCGGCCGTGCGCCTGCAGATCATGCAGCGGATCACGATGGTGCGCCTCGAGAACGACAGCTGAACCGCCCGAACAGCCTGCGCCACAACGAGAACACCCGGTATGCCGTGAGGCCTACCGGGTGTTCGTGCGTTCGCGCTCAGGCGTTGGGCTTGCGACCGTGGTTGGCCTTGTTGCCCTTGCGCGAGCGGCGCTTGCGGGCGCGCTTGCTCATCGGGGTGCCTTTCGTCGGGAAAGTGCCCTGTAGGCCTGCTGAGACGTACGGAGCTCCGGATCATTGTCGCACACAGGGCGCCATGGGAGACTCGGGTATCCGGCCACAGCCGTCCTTGGGCTGGATACCGCCTCTGAAAGGGAATTCCCATGCTCAAGTTCCGCACTCTCGTCGCCGTTGCCGCCCTCGCGACCGTCGCGCTGCTCGTCCCCGCCACCGCCCAGGCAGCGCCCGCCAACGCCAAGGCCAACGGCTCGTCAGAGGCCCAGCTCGCCTGGGGCTGGAAGATGTGACCAGCGTGACCGATGTCGACTGAGGCCTCCGAACCGGACCACCCGGCCTCACCGCGAGTCGGTCGTGCGACCAGCGTCTATGTCGGTTGCGTCGCCGTGGTGGGAATCAGCCTCACCGCGGCGGCGATCCGTGTCGACGGTCTCGAGATCGACGCCACCTTCTGGGTGGTGCTGCTGCTGGCCGTCCTGGCGTGGTGGTTCGGGTCCGTCGAGGTCGACTCGGGCCGGGTGACGCTGTCGTTCACGAGCATCGTCCTGCTCGCCGCCATGGCCCTCGTGGGCCCAGCGGCCGCCGGGATCGTCGGGATGCTCATCGGCCCGATGCACGAGGCGCGCAACCCCCTCACCGTGCGCATCTTCAACTCCGGCATGTTCGCGACGATGGGGGTCGTCGGCGGTTTCGCGTACCTGGTGGCCGGCGGCGACCCGGGGAACGACCCTGTCGGCCCCTGGCAGATCGTTCGCGAGATCGGGATCCCGGTCCTCTTCGCCGACGTCGTCCAGCTCGTCGTCAACCTCGTGCTGCTCGCGGTCGTCGTGCGGCTGGCGGCCGGCATGCCGATGCGGGCCCAGGTCGGCCGCCTGCTCGGCACCAGCGGACCTGCGCACCTCGGCTACGGCATCATCGCGTTCATCCTGGTGGTGCTCTGGGAGCCGGCCGGCCTGGGCTCGGCGAGCGTCTTCCTCATCCTCCCGCCCCTCGTCGTGGCCCAGTGGGCCTACCGCCAGTACGCCGAGGAGGTCAAGGGACACGAGCGCGCGCTCCACGTGCTCGTGGCGGCGGTCGAGGCCAAGGCCCCACACCTCATGGGCCACAGCATCCGGGTGGCCGACCTGAGCGCGAGCATGGCAGAACAGCTCGGCCTGCGCAGCCAGGCGGTCGCGGATGCGCGCGTCGCCGGGATGCTCCACGACCTGGGGCTCACGACCCTGCCCACCGGGCTGGTCCGCAGCACCGGAGTGGGCAGCAGCCGCATGCGGAGCTACCCCGCCCGTGGTGTCCAGCTGCTGCAGGGGCTCAGCTTCCTGTCCGGGGCGCTCGACGCCATCGCGCACCACCGCGAGGCCGTGGTACCCGGGTCGCGAGACGACCTGAGCGTCGCCGCCCTGCTCGTGGGGCTCGCCGACGAGTTCGACATGCTCACCGAGGTGGGCACGGCAGACGGCGTGGTGCTGTCCACGCGGGAGGCGGTGGACCTGCTCCGCAGCACGCCGTCCGGTCGTGAGGACCTCCTGCGCGCTCTCGACCAGGCCCTGTCACGTCGAGCGGGGGTGTCCGCGTGAGGTCGGTGCTGCCCGGACGGCACCTGCCGCGCGCGTGGGCCGTGCTGGCGTCGGGCGTCCTCGTGCTCGCCATGGGCCTGTACGCAGGTGGCGGGACGCTGCTCGACCAGCTCGCCATCCACCAGCTCACGGTGGCCGTCTTCGTCACCGCGATCACGGTGGGCGAGCTGTTCCGCCTGAAGATGCCCAGCGGGCGCGAGGCGGCGCCCCTGGCGTCGGCCTCGGCGCTGGCCTTCGTCTTCCTCGCCGAGATCTACGGCCAGCCCGTTCTCGACGTCGACGCCGACTTCGTCGCGGTCGCGGTCGCCACCGGCCTCCTGCTCGCCGCGGGGGTGCGAGCCGCCCAGGGCCGCGCCGTCGGGCTCGACCAGGTCGCGGCCCGACTGGTGGGAGTGGCGACCGCCGCCTGGCTGGCTCGCGCCTTCACGCTGAACGGCCAGACGCTGTGGGGGCTGGAGGTCGACCCGACCGTGTCGCCGTGGCTGGTCGCGATCGGCATGGTGGCCGTCGCCGGGCTGGGCATCTCGGTCGAGCTGGTGCTGTCGTCGGCGGTCCGCTCCGAGCGTCAGCGCAGCCCGTGGCTCGCTGCGCTGCGCGACGAGTTCGGGGAGGTGGCGCCGCTGACCGCCGCCGTCGTGGTCTCAGGCCCCATGGTCGCCCTCATGGCCCCCGTGCTCGGCCTGCTCTCCCTGCCGGCAGCCCTCTTCCCCCTCGCCATCACCTACCTCGCCGTCGGGCGCTACACGCAGAACCGGGTGACCTACCGCCAGACGATCGCCACGCTGTCGCACCTCACCGAGGAGGGGGGCTACACCCCGGCGGGCCACGCGGAACGGGTGGCGGACCTCGGGGTGCGCATCGGCCGGGTGCTCGGCATCTCGGACCGCGAGCTGCGCGAGCTCGAGTACGCCGCACTGCTGCACGACCTGGGCCAGATCTCGCTCGTCGAGCCGATCCCGGGTGGGGCCACCGTGCTCGCCGCGCCGACCGACCAGAGGGACATCGCCGACGAGGGGGCCCGGATCATCCGGCACGCCGAAGGCCTCGACACCGTGGCCGACTACGTCGAGGCGCAGACCACGCCCTACCGCCAGGTGCGTGAGCTCGGCGAGGAGGTGCCGATGGCGAGCCGGATCATCAAGGTGGCGAACGCGTTCGACGACCTCACCGGCGGCAGCGACGACCCCGACCAGGTGCGGGTGGCCAACGAGCGCATCCACCTCGGTCTGGGCTACCAGTACGACCCGGAGGTCGTCGAGGCGCTGGCCGTCGCCACCTCGGACACGACGGTGGGCCGGGTCGAGGAGCGGCTACCCGCTCCGCGTTAGCATCGGGTGCCCCGACCCCAGCCCGGAGAGCTCCCGTGGACCGCCTGACTCCCGTCATCTTCACCGACGCGTGGGGATCGAACGTGTCCATCGCCAGCCTCCAGGGTCGCAGCATCCCGAGTCCGCAGCCGGAGTCCGAGCTGTGGATGGGCGCCCACGAGGAGGGCCCGGCGACCACCGACCGCGATGGCGCTCCCGACCTCGCGTCGCTCGTCGCCGCCGACCCGGTCGGCGAGCTGGGGGAGGAGTGCGTCGAGCGGTACGGGCCCCGGCTGCCGTTCCTGCTCAAGGTGCTGGCTCCCGGGCGTGCGATCTCCATCCAGGCCCACCCGAGTGCCGAGCAGGCCACCGGCGTGCGGGCGATCAGCGGCGACTCGGTCTACGTCGACGACTGGGCCAAGCCCGAGCTGCTCCTCGCGATCTCCCCGTTCGAGGTGTTCGTGGGCATGCGCTCGCACGCCGAGGTGGCCGACCTCGTGACCCGGCTCGGGGTGCAGCGCCTCGCCGACCTGGTCGAGAAGGCGGCGGTGTCCGACGACCCGGCGCACGCCATGCTCGGCGCGGTGCTTGCCACCCCGGCCGACGAGGTGACCGACCTGGCGCGGGAGGTCGTGGCGGCCTGCGTGCGGCTCGAAGCCGCCGGTGACGAGATGGGCGACGCCGCGGCGGCCGTGGTGCGGGTGGCCGAGGAGCACCCCGACGACATCGGCCTGGTCGTGCTGCTCCTCATGCACCACCGGGTGCTGCAGCCGGGCGAGTTCATCGACGTCGCCGCGGGGGTGCTCCACTCCTACGTGCGCGGGCTGGGCATCGAGGTGCTGGCCAACTCCGACAACGTGGTGCGCGCGGGCCTGACCAGCAAGGCGGTCAACGTCGCCGAGCTGCTGCGCATCGTCGACCCGGTGGCCGACGGCGTCGTCGGCCGCGGCCGGGTCGTCGAGCCGGGCCTCGAGGCCTTCGACAGCGCCTCCGACCGGTTCCGGCTCCTCCGGGTCACCCCGGGGCGGGCCCTGCCCGGTGAGCACGGTCCGCGCATCGCGTTCTGCCTGCGGGGCGGGGTCACCCTGGCCTCGGCGTCTCGCACCCTCGAGCTCGGCGACGTCGAGTCGGCGTTCCTGCCGGCCGGCGAGGGGGCCGTCACCCTCGAGGGTGTCGGCGAGGTCTTCGTCGTCACCGTCCCCGAGCCGTAGCCCGACGCTGGGTGGTCCGGGGACGACGAGGCCGCCCCCTGCTGTCGCCGGGGGCGGCCGTCGTGGTGTCCGGGGAGGTCAGGCCTTCTTGGTCTCCGCGAAGATGCGCGCGATCTCGTCGATCTTGGCGAGCAGCTCGTCGGCCTTGGCGGCGTCGAGCTCACCCTTGGTGCCGGCGGCGCCCGCGAGCTTGGTGGCCTCGTTGACGAGGGTGTGCAGCTCGGGGTACTTCTCGAAGTGCGGGGGCTTGAAGTAGTCGGTCCACAGCACCCAGAGGTGGTGCTTGACCAGCTCGGAGCGCTGCTCCTTGATGAGGATGGCGCGGGTGCGGAAGTCGGGGTCGTCGTTGTCGGCGACCTTGGCGATGATCGCCTTGATCGACTCCGCCTCGATGCGTGCCTGGGCGGGGTCGTACACGCCGCACGGCAGGTCGCAGTGCGCCGAGACGTCGGTGATGCGGAACAGGGACAGCATGGGTCTCTCTCCTCGTGGTGGCGAAACGTGCGGTCCTGCCAAACCTACCCCAGCGGTCGCCAGACCAACCCGACGACCACCGCCACGATGTCCTCGCTGGCCAGGGACCCCACGTCGAACGACGTGACGCCCTCGGCGGCGTTGTCGCAGTCGATCCACCAGCGCTGCGGCGCAGCCGGATCGGGCCCGGTCACCCGCTTCACCGACAGCGGTCGCGGGCGCCCGGCGGCATCCGGCGGGAGGCGCACCACCGCGGCCCTCCCGGGACGCGGTCGGATGCCGCGCAGCACGAGCAGCACGTCGCCCTCGCGGTAGGTGGGCAGCATCGACCGGCCACGAACCCGCACCAGGGCGGGCCACGGCATCCGGGGCGGTCGGGTGCGGTGGGTCACCGCTGCCCGGTGGCGTCCCTCATGTTGTCGATGGCCTCCTGCGCGGCCTGGTCGTGCTCGGCGTCCTTGGCGGCGATCGCGGCGAGGGCCTCGGCGTTCTCGGTCACCGTGGCGACGATCGCCTCGGCGTGGGCGGCCTCCTCCTGGCGCATCCGCGACAGGAACGCCTTGGTGCGCTTGTGCTGGGGGTTGCCGATGACCTGCGAGGGCGGACCCTCCTCGACGACCACACCGGCGTCCATGAAGACGACGCGGTCGGCGACCTCGCGGGCGAAGCCCATCTCGTGCGTGACCACGATCATCGTCATGCCGTCGTTGGCGAGGTCGCGCATCACCTTGAGCACCTCACCGACCAGCTCGGGGTCGAGCGCGCTCGTCGGCTCGTCGAAGAGCATCAGCTTGGGGTCCATCGCGAGCGCCCGGGCGATCGCCACCCGCTGCTGCTGGCCACCCGAGAGCTGCGACGGGTAGGCCGACGGCTTGTCGCCCAGGCCCACCTGCTCGAGCAGCTCGAGGGCCTTGGCGGTGGCGTCCTTCTTCTTCACGCCCTTGACCTGGGTCGGCGCCTCGATGACGTTCTCGAGCACCGTCTTGTGCGGGAAGAGGTTGAACCGCTGGAAGCACATCCCGATGTCGCGGCGCTGGGCGGCGATCCGCTTGTCGGTGAGGCGGTGCAGCGTGCCGCTGCGGTCCTCGTATCCCATCAGGTCGCCGTCGACCCAGATCCGGCCGCCGTCGATGGTCTCGAGCTGGTTGATGCAGCGCAGGAAGGTGGTCTTGCCCGACCCCGACGGCCCGAGCAGCACGACGACCTCGCCGCGCTGCACGTCCATGTCGATGCCCTTGAGCACCTCGGTGCCGTGGAAGGCCTTGGTGACGTTGACCGCGTGGACGAGGGGGAAGCCGTCGGTGGTCGCTGTCGGCGGTCGGCTCGCTCATCAGTGGTCCGCCTCTATCTCGGTGATCCTCTGCTGGGTCTTCTTCGGCACCGCGCCGAAACCGCGGCCGTAGTACTTCTCGAGGCGTGCCTGCAGGACCATCAGGATCGAGCAGATGATGAGGTACCAGACCGTCGCCGCGACGATGCCGGGCATGATCTTGAAGCTGCGCGAGCCGAACTGGTAGGCCTGAAAGAACAGCTCGACGATGACAGGGACCGCGATGAGCAGCGAGGTGTCCTTGACCATGGCGATCGTCTCGTTGCCGGTCGGGGGGACGATGACCCGCATGGCCTGGGGGAGCACGACGCGACGCATCGTCTTGCCGGGCGGCATGCCGAGCGCCTGCGCGGCCTCGGCCTGGCCCTTGTCGACCGACAGGATGCCGGCGCGGGCGATCTCGGCCATGTAGGCGGCCTCCGACAGCCCCAGGCCCAGGATGCCGACCCAGATGGTGGTTGAGATGACGTTGTAGTCGAGCGTGTAGAACGTGAACGACGTGTCGAGCCCCAGCGCGTCGGCGATCTGCTGGCCGAAGGGGACGCCGATGTCCAGAGTGGGGTACAGGAAGCCGATGCCGGTGCCGAGCAGCACCAGCAGCACGTAGCGCGGGATGGCCCGGAAGAACCAGATGTAGACGAACGCGACCCCGCGCAGCACGGGGTTGGTCGACAGGCGCATCACCGCGAGGATGATGCCCAGGCCGATGCCCAGGATCATCGCGCCGACGGTGCCGAAGATGGTGCCCTTCCACAGTCCCTCGATGACCGGGGTCTGCTGCATGATCTCGAACGCGAACGGGAAGTTCCACTTCTCGTTGGTCGCGAACGAGCTGATGATCATCGCGACCACGATCGCGATGACGGCCAGGGCCACCCACCGTCCGGGGTGCCGGACCGGCCGGGCGTCGATGGCGCCCGGCCGGTCCTGCGTCGACGCGGTCACGGCGTCAGCTGACCGTCGGGTTCACGGCGAAGTCGCTGATGGCGCCACCCTCGGTCTTCCACTTGGCCAGGATCTGGTCGTAGGTGCCGTCGGCCTTGAGCTGCTTGAGGGCCTCGACGATGGCCTCGCCGAAGTCGGTTCCGGCGGCATCCTTCGGGCAGCACGTAGCCGTAGGGGGCCGAGTCGTACTGCTCGCCGAGCAGCTCGAGCGTGCCGCCCGTGGAGTCGACCGCGGCGATGGCCGGCGGCAGGTCGACCAGCATGGCGTCGGCCTTGCCGGACTGCACGGCCGCGGTGACCTTGGCCTGGTCGGCGTCGACGAGCACCTTGATCTCGGGCTTGCCCGCGTCGGTGCAGGCCTTCTGGCGGGCAGGCAGGTCGACGTCGGCCTGCACGGTGCCCTTCTGCACGGCGACGCTCTTGCCGCAGGCGTCGTCGGGGTTGATCGCCTTCGGGTTGCCCTTCTGGGTGACCCACTGGGTGCCGGCCTTGAAGTAGCTGACCATGGTGGCCTCCTTCATCCGGTCGTTGTTGACGGTGAAGCTCGAGACCCCGATGTCGTACTTGCCGCTCTGCGTGCCGAGGATGATCGCGTCGAACGCGGAGGGCACCCAGTTGGTCTTGATGCCGAACTTGCTCATCACCGCGTCGAACAGCTCGACGTCCATGCCGATCACGGTCTTGCCGTCGGCGTCGAGGTACTCGTTGGGCTGGTAGGTGGCGTCGGTGCCGATGTTGATGGTGCCGGCATCCTTGATCTTGGCCGGAAGCTTGGCGACCAGGGCCGGGTCGACGGCCGGCGCGCTGGACGACGTCGTGGCCGACGCGGAGCTCGAGCTGCCCTCGGACAGCGAGTCGGAGCCGCAGGCGGTCAGGGCGAGTGCGGTCGTGGCGGCGGCGGCCACCACGAGGGCGCGAGTGCGGAACATAGGGGTCCTTTCGGGGGCGGTGACGGAACGAGGGGTGCCCCGGCACGGTGTACGGGGCCGATCCTGCCACCGCCGCGGGTCACGCACGTCACACGCCGGTAACTATCTCGCTGTGCGATGATGCACACCCGCGGGCAACCCCCGCGCGCAGCGAACGGCTGAGACGCACCCCCCTCGGCCCCGCACCCTTCTCGGCCCCCGCTCCGTCGCTGGTGGGCCCGCCGCCCGTCCTGTCCCGGAGGAGCCGCCCCCATGGCCGCGTCGCCCCACGTCCCCTTCTTCGACCCGCAGAGCCCGGTCTTCCGGGCCCACGAGGGCGGGAAGCTGGGGGTACACGCGACGAAGCCGCTGCGCGACCGTGACGACCTGTCGCTGCTCTACACGCCCGGGGTCGCCGAGGTGTCGCTGGCGATCGCCGCAGACCCGAGCCTGTCGACCCGCTACACGGCCCGGGGCAACACGGTGGCGGTGATCAGCGACGGCACGGCCGTGCTCGGCCTCGGCGACATCGGCCCGCTCGGGGCGATGCCGGTGATGGAGGGCAAGGCGGTGCTCTTCAAGCACTTCGCGGGCATCGACGCCGTGCCGGTGGTCATGGAGACGGGCACCGTCGAGGAGCTGGTCGAGGCGATCGCGCGGATCGCGCCGTCCTTCGGCGGCATCAACCTCGAGGACATCTCGGCGCCCCGCTGCTTCGACATCGAGGAGCAGCTCAAGGAGCGGCTCGACATCCCGGTGTTCCACGACGACCAGCACGGCACCGCGATCGTCGTGCTCGCCGGGCTGCTCAACGCCGCCAAGGTGCTCGGACGGCGGGTGCCCGACCTCAGGGTGGTCGTCTCCGGCGCCGGGGCTGCCGGTGTCGCCGTGACCCGGCTGCTGCAGCGGGCCGGCGTGCGCGACGTCGTGGTCTGCGACTCCCGCGGCATCATCTCGCCCGACCGCCAGGACCTCACCGGCCACAAGTCCCGCCTTGCGGCGTCCACCAACCCGCGCGCCGTGCACGGGCGACTCGGTGTGGCCCTCGAGGGCGCCGACGTGTTCGTCGGGGTGTCCGGTGGCCAGGTGCCCGAGGACGAGATCGCCTCGATGGCACCCAACTCGATGGTCTTCGCGCTCGCGAACCCCACCCCCGAGGTGCACCCCGACGTGGCTCGCCGGCACGCGGCGGTCGTGGCCACGGGGCGCTCGGACTTCCCGAACCAGATCAACAACGTGCTCGCCTTCCCCGGCATCTTCCGCGGGGCGCTCGACGCCGGAGCCACCCAGATCACCGAGGCGATGAAGCTCGCCGCCGCGCACGCCATCGCCGACCTGGTGGCGGAGCCGAGCGTCGACTGCATCGTGCCGTCGGTGTTCCAGGAGGGCGTCGCCGAGGCGGTCGCGGCCGCGGTTCGCGCCCTCGCCCCGAGTGCCGGCCGGGAGCGACCGACGCCGGCCTGACCGGTCGGGGCTGCAACCTGCCCTGGAGGGGTGAGGGGTCTTCCGGAGGGGCGTCCATCCGCCCAGGTGGCGGTGATCTGCCGGGAGGGCGGTGCGGTGGTCCCGCCATCCCGGCAGGTGAGCGCCATCCCCGCGACCGGACCAGAGCCGGGACTCCGACTGCACGGTCCAGAGCATGGGATGACGACCGCTCGCCGACAGGAGCCGCCACCGCCGGTGCGTCACCGAGGGGGCGTCAGCCCTGGCGGTGGGCCTGCCCGTCGGCCCACGCCGCGCACCCGGCCTGCGTGGGCAGGCGACCGGACGCCACGGCATCCGAGAGCGAGGGTGCGGCGTCGTCCTTCGGTGACAGCAGTGGTTCGATGCCGGGCGGCAGCACGAGCCCCACCTCGGTGTCGAGCGGGTGGATGCCGTGCTCACCGGTCGGGTTGTAGGCGGCGGTGCACAGGTACATCGCCGTCGTGCCGTCCTCGAGGGCACAGAAGGCGTGGCCGAGCCCCTCGGAGAGGTAGACCGCGCGTCGGTCGAGGGTGTCGAGGACGACGGACTCCCACTGCCCGAAGGTCGGCGAACCGACCCGGATGTCGACGACGTAGTCGACGAGCGACCCCGAGAGCACCGTGACGTACTTCCCCTGGCCCGGAGGCACGTCGGCGAAGTGGATGCCGCGAACGGTGCCGCGCGACGAGACCGACACGTTGGTCTGCACGATGTCGGGGCGGTGGCCGAGGTGCTCGGCGAGCCGGTCGCCGCGGAAGGACTCGAGGAAGATCCCGCGCTCGTCGGGGAACTGGCGCGGGGTGACGACGAAGGCGCCCGCGATCGAGAGGGGCTCGATGTCCATCAGCGGTCGCCCTTCCCGCGCCTCAGGCACTCGTGGATGTAGCCGCCGTAGCCCGACTTGACCAGCTCGTCGCCGAGCCGCGCGAAGGTGTCGTCGTCGAGCCACCCGGCGCGCCAGGCGATCTCCTCGACGCAGCCGATCTTGTAGCCCCTGCCGCGCCTCGACGACGTGCACGAACTGGCTGGCGTCCATCAGGCCCTCGAAGGTGCCCGTGTCGAACCACGCCGTGCCGCGGGGGAGCACGGTGACGGTGAGGTCGCCGCGCCGGAGGTAGGCCTCGTTGACGGCGGTGATCTCGAGCTCGCCGCGGGCGCTGGGCGTGAGGTTGCGCGCGATCTCGACGACGTCGTTGTCGTAGAAGTACAGGCCGGGCACCGCGTAGTCGGACCGCGGGTGCTCGGGCTTCTCCTCGATCGAGAGCACCGTGCCGTCGTCGTCGAACTCCACGACCCCGTAGGCCGTCGGCTCGCTGACGTGGTGGGCGAAGATGTGGCCGCCGCGCACGTCGGTGAGCTGGCGCAGGGACCTGCCCAGCCCGGTGCCGTAGAAGATGTTGTCGCCGAGCACGAGGGCGACCGCGTCGTCGCCGATGAAGTCGGCGCCGATGACGAACGCCTGCGCGAGCCCGTCGGGGCTCGGCTGCACGGCATACGAGATCTCGATGCCCCACTGGCGCCCGTCGCCGAGGAGCCGCTCGAACTGGTCGGCGTCCTGGGGCGTGGTGATGACGAGCACCTCGCGGATGCCGGCCATCATCAGCGTCGAGAGCGGGTAGTAGACCATCGGCTTGTCGTAGATCGGCATGAGCTGCTTGGAGATGCCCCGGGTGATGGGGTGCAGCCGGGTGCCCGAGCCGCCGGCGAGGATGATGCCCTTCATGGTGGTGGAGCCTAACGGCGCGCGGGTGCCGGGGCCGAACGGGTGGGCGTGCCCCCACCGGCCGATACCCTTGCGCGCATGAAGGTTCTCGTCACCGGTGGGGCCGGTTTCATCGGCAGCAACTTCGTCCACCTCACCCTCGCGACCCGCCCCGAGGTCGACGTCACCGTGCTCGACGCGCTGACGTACGCCGGGTCGACCGCCTCGCTCGACGGTGCGATGGAGCGGATCACCTTCGTCGAGGGCGACGTCGCCGACGCCGAGCTCGTCGACCGGCTCGTCGCCGACGCCGACGTCGTCGTGCACTTCGCCGCCGAGTCGCACAACGACAACTCGCTCGACGACCCGAGCCCCTTCGTGCGCACGAACCTGATCGGCACCTTCACCCTGCTCGAGGCCGCCCGGCGGCACGACGCGCGCTACCACCACATCTCCACCGACGAGGTCTACGGCGACCTCGAGCTCGACGACCCGAAGAAGTTCACCGAGGACACCCCCTACAACCCGAGCTCCCCGTACAGCTCGACCAAGGCCGGGTCCGACCTGCTCGTGCGTGCCTGGGTCCGCTCCTTCGGCCTGCGCGCCACGATCTCGAACTGCTCGAACAACTACGGCCCGCGCCAGCACGTCGAGAAGTTCATCCCGCGGCAGGTCACCAACGTCCTCGACGGGGTGCGGCCCAAGCTCTACGGCGCCGGGCTCAACGTGCGCGACTGGATCCACGTCGACGACCACAACGAGGCCGTGTGGACCATCGTCGACAAGGGGGTCATCGGCGAGACCTACCTCATCGGCGCCGACGGCGAGGTCAACAACCGCGACGTCGTGCGGATGATCCTCGAGCTGATGGGCCAGGAGCCCGACGCCTTCGACCACGTCACCGACCGCGCCGGGCACGACCTGCGCTACGCCATCGAGGCGGGCCGGCTGCGCACCGAGCTCGGCTGGACCCCCCGCTACGGCAGCTTCCGCGACGGCCTGGCCGCGACGATCGACTGGTACCGGGACAACGAGGCGTGGTGGCGGCCGATGAAGGACGCCACCGAGGCCAAGTACGCGCGCACCCAGCAGGTCGTGACCCGCTGATGGCCCGCTGGTTCGTCGCCGGGGCCGCCGGCATGTTCGGGCAGGACCTCAGCGTGGTGCTCGAGGCCGCGGGTCACCAGGTGACCCGCGCCGACCTGCCCGGGCTCGACATCCTCGACCTCGCCCAGTGCGTCGACCAGGTCGCGGGCCACGACGTCGTCGTCAACAGCGCCGCCTACACGGCCGTCGACGCCGCCGAGACCGACGAGGCCCGCGCCTTCGGCGTCAATGCGGTCGGGGCGGCCAACCTGGCGCGGGCGGCGCACGTCGCCGGTGCGGCGATGGTGCAGCTGTCCACCGACTACGTCGTCGCCGGCGAGAAGCGCGAGCCGTACCCCGCCGACGCCCCCGTCGCTCCGGCCACCGCCTACGGCCGCACGAAGGGCGCCGGTGAGTGGGCCGTGCGGGCCGAGTGCCCGCGCAGCTGGGTGGTGCGCACGGCGTGGCTCTACGGGGCCCACGGCAAGAACTTCCCCGCCACGATGAAGCGGCTCGCGGGCGAGCGTGAGCGGCTGACCGTCGTCGCCGACCAGGTGGGCCAGCCCACGTGGACCGTCGACCTCGCCGAAGGGCTGCTGCGCATCGTCGACGGGGGCGCCCCGTTCGGCATCTGGCACGCCACCGGGTCGGGGGAGTGCTCGTGGTTCGAGCTGGCCCGGGCCGTGTTCGAGGAGCTCGGGCTCGACCCCGAGCGGGTCTCGCCGGTCTCGACCGACGAGTTCCCGCTGCCGGCGCCGCGGCCGCCCTACAGCGTGCTGTCCCACGACATGTGGGCCGCGGCCGGGCTCGAGCCGCTGCCGCACTGGCGTGACGCCCTGCACCGCGCTGCGCCCTCGGTGCTGGGGACCTGAGCGACCGCACCCCCGGCCGCCCCCCTAGACTCGCCGCGTGCTCAAGTCCATCGTCGGTCGTGCCCAGGCAGCAGTGCTGCCCCGAACCCACCACGGGACCTCGCCGGCGGGGGTGAAGCTCCCTCCCACCGTCTACCGCATGGGCGGTGCGCACTTCCGCCAGGACGACACCTTCGTGGCCTCGGCCGTCGCCGAGGTCGGTCGACTCGAGGAGAAGATCGGCCTCACGACCGACTCGCGCCTGCTCGACTGGGGCTGTGGCGCCGGCCGCCTCGCCGTCGGCATCGTCGAGAAGCTGGGCCGGATCGACCAGTACCACGGGGTCGACATCCAGAAGCACCTCGTCGACTGGGCGGAACGCCACCTCGGTGACCGCCCCGGATTCACCTTCACCCACGTCGACCTCGCCAACCCGCGCTACAACCCCGGCGGCTCGCTCGAGCGCAGCATCCCGGGGGCGACGTCGGACTACGACGGCTTCTACGCGTACAGCGTGTTCAGCCACCTGATGGGTGACGACACCGCGGCCTACCTGCAGGAGGTCTCGCGCCTGCTCAAGCCCGGTGGCCGTGCGTTCGTCACCGCGTTCGTCGAGGACGACGTGCCCGACCAGGAGGAGAACCCGGTCGGCTACGGCCCGCTCGAGTGGTCAGGGCCGCTGCACTGCGTGCGCTTCGACCGCCGCTTCTTCGAGGGGATGGTGCGCGACGCGGGTCTCGAGGTCGACAGCCTCGAGCACGGCCAGGAGACCGACGGGCAGTCGCTCTACATCCTGCGCAAGCCGTAGGCGTCCCCCTCGGTAGGGTCGGGGGATGCTCGCCGTCACCTGCGTCAGCCAGTCCGACACCGACCCGCTCGCCGGCCTCGAGGTGGGCGAACGCCCGGAGCCGCAGGTGCCCGACGGCTGGACCACGGTGCGGCTGCGCACGACGGCGCTGAACCACCACGACCTGTTCTCGCTGCGCGGCGTCGGCCTGCCCGCCGACCGGCTCCCGATGGTGCTCGGCTGTGACGGTGCCGGTGTCGACGCCGAGGGCAACGAGGTGCTCGTGCACGCGGTCGTCGCGTCCCCGGGGTGGACGGGTGACGAGACCCTCGACCCCCGGCGCAGCCTGCTCAGCGAGGTGCACGACGGCACGCTCGCCGAGGTGGTGGCCGTGCCGCGGCACAACCTGGTGCCACGCCCCGAGGGGCTGTCGTGGGAGCACGCCGCCTGCCTGCCCACCGCCTGGCTGACGGCCTACCGGATGCTGTTCACCAACTCCGGCGTGCAGCCCGGCGGCACCGTGCTCGTGCAGGGCGCGGCCGGCGGGGTGGCCACCGCGATCGTCCAGCTCGGCACCGCGGCCGGCATCCGGGTCTGGGTCACCAGCCGGGATGCCGCGAAGGGCGAGCAGGCGGTGGCGCTCGGTGCCGACCGCGCGTTCGAGACCGGCGCCCGGCTTCCCGAGCGGGTCGACGCCGTCATGGAGACGGTCGGGGCGGCGACCTGGTCGCACTCGGTCAACAGCCTGCGCCCCGGCGGCACCATCGTGATCTCGGGTGCGACATCGGGCGACGCGCCGGCCAAGGCCGAGCTCACCAAGATCTTCTTCAAGCAGCTGCGCGTCATCGGGTCGACGATGGGCACCCGCGACGAGCTCGAGCGGCTGGCCCGCTTCGTCGTCGACGCCGGCATCGAGCCGCAGGTCGACTCGGTGCGCCCGCTCGCGCAGGCGCGGGAGGGGTTCGAGCGGATGCTGCAGGGCACGGTCACCGGCAAGGTCGTCTTCACCGTCTGAGGCGCCGCACCCGTGTGGGTTCCGCCACCACCCCGTGGGCCCGCGCCTACCGGACGGTAACCTGCAGTGGACCCATCCGCCCACCCGAGGAGCTCGCCGTGAGCGCGACGTCCGCCGAGCGCACCGTCACCCTGCACGGGCACGCGTTCTCCTACACCGACAGCGGCTCGGGCCCGGCCCTGCTGTTCATCCACGGCATCCTCGGGTCGCAGAAGCAGTGGGCGCACCTCGTCGACCGGCTCGACGACGACCACCGGCTGATCGTGCCCGACCTGTTCGGCCACGGGGAGTCCGCCAAGCCGGTCGGCGACTACTCGCTCGGCGCCCACGCGGCCACCCTGCGCGACCTGCTCGACCGGCTGGGCATCGAGCGGGTGAGTCTCGTCGGCCACTCGCTCGGCGGCGGCATCGCGATGGTGTTCTCCTACCTGTTCCCCGAGCGGGTCGACCGGCTCGTGCTCGTCTCGAGCGGTGGCCTCGGCCGGGAGGTCAGCCCCCTCCTGCGGTCGGCGACCCTGCCCGGCGCGGAGTACGTACTGCCGGTCATTGCATCCGGCTGGATGCGCGACCGGATCGCTTCCGCCGGAAGGCTGCTCGGCTCGGTGGGGGTTCGACCCAGTCGCGACCTCACCGAGGTCTGGGACGGCTTCACCTCGCTGGGCGACGCCGACACCCGGCGCGCGTTCCTCGCGACGACCCGGGCGGTCATCGACCCCGGTGGCCAGAGCGTCAACGCCCACGACTACCTGCCCGACGCCACGCCCATCCCGACCCTGGTCGTGTGGGGCACCAAGGACCGGATGATCCCGGCGTGGCACGCGGCATCCGCCACGGCCTCGATCGAGAACTGCCGCGTCGAGCTGTTCCAGGGCGCCGGCCACTTCCCGCACCTCGACGACCCCGAGCGCTTCGCCACGCTGGTGCGCGAGTTCGTCGCCGATCCGGCCTGAGCGGGCCGGGAGCGACCCGCGTCAGGAGATCTGGAGCCAGTCGTTCCAGCCGTTGTGCAGCACGAGCCAGGCGATCAGCCCGTAGCCGGCCTGCCCCGGGTGGTTCGCGACCCGGCTGGCCGCGAGGTCGGTGCGCCACTGGTCATGGCCCATGAGGGGCGCGTAGCAGTCGACGAACGGGACCCCACGACGGGCGCAGACGTCGGCCTGGGCGTCGACGAGCACCTCGAGGCGCTCGTTGAGCTCGGCGTCGGCGGTGGGCGGCGGGCTGACCACGAAGGCGCCCACGCCCGCCGAGGCGGCGTCGTCGAGCAGGTTGGCGAGGTTGAGCCGGTGGCGGGCGAGGGTGATGCCGCTCGCGACGTCGTCGGTGCCCATCGAGAGCACCACGCGGCGCTCCGTGCGGCCGGCCCAGCGCAGCGGCACCTCGGTGGCCCAGCGGTGCAGCACGTCGGCGGAGGTGTCACCGCGCACACCCAGGTTGTAGGCGGTCAGCTCGAGGTCGGGGTGCTGCGTGCGGCCCACGACACGGGTGACCCAGCCCTGGCCCTTCGGGTCGCCGACGCCGGCGACCAGGGAGGCACCGAGGAAGACCAGCGCGAGGTCGCGCGGTCCCTCGGGCACCACCTGGGCGTCGAGGCTCGGGCGGAACTCGATCGGCGAGGGGCCGTCGTCGGGCTGCTCGTCAGACATCTGCTGGTTCACTCGTCCTCGTCGTCCAGGCGGGCCAGCCAGGTGGCCAGCCGCTCCACGGGCACCTCGAAGTCGGGGTTGAGGTCGACGAACGTGCGCAGCTGCTCGGCCAGCCAGTCGAGGGTGACCTGCTCGTCACCCCGGCGGGCCTGCAGCTCCTCGATGCCGCGGTCCGTGAAGTACACGCTGCGAGGTTACCCGCAGGCGCCGCGTCACCACCGGCGCCCCGCCGGTGGCGACGACGGCGCTGGTCAGCGGTCGAAGGACTGCGCGACGAGGTCGGCCTGCTCCGCCTGGTGCTTCTTGGTCGAGCCGGTGGCGGGGGAGGCCGACGCGGCCCGCGAGATGACGCGCAGGGCGCGGTGCTCGCCCTCCGCGGCCAGTGCCTCGGGCAGGTTGAGTGCGAGGAACGGCCAGCCGCCCTGGTTCTTCGGCTCGTCCTGCACGACGACCACCTCGGCACCCGGGTACTTCGCGAGCTCGCGCGCGAGGTCGGCGGCCGGCAGCGGGTAGTACTGCTCGAGCCGAAGGATGGCGGTGGAGGTGTCGCCGCGCTTGTCGCGCTCGGCGAGCAGGTCGTAGACCACCTTGCCGGCCGCGATGAGCACGCGGCTGACCTCGCCGGTGCTGCCCGCGTCGGGGATCACCGGCAGGAAGCGGCCGGTCGTGAAGTCCTCGGGCCCGCTGCTCGCGGCCTTGAGGCGCAGCATCGACTTCGGGGTGAAGACGATGAGCGGCCGGCGCGGACGGGCGTAGGCCTGGCGGCGCAGCAGGTGGAAGTACGACGCCGGGGTCGAGGGGTAGGCGACCGTCATGTTGTTCTCGGCGCACATGGTGAGGAAGCGCTCGATGCGGGCCGAGGAGTGGTCGGGCCCCTGTCCCTCGTAGCCGTGCGGCAGGAGGAGCACCACGGAGGAGCGCTGGCCCCACTTCTGCTCGGAGCTGGAGATGAACTCGTCGACGATGGTCTGCGCACCGTTGAAGAAGTCACCGAACTGGGCCTCCCACAGCACGAGCGCGTCGGGCCGCTCGACCGAGTAGCCGTACTCGAAGCCCATCGCCGCGAACTCGGACAGCAGGCTGTCGTAGACCCAGAACTTGCCCTGGCCCTCGCCGAGGTAGAGCAGCGGGGTCCACTCGGCGGCGTTCTCCTTGTCGATGAGCACCGCGTGCCGCTGCACGAACGTGCCGCGACGGCTGTCCTGCCCGGCGAGGCGCACCGGGGTGCCCTCGATGAGCATGGAGCCGAACGCGATCAGCTCGCCGGTGCCCCAGTCGATGCCGCCGTCGCGCACGCTGGCCGCACGCTTCTCGAGCATCTGGCGCAGCTTCGGGTGCACGGTGAAGGCGTCGGGGATGTCGACGAACGCGTCGCCGAGCCGCTGGAGCATCTCGGGGCTGATGGCGGTGTCGGTGGACGAGTGCGTCGTGGCGTCGGCGTGGGGGGCCTGCGCGCGCGGCGGCTCGAGGCCGGTGTGGCCCTCGACGTCGGTGCCGGAGTAGCTCGCGTCGGCGGCCTGCTGGTCGGCCTCCTTCAGCGCCGCCTTGGTCTCGACGAACACCCGCTCGAGCTGCTGCTGGTAGTCGCGCAGCGCGGCCTCGGCATCCTCGACGGTGATGTCGCCGCGGCCGATGAGCGACTCGGTGTAGAGCTTGCGGACGCTGCGCTTGGCCTCGATCAGGTTGTACATCAGCGGCTGGGTCATCGACGGGTCGTCGCCCTCGTTGTGACCGCGACGGCGGTAGCAGACCATGTCGATGACGACGTCCTTGTGGAACTCCTTGCGGAACTCGTAGGCCAGCTCGGCCACCCGCACGCAGGCCTCGGGGTCGTCGCCGTTGACGTGGAAGATCGGCGCCTGGATCATCCGGGCCACGTCGGTGGAGTAGGTCGAGGAGCGCGAGCTGCTCGGCGAGGTCGTGAAGCCGACCTGGTTGTTGATGACGACGTGCACGGTGCCGCCGGTGCGGTAGCCGCGCAGCTGCGAGAGGTTGAGCGTCTCGGCCACGACGCCCTGGCCCGCGAACGCGGCGTCGCCGTGCATGAGCACGGGGAGCACGGTGAAGTCCTCGCCCGCGAGGTTGAGCCGGTCCTGCTTGGCCCGCACGATGCCCTCGAGCACGGGGTTGACCGCCTCGAGGTGCGAGGGGTTGGCGGCGAGGTAGACCTTGGTGGTCTTGCCGCCCTCGGCGGTGAAGGTGCCCTCGGTGCCGAGGTGGTACTTCACGTCGCCGGAGCCCTGCACGGAGCGGGGGTCCTGCTTGCCCTCGAACTCGCGGAAGATCTGGCCGTAGGACTTGCCGGCGATGTTGGCGAGGACGTTGAGGCGGCCGCGGTGCGGCATCCCGATGCAGACCTCGTCGAGGTCGTCCTCGGCCGCGCGCGAGAGCACCCGGTCGAGCAGCGCGATGACCGACTCGCCGCCCTCGAGCGAGAAGCGCTTCTGCCCGACGAACTTGGTCTGCAGGAAGGTCTCGAACGCCTCGGCGGCGTTGAGCCGGCGCACGATGCGCAGCTGCTCCTCGCGCGTGGTCTTGGCGTAGCCGACCTCGATCTTGGACTGGATCCACTCGCGCTGCTCGGGGTCCTGGATGTGCATGTACTCGACGCCGATCGTGCGGCAGTACGAGTCGCGCAGGATGCCGAGGATCTTGCGCAGCTTGAGGAAGGGGTGCCCGCCGAACCCGCCGGTGGCGAAGGTGCGGTCGAGGTCCCACAGGGTCAGGCCGTGGGTGGTGACGTCGAGGTCCTGGTGGCGCCGCTGCTTGTACTCCAGCGGGTCGGTGTCGGCCATCAGGTGGCCGCGCACCCGGTAGGCGTGGATGAGCTCCTGCACCCGGGCGACCTTGTTGATGTCGTCGTCGTGCGAGGTGTCGACGTCCTGGACCCAGCGGATCGGCTCGTAGGGGATGCGCAGGCTCTCGAAGATCTCGTCGTAGAAGCCGTGCTCGCCGAGCAGGAGCGAGTGCACGATGCGCAGGAAGTCGCCCGACTGCGCACCCTGGATGATCCGGTGGTCGTAGGTGCTGGTCAGCGTGAGGATCTTGCTGACGGCGTTGCGGTTGAGGGTCTCCAGGCTCGCGCCGGCCCACTCGGCGGGGTACTCGAGGGCGCCCACGCCGATGATCGCGCCCTGGCCCTGCATCAGCCGCGGCACCGAGTGCACGGTGCCGATGGTGCCGGGGTTGGTGAGCGAGATCGAGGTGCCCTGGAAGTCCTCGACCGTGAGCTTCCCGCCGCGGGCCTTCTTGACCATCTCCTCGTAGGCGGTCCAGAAGTGGGCGAAGTCCATCGTCTCGGCGGCCTTGATCGACGGCACGAGCAGCTGCCGGGTGCCGTCGGGCTTCGCGAGGTCGATGGCCAGGCCGAGGTTGACGTGCGCGGGGGTGACGAGCACCGGCTTGCCGTTGGCATCGTGCCCGAAGCCGCTGTTCATCGCGGGCATCACGCCGAGCGCCTTGACCAGCGCGAACCCGATGACGTGCGTGAAGCTCACCTTGCCGCCCCGGCTGCGCGCGAGGTGGTTGTTGATGACGATGCGGTTGTCGATGAGCAGCTTGGCGGGCACCGCGCGCACCGAGGTGGCGGTGGGAACCTCGAGCGAGGCCTCCATGTTGGTGACCACGCGGGCGCTGGCACCGCGGATGGGGGTCTGGCTGGCGTCGCGCCGCGGCTCGGTGGCGCGGGGTGCCTCGGCCTCGCGAGGCTTCGGGGTGACCGCTGCTGACGGCTCGGAGCGGGTCGCGGGGGTCTCCCTGGCGGCGGGCGCGGGCGCAGGAGCCGGCGCAGGAGCGGCGGCGGGCGCGGGCGTCGCGGCCGGGGCGGTCGCGGCTGCGGCGGGCCGGGGCGGGAGCGGCTGCGGGAGCCGGGGCGGGAGCAGCTGCCGGGCGCAGGGGCGGCCTTCGCGGCCGGGGCGGGAGCGGGTGCAGGAGCCGGGGCGGCGGCTCGGGTGGGTGCCTTGCCGGCACCTGCAGCGGCACCGTTGGTCGGGCGGGCCGCGGCACCGTCGGTGCGCTGGGCGGCCGCCGCGGCGTCGCGCCCGAGGGCCCCCTCACCGGGCGAGTAGTCCTTGAAGAAGTCCCACCACGCGCGGTCGACGCTGTTGCGGTCCTTCTTGTACTGCTCGTACAGCTCGTCGACCAGCCACTCGTTGGGTCCGAAGGAGGTCAGGGGGTCGCTGGACGGGGACTGCTCGGCCACGGAGGATGCGCCTCTTTCTCGGCTCGTCGATAGTCGTGGGGTTCTCGGTCCAGCCTATCCCCGCCAGGTGGGCGGCACGCCGTCGCAGGGGGAGTGGTGGACGCACGACGACGGCCGGTGCCCCGGGCGTCCCGGCACACCGGCCGTCGTGCTCGACGTCCGTCCAACGGTCCCGCAGGGCCCGCGGGTCAGCTGATGTCGGCCCGCGACGTGCGCCAGATGCCGAAGCCGGCCAGCGCCACGGCGTACGCCGCCAGCACCAGGGCGCCACCCCACCACTCGAGACGGACGGCGTCAGGGCTCTGCGAGATGCCGTTGACCACGGCACTGGTGGCCTGGGAGGGCAGGAACTCGACGATGTGCTCGCGCCCGAACTGCCACGCGCCCAGGGCCAGCCCCAGAAGCGGCTCGACGATCCAGGCCACGCCGATACCGATGAGCAGGGCCGCCACCTGGTTCGGGATGAGGATGCCGATGCCGAGGCCGATCAGCGCCCACAGCCCGAGGACGAGCAGGCTGAGGGCGAGGGAGCGGACGACCTCCGAGGAGGGGAACAGGGGCCGGTCGATCAGGGTCAGGCCCACGGCGCCGACGGCGACGGAGCCGATCAGGCTGATCAGCCCGTAGATGGCGCCGATGCCGATGAGCGCGAAGACCTTGGCCAGCATCGCCCGGGTGCGCCGAGGCGTCGCCAGGAAGGTGGCGCTGATCGTCTTGTGCCGGTACTCGGACCCGATCGACATCACGCCGATGGTCAGCATCAGCAGGTACCCCACGCTGATGCCGGACGTGTACACCGTGTTGGCGATCTGGGTGTCGTCACCGACGATCGGTGTGCTGCCGGGCCCGCCGGTCGTGCCCTGGTGCACGACGAACGTGAACAGGGCCGCGAAGGCCCCACCGGCCACGAAGATCGCGATGGCCATGCCCCACCACATCCGCGTGGTGAAGAACTTGCGGAGCTCGCTGCGGACGGCGGGGATCACAGGTTCGCCCCTTCCTGGCCGGTCACGGCATCCGCCTCGGGGGGCGCACCCCCGGGCGTCTCGTTGCGGTTGGTGCCCTCGGTGAGCTCGAAGAACAGGGCTTCGAGGTCGGCCCGCTTGGGCTCCAGGCCGTAGATCGGCAGGCCCGCGCGCAGCGCGACGTCGCCGACCAGGCGCAGGTCGGTGGTGTCGGCGACGAGCGTCTCGTCCTCGCCGGGTGCGCTCGTGACGTCGGCGACGCGCAGCGCGCCGGCGAGGCGCTCGCGGTCGGACGTGCGGATGACGGCCCCCGGCGTGCCGTGCAGGTCGGCCATGGCGCCGGCCCGCACGAGTCGGCCGTTGGCGATGATGACGACCTCGTCGACGGTCTGCTCGACCTCCTGGAGGAGGTGGCTGGAGACGAGGATCGTCTTGCCCTCGTGGCTCAGGTGGCGCAGGAACCCGCGCAGCCAGCGGATGCCCTCGGGGTCCAGGCCGTTCGAGGGCTCGTCGAGCACGAGCACCTGCGGGTCGCCGAGGAGGGCGGCCGCCAGCCCGAGCCGCTGCCGCATGCCCATGCTGTACTCACCCGCGCGCTTGCGCGCCGCGGCCGGGATGCCGGTGAGCTCGAGCAGCTCGTCGACCCGCGTGAGGGGGATCGAGCCGGCGTCGGCGAGCACCCGCAGGTGGTCGCGGCCGCTGCGGCCGGGGTGGAAGTTGGTGGCCTCGAGGGCCGCGCCGACCGTCTTCTGGGGTGCGGCGAGGTCGACGTAGCGCTGGCCGTCGATGGTCGCCGTGCCACTGGTGCTGTGGATGAGACCCAGCAGCATCCGGAGCGTGGTGGTCTTGCCGGCGCCGTTGGGCCCGAGGAACCCGGTGATCCGGCCGGGCTCGACGTCGAAGCTCAGGTCGTCGACGGCGACGAAGGTGCCGAAGCGCTTGGTGAGCCCCCGGATCTCGATCTTCGCCCCGGTCGCGGTGGCGGTGCTCATGGGGTACCTCGTGATGTCATGCCCTGATCCTTGCAGCCTCACGCGGCGTGGGGGTCAGCCCCCCGGTGGATCCGGCTCCGCCTCCGGGTGGACGTTGCCGCCCATCCGTCCCCATACGATGGTCCGATCATGACCGCATGGCTGCTGCTGCTCCTCGGGGTCGTCCTCACCGTGGGCACGGCCCTGTTCGTCGCGGCCGAGTTCTCGCTCGTCGCCCTCGACCGGCCCGCGGTGCAGCGCGCCGTCGACGCGGGGGAGCCCGGTGCGCGCTCGGTGCTCACCTCGCACCGCCGGCTCTCGACCCAGCTCTCGGCGTGCCAGCTCGGCATCACCCTGACCACCCTGGTGCTGGGGTTCATCGCGAGCCCGTCGATCGGGACGCTGCTCCTCGGTCCGCTGGAGTCGCTGGGGTTGTCGGCGTCGGCGGCGTCGTCGACGGCCGCGGTGCTCGCGATGCTCATCGCCACCGTGTTCTCGATGATCGTCGGCGAGATGGTGCCCAAGACGCTCGCGGTCTCACTGCCCCTTGCCACCGCGAAGGTGGCGGCCGCCCCGGTGCGCTGGTTCGGCATCGCGATGAAGCCGATGATCCTGCTGCTCAACGGGGTCGCCAACCGAACCCTGCTCGCCCTGGGCATCGAGCCGCAGGAGGAGCTGTCCGCCGCGCGCAGCCCGGCCGAGCTCGCGTCGCTGGTGCGCACCTCGGCCGAGGCCGGCACCCTCGACCGCGGCACCGCGCGGCTCGTGACGGCATCCCTCGGCTTCTCCAACCAGACCGCCGCCGACGTGATGACGCCGCGCTCGCGGGCGACGTCGATCGAGCGCACCGCGACCGCGGCCGACGTCGTGTCGCTGGCCCGGCGCACCGGCCACTCGAGGTTCCCCGTGGTGGGGGCCGACTGGGACGACATCGACGGCATCGTGCACGTCAAGAAGGCCATCGCGGTGCCCTTCGACCGGCGCCGAGACGTGCCGGTGTCCGCGCTGATGCTGCCCGCGGTGCTGGTGCCCGAGACGCTGCGGCTCGACCCCCTGCTGGTCCAGCTGCGCCAGGGCGGCATGCAGCTCGCCGTGGTGATCGACGAGTACGGCGGGACGTCGGGCGTGGTCACCCTCGAGGACCTCGTCGAGGAGATCGTCGGCGAGGTCAACGACGAGCACGACCGTTCGCAGACCACCGGACGCAAGCTGCGCGACGGCTCCTGGACGGTGCCGGGGATGTGGCGGCCCGACGAGGTGCGCGCCCGGGTGGGCGTGGCGATCCCCGACGGGCCGGCCTACGAGACCGTCGGCGGATGGGTGATGGCGACCCTCGGGCGGGTGCCGGCCGTGGGGGACACCGTGCCGACCGACGGCTGGACGGCCCGGGTCGTCGACATGGACGGGCACCGCGTCGACCGGGTGCGCCTCGAACGCGACGAGCCCGAGGCCGCGCCGGACGCGGTCGAGACCGATGACGACGCCGACGCTGCCGAGGTCGACATCGACGCCCGCGACGAGGAGGGGCAGTCGTGAGCGGCTGGAGCGTGCTGTTCGTCACCGTCCTGCTGCTCGCGATCAACGCGTTCTTCGTGGGTGCCGAGTTCGCGGCGATGTCGGTCAGGCGCAGCCAGCTGGAGCCCCTGGCCGAGGAGGGCAGCAAGCGGGCCGCCGTGGCCCTGGAGGCGATGCACCGCACCGGCCTGCTGCTCGCGACGGCGCAGCTCGGCATCACGGTGTGCTCGGTGTTGCTCGGCGCCGTGTCGGAGGCGGCGCTCCACCATGCCCTCGTACCCGTGGCAGAGAAGCTGGGCGTCTCTGCGTTCGCCGCCGACGCCGTCGCCCTGGTGCTGGCCATCGCGATCGTGGTGTTCCTGCACGTCGTCTACGGCGAGATGATCCCGAAGAACATCTCGATCGCCCGGCCCGAGCGGGCCGCGGTCGCCCTGGTGCCGGTGCTGGTCATGGTGTCGCGGGTCGTGGCCCCCGTCATCAACGCCATGGACTGGCTGTCGAAGGCGCTGGTCCGGCTCTTCGGGGTCGAGCCGAAGGACGAGGTCGCGTCGGCGTTCACCGCCGAGGAGGTCGCGCACATCCTCAACGAGTCGCGCGACGAAGGGCTGGTCGGGCGCGAGCACTACGAACGCCTCGGCGCTGCACTGGAGTTCAGTGACAAGGATGCCGCCGACGTCGGCGTCCCGCTCGCCGGCCTGGTCACCGTGACAAGCGCCGCGACGCCCCTCGACATCGAGCGGCTCGTCGCCAAGCACGGTTTCTCGCGCTACCCCGTGGTCGACGAGCTGGGGGACCTCGGCGGCTACCTGCACCTCAAGGACGTGCTCTACGCCGACGAGGTCGAGCGCCTCGAGCCGGTGCCGGCCAAGCGGGTGCGGCGGATGGGCAACGTGCGCCGCGGCGACGAGGTCGAGTCGGTGCTGCAGACCATGCAGATCACCGGCTCGCACCTGGCCCGCGTCGTGGCCGACGACGGAACGGTCGTCGGGGTCGTCTTCCTCGAGGACGTCATCGAGGAGCTCGTCGGCGAGGTCTCCGACTCCTCGCAGCGTTAGGGGACTTGAGGTTCGTGCGTCCGGGGCCCACCATGACCAGATGGGGGTCATCGAGTTCGAGCTCGAACGCGTCGTTCGTGCGCCCATCCACGAGGTCTTCGCTCGCCTCGCCGACATCGAGGGGTACAACGACTGGATGCCCAGCAAGGGCAGCATCCGTCGGCGCACGGAGCAGACGTCGCCGGGGGAGCCCGGGCTGGGGACGACCTTCGTCGACGCGACCCGGTTCGGCCGGACGCCAGGTGAGATCGAGGAGTTCGAGCCGCCCCACACGCTCGTCTACCACTGGTGGGACCGGTCCGGGCGAGGCAGGCTCCACGCCGAGGGCTGGCCTGCGTACTCCCTCGCGGTCAGCGGCGATGGCGGGACGCTCGTTCGGCACCACGCCAGGGTGGTCACGCACGGCGTCTACCGCCTGGCAACTCCCGTCCTGCGCAGGATCGCCGTGAAGGAGCGCACCACGACGATCGAGGCGCTGCAGGCGTCCTTCGAGACGGGCGAGCCCGGCTAGGGGACCGGTGCGGGCGTCAGTGGTTGGCCGCAACCGGGGTCGGGGACGGGCGACGGACCCGGCGGACCGCGGCGAGGAGGCCCTGATGTGCCATCACGCCGATCGCGGTGTTGGCCAACGCCAACGCTGTTGCGCCGGCCACCTCGGCGGGCGAGCCGATGATCCCCTGGCTCCACAGGAGGACGGTCCAGGATGCCGTGCCCGCGACGAGCGCCGTTCTCCACCAGCGTCCGAGCAGGAGGCCGAACAGGATCATCGTCGGGATCATCGATGCCTCCTCACTCCGGTGCACCACAGGGTAGCGACCGGCACCGATGGGGGGCAGGTGGAGGATCTGTCGCGGTCCACATCGGCTGGGTACGGTTGGCCGATGCGCTCGTACGCCGCCCTGCTGCGCGGGATCGCGCCGAGCGGCACGAACATGACGAACGACAAGCTCCGTGGGGTGTTCGAACGCCTGGGCTTCTCGGAGGTGGCTTCCGTGCTCGCGAGCGGGAACATCGTGTTCCGTAGCGAGCTCACGGACGTGCCTCTCGTCGAACAGCGGATCGAGGCGTCTCTCACAGCCGATCTCGGCCTCTCGAGCAGAACCATCGTGCGCGACCATCGCGAGCTGCGTGACCTCGTAGGCAGTGAGCCCTTCGGGGGACTGACGCACGGTGTCGAGACCTACCTGACCGCGAGCTTCCTGAAGAACCCTGAGACCGCCCCTGGCGTCATCCCGGAGCGGTTGGACACGGGCACGCGCCTCGTCCGGTACGACGCGGCCGCCGGGGCGGTCCTCGCCGTCATCGACAACACAGCCCCCGAACGGGCGCGGGGGTTCATGAGGTGGCTGGACTCGACCTTCGGCAAGGACGTCACGACCCGCAGCTGGCTCACGGTCCAGCGCATCGTCAGGAAGCTCGAGAGCTGACCGACGCCCCGGCCGGCGGTCGACTCAGGGCGGCCAGACCGTCTGCCACGTGTCAGGAAGCGCGCTCCGGAGGTGGAGGAGGACGTCGTCCTGGGAGGACTCTCGCGATCGCGCGTGCAGGTCGAGGGTCCGCTGGAGGGCCTCGCCGAGCTGCAGCTGGTGCCAGATGGGGTCGTCCTCCATCCGCGGCGCGCCGGGTCGTCTCCTACCCGTGGTGAGGCTCTTGAGGTCATCGCCTCCGGTATAGGCAACCCACAGGGCACGGCCCAAGGTGGTCAGCGCCTTCTGGGCTCGCTTGACCAGCTTGGCGCGGGCCCCGCGCCGCCAGGGGTCGAGTCGTTCGATCTCCCCCATGGCGTCCAGGGCGGCGACCACTTCAGCTCGATCGTCCAGACCGACCTTGCCGGCGGCTGCAGCGACGGCCCCGAGGATCAGTGCCAGGCGTTCGGCGTCATCGCCGACGTCGGCGATGGAGCAGGCCGCCGCGCGAACGGCTCGGACAGGACCAGCCACTGGGGACCCGTCCACCAGGCCTCGTCGAGCACAACACCGCTGTCGTGTTGGAGTCGTGCGACAGCACGGACCAGCCGGTCGACGTCGTCCGGCGGGTCCTCCAGCGTGACGTCGGTCCAGCCGGTGATGCTCCCTTGGGTGGCGTGGGAGTACTCCAGGGCGTTCTCGTTGGTCACCAGGGTGAACGTGCTTGCGCGCTGTGAGAGCAACGCCTGCACCTCTTGCCGGGTCGCCTCGATCCCGTACGGCTCGACGACGACCCAAGTGCGGCCGCCACGGTCCACCTGCGCCAACAGGTAGTGGGCCCGAAAGGGCTCCCGGTCCCAGTCGATGTCGTGGAACCGATCCATGGAGCGATCCCACATCACCGGCTCTGCGACAACGGAGCCCAGCCGAGCAGTCACCTCGTCACGAGAAAGGGCGTCGTCGGACTGCAGGACGGTGACGCACCAGTTCTCACCCAGCTCCTCGAGCAGTCCCGCTCCTGACATGCCCGGAGCCTACGATCCGCGGCGGCCGGATCGCCGTGGCTTCGGCCATACCGGTCCGCCAGATCACGTGGGGGGGTGTCGCCTAGGGGCGATCCAAGGCACGAAGGTAGCGGCGGGTCATGAGCCTCTGGGCGGCCCCGGTGATGGGACCGCCAAGTCTGGCAAGTGCAGAGGCGGGGCGCGAGATCGCGGTGATCGTGAACACGACGCGACCATCGTCCAGCTGCTCGAGCAGGAATCGCTCCGCTCCGGCTTCCGGGTGTCCGGCGAGGGTTGCGTATACGAACCCTCGGCGTCCAGGCTCGTGGACCAGCTCGACAACGCGACAAGGGATCTTCAAGGACAGCGGCCCCAGACCCCATCGCATCAGGACGACCGTGTCCATGCGCAGCGGAATGTCAGAGGCCAGCACTCGAAGCCCTGCACGCTCGTGCATCCGCCACTGGAGGAGATCAGCGGCGGCATCGTCGAAGGCGCGGCGCGACAGCGTGCTGGAGTACCTCAGCCCCTGGAACCCGGCGGGGGCGTCGTCCAGAGGGTCAGAGGACGGCAGGTACGACAGCGGCGTCGCGCGGAGCTCAGACGACTGCTCCTCATCAAGTAGACGCACCGACATGGTCACATCATCAGGGACTCGTCTCCGTGGGCCTCCGCCGGGCCGGGTGCGAAGTCTGCAACGTCGTCCATCTCGAGGGTGACGTTGCGCACCGCCCGGCGGTGCCCGAGCAGCGCGCAGTCCATGTGAGAGCCACACGACTCAGCGTGGGCAGCCGACTTGAGAGCGACGAGCCCGGGCACCTGGCCCGAGCCTTGGCCAGGCCCGTCCTGAGGTCAATGGAACAAGTAGCCGATGAGCGCGAACTTCACTCGACGACTTGTTGGCGCGAAGGATTATTGGCTCGGAGACTCAACCTTTCCGGGCCTGTCCCTGTTTAGGGGGTGTACTCGGCGGGAGCAGGCGACCCAAGGGGAGGTGTTCTTGAGCAGCGAGCGGGACCAGGAGTTCGTGGACTTCGTCCGCGCTGCGTCCCCGCGCCTGTTGAAGGCGGCATGGTTCCTGAGTGGTGACGCGGTCCAGGCCGAGGAGCTCGTCCAGGCCGCGCTCGAGCGGGTCTATCTCAGATGGGGACACCTGCGCGACGCGTCACCGGTGGCCTACACCCGCAAAGTGCTGCTCAACCTGCACATCGACCAACAGCGCCGCCGGTCCCGCGAGGTCGCGACAGCGAACCTTCCCGAGCGACCCCGCACGGACGTCGGCCTCGAGGACGGCGAATACGTGGTGAGCCTGTTGCGCGAACTCCCACTGAGAGAACGGCAGGTCGTCGTCCTGCGCTACTACATCGGGCTTTCCGAAGCCGAGACCGCCGAGACCCTCAACATCAGCACCGGCACCGTGAAGTCCTCGGCCTCACGCGGTCTGGCCAAGCTGCGCGATCTCCACACCCCGGAGGAGGACTCCCATGTCCGTTGAACTCAGCGAGCTCTTTGAGAGGGTCTCGGCACCGCCGATGCATGTCGACGCCGACAGCGTGTTGACCCGAGGCCGGCATCGCCGGCTCCGCCGCCGTCTCTACGGCACCGCAGCAGTCCTGGGGGCCGCCGCGCTCATCATGCCCGTGGCCAACGCGCTCCGCGCCGACGTCGCGCCGCCACCCGTACCGGCGGTCTTACCGCCAGGTGACTGCGCTTTCCCGCATGAGGGGCCGAACTCTTGGGAAGCAGACGGGGCCGGTGCTCAGATGACCGGGACCCCTTGGCTGGACAGCGGAGCGCCAGCTGGTGATCGAACGATGCGCGTCCAGGTCAACACCGACACCTGCCACGGTCTGGCGGTCGCCGTGTCCCACGGATCGTCAGGCATGGGCACGACTGCTGATCGCTCCGGCCAACCGCAGGACGCCTTCTGGGTTGTGGATGCCGCCGGTGGTGGGGTGGACCGATTCGGGAACGTTCTGCCGGTCAAGAGCACCGCCGTGGTCCTTCTTCCCGAAGGGCAGCGCGTCTGCGGCGTCGCAACCGGTCCGGAGGTGCAGCCACCGAATGGGCAGTCCCCCTACCTGACCGGTCAGGTCACCACCCCAGCCGGCCACGGCTGGCAGGCGACGTTCGCCAACATGTCGAGCAGGGGAATCCCGCAAGGCGTCACCCTGCGCATCTGTGAAGGATCGCGCCTCCTCGAGGCCGCTCTACACCCCCTGAATGCGATCACCAAGCCCGAGCCAGCACCAACCGGATGATCGGTCGCCTACTTCGAAGCCCAGCAAGATGGCGCCGCGTTCTTGCGCGACGGCAACGGCACCATCCTCGACGATGTCCCCTGCCCCGGCGGCAAGGTCAACAGCGGAACCGTGGACGGAGCCAGCGGGGACTCGAAGATCACGGATGTCAGGGACGCACTGAGCACGTGGGCAAACGCCACCGGCCTCCTCAGGTGCTTCCCCGGTTGGGCGCTGCCTTCGAAGTCACGCACGTTCGCGCGCTCGTTCGGGATGGGAGACCGATCCGACAGAGTCCCCGTCACGAAGACTGGAAAGGACATACGGGGACATGGCACTTCGGTGGAACACGCTGGTTGTCGACTGCCAGGACGTGAGGAAGCAGGCGTCGTGGTGGGCACGGGCACTCGACTGGACAGTCCTCCACGAGTCCGACAAGGAGTGCGTGATCGTTCCCGCGTGGGCCGACGAGACACTGATCGCGCAGACACCGTGGGAACGGGTCGGCCCCGGGATGGTCTTCGTTCCGGTCTCTGAGGGCAAGTCCGTCAAGAACCGGTTGCACATCGACCTCGCTCCCCATATCAGCCAGGACCGCGATGCGGAGATCGAGCGTCTCGAACGACTCGGCGCCAGACGCATCGACGTGGGTCAGCCCGATGCCGCGACCTGGACGGTGCTGGCCGACCCGGAGGGCACCGAGTTCTGCGTGCTCAGCTCTCGGCAGACCTGACCCACGGCCTCGCCGAGCGCGCGGCATTGGACGTCCGGACTTGCCGCAGATGGTGCGCTTGTCGCGGGAGACAAGCGCATGCTCAGCGAGTTGCTCATCTCACCCCTAGGGTGGCGGCGTGGCCGACCATCAGCTGGTGATCCAGTTCCCCGAGGACGCCTTCAAGGACTTCGACGCCCTGGTCAGTTTCGAGGACTCGCTCTGTGATCTTCTCGGCGACAGCCACGAGGTGGATGGGCACGACATCGGCTCGGGCGAGGTCAACTTCTTCATATCCTCCGATGACCCAGGTTCCGCGCTTGCGGAGATCCAGGCGCGCCATGGCGAACGGTTCAGGAACCCCGCCGTTCGCGCCGCAGCACGGCGCGTCGACGGCGAGGAGTACGAAGTCCTCTGGCCACGTGGCGACACCAAAGCGTTCACCATCGCGTAGGTATCGACCGACAAGGACATCGCACATGCCGCAGATCGTGCGGAAGAGCGTCAAAGCCCTGATCGCTGTCCCTGGCTTCTAGCCTCGATCCATGGACCTCACTCCCAAATTGGACCTGGTCGTCTTGGACTGCCCCGACGCCATGCAGTTGGCGCACTTCTACTCGCGCCTCCTGGGCTGGCCTGTAGAGGACGGTGCCGACGACGCGTTCGCCACCCTCACCCCACCTGGAGGTGGGGTCAGCCCTGACAACCCCAACGGCAGGACCACCCTTGCCTTCCAGCGGATCGATGACTGGGTGGCTCCGACCTGGCCAGGCGGGGCGCACCCGCAGCAGTTCCACCTCGACTTCAGCGTCGGTGACATCGACGCCGCGGATCCCCTGGTCCTTGCCCTAGGCGCCCGGGTTCACGAGCACCAGCCCGCCGAGGACGGCGGCTTCCGCGTTTACCTCGACCCGGTCGGACACCCCTTCTGCCTCATCCGATGAGCAGATGAGGGCCAACCGTCACGCCCCGTCATGCCGCATTGTGCGTGCGGAGCCGGGCCGCCGGAGCCTTGCTTCCTCTGGTCAGCGCTGACAACCGGTGGCACGCTCCTTTTCGCGGAGTGAGGGGGCGCGTCGTGAGTCCTGGTGAACGACGTCTTCGGCGGGGACCGGTTCGCCCAGTGGCAGACGCCGCTTTGGGAGCATGACCTCGAGGGCGGGCTGCGGATGTTGCGGATGGGGATCGAGACGCACGTCATCACCGCGTCACTGCTTGTCCTACAACGACACCGGCCACTTGCAGCGCCACAGTTCCGTCAGCCTCCTAGGGACCACTCAGCGGCGCAGCGGCCCTAGTCCCTCATGCCGCTGTCCGATCGTGCCGAAGAGCCGCCGTCGGGGCGAGGCGCCGACGGTGTTGCTCCGCCTACGGCGCCGTCTTGCCCGTCTGCGAAGTTCCGCGCTCATGATGCTGCGAGTACCGGTGCTCACGCTCGTTCCCGTTGTCGAATGGTTCCATGGTTCATGGCAACCGACTGGCTACCCCGGGGCGCACGTCGCCTGATCAGGCTTGGCCATGTGCTGGTTGGTGGGGTGGCGCTGGTGTTCGCCGGCGTGTTGATCGTGGCCGGTCGGGCTCCCAACGCCGAGTTGGACTCAGTACTCGTCGGATTGGGCCTCTTGCTCGCTCTGGCCGCCGTGGGCATTCACCTGCACGGCCGTCGTCGCTCTGCGTCGTGCACAGGATGGCGATGGTGGCTTGCTGTCGCTGATCCTCAGCATCGTCGAGTTTGCCGTCGGTGCTGCCATGGCCGCAGCGACGACCGTGGCGGTCCAAGGCTACGGCGCCTTTGAACCTTGGCGCTCTCCACTCCTGCTGCCCTCGGCGCTACTGCTGGCTCTCGGCCTCGCTGGACTTGGTGTTGAGGCCGTCGCACACCGTCCGGAAACGCACTGATCTGCCGCGCTGAGCGCGCCACTAGTCGTCAGCCGGTGGCCGACTAGTGAGAGCGAGCGCCCGACCAGCCGCCTGTCAGAAGCATGATGATCCCGACAAGGCAACCGAGCGCGCCAAGCCCGGCAACCACCAGCCACGGTGCGGACGCGCCGAGGGCGCTACCGATGTCCGGGCTGAGGATCGCGGTGCTGCTCGAGCTCTCCAGGGCGATGTTGTACCTGCCGCTGGCGGGAGCGTCGAAGCTGACCACGCCGGTGTAGATGCTTCCGTTGCGGTTGATCGTTTGCGTCGGGTCAGGGAAGGCCCAGTCCAGTTCTTTGCCTGAGTGGTCGCTCACGCGCGCTCGGACTCCCTCAAAGACCGCGTCATCGTTCTCCGTCACCGTGAGCGGTCCGCTGCGGCGCTGGGTTCCTGTCCGCTCGAGGATGATCCACCGTCCCTTTTGCAGATGGATAGCCTCGTCCATCGGCAGGGTGTAGGTGTGCCCGACCAGGCCAAGCTTGACGGCCGGCCCGACGCGGACACCCACCATGGCGACGCCCAGGACCAGTGCGGCGAGCGACACAACTGACACCACGGTGACCGTCACCGTCCGGCGCGACCACCGACGGCTCGTCGTCTTGACGGATCCATCCCCCAGCGTCACGACGCGACACTAGGGCAGGACCGACGCCGACGACCGGACAGCGCGAGAAACTCGCGCACTTCAGCGTGATGTCGTCACCGGATCTGCCGCGGATACGGCGACCCGCACTGCCGAGATCCGGACGGTCGCGATGTTGCGCCATCCCGCCACGACCGGGTCGCCGCTACCGTGGCGCGGCGCCTGCTCAGGCGCGCTCCGGCCAGGGCCACTCGACCGTCATCGACCCGCCGACGCCGACCGCACGCCATTTGCCGGACAGTGAGTCGAGGCGCTCGAATGCTCGATCGAGGTCGGTGTCGCTGAGGTCGGTCCGGGGAGGATCTTGGCGCACATAATGACTCCCGGGCAGGTGGCCGCTGTGCCGCAGCCAGCGCGGGTAGACCTGGGCAGCGAGGGCCTCAGATCGCCCCATCTCGGTTCCGGTGGACCTGTTGCGCCGCTCGACCTGGCGAGCCCAGGCCTTGGTGCGTAGCTCCTCGGTTGGAACGAAGGTCCCCGCGTTGCCGCCCGCAGCGAGCTGGCCGAAGATCCCGTCCCGCAGGCCGAACTCCTCCTCAGCCACCCAGTGCACGAGGTCATGGGGAATCAGGTCGGAGTAGCCGGGTGCCGGGTCCATGCGGAGGTCACCATGCTGGCTGCGGAGCACGGCCACGGCATACCGACGCTGCCCCGTACGCTCGAATCTCACCTGCATGCCGGCCAACGTAGCCGCCCGCTGCCGGCTGTCTCGACCGGTTATCGAGCCGCTCAACACAAGCAGCGGGCGGAGCGGGCCAGTGCGCACTGCATCGCTCGCCGTCGTTACCTCACATGCCGCGACAAGGCGATCTCTCCTGCCGGTGAGCGCGTCTCGGCAATTGACACTCGGTGACTGCTTCCCCTACTTACGCTGGCCTCGTGAAGCGCCATCCCGGACCATGCTCTGCCTTGGCAGCGGTACTAGCCATTCTCACCGGGTGCTCCGGTTCTTCGCTGGACCGCCGCCCGACACCACTCCCGGGTCGTCACCTCACCCATGCTCAGTTCACCAACTCAAGGGTTGGGGCTGGGACCAAATCGTGGCCGCTCTCAGTGGAGTCCGGGACTTTGTCGTGCGTGGAGCTGGAAGGGCAAGACAGGAAGCGAGCATTTGCGGTCGTGTTCACCACCGAGGATGGCGTTCAGTACGCGCTGAATGGAACAGCTGAGCACACCGGGCGCTACCAGCCGGGGGTCAAGATCTACGCGCCCGGCGTGTACAGCCCCCAACCCGACCCCCTCGCATCAGGGTTGATCGGGTACGGGCTCTCCCTCTGCCCGCACTACCGGCCCGAGGACTTCCTGACTGATTGATGACCGAGCCGGTAGCTCTCACCCATGGGCTCACCACTCATCAGCAATCCGGACGTGCCGAGGATGGCGGGAGTCGATCCTGCCGATGACCGGATCGGCGAGAATCGCGTCAGGAGTGTGAGCGCAGCCCAAGGGGACGCCTTCTATCGCGAGGTAGTCGTGCACTCCACCCTGTGGGGGTCCGCGTGCCGATGAGCGTGATCTCTACCGTTGGGTGCGTCGTGCCGAAGGAGCGTGCAGCTAATTGATCCGGATCGCCGGCTGGCGCAACCGAGCGCAGCGTGGCATTCCAGACTCATCCGTGAGATGAACGTCGACGGTGACCTCAGCAGCATCGACGGGAAGCTCCGCCAGCATGAGCTTCGCACGACGGAACATGCTGAAGGAGTCACCATCAACGGTTCCCCAGGTGAGGTAGACAAACCGCTCGCCCTTCTTGCCCTGCACGGCCGGACCACGGAAGTCTCCATCGTCGGTTCGGATCTCGGCGACCCACTCGGCTGCAGCCGCATCAGCGGGGACCAGATCGACCGGCTGGCCCTTGACCTGAAGCCCGACGTGAATGTTGCGGTAGGGGCCACACGTCAAACCGGGTAGGTGGTGACCGCGGATGATCAAACGCATGGCCCGAGATTACGGGCCGCGTGCACTCATTTGCCGCGAATCATGTGCACGGCAGGGCCATGGTGGCCGAGTTGGCGCGGGCTCCCCGTGTCGGCACTCAAGCAACACGTGGACAGTGCGGCGGGTATTCGGGCTTTCAACGACAGATGTCCGCGCGTCGTTCATTCTGGTGGTGTGCGAGCTCGCTGGACCAAGGCCCTGCTGTACGCAGCAGCAGTGGCTGCTGCGCTGAGCGGCTGCGCGACATCTGTCAATGCCGCACACCAGGTGGCTCTCGTCGTGGTGCCAGCCATCTGCACGAGCGCCAACTCGAGCATGAACATCGTGGCGCACGAGGACGACGACATCCTGTTCATGAACCCGCCCACGTACACGGACGTGGCGGCGGGCCGCTGCCTGACGACGGTGTACCTGACGGCCGGCGACGACGGCCAGGGCGCGTCGTACTGGCACGGCCGTGAGGAAGGCGCCATGGCCGCCGACCGGCCGAGATGGCCCGGGTCAGGAACTCATGGACAACGACGACGCTCCGAACCGCATCCGGCCAAGCAGCCGTCACCCGCACGCTGGATGGGACGGACGTCCGGCTGGTCTTCCTGCGCCTGCCGACCGGAAGTCCGGGCGGGCGCGGCATTGACCACTACGAGTGCCTCAGCAAGCTGCACGCCGGAACCATCCCGGCGGTGCTTGCCGTCGACGGCACCGCCACGTACACCAGCGCTTCGCTGCGCGCCACTCTGACCGGCCTGATGACGAGGTTCCATCCCACCGTCGTACGGACGCTGGACTACGCCGGTCCCTACGGCGACGGAGACCACCCAGACCACCACAACGCGGCCTACTACGCATACGAGGCTGCGCGGCGCTACGCCGCCCCGCACCGTCTACAGGGTTTTCGGGGCTACCCCATGACGCGGCTACCCGCCAACCACAGCGACGCCGATGCTGCGCGGAAGCTGGCGATCTTCCTCGCATACTCCGCTCACGACTCGCATGCTTGCCAGACTCCGGTGGCGTGCCGCCAAGACCGTACGTACTGGCCGTGGATGTTCCGCGCCTATCAGGTCCAGGGCCGCCCGCCCCAGCCGTCGAGATCGATCGGCCATGCCGGGTGGCCCGGCAGGCCGGATCCCCGCCGCCGAACCATCCCTACATCGAAGCCACGCCTGAACCAGCCGAGGTCGCCAGCCACGGGTTCCGCCGGAGCCAAGGTTGCACGGATCCATCCGGAGATGCGACCGCGAGTGCATTGCCAAACGCAGGTCAGTTCAGTGTTCAGCGACCGAACGCTCGCCGCACCCGCTGCCACAACCGCAGGTGGCGCGGCACGGGGACGTGGCCGCCGTGCCCTTGGGAGGCGACGGCTCCAGCCACGACCATGGCCCCGAAGGCGTCGGCGGCTTGTGCCGGTGCCGACCATGCCGGGAGCGGCAGCCATGATCGGGTTGTAGTGCTTGTCGCAGCGTCTCTGACCAGCAGGCCCGGTCGAAGTCGCCTCAGCCCGGTTCTGGACCACGGCGGCCGTCACCTCGTTCGCTGGACGTGACCCG
>CAVPRS010000004.1:0-105808 GCA_963707895.1 uncultured Actinomycetota bacterium | reverse complement strand
TCGGGGTGCTCGGCGCGCTCAGGTCCCTCGGGCCCCTCGGGCCGCTCGGGCCGCTCGAGGCGGCGCGAGACGAGCACGATCGCCACGACGACCCCGACGGCCACCACGGCCCACCACCAGGACAGGTCCCCCAGCCGCGGTCTGGACGGGAACCCGACCGTGAGGAAGCCGAGCGACACCGGGGCGCCGAACCGTCTTCACCCCGCCCTGGACGCCGACCGCGCCGCTGTCGAGGTGGCGGGCCCACCTCGAGCGACTGACCGCCGGCGCGGACACCGCCGGCGCGGACCCCAAGTAAGTGGCGGTGCTGCGCGCGAACGCTCCGGACCAGAGCCCGCGAAGACCAGCCACACCGGCCAGTCGTCGACGAGCGCCTCCACGCGTGAATCGTAGGGCGACCGCCGCGAGGCCCCGTCGTTCGGGCTGCGTCCCGGTCGAAGGTAGAGAACACGCCGCGGGCCACGAGGGCCGCACGGCGTGTTCTCTACTCTCGACGAGGGGGTGCTGCGGGGTCAGCGCGCGGCGGAGCCCTCGACGTAGTCCTGGTCGCGGTCGGAGTCGACCCACGCCATCAGCTTGCGCAGCTCGCGGCCGGTGCCCTCGATCGGGTGCTGGGCACCCTTCTCGCGCAGCGCCTTGAACTCGGGAGCGCCCGCATCCTGGTCGTCGATGAACCGCTGGGCGAACGCACCGCTGCGGATGTCGGCGAGCACCGCCTGCATGTTCTCCTTCACGGACGGGTCGATGACGCGCGGCCCGGAGACGTAGTCGCCGTACTCCGCCGTGTCGGAGACCGACCAGCGCTGCTTGGCGATGCCGCCCTCGACCATGAGGTCGACGATCAGCTTGAGCTCGTGGAGGCACTCGAAGTAGGCGACCTCGGGCTGGTACCCGGCCTCGACGAGGGTCTCGAACCCGTACATCACGAGCTGCGAGGCGCCACCGCACAGCACGGCCTGCTCACCGAACAGGTCGGTCTCGCACTCCTCGGTGAAGGTGGTGCGGATGCCGCCCGCGCGCAGGCCGCCGATCGCCTTCGCGTACGACGTCGCGAGCGCCCAGGCCTGGCCCGAGGCGTCCTGCTCGACGGCGACGAGCACGGGGACTCCGCGGCCGTCGACGAACTCGCGCCGCACCAGGTGGCCGGGTCCCTTGGGAGCGACCATGACGACGTCGGAGCCGGCCTCGGGCTGGATGTAGCCGAAGCGGATGTTGAAGCCGTGGCCGAAGAGCAGGGCGGCGCCCTCGGCGAGGTTGGGCCGGATGTCGTTGGCGTAGACCGTGCGCTGCACCTGGTCGGGCGTCAGGATGACGACGAGGTCGGCCTCCTTGACGGCCTCGGCCACCGTGAGCACGCGCAGTCCCTCGGCCTCGGCCTTGGGGCGTGACTTCGAGCCCTCGGCGAGGCCGACGCGCACGTCGACCCCCGAGTCGCGCAGGTTGAGCGCGTGGGCGTGCCCCTGGCTGCCGTACCCGATGACCGCGACCCTGCGGTCCTGGATGACGGCCAGGTCGGCGTCGTCGTCGTAGAACATGTCGGCCATCGTGTCGGCCTCTCCTCGTGTGGTGTGGGTGGTGCTTCGGTCGTGGACTGTATGCCGTGGGCCCGGGGTCCCGGGGCGGGGTCTCAGGGCGGTGGCGGCTGCGTCGGCCGGATGCCGGGTGGCCGGCGTCCGGCGCCCGCTGCGGTCAGGCGGTGCCGGCGGTCATGCGCTGCGCAGGGACCGGTCGGTGATCGAGCGCGGTCCGCGCCCGATGGCGACCAGCCCCGACTGGACCAGCTCCTTGACCCCGTAGGGCTCGAGCACGTCGAGCAGGGCCTTGAGCTTGTCGGTGTTCCCGGTGGCCTCGATGGTGAGCGAGTCGGTGGCGACGTCGACGACCTTGGCGCGGAACATCTGCACCATCTCGAGCACCTGGCTGCGGGTGCCGGCGTCGGCGCGCACCTTGATGAGCATGACCTGGCGCTGCACGGCCGACTGCGGCTCGAGCTCGACGACCTTGAGCACCTCGACGAGCTTGTTGAGCTGCTTGGTCACCTGCTCCAGCGGCAGGTCCTCGACGTCGACGACGACCGTCATCCGCGAGACGTCGGCGTACTCGGTCTCGCCCACGGCGAGGGAGTCGATGTTGAACCCTCGCCGGGAGAACAGCGCGGCGATCCGGGCGAGCACGCCGGGCTTGTTCTCCACGAGGACGGACAGGGTGTGCTTGGACATCGGGTGCCGCCTTCAGTTCTCGTGGGAGCCCGTGGGGACCCCGTCGTGGTCCGGGTCGAGGCCCTGCTCGACCGCCTCGGACTCCTCGCGGTCCCACTGGGGGGCCTCGTCGCGCGCGACCTGGATGAGGTCGTTGCTGACCCCGGCCGGCACCATCGGCCAGACCATGGCGTCGCGGTGCACCACGAAGTCGACGACCACCGGACGGTCGTTGACGGCCATCGCTGCGCGGATCGTGTCGTCGACGTCCTCCGGTCGCTCGCACCGGAACCCGGCGCAGCCGTAGGCGTCGGCGAGCTTGACGAAGTCAGGGACGCGGGAGCCGACCGAGGTGTGCAGGTCGGTGTTGGAGTAGCGCTCGTTGTAGAAGAGCGTCTGCCACTGGCGCACCATGCCCAGGCTGCTGTTGTTGATGATCGCGACCTTGATCGGGATGTTGTTGATGACGCAGGTGGCGAGCTCCTGGTTGGTCATCTGGAAGCAGCCGTCGCCGTCGATGGCCCACACGGTGCGCTCGGGTTCGCCGACCTGGGCACCCATGGCTGCGGGCACGGCGTACCCCATGGTGCCGAGGCCGCCGGAGTTGAGCCAGGCGTTGGGGCGCTCGTAGCGGACGAACTGGGCGGCCCACATCTGGTGCTGGCCGACCCCCGCGACGTAGATCGCCTCGGGCCCGGCGATGGCACTGAGCCGCTCGATGACGTACTGCGGTGCGAGAGTTGACTCCTCAGGCTCGGTGTAGCCGACCGGGAACAGCTCCTTCCAGCCGTCGACCCGCTCGCGCCACGCGGTGTAGCTGCCGCCACGGCCCGCGTCGATGTCGGCGTCGACCGCCTCGATGAGGTCGGCGAGCACGGCCCGGCAGTCACCCACGATCGGCACGTCGGCCTTGCGGTTCTTGCCGATCTCGGCCGGGTCGATGTCGGCGTGGATCACCTTGGCGTCGGGTGCGAAGGTGCGCAGCTGCCCGGTGACCCGGTCGTCGAAGCGCGCACCGAGGGCGATGATCAGGTCGCTCTTCTGCAGGCCGGTGACGGCAGAGACCGAGCCGTGCATGCCCGGCATCCCGAGGTGCAGCGGGTGGCTGTCGGGCAGCGCGCCCCGGGCCATGAGCGTGGTCACGACGGGGATCTGGCTGACGTCGACGAAGCGGCGCAGCTCCTCGCTGGCCCGGGCGCGGATGACGCCCCCACCGACGTAGAGGATCGGGCGCTCGGCCTCGGCGATGAGCCGGGCGGCCTCGCGGATCTGCTTGCTGTGCGGGCGGGTCACCGGGTGGTAGCCGGGCAGGTCGATCCGCGGCGGCCAGGAGAAGTGGGTGCGCGCCTGCAGGGCGTCCTTGGCGATGTCGACGAGGACCGGGCCGGGGCGTCCGGTGGCGGCGATGTGGAAGGCCTCGGCGATCACCCGCGGGATCTGGTCGGCGTCGGTCACGAGGTAGTTGTGCTTGGTGATCGGCATCGTGATGCCGCGGATGTCGGCCTCCTGGAACGCGTCGGTGCCGATGGACGCCGAGCTGACCTGACCGGTGATGGCGACGATCGGCACGGAGTCCATGTGGGCGTCGGCGAGCGGCGTGACCAGGTTGGTCGCGCCCGGGCCCGAGGTCGCCATGCAGACGCCGACCTTGCCGGTCGCGGCGGCATAGCCCTCGGCGGCGTGGCCGGCACCCTGCTCGTGGCGAACGAGGATGTGGCGCACCTTGACCGAGTCGAGCAGCGGGTCGTAGGCCGGCAGGATCGCCCCGCCCGGGATGCCGAAGACGGTGTCGACCTCCATCGCCTCGAGCGAGAGCACCAGGCTCTGGGCGCCGGTCACCTCGATCGGCGTGCGCGCCCGTGCCTGCTGCGCCACCTGCGCGGGGCTCGGAGCGCTCGGGGTGCTCTGGGCGCTGGGGGCGCTCGGAGGCACTGGGGCCACCGGCGTCGCCGGCCTGGTCTCGCTCACTGCTGTCACCGCTTCCTGGGTCTGCCGCTGCTCGCGGCCGTCATCCGTGCACAAAAAAACCCTCCAGTCCCGTGGCGGGACGACGGAGGGAGCGCGTCAGATCTGAACTCGATCAGACGCGCCGGGAAAGTACGAGGACTAGGGCCACAGGTGAACTCTCCCCCGGCCCGTATGCCGTGTCAACCCGCGAGACGGCCGGTCCCACGATCCGGAACCGTGAGGTCGCTCACCCTCTCGGGGTGAACTCGCCGGTGCGAGGCGGTCGCCGGCCGCGGGCTCGGTTAGCCTCACGTCGGCGGTCGTCGAGCGACCACCTTCTCGAGCACGGGAGAACCCAGGATGTCGACCGAGGCCACCGTCGTCTTCGTCATCGTCGTCGGGCTGCGCTTCCTGGTCCCGCTCTTCATCCCGAAGTGGCCACTGCCGGCGGTCCTGGCGTGCCTGGTGCTCGACGGCATCGACCAGTCGGTCTTCCAGCGGTTCGGCTTCGACCCCCCGGGCTACCAGAACTACGACAAGGCGATGGACCTGTTCTACCTGTCCATCGCCTTCCTGGCCTCGCTGCAGAACTGGACGCGCAGCTCGGCGGTCGGCATCTCGAGGTTCCTGTTCTTCTACCGGATGGTCGGGGTGATGGCCTTCGAGATCACCGGCAACCGCACGCTCCTGCTGATCTTCCCCAACACCTTCGAGTACTTCTTCATCGCCTACGAGCTGGTGCGGCTGCGCTGGGACCCGCGCCGGTTCAGCGCTCGCTTCTGGCTCGTCACCGCCGCCTGCATCTGGGTCTTCGTCAAGCTGCCCCAGGAGTACTGGATCCACGTGGCCCAGCTCGACTTCACCGACACCTGGCAGGACGTGTCGTGGTTCGCGCCCTTCGTCATCGGTGCGGTCCTCGTGGGCCTGGCGATCCTGTGGTTCTTCGTGCGCCCGCGCCTGCTGCCGGTGGACTGGTCGTGGCACCTCGCGGCCGACCCGCTGCCCGACGAGATGGACACGGCCGCCGAGCGCGACGCGTGGACCGTGGCCAACGTCCGGGTGCTCTCGTGGTCGACCGTGGAGAAGGTCGTGCTCATCGGCCTGCTCTCGACGATCTACGCGCGCATCCTGCCCGGGCTCGAGGTGTCCGACCTGCGGATGTTCGTCGGCGTCGCCGTCTTCGTCGTCGCCAACGCCGCGATCTCGATCGCCGCCGCGAAGCGCACCGGGACGCGCGAGGGGCTGGCCGGCGACTTCGGGGCGCGTGTGGTCGTCAACGCCGTGCTCGTGCTGGTCGCCCGGCTGATCCTGGGCGGTGGGGCCCTCGACCTGTCGGCCACGTTCTTCTTCGTGCTGCTGCTCTCGCTGCTCGTCACGATGCACGACCGCTACGCGCCGGTGGCGGCGGTGCGCGCCGAGCACGACCACTCCGACCCGGAGCCGGCCTCCCCCGAGTCGGCCTGACCGGAACCGGCTGCGCACCCGAACCGGCTTCGCACCGGAACCTTCACCTTCGCGCCGGAACGGTTCCGGTGCGAACCTGAAGGTTCCGGGATCGGGCGAGAAAGTTGGGGCGCGGGTCAGATCTGGGCGGAGGCCAGCTGGCCGAGCAGCTCCGGGGCGCGACGGTCGATCCGGGCTCCCCCGAGGGCCACGCCCACCGCGAGCAGGCCCAGCCCGTAGACGACGCCCGACCGCGAGGCCCACCCAGCGGCCGGCCTGCGAGCCGGACGCCACGATCGCCAGCACCACGGCCGGGATGGTGAGCAGCATCGGCCCGACGAACGACACGATCGCGGTCAGGCAACCCTGCGCGGCTCCGCCCGACGTCGCGGCGAACGGGTTGCCGCCGGTGCGTGGTGCCGTGCCCGGGAGCACCGCACCCACGCCGACGGCCAGGCCCAGGCTGGCGAAGAACGACACGACGACCACGGTCAGCCACGACACCGGGTTCGAGATGACGCCGAGCACCACGCTGACGACGAAGGTCAGCACGACGACCGGCCCGAACACCACGGTCGAGGCGATCGCCCGGCCGAGCCGGTCCTCCCACCCGCGCACGCCGACGGCGACGTGCAGCCACCAGGCTGGCCCGTCGAAAGCGAGGTCGTTCATCAGGGTCAGCCCGGCGAACACGGCCAGCGTGACCAGGCCGACGCCGGCCAGCCCGGGGGTGCCCGTGAACACCGCCTGCACGACGAAGAAGACGGGCAGCACGAAGGTGCGCAGGGCGATGCCGACCAGCCGGCTGTCGCGGTACCAGGCGCGCACCCGACGCGCGGCGATCGAGGCGGTCGGGGACGTGCCGAGCAGCACCGGCAGCAGCCGCCCCCGGCCGATCCGCTGCCCGCCGGAGCTCGTGAGCGGCGAGGTGAGCGTGCGGGCGAGCAGCCGCACCCAGACCGCATACAGCAGGGCGACGAACGAGACCGCGAGGACCAGGTGCACGACGAACGACGCCCACCTGCCGGTGGCGACGTCGAAGGGAAGCGACCACGCCCACCCGAAGGGGGTCCACGACGCCACGACGGCGGACTGGGTGGCGTCGAAGCTGTTCAGGTCGGCACCCAGGGACCCGGTCGTCAGCAGCGTGTTCATCATGAGCGGGATGAGCGTGACCACCGCCACGACCGCCGCCCCGAGCACGCGCCCGACGCGAGTGCTCATCACCCGGGCCAGGGCGCTGGTGACCGCGCGGGAGAGGAGGATCGCGGTCAGCACCCCCAGCACGCCTCCGACCAGCGCGGCCGGCACCGCTGCCGGATACCCGAGCCACGACCCCACCTGGGCCAGCCCGAGCCCGATCAGCATGACGGCCGGGATGCCGGTGCACGCGGCCGCGAGCAGCCCGCGCGCGAGCTCGCCGGCGCGCAGGGGCAGCACCGAGAAGCGCGCCGGGTCGAGGATCGCGTCGACACCGGTGGCGATCAGGCTGAGGACGGTCCACATCAGGGTGATCACCGTGAAGAGCGGGACGGTCAGCGCGGTGATGCGCAGCGGGCGCTGCGACAGCAGCACCAGCCCGGGGCCGAGCACCCCCAGCACCCCGAGGGCGGCGAGCCCGCCGAGGACCGACGAGGTCAGGTGGAGCGCACTGCGTGACATCGCGGTGCGCCACATGGCGAACCGCAGCCGGACGATCAGCCCAACCACGTCAGTCCCTCGCCGGCGGAGTCAGTGGCCCCGACGAGCTCGAGGAACCGCTGGTGCAGGGACCCGCCCCGGGTGATCCCCGCGGTCGTGTCCTCGGCGAGCACCCGCCCGCCCGCGATCACGGCCACCCGGTCGCACAGCCCCTCGACGAGCTCCATGACGTGGCTCGACATCACGACCGTGCCTCCGCTGGCCACGTAGCGTCGCAGGATGGTGCGGATCGTCTGCCCCGACACCGGGTCGACCGCCTCGAACGGCTCGTCGAGCACCAGCAGCCGGGGCGCGTGGATGAGCGCGGCGGCCAGGCTGATCTTCTTCACCATGCCGGCGGAGTAGTCGGCCACCACGGTGCTCGCGTCGTCGGCGAGGTCGAGCACCGTGAGCAGCTCGTCGGCCCGGGCGGCGGTGACGTCGCGCGGCATCCGGCGCAGTGCACCGACGTAGGTGAGCAGCTCACGTCCCGACAGCTGCTCGAACAGCCGCATGCCGTCGGGCGAGATGCCCATGACGGCCTTGGCCTGCGCCGGGTCGGCCCAGACGTCGTGCCCCAGGATCCGGGCGGTGCCGCCGTCGGGTCGCAGCAGCCCGGTGGCCATCGACAGCGTGGTCGTCTTGCCGGCGCCGTTGGGCCCGACCAGCCCGTACAGCGACCCGCGCGGGACCACGAGCGACAGGCCGTGGACGACCCGCCTCCCCCTGAACTCCTTGACGAGGTCCACCAGCTCGAGGGCTGGGACCTCCTGCGGCAGCTCAGTCACACACGGCGCCCTTGCTGGCGCTGCCGACGAGGCGGCGGTACTTGGCGAGGACACCGCGGGTGTACTTGGGCGCGGGGTGGGTGACGCCCTCGGCGCGGCGGCGCTCGAGCTCGGCGTCGTCGACCAGCAGGTCGAGCAGCCCCTTCTCGACGTCGAGCCGGATGCCGTCACCGTCGCGCACGAAGGCGATCGGCCCCTCGTCGACGGCCTCGGGCGCGACGTGGCCGACGCACAGCCCGGTGGTGCCACCGGAGAAGCGGCCGTCGGTGAGCAGCAGCACGTCCTTGCCGAGCCCGGCGCCCTTGATCGCTCCCGTGACCGCGAGCATCTCGCGCATGCCCGGGCCACCCTTGGGACCCTCGTAGCGGATCACGACGACGTCGCCGGCCACGAGGGTGCCGTCCTCGACGGCATCCATCGCGGCGCGCTCGCCGTCGAAGACGCGCGCGGTGCCCTCGAAGACGTCCGAGTCGAACCCGGCCGACTTCACGACCGCCCCCTCGGGGGCGAGCGAGCCCATCAGGATGGTGATGCCGCCGGTGCGGTGGATCGGCTCGCTCATGGCGCGCACGACCTTGCCGTCGACGTCGGGCGGCGCGATGTGGGCGAGGTTCTCGGCCATCGTGCGGCCGGTGACGGTGAGGCAGTCGCCGTGCAGCAGACCGGCATCCAGCAGGGCGCGCATGACCACGGGGACGCCACCGACCCGGTCGACGTCGGTCATGACGTAGGACCCGAAGGGCTTGACATCGGCCAGGTGGGGGACCTTGCGACCGATCCGCGAGAAGTCGGCCAGGCTCAGGTCGACGTCGGCCTCGTGGGCGATCGCGAGCAGGTGCAGCACGGCGTTGGTCGAGCCGCCGAAGGCCATGACGACCGCGATGGCGTTCTCGAACGCCTCCTTGGTCATGATGTCGCGGGCGGTGATGCCGCGGCGCAGCAGCTCGACGACGGCCTCGCCCGACTTGCGGGCGTAGCCGTCGCGCCGGCGGTCGGTGGCCGGCGGGGCGGCCGACCCGGGTAGGGACATGCCGATCGCCTCGGCGACCGAGGCCATCGTGTTGGCGGTGTACATGCCGCCGCAGGCACCCTCGCCGGGGCAGATGGCGCGCTCGATGGCGTCGACGTCGGCGCGGCTCATCAGCCCTCGGGCGCAGGCGCCGACGGCCTCGAACGCGTCGATGATCGTGACGGTGCGCTCCGAGCCGTCGCTCATCTTGGCGATGCCGGGCAGGATCGACCCGGCGTAGAGGAAGACCGACGACAGGTCGAGCCGGGCCGCGGCCATCAGCATGCCGGGCAGGGACTTGTCGCACCCGGCCAGCAGCACCGAGCCGTCGAGCCGCTCGGCCTGCATGACGGTCTCGACCGAGTCAGCGATGATCTCGCGGCTCACCAGCGAGAAGTGCATGCCCTCGTGGCCCATCGCGATGCCGTCGCTCACCGAGATGGTGCCGAACTCCAGCGGGTAGCCGCCGCCCGCGTGCACGCCGTCCTTGACGGCCTTGGCCAGCCGGTCGAGCGACAGGTTGCACGGGGTGATCTCGTTCCACGAGCTCGCGACCCCGATCTGCGGCTTGGCGAAGTCGTCGTCGCCCAGGCCGACGGCGCGCAGCATCCCCCTCGCGGCGGTCTTCTCCAGACCGTCGGTGACGTCGCGGCTGCGGGGCTTGATGTCGGGGGACGTCGTCATACCGCCCATCCTAGGTTCGGGGCCGTCGTGCGCACGGGGCGTTCCGGCCGTTGTCCCGCTGGATGGCTCGCTCAGGTCGCCAGGGTGCCCCGGACCACGCTGTCTCCCGAGTGCTGGGGAGCGCCGTCGAAGCCCTCGCGGGAGATGTCGACGATGACGTAGCCCTGGTCGAGAAGCTCCTGCGGGATCGCGAAGGACTGCCCGTCCGAACCCTGCTCGAGCACGCCCACCGACACCATCCGCTTGAGGTCCTTGTTGATCAGCCACACCTCGAGGTAGCCCCCGTCGGGGTCGATCCGCTGGGTGCTCACGGTGAGGTCGAGCTGGCCGTCGCGCCGCACGACGTCGGCGGTGCCCTTGGCCTGCTGGGTGTCGAGGGTGTCCAGGCTCGTCGTCGCGACGGTGACCACGGGGTCGCCCTGCCCGTCGTCGAGGGCACGGGCGCCGAGGACGCCGACGACGAGGCCGGCCGCCGCCGCCCCTGCCACCCACGCCACGGGGAACCGGCGTCGGCCGCCGCGGGCGTCTCGGGCACCCGGGACGCCACGGATCGCGCGCTGCCGGGCCAGGTCGTCATCGACCGCGGACGGGGATGCCGGCGGCTCCGCCCCCGCGGACGAGGTCGACGTCGCGGACGTGGTCGAGGTGGAGCGTCGACCGCACGCCGGGACCGCGGTCGATCTCGGCGCCCACGGCATCCCAGACGGAGACGGGCGGGGCCACCAGCTCTGGCACCGGAGCGCGCAGCGTGGTGATCGTGTCGCGCAGGGTGGCGAGTGCGTCGGAGCACGACGCGCAGCCGCGCACGTGCTCGGCGACCTCGGGCGGAGCCGGCTCGCCCAGGGCGAGCCCTGCGAGCGCGTCGTCGTCAGGATGGCTCACGGTTCACCTCCTCCAGGCGGGTCCTCAGTCGGATGAGACCACGCCGCACGTGGCTCTTGACGGTGCCGAGCGGCAGGTCGAGCCGCTCGGCGATCTGTTCGTGGGTCAGGTCCTCGAGGAACGCCATCCGCACGACCGTGCCGCGTGGCTCCCCGAGCCGCCCGAGCTCGTCGTGGAGCACGAGACGAGCTGCCAGCTGGTCGTCGGGTGCCGCTGCGTGCTGGTGCGGGAGCGACTGGGCGGCGACCGCCGCGGCGTCCCTCGCCTGGCGAGCCCGCTTGGCGTGCAGGTCGGCCACCGTGTGGCGGGTGATGCCCACCAGCCATCCCGCGACCGTGCCGCGTTCCGGGCGCAGCGTGTGGCGGCTGCGCCAGGCCGCGACGAACACCTGCTGGGTGACGTCCTCGGCGTCGTGGTGGTTGCCCAGTGACCGCAGCGCCAGGGTGTGCACGAGCGCGGACCACTCGCGGTAGGCCTCGGCGAGAGCGTCGCGTGAGCCGTCGCGCAGACGGAGGGCGAGGTCGTCGACGTCGACCTGCTCACCGGTGCTCACCTGCTCCACGATAGGTGGCCCCCCTCCCGTCGTGCTCGTCCCCGCCAGAATCGCCTCCGACCCACCCGGCACCCGGGGGCCGGGACGACCGAGGGGGGCGGCCGCCACGAGGGCGGCCACCCCCAACCCGGTCGTGGTGACGACCACGGCGTGCGGGCTCGCGGCTCAGAGGTCGACGGGTCGCAGCACGAAGATGATGCCGTGCGCGATCTGCCGGTTGCCCTTGTTGATGTTCAGGGCGAGCGGGTTGAGGAACGGGTTGACGTCGTTGGCGTCCTGGTCGCGCAGCTCGACGATCGGCCCGTACTTGCTGTAGACCCGCACCTTGATCGTGCCGCCCTGGGCCGTGGTGAGCACCGCGCCGTTGGCGTTGACGGCGTCGCTCTTGGTGAGGGTGGCTCCCGGGATGACGTGGTAGAGCAGCACCTGCTCGATGGCGTCGACGCCCACGGCGTCGACGAGGGCGTTGAACGTCTTCTCCTCGGTCGTGGGCCACTTCTTCGTGAGGTCGTAGGCGAGCACCTGGAAGGCCCGGTCGTTGGGGAGGAACGCCGTCAGGGGCACCGTGCCGTCCGTGAGCAGGCCGACGGGGCTGCTGGGCTTTGCGGCCAGCACGGCGAGGACGGCCTCGGTGACGATGTCGTAGTCGTACCAGTTCCGGTCGAACTTGTTGCCGTCCGCCAGCAGGACACTGGCCAGGCTCTTGGTGCCCAGGGTGCCGGTGGTGCTGGCGGTGGCGGCGGGGGCGACGGCGATGGCGGCCGTGGTGGCCAGGCCGAGCGTGGTGGCGATGACGCCGAGGCGACGCAGGTTCATCGGACGGTCCTCTCTCGTGGGTGCGGTCGCGGCACTGCGACCTCACCCCTACTTCCGGTCCGAGGGTGTTCGTGGATGCACTCGCGACGCAGGACTTGGCACGACCGGGAGTGCGTCCCGCTCGACGAGACGCCAGTAGCCCACGGCCAGACTCGTCGCGACGGTGAGCCAGGCGGCGTACGGCACCAGGGCCCAGCCCGCCCACGGCACGAGATCATGGGTCAGCACGACGAGCGCCCAGGTGAGCACGGCCGCACCGGCGAGCAGCGCGGCCGCCCGGCCGAGGTCGTGCCGCACGTAGAAGGCGTGTGCCCACCCGAGCGCCAGCGCCACCGAGGTGGCCAACAGGGCCAGCCAGCGCAGTCCGGCCGCGGGCGGGCACGCGAGCGCCACGACGAGGCCGACGACCGCGAGGGCCCCGAAGTTCAGCGGCCAGATGACGCCGAAGACGAGGTCCGGCGGCTGCCACCGTGGCCGCGGGAGCGACCGGTACCAGGCGGAGCCCACTGACGTCCACCGGACCGCGAGCGCGGCGTAGGCCACCACGACGGCGAGCACCGCACCGGCGAGCAGCACCCGCGCCGCGGTCATCGGGCGCCCACGCCCACCGGGGTGCCCTCGACGTCGGCAGCCCCGGGCGGCAGCGCCGCGCCGCCCACCACGCGCGGCCACCAGAACCGGTCGCCGAGGAGGAGCGCGAGGGCCGGCACCAGCACGGTGCGCACGACGAGGGTGTCGAGGAGCACGCCCACGCAGATGACGACGCCGAGCTGGGCGAGCACGACCAACGGCAGCACACCGAGCACCGCGAAGACGGCGGCGAGCAGGATGCCGGCGCTCGTGATGACGCCACCGGTCGCCGCGAGCGCGCGCAGCATCCCCTGGTCGGCGCCGTGCCCGCGGGCCTCCTCGGCTGCCCGGGTCACCAGGAAGATGTTGTAGTCGACGCCGAGCGCCACCAGGAACACGAAGGCGAGCAGGGGGACACCGTCGTCGAGGCGCTCGAAGCCCAGCACGTTGGTGAAGATGACCCACGACAGCCCGAGGCTGGCGAGGTAGGTCGCGACCACGGTGGCCACGAGCACGACCGGCGCCACGACCGAGCGCAGCAGTGCGCCCAGGGCGAGGAGCACGAGCAGCAGGATGACCGGCAGGATCACCTGGAGATCGCGACGGTGGGCGTCAGACGCGTCCAGGGCGACCGCCTCGGTTCCCCCCACGTGGGTGTCGGGCGTGCCGGCGACGGCGTCGCGCAGGGCCAGCACGGTGTCGGAGGCGGCGTCCGAGCCGGGCTGCGCGTCGATGACGGCGTCGACCTCGGTCACGCCGTTGCCGGTGGCGGCCACGCGCACCGCACTGACCCCCTTGACCTGGCCCACGGTCTCGGCGACGGCGTCACCGTCGCCGCGGGTCATCACGTAGGCCGGGTCGGCGGCGCCGGCGGGGAAGGACTGCGCCAGCCGCTCGCTCGCGGCGATGGCCTCCGGCTTCTTGAGGAACTGGTCGGCCTGGTCGAGCCCGGTCTGGATCTGGGTGATGCCACCGGCCATGACGCCGAGGACGATCACCGTGACGGTGACGAACCCGGCGGGGCGCTTGGCGACGGCATCCCCGACCCGACGCCAGAACGAGTGGCCGTCGGCCAGGCCGGCCTCGCCCACGTGCGGCACCTTCGGCCAGAAGATCCAGCGGCCGAAGACGACCAGGGCGGCCGGCAGCACCACGAGGGCGAAGGTCGCCGCCACGACGACGCCGACGGCGCAGGCCAGGCCGAGCCCTCGGGTGGCCGGGAAGAGCGACAGCAGCAGGGTGAGGAGGCCGAGCACCACGGTGGCAGCGCTGGAGAGCACTGCCTCGGCGGTGCGGGTGAGGGCGACGGCCATCGCCTCACGGCGGTCCGCCGTGACCCGCAGCTGGTCGCGGTAGCGACTGATCAGCAGCAGTGCGTAGTCGGTGCCGGCACCGAAGACGAGCACCGAGAGGATGCCGATCGTCGACTCGTCCCAGAGCACGTCGAACGCGGCCAGGGTGTGCGTGGCCAGCACGGCGGCCAGCTGGTCTGCGACGCCGACGACGGTCAGCGGCACGAGCCAGAGGAACGGGCTGCGGTAGGTGATCACGAGCAGGATCGCCACCACCGAGGCCGTGGCGGCCAGCAGGCGGAAGTTCGCCCCGTCGAACACCGCGGCGAGGTCGGCCTGGATCGCCGCCGGCCCGGTGACCTGCGCGGTCACGCCCTCGGGGAGGTCCGCTGCCGCGGCCGTGCGCAGGTCGGTGACGACCTCAGCCGTCTCGACGGCATCATCGGTCGTGACGGGGACGACGACCGTTGCCGCCGTGCCGTCCTCGGACACCACGGCGGGTGCGCCGGTGGCTCCGGGCAGCGTGCGGGCCTGCTCCTGCACCGCGGCGAGCGCGTCCGCGGAGAGGGGCTGGTCGCTGCTGTAGAGGACCACGGCGGCCGAGCCCTCCGCCTCGGGCAGCTGGTCGCGCAGCTCAGCCGCCTCCCGGCTGTCCGTGCCGGTCGGCAGGGCCGCGGTGCCGGTGGCCGGTGACTCCGCCTGACCGACCAACCCGATGACGGCGCCGGTGCCGAGGATGGCGAACAGGGCAAGCAGCCCGGCCACCCACTTCCGCGTGATGAGGTGCGCGAACCTGCCCATCGGTGCTCTCCCTTGGTACGGTGGTGCTTCACGTGGTGACTCAGATGATGATTCACCAAGTTGCTCAGTAGATTAGCGATATTAGGGACACCCCGCCCGTGGACGCAAACCCGTCGAAGGTTCCGACCGACGTCCGCTCGGTCGTGCCCGACTACCGACCCTCCGGCTCGCTCGACGCCCTGCAGGAGCTCGTCGACGTCGCGGCCCAGGTGCCGCACGAGGTGGCCCGACAGGCGGGCTTGTCCACCTCCGAGCTGCACTCGCTGCGCCACCTGATGGACACCCCGATGGGGCCGGTCGAGCTGGCCCGCGCCCTGGGCGTCACGTCGGCGGCGTCCTCGGGGGTGGTCGACCGGCTCGTGGCCCGCGGACATGCCGAGCGACGGCCGCACCCGGACGACGGGCGCCGCACCGAGGTCGTCATCACCGCGTCGGGTCGGGTCGAGGTCTTCACCCTGCTGGCCCCGATGTTCGCGGGCCTGTCCGAGCTCGACTCCTCGTTGTCCGACGACGAGCGGGTCGTCGTCGAGCGCTACCTGCGCGGCGCGACCGCCGCGATGCGCGCCCTGATGTGACCGGTCTCTCCCACAGGGCGTCCCGCGCTCTCGACACCCTCCTCGACCGCACGGTCGCCCCCGGCTTCAGCCGGGTCGGGTACGCCGTGCGCCGTCACCTGCCGACCTGGCCCGCCGACCCGCACGCCGGTGCGCTGGCCGGGCGCCACGTCGCCGTGACCGGGTCCTCGTCGGGACTGGGCCGGCGCAGCGCGCTCGACCTCGCCGCGTTGGGTGCCACCGTGCACCTGGTCGTCCGCGACGCGGCACGCGGCGAGCGGGTCGCCGGGGAGGTGGACGCCGCCGTCGGTCGGGCGGGAGCCGCACGCGTGTGGGTCTGCGACGTGTCCAGTCTCGAGTCGGTGCGGTCGTTCTCCGAAACCTTCCTGGCCTCCGGGGTGCCGCTGCGCGCCCTCATTCACAACGCCGGCGCGCTGCCGGAGACGCGCACGACGTCGGCGCAGGGCCACGAGCTGACGATGGCGCTGCACGTGCTCGGGCCGGTGCTGATGACCGAGCTGCTGCTGCCGGCGCTCTCGGCGGACGCCGGGCGGGTGGTGTTCGTGACCTCGGGCGGCATGTACACCCAGGCGCTGCCGGTGCTCGACCCCGACTTCGAGCACGGCGAGTACAGCGGGACGGTCCGCCTACGCGCGCAGCAAGCGGGGCCAGGTCGAGCTGCTGCCGGTGCTGGCGCGGCGCTGGGCCACGGCATCCGGCGTCTCCGTGCACGCCACGCACCCGGGGTGGGCGAGCACCCCCGGCCTGGACGCCTCGCTCCCCCGGTTCTCCGCCGCGCTGCGCCCGGTGCTGCGCTCCGACGCGGTCGGCACCGACACGACGACCTGGCTGGTCGCCACCGAGCCGGCACCGGAGTCCGGCCTGCTGTGGCACGACCGACGACCACGGCCCACCAGCGTGCTGGCCCGCACCCGCCCGTCGGCCGGCGAGCGGGAGTCCTTCTGGCAGTGGGTCACCGACGCCACCGGGCTCGACGCCTGAGCCGGAGAGTCCGCCGCACTGGAGCGGGTGCCACGCACGGGAGGAGTCGCACGGAGCCGGCGACCCGGCATCCCGGACGATGCCCGTTCACCCGCACTGGGTGACGAGGGGCCTGCCAGGACCTCCCTAGGGTCGGCAGGTGACGCGGTGCCTGCCGTCGGCCGCCGTGACCGACGGCGGCCGGGGTGCCGCACCGGACCACCCGGACGGGGACCACCATGAGCACCACGCCCACCGAGCCCGCTCCCAAGCCGCGCCGCAAGTCGGCACCGAAGCCCGAGGCGGCCCCGACCCCGGAGGCGGCGGCACCGGAGCCCGAGGCGGCTCCGACGGCGGCCCAGACGGCCGAGATCCCGGTGGACGCCGCTCCGACCCCGACGGGCGACCTCACGAACGACGAGCGCGCCGAGCTCGTGCGCCTGCGCGCGGTGGTGGCCGCCCAGGGCCTTCCGCGGGAGGGCACCACGACCGAGCCCCGGCCGGCCCGCCCGCACCGGGCCCGCTGGGCCGGCTCGATCGTGCTGCTGCTCGTCGCCGCCCTGCTGGCCCCCCTGTCGGCGCTGGCCACCTTCACGCGCTCGACCCTGCTCGACACCGACAACTACCTCGCCATGGTCCAGCCGCTCGCCAGCGATGCGGCCGTGCAGGAGGAGATCTCACGGCGGATCACCGACGCCGTCTTCGAGCAGCTCAAGGTCAAGCAGCTGACCACCCAGACCCTCGACGCCATCGCGGCCCGTCCGCGCGTGGAGGGCGTCACCCAGAACCTGCCGGTGCAGCTGTCGACCTTCGCCGAGCCGATCTCCAACGCCATCTACGGGTTCACCGAGGGCCAGGTGAGCAACCTCGTCGCGTCGAGCACCTTCCAGGACGCGTGGGTCGCCGCCAACCGCGAGGCCCACGCCAGCCTCGTCTCCGCCTTGACGGGTGAGAACACCGGTGCCGGCGTCTCGGTCTCCAACGGCCAGGTGTCGGTCAACCTCGCCGCGTTCATCGCGGCCATCAAGCCGGTGCTCGTCGAGAAGGGGGTGCCCTTCGCCGACCGGATCCCCACCGTGAACGCCCAGTTCGTCGTACTCCAGAGCGACAACCTCGGGAAGGCCCAGACCGCGGTACGGCTGCTCGACCTCTCGCGGCTGGCGTTGCCGGTCCTCGCCATCCTCGCCCTCGTCGCGGGGATCGCGCTGGCCCCGTCCCGTCGGCGCGCCCTCGTCATCGGCGCCTCGATGGTGGTCGGCACGCTCGTGCTGCTGCTGCTCGGCATCCAGCTGCTGCGAGCGCTGTACCTCGACGACCTCGAGAAGGTGCTGCTCGTGCCGCAGGTGGCGACCGTGCTGTTCGACACCGTCACCACCCCCCTGAGGCTCGCCGTGCGCTCGACCGCGGTGCTCTTCCTCGTCATCGCCCTCGCCGCGTGGATCGCGGGGCCGTCGAGCGCCGCCGTCGCCCTGCGGTCGGTGCCGCGTCGCCTGTCCGGGATGACGCAGCGTCCCACCGGGGCGCTCGGTGCGGTGAGCCGGTTCGCGGCCCGGTACACCGTGCCGCTGCGCGCGGCCGTGGGCGCCCTGGCCGTGCTCGCCGTCCTCATCGGCGACCGGCCCAGTGCCGGCGGGGTGCTCGTCATCGCGGTCCTCGCCGCCCTGGCCCTGACCGTCATCGAGGTGTTCAGGCGCTGGGGTACCGACCCCGACGCCGCGGCCGACAGCGGCGCCACGCCACTGCCGGGCGCACCGGCCTAGCTGCGCCGGCGGCCCAGGAGCAGGTAGGCGGCGGGCACGATCCCGGCCGAGCTGACCACGGTGATCGCCAGGCCCCAGGCGGCCTTGGGTCCGTTGACCTGGTCGGCCGGGCGGTTCCGGAGGTCGAGCAGCGCCCACGCGCGCAGGCCGGCGTCGAGCACGGCGACCCCAAGCACCAGCTTCTGCCGGGCCGGTGACAGCTCGTCCCACTTCTGTCGTGCGGGGTTCACGGGCACCTCCTTGGTCAGGCGCCGTCGCGGCACACGTGGAACCGCTCGAGGCTGGCGTTGCCGAAGTCGAGGTCGGACCAGCGGCCGGCGTAGTGCAGCACCGCCACGGCGCACGTGGGGAACCCCTCGGCCATCTTGCGGTGGCCCTCGACGCTGCCCTCGCCGTCGCAGAGCAGCTCGGCGAGCGAGGGGATGCCGGGTGCGTGCCCGACGACCATGAGCACGTCGGCGTCCTCGTCGGCCTCGTGGATGACCTCGAGCAGGCGCTCGGGCGTCGCGAGGTAGATGCGGCGGTCGAGGTGCACCTCGGTCTCGGGGCAGCCACTGGCCCAGACGCTCTCGGTGGTCTGCTGGGTGCGCTCCGACGTGGAGCACAGGCACCTCGTCGACACCGATGCCGTGCTCGACCAGCCAGTGCCCCGCGGCGGTGGCGTCGCGCCGGCCGCGCCCGCTGAGCTCGCGCTCGTGGTCGTTGTCCCAGCCCTGCTGCTCGGCCTTCGCGTGGCGAAGGAGGACGAGGGTTCTGTCCTGGGCTGCACGGGTCATACCCCGATCATGCACCCAGCCCTTCCCCGGTGTCCTGTGACGCGGACGCCTCCCGGATCACCCGGGGTCTAGGTTGGCTCGGAGGCGGAGCCGGTCCGCCGACGAGGGAAGGGGACCTCCATGTCCGCAGTCGACGACATCCTCGGCGCGATGCCCGCCGACCAGATCTCGCAGCAGGTCGGGGCCTCTCCTGACGAGGTGCGCACGGCCGCCGCCGCCGTGCTCCCGGCACTGCTCGGTGGCCTCCAGGCCAACGCCGGGGACCCCTCGGGTGCGGGCTCGATCCTCCAGGCGCTCGGCCAGCACGACGACGACCTGCTGACCGGCGGGGCCGACCTGTCGGCGATCGACGAGCAGGACGGCACCGCGATCGCCAGCCACATCTTCGGCGACCAGGAGGACGAGGTCGTCAACCGGCTCGGCGGCCTCCCGGCCGTGGGTGGCTCGGGCGCCGGTGGTGCCCTCGTCAGGAAGCTGCTGCCGATCCTCGCCCCGATGGTGCTCTCCTGGCTGGCCAACCGGGTGCTCAAGGGTGGTGGCGGCGGGCTCGGCGGAGGCACGGCTGCGGCCCAGCCCGACACCTCGCCCTCGCCCTCGCTCCCGGCGGCGGCGGCGGCAGCACTCCCGGCTCGCTCGACGACATGCTGCGCGACGTGCTCGGCAGCGCGACCGGTGGGGGGTCCTCGACGCCGTCGGGCTCGTCGGCCGGTGGCGGGTCAGCGGCCGGCTTCGACCCCGGCAGCATCATCGGGGACGTGCTCGGCGGCATCCTCGGTGGCGGGCGTCGCTGACCACCACGGCAGGGCCAGGAGCAGCCCCACGACGAGGATGACGGCGCCCAACCCGGCGGCCCACCACGCGGTGTCGGCGGGGATGCCCAGGTAGACGGTGATGCCGAGGATCCGCGAGAGCCCCCAGGGCAGCAGCCCGACCTGGTCGTTCCACGCCGTGAGCGCCCGCTCGAGCCCGACCAGGGCCACGGCGGATGCCGGTACGGCGAGCCCCGCGCCCACGGCGGCGAGCACGGTGCCGGCCGCACGGCGGCGACCGCGCGAGACCGACAGGGCCCAGGCTGCTGCGACGAGCAGCCACAGGAACAGCGCCACGGCCACGGTCACGTAGACGGTGCGCTCGGGCGGCTGGGTCCAGAACGCGAACCAGTAGCCGCCGGGACCGGTCGACGACATCGCGAACAGGGCCAGGGCGCACCGGGCCACGAGCACTCCACCCACGGCCGCGACGACTCCCCACGGCACCCGGCCACGCAGCAGGGCCCAGCCGACGCCGAGCAGCACGAGCCACGCGCCGAGCACGACGATCAGGTGCACCGGGGCCAGGAACGACGTCTGCACGCCACGGGTGGCGAGCAACAGCACGCCGGGCACCGCGACGAGCAGCGCTCGCTGCAGCCCGCGTCATCCGTGGGCCGACCTCCGCCGCGCGCCACGGACGGGTGGCGGCGAGCCAGGACGCCGCGGGAGCAGAGCTCGGAGCGGTACGTCGGCTGCGCCACCCCAGCACCGCGCCGGCCACCAGCCAGCCGAGCGAGACGGCGAGCAGGAGGCGGGCCAGCCACGCCATCGCCGGGTCCCGCTCGCTGCGGGCGATGCCGAGCTCGGCCGCGGTGAGGTTGTAGGCCGGGTGGTCCACGTCGCCCTGGTAGCGGTCGAGGTGGGATGCCGCGAGCCCTCGGTAGCGCTCCAGCGCGGCCGACCACTGGGTACGGGCCTGCGCCGAGCCGGTGGCGTGCCACTGGCCCTGGCGCAGGACGAGCTCGCGGTACTCGGCGAGGAGCTGCAGGGTGTCGACCTCGTAGTCGAGGGTGCTCGAGGAAGGCCTCGCGCATCGCCGGGTCGCGCCAGGTGCTCGCGTCGGTGCCGGCCACCTGGGTGCGCATCCGCTCGGCGGCGGACACCGCCTCGTGGCCCTCGGCGACGGCCTCGTCGGTGCGGTCGCCGGTCACCGACGAGATCACGTCGAGCACGGCAGAGTCGCCGGTGAGGATGTCCCACTCGAAGATCCACATCATCGGTGGCGGCTCGAGGCCGATCGCCTTGACCTTCTGCTCGGCGAACGGGCCGATGTACAGGCCCTTGGTGACGGCCTCGCGCGACCCGGCCATGGCGGTGCTGATGGCCTGCACCGTGGTGGGGTCGTCGGAGAACCAGCGCCGGGCCCAGTCGGCGGTGAGGGCGGACACGTCCGCATCGGGGTCGCGCGCGAGCGAACCCGCCAGCCAGGTGTTCAGCTCGTAGAGCTGCCAGAAGCCGCTCTTGAGGTAGAGGGTCATCGGGCCGGCGCGCCACGGGCCACCGTCCTGGGTCCACACCCACACGCCCTCGATCCTCGGGTTGGCGGCGAGCAGCCGCTGGAGTGCGTCGCGGTACTCCGCCCCGAGGTCGTTGGGGAAGGCGCCGTAGCTCTCGAACTCCCGACGGCTCTGGAACTCCACGATCCGCCGCTGGCTGCCGGACAGCAGCGTCTCGTTGAGCGGCAGGTGGCTGTAGAAGTCACCGAGGGTGTACTTCGTCGAGACGACCAGGGCGGGCGAGTCGATGCCGTCGAGCACCGCGGCGTACGACTGCGGGTTGGTGTGCATGTCGCCCACGGCCCCGACGCCCACGCTCCACGACCGGAAGATGACGTCGCGGTCGGTGCGCTCGGCCTGTCCGGTGAGGGCGGTGAGCATGGCGCGCACGGCATCCGGGGTGGTGACGGCGAGCGAGGAGTAGTAGTCCCAGCCGTCGACGTCGTAGACGCGCCCGGCCTCGCCGATCCGCACGAGCACCCCGTCGAGGGACGGTGCGGCGGCGTAGAGCTCGTCGAGCCCGGCGGTGTAGACGGCCCAGAGGTCGGGGTCGGTGGTGTCGAGCGAGCCGACGTGCTCGGTGAGGTATGTCTCGAGGGGGGTGGTGAGGGTGAGCATGTCGGTGCGCAGGACGACCTTCATCCCGAGCTCCTGGGCACGGTCCCAGAACGGCGTGAAGGCCTTCCGCATCGCCAGCGCCCGTGCGACGTGCTCGTCGCCCTCGGCGTACACCGGACCGTCGGGGGCGCCCTGCAGGGTGACGAACTCGATGAACCCGGGGAACGCGACCGCGGTGTAGCCGTTGGCGAGGCTGTGCCGCAGGAAGGTGTCGTAGTCGGTGTAGGCCTTCGCGAGCGCCGCCTGGTCGACGTAGGGGGCGGTCGGCAGGATGACGTCGGCGAACGCCTTCGACGCGTGCGAGTAGTCGGTGCCGCTCTCCCACTCCGCCGGGTCGGGAGTCACGCCGACGGCGCCCAGGTCGACCATCCGGAACGGCAGGCGCGAGCGGACCTCGTCGCCGAGGTGCTCCGTGACGGCGTGCCCGCTGCGCACGGCGGCCGCGAGGTCGTAGACGGCACGCACCGCGCCGCTCTCACTCGCCGCGGTCACCTCGAGCGCCGAGGCGTTGCCGCCCAGGCGGTAGGTGTCGTCGTCGGTGTCGCCGTCGCCGGCGCGCAGGGTGAGGGTGGCGCGGCCCTGCCGCTTCGGTGCCGAGGAGACGGCATCGGTGAGCTCGTCGAGGGCGACCGTGGTCCGCTCGGTGCCCGGGTGGTCGAGCACCTCGATCGTGGGAGGCGGCACCGCGGGGGCGACCGTGCCGACCGGGTGCGACACGGCATCCATGCCGTCGACCGGCTCGGCGCTGATGCCGAGAGCGCTGCCGACGCCGAGGGCGACGCCGAGACCGATGGCGAGCAGCACGACGGCCGTCACGGCCGCGCGCCAGGCGGGTCTGCGGGCCGTCGTCACGGTGGCGAGGGTAGCGGCGCAGTCTGGTAGCCCGCCGACGACCTGCTGGGAGGATGCCGAACCGTTGTCGGCGCCCAGATCGGGGCGTCGTGCCAGAGCCGGTGCCGGGCACGACGGCCCGGTCCGGCCTCACACCGGAACCTTCACCTTCGCGGGACAACCGTTCCGGTGCGAACGTGAAGGTTCCGGGATCGGGCGGGAAAGTTGGGGCGCGCGAGAAAGTTGGGGCGCGCGGGTCAGGCCTGGCCGAGGCGCTCCAGGATCAGGGCCCGGGCCGCGGCGGCGTCGCCCTGGCCCTTCATCTCACGCATCACCTGGCCGATGAGCGCACCCACCGCTGCGACCTTCCCGTCACGGATCTTGTCGGCGACGTCGGGGTTGGCCGCGATCACGGAGTCCACCGCCGCCTCGAGCGCACCGGTGTCCTGCGAGAGCGCGAGACCTCGTGCGTCGGCCACCTCGGTCGGGGTTCCCTCACCCGAGAGCACGCCCTCCCACGCCTGGCGGGCCATGGCGTCGTTGAGCCGACCCGAGGTGACGAGGCCCTCGAGCTCGACGACGGATGCCGGCCCCACACCCAGCCCCGCGGCGTACGACGGCACGTCGACCCCGTCGGCGTTGGCGCGGCGGGCGATCTCGCCCGACCACCACTTGCGCGCCGCCGCCGGCGAGGCGCCCGCGGCCACGGTCTCCTCGACGAGCTCGACGAGCCCGGCGTTGACGACGTCGCGCATCTCGAGGTCGGCGAAGCCCCAGTCGGCCTGCAGCCGCTTGCGCCGAGCGGCCGGCGGCTCGGGAAGGGTTCCCCGCAGCGCGTCGACGCTCTCGCGTGACGGCGCGACCGGAACGAGGTCGGGCTCGGGGAAGTAGCGGTAGTCGTCGGCGTCGGACTTGATCCGCCCGGACGTCGTGACCCCGGTGTCCTCGTGCCAGTGCCGCGTCTCCTGCACGACCGAGCCGCCCGTGTCCAGGATGGCGGCGTGACGGCCGACCTCGTAGCGCACGGCCCGCTCGACCGAGCGCAGCGAGTTGACGTTCTTGGTCTCGGAGCGGGTGCCCAGCTTCGTGGCGTCCTTGGGCATCAGCGACAGGTTGACGTCGCAGCGCATCGAGCCCTGCTCCATCCGCACGTCGGAGACGTCGAGCGCCTTGAGCAGGTCGCGCAGCGTGGCCACGTAGGCCCGCGCGATCTCCGGGGCCCGCTCCCCCGCGCCCATCATCGGCTTGGTGACGATCTCGATGAGGGGGATGCCGGCCCGGTTGTAGTCGACGAGGCTGTGCGTGGCGCCGTGGATGCGACCCGTGGAGCCGCCCACGTGCAGCGACTTGCCGGTGTCCTCCTCCATGTGCGCCCGCTCGATCTCGACCCGGTAGACCGTGCCGTCGTCGAGCTCGACGTCGAGGAACCCGTCGAAGGCGATCGGCTCGTCGTACTGCGAGGTCTGGAAGTTCTTCGGCATGTCCGGGTAGAAGTAGTTCTTCCGGGCGAACCGGCACCACGGGGCGATCTGGCAGTTGAGCACCAGCCCGATCCGGATCGCCGACTCGACGGCCTTGACGTTGACCACCGGCAGCGCCCCGGGCAGGCCGAGGCAGACCGGGCAGGTCTGGGTGTTGGGCTCGGCGCCGAACTCGGTCGGGCAGCCGCAGAACATCTTCGTGGCCGTGTTGAGCTCGACGTGCACCTCGAGCCCCATGACCGGGTCGTAGGTGGCGATCGCGTCGTCGAAGGGCACCGTGGCCTCCGCGTGTGCCTGGTCGTCATCGCTCAGGCCTCCTTGGTCGTCGTGCCGGTCGGGCCTGCTGAGCGCCCAGCAGCGGGGCGCGGTCGAGGATCGGTCCACCCCACGCGGCGGTGAGGCGCGCCTCGAGGGCGGCCCCCACGGCGTACAGGCGCTGGTCCTGCATGGCCGGCGCGAGGATCTGGAAGCCGGTCGGCAGGCCGTCCTCGGGGGCCAGCCCGCTCGGCACCGACATGCCGGGGATGCCGGCCAGGTTGGCCGGGATCGTCGCGATGTCGTTGAGGTACATCGCCATCGGGTCGTCGAGCTTGTCGCCCAGCTTGAACGCCGTGGTCGGCGCCGTGGGGCTGACGAGCACGTCGGCCTTGTCGAACGCGGCGGTGAAGTCGTCGGCGATCAACCGGCGCACCTTCTGGGCCGAGCCGTAGTAGGCGTCGTAGTAGCCGCTGGAGAGGGCGTAGGTGCCCAGGATGATCCGCCGCTTGACCTCGTCGCCGAAGCCGGCGTCGCGGGTGGCTGCCATGACCTGCTCGGCGCTGGGCGCCTCGATGCCCTGCGGGCTGACCCGCAGGCCGTAGCGCATGGCGTCGAACTTGGCGAGGTTGCTCGACGCCTCGCTGGGCAGGATCAGGTAGTAGGCGGCCAGCGCGTAGGTGAAGCTCGGGCACGAGACCTCGACGACCTCGGCCCCGGCGTCGACCAGGTGCTGCACGGCCTCGTCGAAGCGGGTCTGCACCCCGGCCTGGAACCCCTCGCCGGTGAGCTCTCGCACGATGCCGATCCGCAGGCCCTGCACGTCGGCGCGCCGGGCCGCCTCGACGAGCGCCGGCACCGGGGCGTCGATCGAGGTGGAGTCCATCGGGTCGTGCCCGGCGATCACCTCGTGGAGCAGGGCGGCGTCGAGCACCGTGCGGGTGCACGGGCCCGCCTGGTCGAGCGAGCTCGCGAGCGCGACGAGGCCGTAGCGCGAGACCCCGCCGTAGGTGGGCTTGGTCCCGACCGTGCCGGTGACGGCAGCGGGCTGGCGGATCGAGCCACCGGTGTCGGTGCCGATCGCGAGCGGCGCCTGGAACGACGCCACGACGGATGACGACCCGCCGCCGGACCCGCCGGGGATCCGCTCGAGGTCCCACGGGTTGTGGCTCGGGCCGTAGGCGCTGTGCTCGGTGGACGAGCCCATCGCGAACTCGTCCATGTTGGTCTTGCCGAGGATCGGCATCCCGGCCTCGCGCAGGCGGGTCACCAGGGTGGCGTCGTACGGCGGCACCCAGCCCTGCAGGATCCTGGACCCGCACGTGGTCGGCAGGCCCTGGGTGGCCATGACGTCCTTGACCGCGATCGGCACGCCGGCGAGCCGGTGCAGCGACTCCCCCGAGGCCCGGCGGCGGTCGACGGCGTCGGCCTGGTCGAGCGCGCCCCCGGTGTCGACGTGGAGGTAGGAGTGCACCTCGCCGTCGACGGCGGCCGTGCGGTCGAGGTGGGCCTGGGCCACCTCGCGCGCCGACACGCTCCCCTGGGCGAGGAGGTCGGCGAGCTCGGCGGCGGTGGACCGGGTGAGGTCGGTGGAGGTCACATCACGACTTTCGGCTCTGGGACGTCAGGAGGTCACGGGTTCCGGCGCGCGGCGCCACTGCTCATTCCTCGTCGAGGATGCGCGGGACGGCGAAGCGCTGCTGCTCGCTCTGGGGGGCGCCCGAGAGCGCGGCCTGCGGGGAGAGCGAGGGGCGCACGACGTCGGGGCGGGTCACGTTGACGATCGGCATCGGGTGGCTCATCGGCTCGACGTCGGCGATCGGCGCCTGCTGGACCGTGGCCACCGACTCGAGGATGACGGCGAGCTCGCCCACCATCTTGTCGAGCTCGGCGTCGGAGAGGTCGATGCGGGCGAGACCGGCGAGGTGCGCCACGTCGTCACGGGTGAGTTCGGCCATGCGCGCCAGTCTATGGGGATGCCGGGCGGTCGCCTTTCCGGGTCACCTCTCCGGGGTCGGGTGCTCAGGTGGTCGCCCGGGCAACCACCTCAGCACCCGACTCGAGGACGGTGGGCGGGCTGGAAGGATGTGTCCGTGCTGACCGACACCGCGACGACCCAAGCGGTGCTCGACGTCATCGGGGTCTTCGTCTTCGCGCTGTCCGGCGCGGTGGTGGCCGTGCGGCGCGGGCTCGACCTGTTCGGCATCCTCGTGCTCGCGTGGGTCGCGGGGCTCGGCGGCGGCATCATCCGCGACCTGTTCCTGGGCATCACGCCGCCGGTCGCGGTGAGCGACTGGCAGCTGCTCGCCGCCGCGGTCGCGGCCGCCGTGCTCGTCTTCCTCCTGCACGGCCGCTGGGAGGAGGTCACGGCGCGCGAGCCCGACGTGCGCTGGCGCCGGCTGCCGTATGCCGTGCGCATCCTCGACGCCGGCGGCCTCGCGATCTTCGCCGTCAACGGCGCCCTGGTGGCGCTCAGCCTGGATGCCGGCGCTCTCGCCGCGACGCTGATCGGCGGCATCACGGCGGTCGGCGGCGGGGTGATGCGCGACGTTCTCGCCGGACGGGTGCCCGAGGTGCTGCAGCGTGAGCTCTACGCGTTGCCGGCGCTGTTCGGGGCGGCCCTGGTCGTGCTCGCCGACTACTACGGGGTGACCTCGCGCTGGACCATCTGGGGCACGGTGCTGCTGGTGTTCGCCATCCGGATCCTGGCTGTCGCGCTCGACCTCAACGCGCCGCGGGCGCTGCGCACCGCGGGCGGCTCGCAGGACTGACCCGGGTCACTCGGCGGTGCCCGTCTCGAGCAGCCGGCGGAACCCGGCCTCGTCGAGGATGGTGAGCCCGAGCTCGAGCGCCTTGTCCCCCTTGGACCCGGCGTTCTCGCCGACGACGACGTAGTCGGTCTTCTTCGAGACCGACCCGGAGGCCTTCCCACCACGGGCGAGGATGGCCTCCTTGGTCTCGTCGCGTGAGAAGCCCTCGAGCGAGCCCGTGACGACGACGGTGAGCCCGGCGAGGGTCTGCTCGACCGACTCGTCGCGCTCGTCGACCATGCGCACGCCGTCGGCAGCCCAGCGGTCGACGATCGCGACGTGCCACTCGTTGCCCGGCTTGTCGAACCAGTCGCGCACCGCCTCGGCGATGACCGAGCCGACGCCCTCGACGCCGGCGAGCTCCTCGACGCTCGCCTCCCGGATGCGCTGCATCGAGCCGAGGTGCTGGGCGAGGGCTCGGGCCGCGGTGGGGCCGACGTGGCGGATCGACAGCGCCACGAGGACGCGCCAGAGCGGCTGCTGCTTCGCCTGACCGAGGTTGTCGACGAGCTTCTGGCCGTTGGCCGACAGGATGCGGCCGTCGACGACGGCGTCGTCGGGGTCGGTCTTCTTGGCCGCCCTCGTGTAGAGCGGGACGCGGGCGATGTCCTCGGCGGTCAGGCCGAACAGGGTCGACTCGTCGTCGAGGACCCCCGAGTCGAGCAGGGCGACCGCGCCCTCGTAGCCGAGGGCCTCGATGTCGAAGGCCCCGCGCCCGGCCAGGCTCGACAGCCGCTCGCGCAGCTGCGCCGGGCAGGACCGGCTGTTGGGGCACCGGATGTCCTTGTCGCCCTCCTTCTCGGGGGCGAGCGTGGTCCCGCACGCCGGGCAGGTCGTCGGCATGACGAACTCCCGCTCGGTGCCGTCGCGCAGGTCGACGACCGGCCCGAGGATCTCGGGGATGACGTCGCCGGCCTTGCGCAGCACCACGGTGTCGCCGATGAGGACGCCCTTGCGCTGCACCTCGGTGGCGTTGTGCAGCGTGGCGCGCTCGACCGTGGACCCGGCGACGACGACCGGCTGCATGACCCCGAACGGCGTGACCCGGCCGGTGCGACCGACGTTGACCTGGATGTCGAGGAGGGTGGTGTTGACCTCCTCGGGCGGGAACTTGAAGGCGATGGCCCACCGCGGCGCGCGCGAGGTGGAGCCGAGCCGGCGCTGCACCGAGATCTCGTCGACCTTGACGACGACGCCGTCGATCTCGTGCTCGACGTCGTGGCGGTGCTCGCCCGTGTGCGCGATGAAGGCGTTGACCTCCTCGATCGTGTCGACGACCCGGAAGTGGGTGGACACCGGCATGCCCCATGCCCCGAGCGCGGCGTAGGCCTCGCTCTGCCGCTTCAGGTCGAACCCCTCGCGCTTGCCGATGCCGTGGACGAGCATGCGGAGCTCGCGAGTCGCGGTGACGCGAGGGTCCTTCTGCCGCAACGATCCGGCCGCCGTGTTGCGCGGGTTGGCGTAGGGCGGCTTGCCGGCCTCGACGAGCTGCGCGTTGAGCTCACCGAACGCCTCGATCGGGAAGTAGACCTCGCCGCGCACCTCGACGAGGTCGGGCACCGGGTAGGTCGGGGTCGCCTTCAGCTCGGTCGGGATGCCGCGCACGGTGCGCACGTTGAGCGTGACGTCCTCGCCCGTGCGACCGTCGCCACGGGTCAGCGCACGGGTGAGTCGCCCCTTCTCGTAGAGGAGGTTGACGGCCAGCCCGTCGATCTTGAGCTCGCACAGGTAGTGCAGCGTGGCGCCGCCCGCGTCACGCGTGACCCGTGCGTTCCACTCGAGCATCTCCTCGGTGGAGAACGCGTTGTCGAGGCTGAGCAGCCGCTCGAGGTGGTCGACCGCCAGGAAGTCGGTGGAGAAGATCGCCCCGCCGACCTGCTGGGTGGGGCTGTCGGGGGTGCGCAGGCTCGGGTGGGCGTCCTCGAGGGCGTTGAGGCGGCGCATCAGCAGGTCGTACTCGCCGTCGCTGATCGTCGGTGAGTCCTTGACGTGGTAGGCGAACTGGTGCCCCCGCGCCTCCTCGGCGAGGGTCTCCCACTCGTGCCGGTCGTCGTCGGGCACCACGTCGCTCGGCTGCTGCGCGGCGGGGTCGGTCGGCGTCTCGCTCACCCGCCCATCCTGCCGCAGCCCACCGACACTCAGGCGGATCCCGCGCTGCCTCCGGCGCGGGTCGCGAGCAGGACGTCGCGGGTCACCTCGAGCTGGCCGAGGTGCTGGGCCAGCTCCTCGTAGACGTGCAGCAGCACGTCGCCCTGGGTCGCGTACGAGATCGAGCCGTCCTTCTCGTGCGCGGGGTTCACCGGCAGCTCCCGCGGGGAGGCCGCCCGGGCGTCCTCGTGCAGCACGGCGCGCGTGGCGGCGACGATCCGCAGCGCGTCGTCGACCGTCCCGGTGGCGGTGAACTCGGCGGGGCGGTCGCGAGGCACGACGATGCCGCGGTTGACCGTCCGCACCCAACGGGTCGTCATCCCCTGCACGTGGGTGACGAGCGCGAAGGCCGAGTTCGAGCCCGGGATGCCGTCGAGGCGCGCGTTGACGAGGTCGTCGCCGAGCTCGGTGACGATCGCGGCATACGCGTCGAGGGCCTGGTCGCAGTACCTGAGGTACTCCTCGACGGTGATCACGGCGCCCCCCCAGCCACGAGAACCAGGCCCTCAGGCTCGGTGCGCGACGACGTTGACGACGGTTCCGTCGGGAGCGCGCACGTGGAAGCGGCGCACCCCCCACTCCTCGGTGGTCAGCGGGTGCACGATCTCGTAGCCGCGCTCCTGCGCCTCGCGGTAGGCGGCGTCGACGTCATCCGCGTGGACCGAGATCGACGAGTCCTCGGGCGAGGTGAGGTCCGCGGTGACCAGCTGCACGTGCGCCCCGGTCTCGCGGTCGGTGAAGCGGGCCACCCAGCCCAGGTTGAACTCCTCGGTGGCCAGGCCGAGGTAGTCGGTGTAGAAGCCCTTCGCCGTCTCGATGTCGGCCACCGCGAGGTTGGTGGTGATGCGCATGGCTCGCACGGGGTCCCCTGTCGTCGGCGGATGTCTCGCACCGATGCTCGTCGCGCTGGGTGGTCGGTGTCCACTGCTCCGGTCAGACCCGGGCGAGCACGGCGGCCAGAGGCTCCGGGACGCGGCCGGGCTCCAGGGCGTCGACGAACAGCTCGGCGTAGCGTGCCTTGCGCCCGGACCGCGACCCCAGGAAGCGCTTGAGGACGGCCTCGCGGGTCCAGCCGCGCTGGGCCGGCATCCCGGCCAGGAGTCGCAGCGACTGGGCCTCTCCGGCCGCCTCGATGACGTCCTCGGCGGCCGGCGTGCCGAGGGCCCGCAGGAGCTCGTCCTCGAGGTCGGCGGAGCAGGCGAAGAACCCGAGTCGGGCCGGACCGTCGGGCTCGAGGGCCTCGGGCAGCCCCGCGGCCGCCAGCCCACGCTGCAGGATCGCCTCCGCGGGCAGGTCGTACAGACCCGCAAGGGGGATGCCGAGGCCGTCCGGCCCGTAGCGGGACGCGAAGACCCGGGTGTTGGTGACGCCGTCCATGGGGATGACGTCGACCCCCTCCGCGACGAGGTCCCGCCCCTGACGCCTCGCCAGGGTGTGCAGCGCCACCGCGTCGCTGTGCCCCTCGACGAGGACGACGGTGCGTGGCGTGGTCACGCGACCATTGGGCGGGCCGCCGACCATCGTGGTCAACCGGGTTTCGGTGCCACCAGCTGCTCGAGGACGAGCGCGGCGGCTCCGGTCCTCATCCGTGGGCGGCGCGGAAGAGGTCGCGGAGCACGCCGACCTCGCCGCCATGGTGCATCGTCTCGCGCGACACGTGCAGCACCAGCGCCGCCAGCGGCTCCTCGGCGAACCAGCCCCCGAAGGGGCCGATCGGCGCGAGGAGCCGGGCGTCACCCAGGCCGGCGATGCCGTCTCGCCACTGCTGCGACACCTGGTGCAGCTGGGCAATCGCCTCGGCGGCGGTTGGCGGGATGGGGGGCGTGAACCGTGGGTCGTTGAAGGTGACGCCCTCGGGGACCCCCGCTCCGACGAAGAGGTCGTGGCCCCACGAGCCGCCGAAGAAGGCGTTGGCGCGCGTGCCGATGTTGCTGGCGGAGATGTGGGCCAGGCGCCAGCCGATGGTCGTCATCGGTGGCGGGTCCGGCTCCGGCCACACGTGCTGGAGCTGCCACCCGTTCGGACCTTCGACCACGGACCAGCAGTCCGGAGCCGGCTCCCAGAAGTACTCCTCGTCGCCCAGACCCTGCAGCCGCGGGAAGAGGTGCGTCTCGAGGTAGAAGTCGAGCTGGTCGAGCAACAGTGCCGTCACCGTGTCCACCCTCGAAACCTAGGTGGCGTGGTCGTCCGAGGCGCCGTTGGAGTGCGCGCTCGGTCCCAACTTTCTCGCCCGATCCCGGAACCTTCAGGTCCGCACCGGAACCGTTGTGGTGCGAAGGTGAGGGTTCCGGTGCGAAGCGCGCGCCCACCCACGTCGGATCGGTGGTCCACAGGTGCCGGATGCCGGGAGCACCATCCACAGATCAGCCGCCGATCTGTCCCGGCGCCAGTCATCCCGGGCTCGACGAACTGGACCGGGGATTCTCTGGCGCGCCGACGGCCTCGAGGGTCAGGATGGGGCAGCCGCCACCGACGCCGGACCCTCAGGAGCTTCCTCATGACCAACCTCGCGACGAACCTGACCAACACCGCCGCGAAGTACCCGGAGCAGGCCGCGCTGCGGGTCAACGGCCAGGGCGTCACCTACGCCCAGCTGCACGGCATGGCCGCCAAGGTGGCGGGAGCCCTGCGCGCCAACGGCATCCAGCCGGGCGACCGGGTGGCGATCATCCTCCCCAACGTGCCTGCGTTCCCCGTCGTCTACTGGGGCATCCTGCTGGCCGGCGGCATCGTCGTGCCGATGAACCCGCTGCTCAAGGCCGGAGAAATCGACTACTTCTTCACCGACTCCGGCGCGAAGATCGCCTTCGTCTGGCCCGACTTCGTGGCCGAGGCCACCAAGGGCGCGGCGAACGCCGGCACCACGATCATCGAGTGCGGCCCGATGGGCCCGGTCGAGGGCACCCTGGTGGGCGGGGACCCGATCGCCGTGCCGCACGAGCGCGCCGACGACGACACCGCGATCATCCTGTACACCTCCGGCACCACGGGCCGACCCAAGGGCGCCGAGCTCACCCACAGCAACATCAACCTCAATGCCCAGCGCTGTTCCACGTCGATCCAGCAGATCACCCCCGACGACATCGTCATGGGCTGCCTGCCGCTGTTCCACGTGTTCGGCCTGGTCGTCGGCCTGAACGCCGCGACCCTCGCCGGGGCGAGCCTGGCCCTCATCCCCCGATTCGACCCCGCCGCGGCCATCGAGGTGATCGAGAAGGAGCACGTCACGATCATGCAGGGCGTGCCGACGATGTACGCGGCGATCCTCAACCACCCGCAGTCCGACGGCATGGACACCTCGGCGCTGCGGGTCTGCGCCTCCGGCGGCTCCGCGATGCCGCTCGAGGTGATGCGCTCGTTCGAGGACAAGTTCGGCTGCATCATCCTCGAGGGCTACGGCTTGTCCGAGACCTCGCCCGTCGCCTCGTTCAACATGCCCGACCGCGAGCGCAAGCCCGGCACCATCGGCGTCGCGATCCCCGGCTGCGAGATGAGGTGCGTCGACCTCGACGGCAACGAGGTGGCGCACGGCGAGGTCGGCGAGATCGCGATCCGCGGCGACAACGTGATGAAGGGTTACTGGGGCAAGCCCGAGGCGACGGCCGAGGCCATCCCCGACGGCTGGTTCCGCACCGGCGACCTCGCGACGATGGACGACGAGGGCTACTTCACGATCGTCGACCGCAAGAAGGACATGATCCTGCGCGGCGGCATGAACGTGTACCCGCGCGAGGTCGAGGAGGTCATCTACACCCACCCCGACGTCGTCGAGGTCGCCGTCGTCGGCATGCCCGACGACCTGATGGGCGAGCAGGTCGGCGCCGCGGTCGCCCTGCGCGAGGGCGCCACGGCCACCCCGCAGGACATCATCGACTTCACCAAGGAGCGGATCGCCGCCTACAAGTACCCCCGCAAGGTGTGGGTCGTGCCCGAGCTGCCCAAGGGCCCGACGGGCAAGATCCTGCGGCGTGAGGTGCACGCCCCGGACGGGGAGTGAGCGGCTCGCCGGGCTCCCGGACGCCGTCGGCCTCCGTCGCCTCGCAGGCTCCCGTCGCGCGCCCCGGCGACCGGTGGCGCACGGCTGGTTTCGCCCTGATCGGGGTCTGGTCGGCCCTGCTCATAGTCGCCATCGCGCTCTGGGTGCGGGTCGCGTTCCTCTCCGAGGCGGACTCCGCCGACCGCGGTCTCGTGCGGCTGGCCGGAGCGCCCATCGTGCTCGTGGCGCTCGGCCTGCTCTGGTGGGCCTGGTGGTCGGTGCGCGCGCTGCGCCGCGGCCGACGCGAGGGCTGGACCCTGCTCCTCGTGCTCGGCGGTGTCTCCGTGGTCCAGGCCGTGCTGACGTCACGGGCGGTGCTGGCCGCACCGACCGGAGCCGGGAGCACCGCCGACGCCTCCGGGCCACCCCGCGAGTTCGTCGGAGGCCTCCTGGCGGTCATCGCACTGGGGCTGGTCTCCGTCGTCGTCGCCGTGCTCGCCCGCCGCAGCTGGGCGGCGGCCGACACCGCGGACGACTCGACGCCCGCCGACGGGGTCAGCGACCCCGGCTGACGATCTGCTCGCGCTCGCGCACCGAGGCGGCTTCGGGCGCGCGCGGCTTGCGGTTGACGACGAACGCCGCGCTGAGCACGATCGCGAACCCGACGAGCTGCCAGGGACCGAGCGACTCGCCGAGCACGAACACCCCGAGCAGCACCGACACCACCGGGATCAGGTAGGTGATCGTCGACCCGATGACCGGGCCGGCACCGCGCACGACGTCGAACTGCAGCATGTAGGCGAAGCCGGTGCCGACCAGCCCGAGCACGAGCACGCACGCGAGCGGCAGCCAGAACCACGTCCCCGAGTCGGGGGCGTCGTAGGACCAGATGGCCGCGAGCCCCTCCGGCTGGAAGGCGGCCCAGCCGAGCATGACCGGAACCATGAGCACCAGTGCGGTGAGCAGGGTGGCGGCCGGCTGCGACAGCCCGCCGAGGTCGACGCCGCTGAGGAAGCGCCGGTTGTAGGTCCAGCCGATGCCGTAGCTCGCGCCACCCACCAGAGCCATCGAGAAGCCGACGAGGTCGGGCCGGTCGACCGAGGTCCACGGCTGCATGATCGTCACGACGCCGAGGAACCCGACGAGCACGGCCACGAGCCGGCTGCCGGTGACCCGCTCGCCCGGCAGGATGGCGATGGTCGCCAGGACCGCGACGATCGGTGTCGTGGCGTTGCCGATGCCGGCCAGCGCCGAGCTGATCCGGGTCTCGGACAACGCGAACAGCGTGAACGGCAGCGCACCGAGGAAGAGGCCGCAGACGAACAGGTGGGCCCACACCCGCCCGCCGGTCGGCAGCCGGCCACCCTTGGCCAGCAGCAGCACGCTGATGACCGCGGCCCCGGAGAGGATCCGCAGGCCGGAGATCTGCACCGCCGACAGCGACTCGAGGCCCACCTTCATGAGGAGGAAGCTGGAGCCCCAGATGAGCACGAGCGCGAGGTACTTCACCTGCCAGGGAACGCGTGGCTGCTGCGTCACGTCGTCACGTCCTCTCCGAGTCGGCGCGCGGTGTCGAGTGCCGCACGGAGAACGTGCCGGGCCCCCTCGGGTGTGAGTGCGGCCAGCCCGCAGGCCGGTGAGACGACCAACCCTCGCAGGGCGTCGGCCCCCAGGCCCGCGCGCTCGAACCCCTCGAGCACGAGTGCGCGAGCGCCCGCATCGGTGCCGCTGCCGTCGGTCGGCAGGCACCCGGCCCACACCGAGGTGCCGGCATCGAGCGTGGCGGCCACCGACTCCCACCGGGCGGGCGTGGCGGCGGTCAGGTCGACCGCGAGCGCCCCGGCGCCGGTGGCGCGCAGCAGCGGCAGCGGCGCGGACGGGTGGCAGCAGTGCACGACGGTGTCACCGTCGTGACCGGCGAGCACCGCCTCGACGCCGCGCATCACGTCGGTGGGGTCGACGGCGCGCACGCGCCCGAAGCCCGAGGAGGTGGGCAACGAGCCCTCGAGCACGGCGGGCAGCGACGGCTCGTCGAGCTGCAGCACGACCTGCGCCCCCGGCACGAGCCGCCGGACGTCGGCCACGTAGGCGCGGATGCCGTCGGTGAGGGACGCCACGAGGTCGGCCACCGCGCCGGGGTCGGCCACCACCCGCTCGCCCCGGTTGAGCCGCAACGACGCCGCGAGGGTCCACGGCCCGGCGACCTGGACCTTCAGGGCACCCTCGTAGCCGTCGTAGGCCTCGGCGAGCTCGTCGAGGTCCTCACGGTGCATCGACGCCGTGCGCGACGCGTCGAGCCCCGGCCGGTCGACGAACCGCCACCCGCTCGGCTGGAGGTCGACCGGCAGCTCGACGAGCAGCCCGGCGGCCCGTCCGATGATGTCGGCCCCCGGGCCCCGCGCCGGGGTCTCGGGCAGGTGCGGCAGCCCTCCGCCCTCGCCGTCGACGAGCAGGTCGCGCACCGTGCGCACGGCCTCGCGGACGGAGGTGCCTGGCCACGACCCGATGCCGGTGGCCCGCACCGGTGCGGTCGGGGACGCCGACGGCGCCGGTGCGTGGACGGCATCCGGTGTCGGGCGCTGACTCACGGTGCCCACCGCTTGACGAGGGTGGTCACCGACGCCGGCACCGGCGTGCCCGCCTCGACCGACCACGGGGCGGGCTCGGGGTCGCCGGCGACGACCCGGAACGGGACGACGCCCGACCACGCCGCGGTCTCCTCGTCGGGCACCGACGGCCCGCCCGACCGCTCCTTGAGCAGCCAGCGTCCCTCGGTGATCGGCAGGGCCATCGCCAGCGTCGCGACCTCCTCGCGCCGGTTCACCGACCGCACCTCGGCGGGGCGCCCGGGGATCAGCCGCTCGGACAGCCGCTCGAGGGCCTCGCGGCGCTCGGCGTCGCCGAGCGGGGTGAGCTCACCGTGGATGACGGCCGAGCGGTAGTTGGCCGACGACTCGAACGTCGTGTGCGCCACCACGAGCCCGTCGACGACGGTGACGCTCAGCACCGCCGGGGCGCCGGCAGCCACCTGGCGCAGGGCGCCCGCACCGGTGGAGCCGTGCAGCAGCACCTGGTCGCCGTCGCGCGCGAAGAGCATGGGCACCACCCACGGGCGCCCGTCGACGACCGTCGACAGCGTGCCGGCCAGCACCTCGTCGAGCAGGGCGTCGAGCGCAGCCCGCTCGGAGCGCCCGCGCTCGGCGTGACGGCCCAGCCGCTCGGCGGGCAGGTCGGAGCGGACCCGGCCGGCGTAACCCGGGCCGGGACACGGCGTCGGCGACACCACGCGGGTCGTGGAGGCCGGGTTGCCGACCAGGGCGTCGCCCACCCGGGTGGGGCGCGGCATCAGCGCACCGCCGCAGTTGGGGCAGACCCGCTCGAGGTGCTCGGCGCAGCCGGCGCAGAACGTGCACTCGTGCGAGCAGATGACGGCCCCGACGTCGTCGGCGGGCAGGTCGACGTCGCAGCACTCGCACCCAGGTCGCATCTCGAGCCCGCTCACCGCGTCATCCTCTCTCGTGCCCCCGACAGGGGCGTCACCGGTTCACCGGGGCGGCGGCACGAGCCCGCGCGGACACCGCCCGACGACCAGTCCACCGCACCAACTGGCCCTTGCCGAGATCCAGTAGCGGTTCGTTTCGCTGGACCAGTATGGTCGCTGGATGCCGCGCGTCGCCCGCTCCGTCGACCTCGCCCTCGACGTGCCCGACGGGCCGGCCCCGCTGCGCCACCGGCTCTGCGACGCCGTCGTCGCCGAGCTGCGCGCGGGCCGGCTACGGCCCGGCGACGCCCTCCCCTCGACCCGCGCCCTCGCCCAGTCCCTCGGCCTCTCGCGCGGGCCGGTCGTCGCCGCGTACGACGAGCTCGCCGCGGCCGGCTTCGTCGTGAGCCGGGCCGGGTCGGGGGCGGTCGTCGCTCGCGGGGCCGACCGGGCGGCCGCGGCCGGGGCCGTGACCCACGTGCACACCCCCACCCGCAGGGACACCGGCCCCGAACCGGGCACCGGCGAGCCGGCCCGGTGGGACCTGCGTCCGGGCCGCCCCGACACCTCCCTGGTCGACCCGGCCGCCTGGCGCCGGGCCTGGCGCACCGCCGGCTCGGTGGTGCCGGGGAACGACGCCGGATCCGGACCACCGCACGCCCGCCTGCGCCAGGTGCTGGCCGAGCACCTGCGCCGCAGCCGCGGCGTCGCCGTCGCGCCCGACGACCTGCTCCTCGTCCCGGGCGTCGGCGCCTCGCTGCGTGCCCTGCCCCCGGCCCTCGGCCTGGTCGGCGCCACGGTGGCGCTCGAGGACCCGGGCTACGCCGAGGCCTGGACCGCGTTCGCGACCGAGGGCGTGCGGGTCGCCGCGGTACCGGTCGACGACGACGGCCTCGACCCCGCACTGCTGCCGCGAGGGACCCTGGCCACCTACGTGACGCCCTCGCACCAGTACCCGCTCGGGGCGCGGATGCCGGTGACCCGACGGGTCCAGCTGCTCGAGTGGGCCCGGCGCACCGGCGGCCTGGTGCTCGAGGACGACTACGACGGCGAGTTCCGCTACGACGTGTCGCCCCTGCCGGCGCTGCGCTCGCTGCCCGGCGCCGACGAGCACGTCGTCTACATCGGCACGGCATCCAAGCTGGTGGCTCCCTCGCTGCGTGTCGCGTGGCTGGCCCCACCGCCCCGGCTGCGCGACCGGCTGCGGGTCGAGCTCGAGTCGCGGGGCCTGGTCGTCAACGAGGCGACCGGGCTGGCCCTGGCCGAGTTCGTCGCGTCCGGCGCCCTGGCCACCCACCACGCCCGGGTCGCGCGCACCTACGCGGCCCGTCGAGGTGCCCTCGTCGCCGCGGTGGCCCGGCACCTGCCCGACGCGCGGCTCCAGGGGGTCGATGCCGGGCTGCACGTCGTCCTGCGGCTGCCCGACGAGGTCGACGACCTCGACCTCGTCTCGCGGCTCGGCGAGCTCGGGCTGGCGACCAGCCCGCTGTCGGCCTACGCCGTCGAGACCACGGTGCGCGGGCTCGTGCTCTGCTACGCCGGGCTGCCCGAGACCCAGGCGGATGCCGCGGTCCGTCGCCTCGCGCTGGGCCTCGCCGGCCTCGACCGCTGACCCCGCGCGTCGAGCCCGCCGGGACTTCTCCCCATGGACCGCCCGTGGGGGCGCCCCTAGCGTCCGTCGTGGTGGACGCGGGGGAACGCGGCCACCTCCACACGAGAGGGGAACTCCATGACCGACCACGACGACCAGCGGTCCACCAGCCGGCGCAGCATCCTCGGGGGCACCATCGGGGCGGGCGCGCTCGGCGTGCTCGGAACCGCGGCAGCCGGGCTCAGCTCGGCCGGGACCGCATCCGCGCACGGCACGATCACGACGTACTCGACGATCAACGGCGCCCGCACGGTCTACGAGGTGAACGGGAACCTGGCGAGCTGGGGCTACCGGCCCTCGTTCCACACCCGGCTGAACACCTGGCTGGCCTTCTGGAACGCCAACACCCCGTCGGGCTACGCCAACGCGTCGCGGGTCTGGGGGTACGGCGCCCACTACGACGGACGCCCCACCGAGGCGCACAACAACGGCCGGGGCTTCGACCTGTCCCGGATCTACACCGGCGGCACCCGGCGCTTCATCGCGCGCCACGACATCTGGAAGAACTGGTCGGGCAGCGACCTCACGACGGCACGGCGCCACTACTGGGCGACTGCGGCGTCGGCGCACTACCACTTCCGCAACGTGCTGACCTACCTCTACAACGCCGACCACGACAACCACATCCACATCGACAACCTGGTGTCGGGCACGAGCAACAGCAGCTTCGACTCGTCGTCGCGCGCGCAGGTGCTGCACGTCCAGGCGTCCTGCCGCTACGTCTGGGGCCTGCCGACCACGGTCGACGGCATCTGGGGGTCGCAGACGTCGAGCCACTCCACCCGGGTGCTGCGCGCGGCCGGCGTGACGACGGGCGGCATCGGCACCCAGTCGCGCTGGCTCGCCTTCAACCGGGCGACGATGCGCAAGGGCTACGGCACCCAGACCTACCGGGCTCCCTGACCTCGTCGGCGTCGCCCCGGCACGACGACGCCCCCGCAACCGGTGGTTGCGGGGGCGTCGTGGTGATCGGACGAGCGGTCGGTCAGAGGACGTCGTGCCCGGGGTGCGGCTCGGTGGGGATGGTGCCCAGCCGGCCGGCCTGGAAGTCCTCGAACGCCTGCACGAGCTCCTCGCGCGTGTTCATGACGAACGGGCCGTAGGCCGCGACGGGCTCGCGGATCGGACGCCCGCCGAGGATGTAGAGGTCCATGCTCGGGCTGCGGCTCTCCTGGCTCTCGTCGGCGCCGACCTCGATGAGGTCACCGGCGCCGAGCACGGCGAGCTGGCCCTGCCGGATCGGCCGTCGGTCGGGGCCGACCGTGCCCTTGCCGTTGAGCACGTAGACCAGGGCGTTGTAGTCCTGGTTCCACGGCAGGCGGGCCCGCGCGCCGGGGGCCACCGTCGCGTGCAGCACGGTGATCGGCGTGTGGGTGATGCCGGGACCGTCGTGGCCGTCGAGCTCACCGGCGATGACCCGCACGAGCGCGCCGCCGTCGGGGCTGGAGAGCAGCGACACGTCGCCACCGCGGATGTCCTGGTAGCGCGGGGGCGTCATCTTCATCGACGCGGGCAGGTTGACCCAGAGCTGGAGCCCGTGGAACAGACCACCGCTCACGACGAGCTCCTCCGGCGGGACCTCGATGTGGAGCAGGCCGGAGCCGGCCGTCATCCACTGGGTGTCGCCGTTCGTGATCGTGCCGCCGCCACCGTTGGAGTCCTGGTGCACGAAGGTGCCGTCGATGATGTAGGTGACGGTCTCGAAGCCGCGGTGCGGGTGCCACGGGGTGCCCTTCGGCTCACCCGGGGCGTACTCGACCTCGCCCATCTGGTCCATGTGGATGAACGGGTCGAGCGCAGCGAGGTCGACCCCGGCGAACGCACGGCGCACCGGGAAACCCTCGCCCTCGAACCCGCTCGGGGCGGTGGTCACCGAGCGCACGGGTCGCGAGACGGCCACGGCGACCGGCTCGCTGACGCGCGGCAGGGTCAGGATGTTGTCGACGGTCACGGCCGGCATGCTGATCAGCTCCTTCTGGTGGTCCATCCTCCGGTGTGGAAGGCATCCCGTCCAACAGTAGTTGACCATTCAATCATTCCCCGCCCCAACTTTCCCGCCCGATCCCGGAACCTTCACCTTCGCACCACATCCGTTGTCCCGCGAAGGTGAAGGTCTCTGGCGCGAAGCCGGATGCCGTCGCGCCCCCACAGCGGCCACGGCCCTGAGCCGGATGCCGTCGGCCCGCCCCGTAGCGTGGGCCCATGGCACGCGTCGTCGACCTCAAGGACCGGCTCTCCCTCTTCTCCGACCACTGGTCCCCCAAGGTGGTCGCGACCTTGAACGACTACGAGGTCAAGGTCGTCAAGGTCAAGGGCGAGTTCGTGTGGCACTCCCACGACGACACCGACGAGCTCTTCCTCGTGGTCGAGGGCACCCTGACCATCCGGCTGCCCGACGGCGAGGTCACCCTCGGGCCGGGCCAGCTGTTCGTCGTCCCGCGGGGCGTCGAGCACTGCCCGGTCGCCGCAGAGGAGGCCTCCCTGGTGCTCATCGAGCCCACCGGCGTCGTCAACACCGGCGAGGCCGGGGGCGACCTCACGGCCCAGCACGACACCAGCCTGCTCGAGGACTGAGTCCCCAGAACGCAGCAGCTCGTCCCTCACGCAGCAATTGCTGCGTGCCCGCCGAAGTTCCGCGTCACGCCGCCGGCCAGCACCCCCGATGCCGGCCGCGCGCCGACGTCAGGCGGGTGCGGTGCCGCTGATCGTCGCCGACCCCACGACCCGGGTGCCCTCGTAGAGGACGACCGACTGCCCCGGTGCGACACCGCGCAGCCGCTCGTCGAGCACGACCCGAACCGCGTCGGCGGCGTGGTCGACCTCCGCGGTCGCGGGCACCTCGGCTCCGTGGGCCCGCACCTGGGCTCCGACGCGCACCTCCCCCACCGGGGCCGGCCCGCACCAGCGCAGGTGCCGTCCCTCGACGACGCCCACCCCCAGCAGGTCGGCCGTGCCGATGACCACGCGGTTAGAGGGGGCGTCGACCGACACGACGAAGCGCGGCCGGCCGTCGAGGGCCGACCGGTCGAGCCCGAGCCCCCTCCGCTGGCCCACGGTGAACCCGTGCGCGCCCGCGTGCGACCCGACCACCTCGCCGGACACGGCGTCGACGAGCTCGCCCGGCCGCTCCCCCAGCCGGCGGGTCAGCCAGGCACGCGTGTCGCCGTCCGGGATGAAGCAGATGTCGTGGCTGTCGGGCTTCTTCGCCACCGAGAACCCGCGCTCTGCGGCCTCGGCGCGCACCTCGGGCTTGGTGGTGTCCCCGAGGGGGAAGAACGCCCGGGCCAGCTGGTCGCGGTCGAGCACCCCGAGCACGTAGGACTGGTCCTTGGCGTGGTCGACGGCCCGGTGCAGCTCGCGCCGACCGTCGGCCCCCTCGACCACCTGCGCGTAGTGGCCCGTCGCCACGGCGTCGAACCCCAGGGCGACCGCCTTGTCGAGCAGTCCGGCGAACTTGATCCGCTCGTTGCAGCGCAGGCACGGGTTCGGGGTGCGGCCGGCGGCGTACTCGGCGACGAAGTCGTCGACGACGTCCCGCTCGAAGCGGGTCGCGAGGTCCCAGACGTAGAACGGGATGCCGAGCCGGTCGGCCACGCGGCGCGCGTCACCGGCATCCTCGAGGGTGCAGCAGCCGCGTGCCGACTCGCGCAGCGTCGGGGCCGAGCGCGACAGCGCCAGGTGCACCCCGACGACCTCGTGGCCGGCGTCGAGCATGCGGGCCGCGGCGACCGCCGAGTCGACCCCGCCCGACATGGCGGCCACGACCCGCATCAGAGCAGACCTCCCGCCCGCCGGGCTCGCTCGACGACGCCCGGCAGGGCGGCGAGGAACGCGTCGACGTCGGTCTCGGTCGAGGTGTGCCCGAGCGAGAGCCGCAGCGCACCGCGGGCCTCGGCCTCGGGGATGCCCATCGCGAGCAGCACGTGGCTCGGCTGCGGGACGCCGGCCTGGCAGGCCGACCCGGTGCTGCACTCGACCCCGGCGGCGTCGAGCAGGTAGAGCAGCGAGTCGCCCTCGCAGCCGGGCACCACGAGGTGCGCGTTGCCGGGCAGCCGACGCGTGCCGTCGCCGGCCGTCCAGCAGCCGGTGACCGTGACGCCCAGGCCCAGTGCGAGGGCGCCCTCGAGCAGCCGGTCGCGCAGCACCATGACCCGCTTCGCCTCGACGTCGCGCATCGCCACGGTCTCCTCGAGCGCGACCGCGAAGGAGTGGATGCCGGCCGCGTCGAGCGTGCCGCTGCGCACCTGCCGCTCCTGTCCCCCACCGTGGGCGATCGGCACGAGCGGGGCGTCGCGCCGGGCCAGGAGCGCGCCGACCCCCACCGGGCCACCGATCTTGTGGGCGCTGACCGTCATCAGGTCGGCGCCGCTCTCGTCGAAGCGGACCGGGAGGTGGGCCACGGCCTGCACGGCGTCGGTGTGGAACGGGACGCCGTGCTCGCGAGCGACGGCGGCGAGCTCCGCGACCGGCTGCACCGTGCCGACCTCGTTGTTCGCCCACATGATGCTCGCCACGGCGACGCCGCCCGGCTCCAGCGCCTCGCGCAGGCTGTCGACGGCGATGTGGCCGCACCGGTCGGGCTCGAGCCAGGTGACCCGGACCCCGCGAGCGACGGCGAGGTACTCGACCGGGTCGAGCACCGCGTGGTGCTCGATGCCGCTCGTGACGATGCCGTCGAGGGCCGGGTCGAGCGCCCGACGGGCGAGCCAGGCGCCCTTCACGGCGAGGTTGTCGGACTCGGTTCCCCCGGAGGTGAAGACGACCTCGGACGGCCGCGCGCCGAGCGCGGCGCCGATGCGCTCCCGCGCCTCCTCGACGACGGCGCGGGCGGCGCGCCCGGACGTGTGCAGCGAGGAGGGGTTGCCGACCCGTGCGGACTGCTCCATCAGGGCCTCGAGCGCGGCGGGCAGCATCGGGGTGGTCGCCGCGTGGTCGAGGTAGGCAGTCACGGTCACCGAGTCTACGTGCGAGGTGTCGGACCCACCGCCGGGACCATCGGCCCGGACACCGGCCGCGCACGCCGTCGGGTCGTGACGAGCAGGCCGAGCCCACCACCCGCCAGCAGCAGGCCGGTCGCGACGAACGGCCACGGGCTCCACGCGTCGACGCACGAGGTCGTGGTGCCGTCGGTGGTGCAGACCAGGCCGGGGCCACCGCGGTTGAGCCAGGCGATGTAGAGCGGGGCCGCAGAGAGCCCGACGAGGAACCCCGGCACCGACGGCCGCCGCAGCGCTGGAACGGCGAAGCCCACCGCGACCAGCACGGCGGCCAGGGCCAGGAGGAACAGGCCGATGCTGGCGAGGCCGGCGACGCCGAACGCCACGAGTGCGCCCACCGCGCCCCAGTAGGTCGCGAGGACCCACCGTGCCGCGGACCCCTGTGCCGTCACCAGTCCATTGTGCACCGCGGCACGCTCCCTCCGGCAAGGCGTCCGCGACGCGACGAGGGGCGACCGGACCGGTCGCCCCTCGTCATCCGTCCGCGCCGTGGACCACCTCGCAAGGGTGGTCGTGACGCGGGTCAGCCCTTGCGCTTCTTGACCTCCGCGGTGGCCTGCGGCAGCACCGTGAACAGGTCTCCGACGACCCCGAAGTCGACGAGCTCGAAGATCGGCGCCTCGGCGTCCTTGTTGACCGCGATGATCGTCTTCGAGGTCTGCATGCCGGCGCGGTGCTGGATCGCACCCGAGATGCCGGCCGCGACGTAGAGCTGCGGCGACACCTGCTTGCCGGTCTGCCCGACCTGGTTGCTGTGGGGGTACCAGCCCGCGTCGACGGCCGCACGGCTCGCGCCGACCGCGGCGCCGAGCGAGTCGGCGAACTCCTCGACCGGGACGAAGTCGCCGGCGGTGCCGCGGCCGCCGGAGACCACGATGGCGGCCTCGGTGAGCTCGGGGCGACCGGTCGCCTTCTTCGGCTGCGAGTCGGTGATCCGCGCGGCCTTGGCGGCGTCGCTCAGGGTGACCGCGAACGGCTCGAGAGCACCGGCGGCCGGGGAGGCCTCCAGCGCAACCGAGTTCGGCTTGACGGCGATGATGGGCGTGCCCGTGGTGACGGTGGCCGTGACGGTGTACGAGCCCGCGAACACCGACTGCGTGGTCTCGACGCCGTTGTCCCCGGCGCGCACGTCGACGGCGTCGGTGATGACGCCCGAGCCGGTCTTGATCGCCAGCCGGGCCGCGATCTCCTTGCCCGAGGCGTTGCTCGGGATGAGCACCGCAGCCGGGGAGACCTGCTCGACGAGGGCGGCGAGGACCTCGGCCTGCGGTGCGACGAGGTAGCCGGCGGCATCCGCGTCGTCGACGACGTAGACCTTGTGCGCGCCGTACTTGGCCAGGGTCACCTGGGCGCGGTCGGCGCCGGCGCCGATGTGCACCGCGGAGGGCTCGCCGAGGCGGCGGGCGATCGTCAGCAGCTCCGCGGTCGCCTTGCGCAGGCGCCCGTCGGCGTGGTCGACGAGAACGAGTACTTCAGCCATGGTCGTGTCTACCTGTCAGTCGTCGGCCGGGTCAGATGAACTTCTGGGCGGCGAGGAACTCCGCGAGCCTGGTGCCGCCGTCGCCGTCGTCGGCGACGATCTGGCCCTTCTCACGCGGGGGGCGCTTCGCGAAGGCGACGACCGAGGTCCACGCGGCGTCGAGCCCGACGAGCGAGGGGTCGATGCCGAGGTCGGCCAGCCCCCAGTGCTCGACCGGCTTCTTCTTCGCGGCCATGATCCCCTTGAACGAGGGGTAGCGCGGCTCGTTGATCTGGTCGGTCACCGACACCAGCGCCGGCAGCTTCGCCTCGATGGTCTCGGATGCCGTGTCGCCGTCGCGCCGGATGGTCACCGTCCCGTCGCCGAGGGTGAGCTCGGAGGCGTAGGTGACCTGGGGCAGCCCGAGCCGCTCGGCGAGCATCGCCGGGACGACGCCCATGACACCGTCGGTCGAGGACATCCCGGTGATGACGAGCTGCGGGGCGCCGTCGGTGGCCTTCTTGATCGCCTCGGCCAGGACGAGCGAGGTCGCGACGGCGTCGGAGCCGTGGATCGCGTCGTCGTCGACGTGCACGCCGGCGTGGGCGCCCATCTGCAGGGCCTTCTTGATGGCGTCGGCCGCGGCGGCGGGGCCGACCGTGAGCACGGTGACCTCACCCTCGCCGGCGGCCTCGACGATCTTCAGGGCCTCCTCGACGGCGTACTCGTCGAGCTCGGACAGCAGCCCGTCGACGCCCTCGCGGTCGACGGTCCTGTCGGAGTCACGGAACGTGCGCTCGGACTGTGCGTCCGGGACGTACTTGACGCAGACGACGATGTTCATGCGTGCCTCGTCCTCTTCCATTCGTGGTGGCTGGTGGGCCGGCACCGTCCGGCGCAGGCGTGCCGCCGATTCTCTCAGCCGGTGAGCGCTTGTTCACCATCGGCACGGCGTGATGCCCGCCACCTCGCGGCGAGGCGACCCTGACCAGGGCTCAGAAGCGGGTGCGGTAGTAGGTCTGGTCGACCGTGACGACCAGGGCCAGGGCGGCGCCGGAGTCCCGGACGGCCACCAGGTCCTCGGTGGTGTACCAGTGCGACGACAGCTCGACGTCCGGGAACACCGACGCCAGGGCGATCGCCGGCTCCGTCTCCGGCAGGGCCTGCGAGGTCGGCTGCACGAGCACGTCCACCCCGGCGGCGCAGGTGTAGGTCGCGCCGGGGAGGCCCGCGGCGCCGTACCTGGCGACCTGCGGGTTGTCGTCGGTCCAGTACTCCTCGCGCACCCGGTCCAGCCCGCGGCTGGGGGTGGACGGGCGGCATCCGGCGTCGCGCAGTGCGAGGTCGGCGGCCGTTGAGCCCGGCGGCGACCTCGTCGGCCTCGGTGGTGACCAGGACGACCCGGCTGTCCGTGAGGGAGCACTCGTGCGAGTAGGTGTCCTTGCGCTTCCAGTTGTTCTGGCCCGAGGTGCACCCGTCGGCCGTGGCGTCGGCGAGCACCTCGCGCCCGGCCACGAGGCGATCGGCCAGCTGGGTGACGGTGGTCGTCGCCGCAGCTCGGGCCGTCGTCGCCTCCTCGCCCTGCGGCTCGAAGCGCTCGCGAGAACAGCGTGCAGCCGAACACCGAGCAGAAGCCGAGAACACGCCACCGCGACAACACCGGCCCCGACCAGGGCCACCGTCAGCAGGACGGCGGTCAGGACACGGTGGCGGGGTCGAGCGGTGGTGGACACGACGTCGATCCTGCCGGGCCGGGCCGCCCCGCGCCTGAGTACGGGCACCCGGACGGCGACGGCATCCGGGGCGGGTCAGGCGCCCTCGAACGGGGCGGGTCCCCTGCCCTTCTCGACGAAGTGACGCATGCCGACGGCGCGGTCCTTCGTGGCGAAGGTGCCGGCGAACAGCATCCGCTCGATCTCCAGGCCGCTGTCGAGGTCGACCTCGAGGCCGCGGTCGATGGCCTCCTTGGCCGCGCGCAGGGCGTAGGCCGGGCCGCCCACGTAGCGGGCGAGGCGGGCCTTGGCCGCGGCGTGGACGTCGGCGGCGGGTACGACCTCGTCGACGAGCCCGATGGCGAGCGCCTCGTCGGCGCCGACCATCCGTCCCGAGAACACGAGGTCCTTGGCGCGCGCCGGACCGACGAGGCGGGCGAGGCGCTGCGTGCCACCGGCCCCGGGGATGATGCCGAGGAGGACCTCGGGCTGGCCCAGCTTGGCGTCGTCGGCGGCGATCCGGAAGTCGCACGCGAGCGCGACCTCGCACCCGCCACCGAGGGCATAGCCGGTGATGGCGGCGACGGTCGGCTTGGGCAGGCGCGCCAGCGCCCGGGTGAAGTCCTGCAGCAGGGCGGAGTGGTCGACCATGTCGGTGTACGACATCGCCTCCATCTCCTTGATGTCGGCCCCGGCGGCGAAGACCTTCTCGCCGCCCCAGACGATGACGGCCGCGACGTCGCGGCGCTCGGCGGCCTCGCGGCACGCGGCGATCAGGCCGTGCTGGATCTCGCCGTTGAGCGCGTTCATCGGCGGCCGGTCGAGGCGGATCGTGCCGATGCCGTCCTCGACCTCGAGGCGCACGAGGTCGGTCACGACGCCCCACCCGCCGGTGCGTCGCCCTCGGCGGTCGGGTCGATGCCGAGCACCCGCTGGTGCCAGATGTGCACGCCGGACAGGATCACCTGCACCGACACCTGGAGCATCGTCGACAGGTCGGCGCCCGGCGTGACGAGGTGCTCGCCGATGACGACGAGCGTCGAGCCGGCCACGCCGGTCTTGACGCAGTTCATGTTGAGGTTGAGCTCGTTGCAGGTCTCGTGCAGGTGGAGCCGGTCGGCGAGCAGGTCGTCCTGGATCTGCCACTGGCCGAAGACCCGCATGATCTCGACCTCGCCCTCGGAGCTGCGCACGAAGAGCTGCTGCTCGTTGACCGTGAAGGCCACGTCGCCGTCGGTGTCGAGGTTGGGCTGGAGGCCGAGGTCGACGAGCACGTCGAGCACCCGGCCGCGCAGCGGGTGCTCGTCGGGCGGCGGGGGGAAGTTGGGCAGCGACGTGGGATCGGTCATGGGTCCAACCTAACCACTCACTAGGCTCGCCTCCATGCCTCGCCCGCCCCGCCCCGCACCCGCTCCCGGGGCCCTCGGTCGCGACCTCGCGCCACCCCCCGGCGTCACCCTCGTCGAGGGCGGTGCCGACGTGGCCGTCTACGCCGGGCACGCCGACGGGGTCGAGATCTGCCTCTTCGACCCGGGCGACACGCAGGGCGCCACCGAGCGGCGGGTGCCCCTCACCGAGCGGGCCCACGGCTGGTGGTTCGGCTTCGTCGCGGGGATGGGTCCGGGCCAGCGCTACAACGTGCGCGTCGAGGGCGAGTGGGGGCCCGACAAGGGGATGCGGCACAACCCCGCCAAGCTGCTGCTCGACCCCTACGCCCGTGCCATCGAGGGCGAGGTGGCCTGGGGTCCCGAGGTCTACGCGCACGTCGTCGACGCCGCGTGGCACGGCGACGGCGACCTGCGCTCCGACCTCGACAGCCGCGGCGCGGTGCCGCGCTGCGTCGTCGTGGCCGACGGCTTCGACTGGGAGGACGACCGTCCCCCGGGCCGCTCCCGCAGCGAGACCGTCCTCTACGAGGCGCACGTGCGCAACCAGACCGCCCTGCACCCCGACGTCCCGGAGGAGCTGCGAGGCACGTACGCCGGCCTGGCCCACCCCGCGTCGGTGCGCCACCTGACCGACCTCGGCGTCACGGCGGTCGAGCTGCTGCCGGTGCACGCGTTCACCCACGAGCCGCACCTGGCCCGCCGGGGGATGACCAACCACTGGGGCTACAACACGCTCGGCTTCTTCGCCCCGCACCCCGGCTACGCCGCCGCCACCGACCCGCAGGGCGTCGTCGACGAGGTCAAGGGCATGGTCAAGCTGCTGCACCGCGAGGGCATCGAGGTGATCCTCGACGTCGTCTACAACCACACCGCCGAGCAGGACCGCACCGGCGCCACGCTCTCGTGGCGCGGCCTGGACCAGCGCGCCTACTACCGCCTCGACGAGCGGGGCCGCGACATCGACGTGACCGGCTGCGGCAACACCCTGGACCTGCGCCATCCCGTGGTCTGCCGGATGGTGCTCGACTCGCTGCGCTACTGGGTGCAGGAGTTCCACGTCGACGGCTTCCGCTTCGACCTGGCCGTGGCGCTGGGCCGCGGTCGAGGCGACGAGTTCGACCCCGACCACCCGTTCCTCGTCGCGCTGCGCACCGACCCCGTGCTCTCCCGGGTCACCCTCATCGCCGAGCCGTGGGACCTCGGCATGCACGGCTGGCGCACCGGGCAGTTCCCGCCCCCGTTCATGGAGTGGAACGACCGCTACCGCGACGCCGTGCGGCGGTTCTGGGTCAGCGACGTGCGCGCCCAGGCCCACGGGCAGCACTCGCACGGCCTGCAGGACCTCGCCACCCGCCTCGCCGGGTCGCGCGACCTGTTCGGCCACCGCGACCGGGGGCCGACGGCCTCGGTCAACTTCATCGCCGCGCACGACGGCTTCACGGTCGCCGACCTCACCTCGTACGACCACAAGCACAACGAGGACAACGGCGAGGACAACCGCGACGGCAGCAACGGCAACACGTCGTGGAACCACGGCGTCGAGGGCGCGACCGACGACGCCGAGGTGGTCGCGAGCCGCGCGCGCACCATGCGCAACCTGCTCGGCACCCTGCTGCTCTCCACGGGTGTGCCGATGCTCAACGCGGGCGACGAGATGGGCCGCACCCAGGGCGGCAACAACAACGCCTACTGCCAGGACAACGCCATCAGCTGGATCGACTGGGACCTCGCTCCCTGGCAGCGCGACCTGCTCGCCACGACCCAGCACCTCGTGCGGGTGCGCCAGGAGCTGCCCGCGCTGCGCCAGCGGGTCTGGGCCCTCGGCCGCCAGGTGCACGACGACGGCAGCCGCGACATGGAGTGGTACGCCGCCGACGGCACGGCGATGGGCCAGCGCTGGGACCACCCGGGGACGAGGGTCGTGCAGATGTACGTCGGCGGGGCCTGGATGGAGGCCGGCTCGGCGCTCGTGGTGGTCAACGGAGGCGCCCACGAGCACGAGGTGACCCTCCCGGCGGCACCCGGCGTCACGGCGTACCGGCTGCTCTGGGACAGCGACCACGACCGGCCGCAGCCCGAGGGTGATGCCGTGGAGCCGGGGACGGTCACGGTGGCGGGCACCAGTCTGCGGGTCTACGCGGCGGCGGACGTCACCTGACCGCGTCACCTGACCGCGTCGGCGGCGGCGCGGCGGCGGCACTGTGCGGCGGCACCTGGCGGCGGCACGGCGCCCCGGGTCCGACGACAGGGTGCGCAGCCCACCTAGACTGACGACCAAGGAGGCGGCCGCTGCCCTGAGGGCAGCCCGCAGCGGGAGGGTGCCCCCGCGACCGTCGGCACCAGTTGGGAGCATCACCGCATGACCGCCACCGTGCCCGCACCCACCGGTTTCGAGCCCCTCGACCCGGCCATCCGCGAGCAGTACGACCGCGACGGCTTCGTCGTCATCCCGAATGCCCTGCCCGAGGACGACCGCGCCTACTTCGAGGACGCCGTCGACCGGATCTACGGCGAGGAGGAGGCCGCCGGCGAGCTGCGCCCTGACCGGTCCATCCACGTCATGGGCTGGCTGCACAAGGACCCGCGGTTCGTCGAGCTGCTCACCTGGCCGCGCACCTTCCCGTACATCTGGGGAACGATGGGCTGGAACATCTACACGCACCACAACCACATCGACGTCAACCCGCCCAAGGACGAGCCGCCCTTCTGGAACTGGCACCAGGACGGCTACCGGCAGAACTCCGACATCGACATGGACGTGCGTCCGATGTTCATGACGAAGATCTGCTACGCGCTCACCGACCTCTCCGAGCCGGGCTACGGCAACACCAAGGTCATCCCGGGCAGCCACAAGAACAACACCCTCGCCGGGCGCCCCGAGAAGCCGGGCGACCCGATCATCGAGCCCGAGGGCGCCGTCGAGGTGCTGCTCAGCCCCGGTGACGCCTTCATCTTCGACCGGCGCCTCTGGCACTCGCGCTCGATGAACCAGAGCGAGCGCATCCGCAAGCTGATGTTCATCGGCTACACCTACCGCTGGATCCGCCCGCTCGACGAGGCCGTCGCCGACCAGTCGTCCGAGTGGTTCCAGTCGCTCACCCCGCTGCAGCAGCAGCTGCTCGGTTACGGCCCCGACCACGCGTCGTTCTGGGGCATCAAGCAGAGCGGCTGGATCGACGACGAGATCCCGCTGCGCGCCGAGCTGAAGGAGCGCGGACTGCTCGACCGCGACGTGCCCTTCCTGCGCTGACCCTTCGGCCCCGAGCCGTCGAGAGTAGACAACACGCCGTCCCCGGTTCGCGGGGGCGGCGTGTTCTCTACTCTCGACCGGCGGCGGGCGCCGCCGGGGTGAGCGTGTCGAGCCAGCCGGCCCGGTTGACCCGGTGCAGCAGCACGACGGCGATGATCCCCACGACGACGAGGGCCAACAGGCCGACGACGTAGAGGATGGCGAGGACGGTCGCGATCAGCACGAGACCGACGAGCTGCACGCCGCCCGCGATCGGTGCCGCGATCCGGATGCCGTTCGCCCACCGGCGCTGGTCGCTGTCGCCCGCGACCGGGTCGAGGTCGCGGATGGCGGTGCCGAGCTGGTGCAGGACGGCCACGTTGACCAGGATGCCGGCGAAGGCGGCCCCCCACTCGACGCCGGTGGCGCTGTTCGTGAACGGCGTACCGGTGATGACGGAGACCGGGATGCCGACCACCGCGGCCGCGCGCGCCCGTGCGAACCCCGGGTGCAGGGCCGCGCCCCCGGCGAGGCCGATGAACAGCCAGACATAGCCCACGAGGTCGGGCAGCACGTCCCAGCCGAGCAGCGGGAGGTCGAGCACGACGACGAGGAGGCCCCAGGCGGCCCAGGCGAAACGCGGCATGGCGCACACCCTAGGCGGGAGCAGAGCGGGCCGGGTCGACCTTCCGCCCACCGGTGCGATCCGGTAGACAGGCGGCAGCCGCGGCACGCCCACCGCTGCCGCCCGCCGCCATTCGCCGACGACGACGACGAAGGAGTCCGCATGCCGTTCACGGAGATCGGGAAGACCGCCCAGTCCGCCATCTACCGGGCGGGCACCTTCGGCCGGCGCCCCAAGGTGCCCACCGACGGCAACGCCCTCGAGGAGGCCGCCCGGCGGGCGATGTCGCGCCGTGGTTTCGCCTACGTCGCGGGGTCGGCCGGCGGAGAGGCGACGGCGCGGGCCAACCGGGCGGCGTTCGACCGCTGGCAGGTGGTCCCCCGCCTGCTCGTCGACACCAGTGAGCGCGACCTCGGCGTGGAGCTGTTCGGGCGTCGGCACGAGTCGCCCCTGCTCGTCGCCCCGATCGGCGTCCTGTCGTCGGCCCACGCCGACGCTGACCTCGCCGTGGCACGCGCGGCCCGCGAGCAGCAGGTCACCCCGATCCTCAGCACCCAGGCGTCGGTGCCGATGGAGCAGGTCGCCGCGGAGCTCGGTGGCTCCGGGCACTGGTACCAGCTCTACTGGAGCCGCGACGACGACCTGGTCGCCAGCATGGTCCGGCGCGCCGAGGCGTGCGGAAGCGAGGCGATCGTCGTCACCCTCGACACGGCATACCTCGGCTGGCGGCCGCGCGACCTCGACCTCGGGCACCTGCCGTTCGCGCGCGGCGAGGGCATCGCGCAGTACACGTCCGACCCGGTGTTCCGCAGGCTCGTCGAGGAGCGGGTGGCCGCCAAGGCGGCGGCCGAGCCCGAGCCGCAGCCCCGGCCCACCCCGGCGGCGGTGCGCACCCTCGTCTCGCTGAGCCGCAACCACCCCGGCGACACCCGGCACAACCTGTCGGCTCCCGAGCCCAGGGCGGCGGTCGAGACGTTCCTCGACGTGTTCTCCAAGCCGGCGCTCAGCTGGGCGGACCTCCCGCGACTGCGCGAGCTCACCCACCTGCCGGTGGTGCTCAAGGGCGTGCTGCACCCCGACGACGCCCGGCAGGCGGTCGCGGCGGGGGTCGACGGCATCCTCGTGTCGAACCACGGCGGGCGGCAGGTCGACCGCTCGGTCGCGGCCCTCGACGCGCTGCCCGGGGTCGTCGACGCCGTGCGCGAGGCCGGCTCGGCGATGCCGGTGCTCTTCGACAGCGGCATCCGCTCGGGTGCCGACGCGTTCGTCGCGCTCGCCCTGGGGGCGGATGCCGTGGGCATCGGCCGCCCCCACGTCTACGGCCTCGCGCTGGCCGGGGCCGAGGGGGTCGCCGAGGTGCTGCGCAACATCCGGGCCGAGCTCGACCTGACAATGGCCCTGACCGGGTGCCGCACGCTGGCCGACGTCACGCGGGAGCGCCTCGTCGCCGCCCCGTGACCTCGACGTTCGCCCCGGCCCGGCCCCGTGACCTCAACTTTCCCGCCCGATCCCGGAACCTTCACCTTCGCACCACAACGGTGGTGGTGCGAAGGTGAAGGTTCCCGCTCCGGGCGGGAAAGTTGTGGCGCGAGAGGTGAGCCCCGGGCGGCGCGGGCGGCCGGTGCGGTGTGGCGGCGGGCTCAGGCGTTGGCGACCAGGCCGAGCGAGCTCGGGTGCGCCAGGCCGGAGTGCTTCGGCAGGACCCGCACGGTGTAACCGAAGGCTCCCGAGGACCGCAGCACGAGGTCGCCGGAGAACTGGTGGCGACCGTGCTCGTAGGACTCGACGTGGGCCAGCGGCACCGACGAGACGTCGTGCAGCTCGTCGCCGTGGTGGTTGGTGCGGCCGTGCACGACCTGCACCTCGACGTCGTCGGGGGTGAGGTCGCCGAGCGAGACGTAGCTCGTCACGTGCAGCGTCTCGCCGAGCTCCGGGCTGTCACCCACACCGGAGGACTCGACGTGGTCGACGTGCACCTCGCCCCACCCGCTGCGCGCCTTGGCCTTGTAGGCCGCGAGGTCGCGGGCACCCGCGTACTCGCCCTCCTTCAGGGCCCAGCCCGAGCGGGCCGCCGGCACGTAGAGCTTCTCGGTGTAGTCGCGCACCATCCGGCTGGCCCGGACCTTCGGCCCGAGGGTCGTGACGGTGTGCAGCATCATCGCCAGCCAGTTCTGCGGGAGGTCGTTCTCGTCGGTGTCGTAGAACCGCGGGGCGACCTGGTGCTCGACGAGGTCGTAGAGCGCGCTGGCCTCGATGTCGTCACGCCGCTCGGGGTCCTCGACGCCGTCGGCGGTCGGGATCGCCCAGCCGTTCTTGCCGTCGAACCACTCGTCCCACCAGCCGTCGAGGATCGACAGGTTGAGCGCGCCGTTGAGGGCGGCCTTCATGCCCGAGGTGCCGCACGCCTCGAACGGGCGCAACGGGTTGTTCAGCCACACGTCGCAGCCCGGGTAGAGGTGCAGGGCCATCGCGATGTCGTAGTTCGGCAGGAAGACGATGCGGTGACGCACCTCGGGGTCGTCGGCGAACTTCACGAGCTGCTGGATCAGCTGCTTGCCGGTCTCGTCGGCCGGGTGCGACTTGCCGGCGATGACCAGCTGGATCGGCCGCGTCGGGTGCAGCAGCAGCTTCTTGAGCCGAGCGGGGTCGCGCAGCATCAGGGTGAGCCGCTTGTAGGTCGGCACCCGTCGGGCGAAGCCGATGGTGAGCACGTCCGGGTCGAGGATCTCGTCGGTCCAGCCGAGCTCGGCCGGCGAGGCACCGCGCTCGAGCCACGACTGGCGGGTGCGGCGCCGGGCCTCCTCGACGAGCTGCGCGCGCAGCTCGCGCTTGGTGGCCCACACGGCATCCCGGGGAACCGTGGCGAAGGCCTCCCACGACTCCTGGGTGTCGAGCTCGTGCACGTCGGCGTGGGTGCGGGCCAGCTCGAACACCTTGCGGTCGACCCAGGTGGGGCCGTGCACGCCGTTGGTGATCGAGGTGATCGGCACCTCCGCGTCGTCGAAGCCCGGCCACAGTCCGTCGAACATCTCGCGGCTGACGACACCGTGCAGCTGGGAGACGCCGTTGGCGCGCTGGGCGAGGCGCAGGCCCATGACGGCCATGTTGAACATGCCGGCCGAGCCACCCTCGTAGGTCTCGGCGCCGAGCTGCAGCAGCCGCTCGACGGGCACGCCCTCGAGGGCCCGCGCACCGCCGAAGTAGAGCTCGATGAGCGAGGCGTCGAAGCGGTCGATGCCGGCGGGCACCGGGGTGTGCGTCGTGAAGACGGTGGCGCCACGCACGGCCTCGAGCGCCTCGTCGAAGGTCATCTTCTCGGCGCGCACGAGCTCGCTGATCCGCTCGACGCCGAGGAAGCCCGCGTGGCCCTCGTTGGCGTGGTAGACGTCGGGGACGGGCGCACCGGTGAGGCGCGACCAGTGCCGCAGCGCGCGCACGCCGCCCATGCCGAGCAGCATCTCCTGCTGCAGGCGCAGCTCGCCGGTGCCGCCGTAGAGGCGCTCGGTGACGCTGCGGCCGGCCTCGTCGTTGCCGTGCACGTCCGAGTCGAGCAGGAGCAGCGGCACGCGGCCCACCTGGGCACGCCACACGTGGGCGTACAGCTCGCGGCCACCGGGCAGGTCGATGGTGACGCGGGCCGGCGTGCCGTCGTCCTCGCGCAGCAGCGACAGCGGCAGCCCGTCGGGGTCGAGCACCGGGTAGTCCTCCTGCTGCCAGCCGTCACGGTTCAGGCTCTGGCGGAAGTAACCGGTCTTGTAGAACAGGCCGACGCCCACGATCGGCACCCCGATGTCGGAGGCCGCCTTGAGGTGGTCGCCGGCGAGGATGCCCAGACCGCCGGAGTACTGCGGCAGCGCCGCGGTGATGCCGAACTCGGCACTGAAGTAGGCGATCGCAGACGGCACGCCCTCGGCCTGCTCGCGGCCCCACTGCTGGTACCAGCGGTCCTCGCCGAGGTAGCGGTCGAGGGCCTCCTTGGCGGCGTCGACCCGCTCGACGAAGGCCGGGTCGGCCGAAAGCCGCTCGAGCTCGTCGGGCTCGACCGCCGAGAGCATCGCGACCGGGTCCCCCCCGACCGTGGCCCAGCGGGCCGGGTCGATGGACTCGAAGAGGTCGCGCAGCGGCGGGTGCCAGCTCCACCTCAGGTTCATCGCGAGGTCGCCGAGGGAGGCGATGCGGGCAGGGAGCACGGGGCGCACGCTGAAGCGGCGGATGGCCTTCACGAGGGGACATCGTAGGCCAACGGGCTAAACGCTTTCATCACGTCCTTTCACGGGCTTGTCGTGATCTTGCAGGCCGAGATCCGGGATGCCGTGCCACGTGTCGGGCGCCCGTGGTGCCCGGTAGGTTCGACGCGTGACCGCAGCCCCTCGCACCCGTGCCCCCCAGCATCCGATCGGCCGCATCCCCGTCCTCGACGTCAGACCGTGCGTCGACGCCGGCGCCCGACCGGCCAAGTCCGTGGTCGACGAGGAGTTCGCCGTCACGGCCACCGTCTTCCGCGAGGGCCACGACGCGGTCAACGCCTCCGTCGTCCTCACCGACCCCACGGGTGCCGAGCACGTGCAGCCGATGACGTGCACCAACCCCGGCCTGAACACCTGGGTCGCACGGGTGTCGGCCGGCTCCCCCGGGTGGTGGTCGTACCGGGTCGAGGGCTGGTCCGACCCCTACGGCACCTGGGAGCACGACGCCACGATCAAGGTGCAGGCCGACGTCGACACCGAGCTGATGCTCGAGGAGGGCGCCCTCGTGCTCGAGCGGGCCCGCGACGAGGTCCCCCGCACCGCGAAGCAGCAGGCCGTGCTGGCCGACGCCATCCTCGGCCTGCGCGACACCGCCCGCCCCCCGGCCGTGCGGCTCAAGGCAGGCACCGACCCCTCGGTCGAGGAGGAGCTCGCTGCGCGCCCGCTGCGCGACGAGGTGACCCCGTCGACCGAGCTCCCCCTGCTGGTCGAGCGCGAGCTGGCCCTCTCGGGTGCCTGGTACGAGATCTTCCCGCGCAGCGAGGGCGCCACCTACGACGAGAAGGAGCACCGCTGGACCACGGGCACGCTCCGCACGGCCGCGAAGCGCCTGCCCGCCATCGCCGCGATGGGCTTCGACGTGGTCTACCTGACCCCGGTGCACCCGATCGGCCAGGCGGCCAAGAAGGGCCCCAACAACACCCTCGACGCCCGCCCCGAGGACCCCGGCAGTCCCTACGCCATCGGCTCGGTCGACGGCGGGCACGACGCCATCCACCCCGACCTGGGCACCTTCGAGGACTTCGACGCCTTCGTCGCCGAGTCCCGCCGGCTCGGGATGGAGGTGGCCATGGACCTCGCCCTGCAGTGCTCCCCCGACCACCCCTGGGTCAAGACCCACCCCGAGTGGTTCACCACCCGCGCCGACGGCACCATCGCGTACGCCGAGAACCCCCCGAAGAAGTACCAGGACATCTACCCGCTCAACTTCGACAACGACCCGGCCGGCATCTACGCCGAGGTGCGCCGCGTCGTGCAGGTGTGGATCGACCACGGCGTGACCCTGTTCCGGGTCGACAACCCGCACACCAAGCCGGTCGAGTTCTGGCAGTGGCTCATCGCCGACGTCGCGAAGGACCACCCCGAGGTCATCTGGCTGGCCGAGGCCTTCACCAAGCCGGCGATGATGCACACCCTGGGCAAGGTCGGCTTCCAGCAGAGCTACACCTACTACGCGTGGCGCAACAGCGCCGCCGACCTGCGCGAGTACGTCACCGAGCTCTCGGGCGAGGCCGCCGCCTACATGCGTCCGGCCTTCTGGCCGACGACGCACGACATCCTCACGCCCTACATGCAGTTCGGCGGCCCGGCGGCCTGGAAGCTGCGGGCCGTGCTCGCTGCCACCCTCGTGCCGACCTACGGCATCTATGCCGGCTACGAGCTGATGGAGCACGTGGCCCGGCCCGGCGCCGAGGAACAGATCGACAACGAGAAGTACCAGTACAAGGACCGCCACTGGGCCGACTACGAGCCGGGCGGCAGCAAGGCGGGGCGCTCCCTGTCCGGGTACCTCACGATGATCAACGACGTGCGCCGGGCGCACCCGGCACTGCACCGGCTGCGCGACATCCACTTCCACCACGTCGACGACGAGAACTTCCTCGCCTTCTCCAAGCGGCGACGGCTTCCCGACGGCACGCAGGACGTCGTGGTCGTCGTCGCCAACCTCGACCCGCACTCCACCCGCGCCACCACGCTGCGGCTCGACATGGGCGCGCTGGGCCTCGACCCGGCCGACACCTTCGAGGCGCACGACGTGGTCACGGACGAGCGCTGGACCTGGCAGCGCGACAACTACGTCAGGTTGGGGCCCGAAGTCGAACCCGTGCACGTCGTCGCGGTGAGGAGGCCCTGGTGACGGCGATCCTGGGCATGGGTCACTCCACCCCGGGTCTCGGCGCCAACCAGCCCGGGCTGCGCCACGACCCCGAGTGGTTCCGCACCGCCGTGTTCTACGAGGTGCTGGTGCGGGCCTTCGGCGACAGCACCGGCTCCGGCGAGGGTGACTTCGCCGGCATCGTCAACCGGCTCGACTACCTGCAGTGGCTGGGCGTCGACTGCCTGTGGCTGCCGCCCTTCTACGCGAGCCCGCTGCGCGACGGCGGCTACGACATCTCCGACTTCACCCAGGTCCTGCCGGAGTTCGGAACGCTGCCCGAGTTCCGCGAGCTGATCACCCAGGCGCACGCGCGCGGCATCCGGATCATCACCGACTTCGTCATGAACCACACCAGCGACCAGCACCCGTGGTTCCAGGCCTCGCGCAGCGACCCCGACGGCCCGTACGGCGACTTCTACGTGTGGTCCGACACCGACGACAAGTACACCGACGCCCGGGTCATCTTCGTCGACACCGAGACGTCCAACTGGACCTTCGACCCGATCCGGCGGCAGTTCTTCTGGCACCGGTTCTTCAGCCACCAGCCCGACCTGAACTTCGAGAACCCCAAGGTGCACGAGGCGATGTACGACATCGTCCGGTTCTGGATGGACATGGGCATCGACGGCTTCCGGCTCGATGCCGTGCCCTACCTGTTCGAGGAGGAGGGCCACAACGGCGAGAACCACCCCAAGACCCACGGCTTCCTCGCCGAGCTGCGGGCGATGGTCGACGCCGAGTACCCCGGGCGCATCCTGCTCGCGGAGGCCAACCAGCCCCCGCGCGACGTGGTCGACTACTTCGGCACCGAGGAGGCGCCCGAGTGCCAGATGTGCTTCCACTTCCCGGTGATGCCGATGCTCTACTACGCGCTGCGTGAGGAGAAGGCGGCACCGATCATCGACGTGCTCGCCGACACCCCGGCGATCCCGCCCGGCGCCCAGTGGGGCACCTTCCTGCGCAACCACGACGAGCTGACCCTCGAGATGGTCACTCCCGAGCAGCGCGCCGCGATGTACGGCTGGTACGCCCCTGACCCGCGGATGCGGGCCAACGTCGGCATCCGCCGCCGGCTCGCCCCGCTGCTCGACAACTCGCGTCCCGAGTTCGAGCTGATCCATGCCCTGCTGCTCTCGCTGCCCGGGTCCCCGTGCCTCTACTACGGCGACGAGATCGGCATGGGCGACAACATCTGGCTCAACGACCGCGATGCCGTGCGCACGCCGATGCAGTGGACCCCCGACCGCAACGCGGGCTTCTCCACGGCAGACCCCGGCAAGCTCTACCTCCCGGTCATCCAGTCGCTCGTCTACCACCACAACCACGTCAACGTCGAGGCGCAGATGGCGAGTGGGTCCTCCCGACTGCACTGGGTGCGCGGCATGCTCTCGGTGCGACGCGAGCACCCCGTGTTCGGCCTCGGCGACTTCGAGGTCTGCGAGTCCACCCACGAGCGGGTGCTGTCCTACGTGCGGGTCGACCGGCGTGACCGTGACACCGAGGACCGTTCCGCCCTGGCGGTGCTCTGCGTCAACAACCTCTCCTCCCGCCCGCAGTCGGCCACCGTCACCCTTCCCGAGGAGCTGTGGGACTGGGAGACCCGGGACCTGTTCGGCGGCAGCGGCTTCCCCGACATCGGCACCGACGGCACCATCACCATCACCCTCGGGTCGCGCGACTTCTTCTGGCTCGCGCTGGCACCGCGCCGAGGTGAGGTCATTGGCTGAGATCCACACCGCCGCGTCCCTCAGCCCGAGCAAGATCGAGCTCGTCGAGGGCTGGATGGGCGAGCAGCGCTGGTACGCCGCGAAGGGGCAGCAGCCCAGGCTGCGCCGCCTCTTCAGCTGGCGGCTCGACGACCCGGAGGGCGAGGTGGGCGTCGAGACGCTCATCCTGGCCGACGAGGCCGGCGCGGAGCCGGTCGTCTACCAGGTGCCGCTCACCTACCGCGGAGAGCCGCTCGGCAGCGCCGACCACGCCCTCGTCGGCACGATGGAGCACTCGGTGCTCGGTCGCCGCTGGGTCTACGACGGCCCCCACGACCCGGTCTACGCCGCGCAGCTGCTCGAGCTGGTGCAGGGGCGGGTGCCGGCCGCGTCGTCGAAGGTGTCCGACGCCGTCGAGGAGTCGGTCGCCGGTGTGCCGCAACCCAGCTGGGGCACCGAGGTGCACGTGCGCACGTCCCGGGTGCTCTCCGGCGAGCAGTCCAACACGTCCGTCATCCTCGACTGCGACCTCCCCGACGGCCACCACACCCCGCTCATCGTCAAGGTCTTCCGGATGCTCTCGCCGGGCGAGAACCCCGACGTCGTCCTGCAGGGCGCACTGGTCGACGCCGGCTCGCAGCGGGTCCCCGCCGTCGTGGGGTCGGTGACGGGGCGCTGGCCGCACCCGGGCACCGAGGGCGACCAGCCGGCATCCGGGCACCTGGCCTTCGCCCAGGAGTTCCTGCCGGGCGTCGAGGACGCCTGGCGGGTCGCGCTGCACGCCGCCGAGGCGGGCACCGACTTCGCGGCGCCGGCCCGCGCGCTCGGGGAGGCGACCGCCGAGGTGCACCGCACCCTGGCCGAGGTGCTCGGCACCGAGCCCACGAGCCACGAGCAGGCCGAGACGATCGTCACCGAGATGCGGGCCCGGTTCGAGGCCGCGGTGGCCGAGGCGCCCGAGCTCGAGGAGGTGCGCGGGCCGTTCGAGGCCGTGCTGAGCGCCGCCACCGACTCCCGCTGGCCCGACCTCCAGCGCATCCACGGGGACTACCACCTCGGTCAGGTGCTGCACTCCCCCGAGCGCGGCTGGGTCCTCCTCGACTTCGAGGGCGAGCCGCTCCGGCCGCTGTCCGAGCGGTCGGTGCCCGACCAGTGGGTGCGCGACGTCGCCGGGATGCTGCGCAGCTTCGACTACGTGGGGGGGACCCGGGAGCAGGCCGACGGCGTGCCCGCCCGCGAGTGGGTCACCTCCGCGCAGCAGGCCTTCCTCGACGGCTACGCGGCCCGGGCCGGGGAGGACCCCCGCTCGCTGGGCGCCCTGCTCGCGGCCTTCGAGCTGGACAAGGCGATGTACGAGGTGGTCTACGAGGCCCGCAACCGACCCGGCTGGGTCGGCATCCCGCTCGGTGCCGTCCGCCGCCTGACCTCCTACTTCGCGCAGCACCCCACCACGCAAGGAGACCCGTCGTGACCCCCACGCCCACCCCCGAGGTCGGCGGCGCGATCACCGCCCTCGTCCAGGGACGCCACCAGCAGCCGCACGACCTCCTCGGGCAGCACCTCGAGCCCGGCGGCCTGAGGCTTCGCGTGCTCAAGCCGCTCGCCCAGTCGGTGCGGGTGCGGTTCGAGGACGGCGAGGAGCTCGAGCTCGCCCACGAGGCCGAGGGCGTGTGGACCGCCGTGCGCACCGACGCGACCCGCACGATGGACTACCGCCTGCTCGTCGCCTGGGCCGACGGCATCGAGCACCTCCACGACGACCCCTACCGGTTCGCCCCCACCCTCGGCGAGGTCGACCTGCACCTGGTCAACGAGGGCCGCCACGAGCAGCTGTGGACCGTGCTGGGTGCTCGGCTGCACGAGTACGACGGGCCGATGGGCAACGTGCGCGGCGTGTCGTTCGCGGTGTGGGCCCCTCGGGCCAAGGCCGTGCGCGTCATCGGCGACTTCAACGACTGGGACGGACGCATCCACCCGATGCGGCTGATCGGCTCCTCCGGGGTGTGGGAGCTGTTCGTGCCCGACGTCGGTGTCGGCAACATCTACAAGTACGAGATCCGGGGCGCCGACGACGGCGTGCGCACCAAGGCCGACCCGATGGCGCGGCGCACCGAGTGCCCGCCCAACACCGGTTCGGTCGTCGACGCCTCCGGCCACGAGTGGGCCGACACGACGTGGATGGCGGAGCGCACCGGGCGCGACCCGCACGACGGGCCGATGAGCGTCTACGAGGTGCACCTCGGCTCGTGGCGGCAGGGGATGTCGTACCGCGACCTGGCCGAGCACCTCGTCAACTACGTCTCCGACCTCGGCTTCACCCACGTCGAGCTGCTCCCCGTGATGGAGCACCCCTACGGCCCCTCGTGGGGCTACCAGGTCACCGGCTACTACGCCCCGACGGCGCGCTTCGGCACCCCCGACGACTTCAAGTACCTCGTCGACCGGCTGCACCAGGCCGGCATCGGCGTCATCCTCGACTGGGTGCCGGGGCACTTCCCGCGAGACGCCTTCGCCCTGGCCCGGTTCGACGGGCTGCCGCTCTACGAGCACCCCGACCCGCGCCGTGGCGACCAGCCCGACTGGGGCACGCACGTGTTCGACTTCGGCCGGCTCGAGGTGCGCAACTTCCTCGTCGCCAACGCCATCTACTGGCTGCAGGAGTTCCACATCGACGGGCTGCGGGTCGACGCCGTCGCGTCGATGCTCTACCTCGACTACTCGCGCAAGGACGGCGAGTGGATCCCCAACGTGCACGGCGGACGCGAGCACCTCGAGGCGATCGGCCTGCTCCAGGAGGCCAACGCGACCTCCTACAAGCTGGTACCCGGCATCGTGACGATCGCCGAGGAGTCGACCTCGTGGCCCGGCGTCACCAAGGCGACCTCGAGCGGTGGCCTCGGCTTCGGCCTGAAGTGGAACATGGGGTGGATGAACGACACCCTGCGCTACCTCAAGGAGGAGCCGATCCACCGGCAGTACCACCACAACCTGCTGACCTTCTCGCTCATGTACGCGTTCAGCGAGAACTACCTGCTGCCGATCAGCCACGACGAGGTCGTGCACGGCAAGGGCTCGCTGCTCACCAAGGTGCCCGGGTCACGTCACGACCAGCTCGCCACCGTGCGGGCCTTCCTCGCCTACATGTGGAGCCACCCCGGCAAGCAGCTGCTCTTCATGGGCAGCGAGTTCGCCCAGCCGGGCGAGTGGGCCGACGGGCGCTCGCTCGACTGGTGGCTGCTCGACCACGCCGCGCACTACCGGGTGCACGCCCTGGTCAAGGAGCTCAACCGGGTCTACCGCGAGCACCCCGCGATGTGGCAGCTCGACTCGCAGCCCGCCGGGTTCCGCTGGCTCGACGCCGACGACAACACCGGCAACCTGCTGTCCTACCTGCGGTTCGCGCAGGCCGACCAGCAGGGTGACGTGGTCGCCACGGTCGTCAACTACAGCGGCGACGACAAGGCCTGGGTGCGCGTCGGCGTGCCACGTCCGGGACGCTGGGAGGTCGTGCTCGACACCAGCGGGTTCGACGAGGCCAGTACCCCGAGCCAGGCCGGGTCGGTGCTCGAGGCCGAGGCGTCGCCGTGGCACGACCAGCCGTACTCCGTGACCGTGCGGGTCGCGGCGCTCGCCACGCTGTACCTCGCCCCCGCGAGCTGACCACGCCGCCGGTGGGTCTGACAGGATCGGAGCATGAACGCACCACGCGCCGGCCAGCTCGCCCAACCGTCGGACCTCGTCGATGTCGCCGCGCTGGTGACCGCGTACTACACGCGCCAGCCCGACCCCGAGAACGTCGACGAGCAGGTCGCCTTCGGCACCTCGGGCCACCGGGGCTCGAGCCTGAGGACGTCGTTCAACGAGACGCACATCCTGGCCACCACCCAGGCGATCTGCGAGTACCGGCGCGAGCAGGGCTTCGACGGGCCGTTGTTCATCGGCCGCGACACGCACGGGCTGTCGGAGCCGGCCTGGGCCACCGCGCTCGAGGTGCTCGTCGCCAACGACGTCACCGTGCTCGTCGACTCGGCCGACCGCTACACCCCGACGCCGGCGGTGTCCCACGCGATCCTCACGGCCAACCGGGGCAAGATCACCGGTGTCGACGGGATGCCGGCCAACATCGGTCTCGCCGACGGCATCGTGGTCACCCCGTCGCACAACCCCCCGGGCGACGGCGGGTTCAAGTACAACCCGCCGCACGGTGGCCCGGCCGACTCCGACGCCACCAAGGTCATCGCGGCACGGGCCAACGAGCTGATCCGCTCCGGGCTGGAAGGGGTCAAGCGGGTTCCCTTCTCGCGGGCCCGGGCCACGGTATCCACCTATGACTTCCTCGGCACCTACGTCGACGACCTGCCCAACGTCCTCGACATCGAGGTGATCCGCGCGTCGGGGCTGCGCATCGGCGCCGACCCGCTCGGCGGGGCCTCGGTCGACTACTGGGGCGCCATCGGCGAGCGGCACGGGCTCGACCTCACCGTCGTGAACCCGCTCGTCGACGCCACCTGGCGGTTCATGACGCTCGACTGGGACGGCAAGATCCGGATGGACTGCTCCTCGCCCTCGGCGATGGCCAGCCTGATCGAGCAGCGGGACGTCTACGACATCGCCACCGGCAACGACGCCGACGCCGACCGGCACGGTGTCGTCACCCCGGATGCCGGCCTGATGAACCCCAACCACTACCTCGCCGTGGCGATCCAGTACCTCTACGGCGGCGCGCGTCCCCAGTGGCGCGACGACGGCTTCATCGGCAAGACGCTGGTGTCCAGCTCGATGATCGACCGGGTGGCGGTCGACCTCGGGCGTCGGCTCGTCGAGGTGCCGGTCGGGTTCAAGTGGTTCGTACCCGGCCTGCTCGACGGCTCCGGCCCGTTCGGCGGCGAGGAGTCGGCGGGCGCCTCGTTCCTGCGCCACGACGGGTCGGTCTGGACCACCGACAAGGACGGCATCCTGCTGGCGCTGCTCGCGTCGGAGATCCAGGCCCGTACCGGCAAGAGCCCCAGCCAGCACTACCACTCGCTGGTCGAGCGGCACGGCGAGCCGGCCTACGCTCGCATCGACGCCGCGGCCACGCGCGACGAGAAGGCGAAGCTGGCCGCCCTCTCCCCCGACGACGTGACCGCCGAGTCGCTGGCCGGTGAGCCGATCACCGCCAAGCTCACCGAGGCGCCCGGCAACGGTGCCGCGATCGGCGGCCTGAAGGTGGTCACCGAGTCGGCCTGGTTCGCGGCCCGGCCGAGCGGCACCGAGGACGTCTACAAGATCTACGCCGAGTCCTTCCGCGGCCCCGACCACCTCGCCCAGGTGCAGGAGGAGGCCAAGGAGGTCGTGTCCGCCGCCCTGGGCGGCTGACTGCGGGTCGAGTGGCGTCGGGTCAGGCCGGCCCACCGACCCGATCGGGAGCATCGGGCGCGGCGCCACGCGGCCCGTCCAGGGCGTTGACCGCGGCCAGTCGGTTGGTCACCCCGAGCTTGCGGTAGGCGTGCTCCAGGTGCTTGCGGACCGTGCCCGGGGCGACGCACAGCCGCTCGCCGATCTGCGCGTTGCTGAGGCCGGCGGCCACGTGATGGAGCACGCGTCGCTCCTGCTCCGTGATGGACGTGGGCGGGCCCGACGTCGCCGGCTCGCGGAGCAGCCGCTCGAGGGCCGGGGCGACGAGGGTCAGCAGCGCCAGGTCCCGCTCCGTGAAGTCCGTCGTGCGACGGACCAGCCACAGCGTGACGACGTGGTCGGACCCGTTGCGCACCCTGATGGAGAGCACCGCCTCACCCCGTCCGGACGCCGAACCGTCGAGGGGCGGGCCGCGACGCCAGTGCTGGACGCCCAGCCGCACCGGGTCGCCGCGCGTGAGGTCGACCTCGGCGGCACGGTGCGCGACCGACCGCTGCCTCACCCACCGTGGAGCCGGTGCCGTCGATCAGCGCGACCCCGATGGCGTCGCACTCGATGAACCGGGCGAGGTGCGGCAGCACGGACTGCCCGGGCAGGTCCGCCCCCGGCAGCGGCTCCGAAGCGATGATGGCGCGCACCGCGGCCTGCTCCCTGTCCCCGAGCAGGAGGTCGGTCATGGCTTCCTTCCACCGCCCGCCGAACCGGAGGGCGATCATCCCGAGTCTCCGCCGGCCGCAGCGGGCGGTAAATAGTCATTTCGCGCCACCGGGCGCACCGGACCCCCGGCGAAGATACGCCGGAAAGCGAATGGTCACGGCGCTGGGGGCTGTCGACACTGAGGTCGAACGCCGACCCGAAAGGTGCGCACCATGCCAACACGTCGTCGAGTGCTCGCGGCCAGCGCGTCCGTCCTGTTCCTCCCCTTCGTCGACGGCCCGGCCGCCACGGCCTCCGCCGGCCCCCTCGCCGCCTCGATCGCGGTGGACTGGCAGCGCACCGCGGCCCGCACGGCCTACGTCGAGCGCGGCAACCCGCCTCCCCTGGGTGCGCTCTACCTCGCGTTCACCTCGCTGGCGGTGCACGACGCCGCAATGACCGCGCAGAAGCAGGGCACACACGCAGCCGCCGCGGCCGTCGCGACGGCCGCCCACGACGTGCTGCGGGAGTACTACCCGGCCTCCGGCGACGCCCTGGACGCCGACCTCGTCGCCAGCCTCGCGCTCGTCCCGGACGGCAAGAAGAAGGATGCCGGTGTGGCCATCGGCGCTGCCGCGGCCGCCGCGATGATCGCGTCCCGGGTGGGGGACGGGCGCAACGACACCTCGATCGTCTACAGCAAGGCTCCGGCCCTGGGCGTGTGGCAGCCGCCCCCGACCGGCATGCTCCTGCCGTGGATCGGCTACGTCGACCCCGTGGTCGACGTGCCACCGGTTGCCGTCGGCGGTCCCGACCCCATCACGAGCGCGGCCTACGCCGTCGACTTCGAGGAGGTGCGCACCCTCGGTTCGATCGCCGGCACCGACCGGACCCCCGAGCAGACGGCCGTCGCCCTGTTCTTCGGCGGCAACCCGGTGCTGACCTACCGCACCGCCCTGTGCGACTACCTGGACACCGAGCCGCTCGGCCTGCTGCCCACGACGCGGCTGCTCGCCCGGATCGACGCCGCCGTGGCGAACTCGTTCATCCAGACCTGGCGGATGAAGTTCGAGATCGGCTTCTGGCGCCCGTTCCAGGCGATCGCCGCCGCCGCCGTCGACGGCAACGCGGGTACCAACCCGCACCCGGTGCCGTGGGCGTCACTCGTGCCGACACCGGCCTACTCCGAGTACTCGAGCGGGCACGCCGCGGCGACCTCGCCGTTCGCCGAGGTGCTGCGCCGGACTCTCGGCGACGACACCCCGCTCGTGCTGAGGTCCGGGGGAGTCACGCGCAGCTACGACAGCCTGAGTGCGCTCGAGTTCGACGCGTTCCACGCCCGGATCTGGGGCGGCCTGCACTTCCGCCGCGCGATGGTGGACGGCTACCACCTGGGTCACACGACGGCCGACGAGGTGATGTCGGTGGTCCACTGACCCACCCGGGTCGAGAGTAGGAAACACGCCGTGTGACCAGGGCGTCACGCGGCGTGTTCTCTACTCTCGAGGGCCAGCGGGGCTGTCAGCCGAGGTCGCGGCGACGCGTCTGGTCGGGGGCGTTCCCCGTCACGCAGAACTCGAGGCCCGCGGGGTCGCGCAGGACGTGCCAGCCGCCGTGCCCTTCGCCGACGTCCTCGGCACCCAGGTCGAGCAGGCGGGCGACCTCGGCGTCGCGGTCATCGGTGCCGAGGTCGAGGTGCGCACGCACGAGTCCGTCGGGCTCGTCCAGCCGCTGGAACAGGAGCTGGAGCGGCGAGCCCGCGTCGTCGTGCCACGTGCCGGCGAACTCGGCCGACCGGGAGTCCACCCACCGTCCACCGAGCAGGCCGCGCCAGAACGTGACCTCGTCGTCGTGCCGCGACTGCGGAGCGTCGATGCAGACCTGGACCAGCCGGGAGCGGTGGCCGTCGGCCCAGGTCACCGGTTGCGGAGCCGGGTGTGCCCGGGCACGCAGCACGCAGAAGGGAAGGCCGCCCGGGGAGCGCAGCGTGCACCAGCGGTCCTCGGCCGCGACGACCACCGCGCCCGCGCCGACCGCTCGGGCGACCGTGGAGCCGGGCCGGTCGCACTCCAGGTCAAGGTGCACCCGTGGTGGCCCGTGGATCTGCTGAAGGTGCGCGTACGCCCGGCCCTGTGGCGGCTCGAGGCTGCGCAGCTCGGGGTGCCCGGGCCAGGGGTCACCGGCGGGCCAGCCCAGCGCACCCGCCCAGAAGTCGCTCGTGGTGCCGGCCAGACGCGTCGGCGCGTCGACCACGGCGTGCAGGTAGGCGACCGCTGCTGGGGATGCCGGCCGCGTGGGCGGATGGCGTGCCGAGGGCAGCGTTGCCTCCAGCTTGGCCTCGCGAGCGGCCCGGACCGACATCAGCGGGGGCTGGGTCACCCGCGGTCGGCCCGCGGTCGGGACTCCAGGTCGGCGCACACCTCGTCGACCGAGAGGTACAGCCGCTCCCGGGACAGGCAACCCGCCCGCCAGAGCAGGCGGGAGGGCGACCGGCCGACGACGAGCGCGGCGAGGATGTCGTCCTGTCGAGCGGGGAACATCACGCGCCGCAGCACGTTTCTCAGGTCCTCGAGGTCGTGGTCGCGTCGACTGGTCGCGGTGCCTTCGATGGTCATGGCTGCTCCTTCGCGCGGACGACCGCATGGTCGACCCTCTGGTGAGTACCCGGACGGGGCACCGCCCAAACCCTCCGCGGCCTCCCGTCAGGCGGTCGCCGGGTCGGCTCCGCGGATCCGGCGCTCGTCGCTCACCCACATCCCGAGCAGGCCGCCGAAGTGGCCCTCGAAGCGATCCCACTCCTGCGGTGGGTAGGTCTGCTGGATCGTGGAGTGCAGGAGGGTGGCGAAGTCCGGGCCGTCGATCCACTCCAGCACCATCTCGTCGACGTGCGGAAGCGCCGACGCGCAGAACTCCCGGTACCGCTCGGCCTCGAAGTAGTCGTCGGCCAGACCCTGGTACGCAGCGAGCTTGCCCTGGTAGTCCAGCTCCGGGTCGTCGGCCACCTCGAACCACGGTCCGGTGTCGACCTGGCTGCGAGGGGTTCGGCCGGTGACCACGCAGTAGGCGGTCCAGCGCAGCAGCGCCTTCATCGCCCACGGGAAGTAGTAGTGCAGCGACGTGACGGCGACGTCGGGGCAGGCGTTGGCGTAGTCGATCGGGTAGACCACACCGTCCTTCACGAGCATCTCGCAGGAGTTGAACTCCCACCGGAAGAACGCGTTCACCGTCTGCGAGATCGTGATCGTCTCGCGCCCGGTCTCCTCCGACAGGAAGCCGTGCGACACGGCGTAGCGCTCGTGCATCGGCTCCTCGGGCCGGAACTTCATCACCATCGTCTCGGGGCCGATGGTCAGCGAGCGGGCGAAGTGCTCGTAGTCGGGCACGGACGACTGCAGGTGCATGAGCATCTCGCCCGAGTCGTCGTAGGAGCGGTGCAGGTCGGCCCGGTCACGCACCTGCGACACACCGCGCCAGCCGCCACCGTCGAACGGCTTCATGTAGAGCGGGTAGCCCAGCGGTTCGGCCACCTGCTCCAGGTCGAAACCGCGGTTGTACCTTCCCGACGTGTAGGCCCAGCGGGCGTTGTCGACGGGGTGCTTGTAGGGCACGAGCACCGTCTCGGGCACGTTCATGCCGAGCCGCATCAGGGCGCAGTAGGCCGAGTGCTTCTCCATCGACTGGAAGGTGAACGGGCTGTTGAGCAGGTACACGTCGTCCATCAGCGCGACCTTCTTCAGCCACTCGCGCGGGTGGTAGTACCAGTGCGCCAGGCGGTCGATGACGAGCTCGTGGCGTGCCTTGTCGCGCAGGTTGAACGGCTCGATCGTCATCCGCTCGGTGGTCAGGGTGTGCTGGCCGCCGTCGGGCGCACTGATCACCCCGAGCCGGCGGGCGAGCGCCTCGAACGTGGTGGGCCAGTCCTCCTCGGCGCCGAGCAGCAGCCCGACCAGGTGGTCGGTCGTGGGGGCCATGCGGTCTCCTTCTCTCCTCGTGCGGGTCAGACGAAACGGGGCAGGTGGTGCGCGAGCTGGCGTTGCCACCACGGCCAGTCGTGGGCGCTGTCGTGGCCCCAGACGTCGAGCTCGTGGCGGATCCCCTTGTGCTGCAACAGATCGGCGAAGGCGCGGGTGGCCTGGAGCGACCGGGTCGGCGTCTCCTCGAACGGCCCCTGCCCGACGACGAGCAGCACCGACACGCGTGAGCGCACCCAGTCGAGGTGGTCGCCCTCCATGTTCGCCACGTATGCCGTGGGGTTGGCGAAGTAGGTCGCGTCGCCGAGCTGGCCCCACCCGTTCCACGTCGACGGGTCGTAGTTGCCGGACAGGCCGATGGCCAGGGGCGCCACGTCGGCGCGCTGCAGGGTGAGGTGCACGGCGTGGTAGGCACCGAGAGACACCCCGACCGTGATCACCTCCTGGCCGCCGCCGACCTGGTCGACGACCCACGGCAGCACGACCTCGGACAGCCAGGCCGTGTAGGTGCCTCCCCGACGGGCGCGTTCCTCGGTGGGCAGCCCGCTGTCGGACCACGACCACCCGTCGAGCGAGTCGACGCAGAACAGGCTGACCCGGCCGGCGTCGACGAGTGGGCGCACCGCGTCGAGCATGCCGTTGCCCTCGGCGTCGCGCGCCGAACCGCCCTCCGAGGGGAACAGCAGCACCGGCCTGCCCCAGCTGCCGTGGCGGACGACCTCGAGGTCGGCGTCGTGGCCGGGCACCGGCAGTCGCACGCTGGTCGTCTCCATGCGACCCCACCTTGCCGGTCGGCATCCGGCGAAGCAACCAGACGACGCTACGCGTGGCCCCAGACCCTGCGCAGCACCTCGGTGAGGCCGGGGTCGAGCGCGTCGCGCCAGGCCGTGTAGTTGTGCAGGTCCGGCACCTCGCGCAGGGAGACGTGGTGCCCGGCTCGGCGCAGCGCAGCGGCCATGTCACGGTTGTTGGCGACGTTCTCCTCGAGCGTCCCGCACGACATCCCCACGCTCAGCGGGTGCTCGGCGTGCCGCGTGTCGAGCACCGACTGCACGAGCCGCGAGATGCGGCCGAAGTAGCGGTAGCCGCTCTCGGAGTCGTCGTGGCGCACCTGGAAGAACGACCCGGACTGCGAGTAGACCCCGCCGACCCGGGGGGCGGCGAGCAGCCCCAGCAGCAGGGCCGTGAGGCCGCCGAGGCTGGCGCCCACCACGACGCACGGAGCCCGCACGGCATACCGCTCCCCCAGCCGGTCGAGCCCGGCGTCGGCGATGGTGCGCAGGTACTGCGGGGACCCCGAGTACCAGGCGTCGCGCATCACGGGGTGGGCCAGGGCCACGCGGTGCCGTGGCAGCTGCCCACCGGCGACGAGTGCGGCGCTGTAGGTCGTGATCCTGGCCAGCTGGTCGTACTCAGCACCGTCGTGCACGAGCAGCATCGGTGCCGGCTCGTCGTCGGGCAGCTCGACCGGGCTCCAGACCGTGAAGGGCACGGCGTCGGAGGTCTCGCCGGCCAGGGACATCGACTCCATCCGGCCCTCGACCGCCGGCGCCTTGAGCCACCACGGCGGCGCGTACCCCGGCATCTCCAGCACCGACCGGTCACCGAAGGCCGTGCGCACCGTCACCGGGTTGGAGGGGTCGAGCACCACCTCGATCTCCTCGCCGCGCGCCACGGCGAAGCGGTACTCGAGGCGCTGCACGGCCGGGCGCGGCACGTCGAGCACCCAGGCAGCACCGTCCGCGCGGAACTCGCGCCCGCCGCCGACGACGCGGTCGCACTGCAGGACGACGCCGGTGACGCCCGGGAGCACCGGCTCGAGCCGGAACCGGACGTGGTCGTCGAGGAGCTTGGGCGGCACCGTCAGAACAGTGCGCTCATCAGGGCGGTGCGGCCCTTGCGCACCCGCTCGTCGGAGCTGCCGACGACCGAGAACAGCTCGATCAGGTGGGTGCGGGCCCGGTCGCGCTCGTCGCCCGAGGTCGACCGCACGAGGTCGAGCAGGCGGGTGAAGGCGTCCTCGACGTGGCCGCCGAGGACGTCGAGGTCGGCGACGACGATGGCGGCCTCGACGTCGGTGGGGTCGGCCGCCGCGGCGGCGCGGGCGGCGGCGAGGTCGACGCCCTCGGTGCGCTGCATGAGGCGCACCTGGGCCAGCCCGAGCTCGGCGTCGTGGTCCTTGGGGTTCTCGGTGAGCGCCCGCTCGTAGGCGTCGGCGGCACCGACGAGGTCTCCGCGCTCGATCGCGTCGAAGGCCTCCTCGTGCAGCGGCGGCAGGGACTCGGTGTCGTCGGCACCCTCGACCGCCTCGAGCTCGACCCGTCCGGTGATGCCGTTCTGCACGGCCGCCTGGAGCAGCTGGTCGAACACCGTGCGCACCTCGCTCTCGGGCACCATGCCCGGGAACAGGGGGACGGGCTGGCCCTGGAGCAGCCCGAAGGTCGCCGGCACGCTGGGCTGCCCGAAGGCCTGCACGAGCAGCGGCTGGAACGCCTGGAGCAGCTCGGGCGAGGTCGACAGGTCGGCGCTGAGCACGAGCAGCCGACCCTCGAGCGATGCCGCGACCCGCACCACGGTCTCGAAGAGCTCGCGGGTCTGCGGGTAGGCCGATCCCCACAGCACGAGCACACCGGGCACCTGCAGGGTGCGGTTGAGCGCCTCGTTGAGGTTCTCGGCGTCGACCTCGACCACGAGCCCGCCGGGCACGGCCGGCTGACGGTCGGCCGGATCGCCGGGGGCCGCGCCGGCCGGCGTCGGGGCTCCCGCGGTCGCGGCGGTGGGGGACGTCATCCCGGCGACGGAGGACAGGTCGACGGCGCCGCGGGTGCCCGCGGGCGGGGTGGTCTCGCTCATGGTCCCGATTCTGTCAAAGGGGTGACCGGTGCGGGCTCAGCGCCCCCGGCCGGAGACGAGCAGGTCGCTCGCGCCGATGACCTTGGCCTCGCCGTTCTTGGGCAGCACCAGGGCGATCGGCTCGAGGTTGTTCAGGGTGAGCGACTTCTTCACCTTCTTCTTCCCGAGCAGCTTCGCGTACTCCGCCGGCAGCACGAGCTCCTTGGCCTTGGGCTTCACCGCGAGGTTGTCGGTGCGCACCATCAGGGCGAAGGTGACCGAGCCACCGTCGGCGAGGCGGAAGGTGATGGCGTCCTCGAGCCGCGGGTCGTGGGCCTGGGTCAGGGTGCCGAGCTTGCCGAGGGCCGTGGCCTGGGCAGCGGCCGCGGTCTTCAGGCTCGTTGCGAACGGGTCGTCGACGGCGACCACCTTGGTGGCCTTGCCCTTGGGCTGCGCGATCGCCGCCGCATAGGCCTCGACGGCGTCGGCGGGCGAGGCGGCGAGCCCGTTCTTCTCGCCGGCGTCGAGCAGCGGCGCACCGGCCAGCTGCGCGCCGAGGGCGGGCAGCTCGGCGCCGCCGAACATCGGCACGCTCGAGGCGATGCGGAACGGCTGGTCGGGCTTGTCGGAGACCATGACGTGCAGCCACTGGGTGTTCGTGGCCTCGTCGAGGGTCGAGGCGAGGATGGCGCGGGGCCACTGGCGCCCCTGCGACTGAGCGACGATCGTGGGCTCGGACGGTGCCGCGAGGTCGGTGGCCACGGGGGCGGTGGCACCGTGGGCGGCCTCGGCGTTCGCGACCCGCAGCGCGTCACCGGTGAGCACCTCGGCCCGTGCCGCGGCCGCAGCCTTCGAGTCGCCCTCGACGGTCGCCTGCTTGGCGGCCAGCAGCCGGGCGGCCACCGCGGTCGCGCCCTCGGTGTCGAGCGGGGCCGCGGCGGTCTGCTCGGCCGGCGCCGGGTGGAGGCCGACCAGGGCGTCGGAGGTGCCGCAGCCGGCGAGCACGAGCGCGCCGAGCAGGGTGCCCGAGGCCACGAGGCGGCTCAGGGTCCTCGGCGTGGTCGGGGTCGCGGGCGGGGCGCGGTGGTCACGGGGCGCGGGGTCATCGGGTGACCTCCTCGGGGTCATGGGGGTGCTGCGTGGCGGGGCTGTCGTGGGGGTCGGCGGGCGAGCGCGTCGGGCGTCTCCGTGGCCGTCTCGGCGGTGTTCTCCGCGGCACTGTCGACATCGGTGTCGGCGGCCACGGCAGAGCCGTCCGGGTCGTCGGGCAGAGCCGACGTGGGCTCGGTCCCGTCCACGTCCTCAACGGCGGCGACCGGGTCGAAGGTTCCCGTGGGCGCCTCGGGGACCAGGGGCACCTCGACCGGCGTGGGGTGCCGCGCACGACGCGACGTGACGAGCACGACCCCCACGACGAGGAGGAACAGGCCGATGAGGGCGGCGATGACCGCCTCGACGAACCACGACTTGTCGACGACCTGGAGGGTCAGCGAGCCGATCTGGCCCTCCTGGCTCTTGACCACCAGGGTCTCGGGCGCACCGGACTGCTCGACGGTCAACGTCACCGGGCCCTCGGCGTCGTCCTGCTGGCGCCACAGGTCGGCGGCACCGAGCTCGGGCGCCGTACCCGTCCCGGTCGTCGTGGTCAGGAGCGTCCAGTCGCGCACCGACACCCCGGTCACGGCGACGTGCTTCGAGTCGCCGACCACCGCGTTGGCGTCGGAGGGGTTGGCCAGGGCCATCCACACCGACCCGCCGGCAGTCGGTGTGGCGGTGACGACGACGTCGGAGTCGACCCGGTTGAGCACGTCGGGCCCGATCAGCACCGGGTCGGAGGTGGCCGGGTGCACGGTGAAGCGTGCGGTGCCCGAGGTGCCCAGCTCGGCCGCCAGCCAGACCCCGGCGACGGTGAGCGCCAGGCCGACGAGGGCCAGGAGCGCGCCGACGACGCGCTTGACGATGGTGGCCATGAAAGGGGGGTCCTTGCTGTCTCCGGGGCGGCCCGGACACTCGTCCGGGCCCAGGGCTGCCTTCCACCATGACAAACCCGACCCCGTGCCGACAAATCCCGGCCCTCTATCACGTGACGCAGGCCACGCCCGATGGCGGGGTCAGGCGTCGAAGTCGCGGGCCCCGACCCGCACGGCGCGCAGCAGGTCGAAGAGCGCCCGGTGCTGCTCGTCATCGAGCATCGACAGGCCGAAGTCGACCGCCTCGAGGTCGGCGGTGACGGCCTCCATGGCGGCGCGGCCGGCATCCGTGATGACCGCGAACGCCCCACGGCGGTCGGCGGGGTTGGGCACCCGCTCGACGAGCCCCTGGGCGACCAGCCGCTGCACGATGTTGGTGGCGCTGGTCGGGTGCACCATGAGCCGCTCGCCGATCCGCGACATCGACAGCCGGCCCTCCCGGCTGAACGCGAGCAGGACGAGCGCCTCGTACCGGGCGAAGGTGAGACCGTGCCGGCCCGCGATCGCGTCGAACTGGCCGATGAGCAGCTGCTGCACCCGCATCACCGAGGTGGCGGTGGCCATCGACGACGAGCGCGAGTCCTCGCCCCAGCGGTCGCGCCACAGCTCGCTCGCCCGGGCGATCGGGTCGAACGGCAGGCGCACCGGCTGGCTCACACGAGCACCGTAGTCGACCTGCGCCCGGCACCCACCGGCCATGCCGCTGGTCACGGGGATCCTGACCGTCCTGTGGTCAGTCCGGTGAGTCGATTGCGCAAGCGCTCTCGCAGTCCCTAGCGTTCAGCCATGAGCGCAGCCATCCCGGTGGACTGGTCGGCACACCACGCGGTGCTGTTCGACCTCGACGGCGTCCTCACGCCCACCGCCGAGGTGCACATGCGCGCCTGGGCCGAGATGTTCGGCGCGTTCCTGGCCGGCTGGCGCGGACCCGGCGACACGTCCCCGTACACCGACGCCGACTACTTCGCCCACGTCGACGGCAAGCCCCGCTACGACGGGGTGCGCGACCTCCTCAGGGCGCGCGGCATCGACCTGCCCGACGGCGACCCGTCCGACCCACCCGCTGCCGACACGGTCTGCGGCCTGGGCAACCGCAAGAACGACGCCTTCAACGTGGTGCTCGCCCGCGACGGCGTCACGGCCTACCCCGGCTCGGTCGCCCTGCTCGACGTGCTGCGCGACCTGCGGATGCCGGTCGCGGTGGTCTCGTCGTCGGCCAACGCGCCCGCCGTGCTCGCTGCCGCAGGGCTCGCCGACCGCTTCCCCACCGTGGTCGACGGCCGGGTCGCCACCGCGCTCGGGCTCCCCGGCAAGCCGGCCCCCGACACCTTCGTGCACGCGGCCACGGAGTGCGGCACCACCCCGGCCCGTGCGGTCGTCGTCGAGGACGCCGTCTCGGGCGTGCGGGCCGGCGCGGCGGGTGGCTTCGGGCTGGTCATCGGCGTCGACCGCGGCGCCGGCGCCGACACCCTGACCGCGGCCGGTGCCACCCTCGTCGTCACCGACCTCGGGGACCTCGCGTGAGGCCCCGCCGCGCCTCGGCCGACCCGCTCGACCGCAGCCGCTTCCCCGTCGACCCGTGGCGCCTGGTCGAGTGCGACCCCGACCCCCGCGACCTGGGTGTCACCGAGACCCTCTTCAGCGTCGCCAACGGCTACATCGGCCTGCGCGGCAACCCCGAGGAGGGGCGCGACGCCTACGAGCACGGCACCTACGTCAACGGCTTCCACGAGACCTGGCCGATCCGGCACGCCGAGGCCGCCTTCGGCTTCGCCAAGACCGGCCAGACCATCGTCAACGTCCCCGACGCCAAGCTGATGAAGCTCTACGTCGACGACGAGCCCCTCGTCATCGGCACCGCCGACCTCGAGCACTACGAGCGCACCCTCGACTTCCGTGACGGCGTGCTGCGCCGCTCGCTGCTCTGGCGCACGCCGTCGGGCAAGCGGGTGCGGGTCGACTCCACCCGGATGGTGTCGATGACCCAGCGGCACCTCGTCGTGTTCACCCTCGAGGTCACGATGGTCTCGGGCGACGCGCCGGTGCTGATCTCCTCGCAGCTGCTCAACCGCCAGGACGGCGAGGACGAGTACCACGAGAAGGCGCAGAGCCGGGTGTCGACGGCGGACCCGCGCCGGTCGGCCGCCTTCGAGGGGCGGGTCCTGCTGCCCAAGCTGCACCTCGCCCACGAGGACCGGATGATGCTGGGCTACCAGTGCGCCAACTCGCGGATGACCGTGGCCGTGGCCGCCGACCACAGCCTGCGCACGGACGACCCCTACGAGGTCATCCTGCGCGACGACCCCGACCTCACCAAGATGGTCTACCGGATCGACGCGAGCCAGGGGAACACCATCCGCCTCGAGAAGATGGTGGCCTACCACACCTCCCGGGGCCTGCCGGTGCGCGAGCTGTCCGACCGCTGCGACCGCACCCTCGACCGGGCCGCGCGCTACGACGTCGGGCACTACCTCGACGAGCAGCGAGCCTGGTACGACCGGTTCTGGGCGAGCAGCGACGTCGAGGTCGTCTCGCACGACGCCGAGCACGACGCGCTGCAGCAGGCCATCCGGTTCAACCTGTTCAGCCTGGCCCAGGCCAGCGCCCGCGCCGACCAGCAGGGCGTGCCCGCCAAGGGCGTCACGGGGTCCGGCTACGAGGGGCACTACTTCTGGGACAGCGAGATCTACGTCGCGCCCTTCCTCACGTACACGCGACCCGAGCTGTCCCGCAACCTGATGCACTTCCGCAGCCGGATGCTGCCCGCGGCCCGGGAGCGGGCCCGCGAGGTCTCGCAGCGCGGCGCGCTGTTCCCGTGGCGCACCATCAACGGCGAGGAGGCCTCGGCGTACTACGCCGCCGGCACCGCGCAGGTGCACATCGACGCCGACATCGCGCACGCGCTCGTGCAGTACGTCAACGCGACCGGCGACGTCGGCTTCCTCGTGCGCGACGGGTTGGCGATCCTCATCGAGACCGCGCGGCTCTACGCCGACCTCGGCTTCTGGCGCAACAACGGCGAGCGCTCCTTCCACATCCACGGCGTCACCGGGCCCGACGAGTACACGACCGTCGTCAACAACAACCTGTTCACCAACGTCACGGCCCGCTACAACCTCGAGCAGGCGGTGGCCTGGGTGGAGTGGGCCCGCGAGCAGGAGCCCGAGGAGTTCGCCCGGCTCGCGCAGCGACTCGGGCTGCACGACGACGAGGTGCGCGAGTGGGCCGAGTGTGCGAGGGGGATGCACATCCCGTTCGACGCCGGGCTCGAGATCCACCCGCAGGACGACTTCTTCCTCGACCGCGAGGTGTGGGACCTCAGCCGCACCCCGGAGGAGCTGCGGCCCCTGCTCCTGCACTACCACCCGCTGGTCATCTACCGCTTCCAGGTACTCAAGCAGGCCGATGTCGTGCTCGCCCTCTTCCTGCACGGTGACCGGTTCACCGCCGAGGAGAAGCGCAACGACTTCGAGTACTACGACCCGATCACGACCGGCGACTCGACCCTGTCGGCCGTCGTGCAGTCGGTGGTCGCGGCCGAGGTGGGCTACCACGAGGGCGCCTACGACTACTTCCTCCAGGCGCTGTTCGTCGACCTGGCCAACCTGCACGACAACACCGTCGACGGTCTGCACGTGGCCTCGACCGGTGGGGTGTGGGCCGCGCTGGTCAACGGCTTCGGTGGCATGCGCGACCACGGTGGCCGGCTGCGGTTCGAGCCACGCCTTCCCGACGGGTGGGAGTCGCTCACGTTCCGGATCACCTGGCGCGGCACCCGCCTGCGGGTCACGCTCACGGCATCCGAGATGCGTTTCGAGGTCGAGGAGGGCGAGCTGCCGGTGCCGGTCGAGGTGTGCGGGACCGGCTACGCCGTCTACCCCGACGAGGCGGTGGTGCTGGCGCTCGACGGACACGGCCCCCGGCTACCCGGGAAGCTGGGCAACCAACCGCAGACCGGTGGCACCCGCGCCGACGGCAGCCGCATCACGGCCGGGGTCCCCGACCCGATGCCGGCCGACCACACCGAGGTCCCGGATCCCGCGGCGATCGACGGTGCGGTGCTCGAACCCCTGGCGCCGGGTCCCGACTGACGGGTCCTGCCCCGACCTCGCGGGTCAGGGCTCGGTGACCCGGCCGTCGTCGAGGTGCACGACCCGGTCGGCGGCCGCGGCGGCCTCGGGGTCGTGGGTCGTCATCACGACGGCGGCCCCCGCGCGGGCGCGCGCCCGCAGCAGGGCCAGCACCACCTCACGGTTGGTGTGGTCGAGCTCGGAGGTCGGCTCGTCGGCGAGCAGCACGGGGCTCTCGAGCGCGAGCCCGCGGGCGACGGCGACCCGCTGCTGCTGACCACCAGAGAGCTCCTCGACGAGGTGCTGGTGCACCTCGGCCAGCCCGACGGCCGCCAGCGCCGCGGAGGCCCGCCCCGGAGCCCGGCGCGGGTTGGCGTGCCGGGCGAGGAGCGGCAGGAGCACGTTCTCGTGGGCGGTGAGCACCGCGGCCAGGCCGTTGCCCTGGGGGATGAGCCCGACACCGGCGGCGACGGCCTCCTCGAGCCCGTCGACGGGATCGGCGCCCACCAGGACCTCACCCTCATCGGGCCGGGTCACTCCCGCCAGCACCGACAGCAGCGTGGTCTTGCCGGCTCCCGAGTGGCCCGTCACGGCGACGAGCTCGCCCGGCCGAACCGAGAGGGAGACGCCCGCCAGGGCAGTGGTCTCGCCGAAGCGCACGACGACACCGGTGCAGGTCACCGAGAGAGTGGTCAGCGGGGCGTCAGCCATCGAGCTCCTCCTCCTCGACGACGAGCAACCAGCGCCCGTCCTCCTCGTGCACGCGCAGCAGCGAGCCCGGTGGGAGGGCGGCGAGCGCGTGCGGTGGCAGCGGCACCGACCCGTCGGCCGAGACGACCGCGAACTCCTCGCCGGCCCGGCCCTCGGCGCCGACCCGGCCGTCGCGGATGGTGATGGTGCGCGGCATCCGGGCGGCGACGTCGGGGTCGTGGGTGACGACGACGACCGTGGTGCCCCACTGCCGGTTGACCTGGGCGAGCGCGTCGAGCACGACGTCGCGGGCTGCGTGGTCGAGCTGGCTGGTGGGCTCGTCGCCGAGGAGCAGGCCGGGCCGGCACGAGACGGCCACGCCCACGGCGAGCAGCTGCAGGTGACCCGGGGTCAGGTGCTCGAGGGGGGTGTCGAGGGAGCCCACGGGGAACCCGACGAGGGCCAGCACCTCGTCGGCCGGAGGGACGTCACGACCGCGCCGGCGCGCGGCGGCCTGGGCGAACTCGACGTTCCCCCGCGCCGAGAGGTAGGGCAGCAGGTTGCGCGCGGCACCCTGCAGCACCATGCCGATCTCGGTGCCGCGCACGGCGTCGAGCTCGGCCTCGGACAGCTGCGCCATCTCGTGCTCGCCGACGATGATGCGGCCCGCACTCGGGCGCAGCAGGCCACCGAAGAGGGTGAGCAGCGTCGACTTGCCGGCGCCCGACGGCCCCAGCAGGGCCAGCCGCTCCCCCGGCGCCACGACGAGGTCGATGCCGGACAGCGCGGCGACGTCGTGCCCCTGCGCCCGGTAGATGTGCACCAGCCCGCGCGTCACGACGCGCACCCCGCTCACAACGACTCCCGCAGCCGCTCGGGCACCGCACGCGCGACGACGCCGCGAGCGGCGAGCAGGGCCACCCCGCCGACGAGCAGGAGCGCGAGGAGCGCCGTTGCGCCGATCGCCAACCACGCGGGTGTGAGGTCGGGCACCGGCACGGCCGCGGGCCGGTCGAACAGCGGGAGCAGCGGCATGGCCAGCACCGCACCGGCCACGCCGCACAGGGTCCCGAGCAGCACCCCGGCCACCACGGTGGTGAGCTGCTCGCGACGCACCGCCGACCGGAGCACGGTCCGCGGGGTACCGGCGACCAGGAGGCCGGCCAGGTCGCGGGCGACCCCGCGCCACGAGGTGACCGCGACCAGGCCGACGACGAGGCAGGACACGAGCAGCGCCATCACGCCGGTGAAGACTCCGAGCAGGAGCCCCCAGCCGGTGGCCGAGCGGTCGTACTGCGCGCGGGCCTCGGTGACCGTGGTGGTCGACGTGACCGGCAGGCCGCCCGCCGTGAGCGCCGCCGACACCTCACGGATGACGTCCGGGGACTCGGTCCCCAGCCACACCTGCAGGGCCGAGCCGGGGCCCACCTCCCCGCCGACGCGCAGCTGCGCGTCGAGGTCGGCGAGGGCGCCGTGGTTCGTGAGCGCGGGCAGTGCGTCGACGTGCTGGACCGCGCGGGACGCCACCGGCCGCCCGCCGAGGCCGATCAGGGTGAAGTCGTCGCCGTCCGCGTCGACCGGCGGCCGGCCGGCGAGCACGACGGGCATCGGGTCAGGCACGTCCCCCCAGCGGGACACCACCCGACGCCCCGTGTTGGTGAAGTCGATGCCGAGGTCGTTGCCGGCCCCGGACAGCACCTGGGTGCCGTCCGTCGTGGGGGTCTCGACCGGCAGCCAGCTCGCGCCGTCGCCGATGTCGAGCGGCGCGCCGTCGAGCTCGAGGTCGGTCAGGTCGAGGTGGCCCGCGATCACGTCGGTGAACTGGTCAGTGCCGCGCAGCCAGAGCGCGGCCAGACGGCATCCGTCCGGGCAGAGCACCTTGGCGTCGATCGGCACCTGGCCCTTCGCGGTCTGAGGCACCTCGCCGAGGTCGCGGTCGAGGGACTCGCCGTCGGGGGTCGTCACCGTGATGCCCACCGTCAGCGGCTCCGGCGCCACCGACAGGTCACCACCGGGGATGCCGGTCGGCGACTGCGGTGCCGTGCCCGCGGGCTCCTCCGCGGACCGGAAGTTGGTCAGCGTCCACGCCAGGGTGCCGGTGATCGTCCCGTCGGCGAGCTGGACGCTCGGCACCACAGGCGGGGTCAGGGCCGCGAGGTCGTCGGGGACGGCGTACCCGATGCGGCTCAGCTCGGCCGGACGCGCGAGCAGGGTCGGCACCGCCGAGCTGTCGCGCGGGCGGATGACGACCACCGGGGTCGCGACCGCACGCTGGGCGGCCGGCAACGCGTCGACCACCGCGGCGAGCGTCGTGGGGTTGGTCGCGTCGGTCTCGATCACCGCCGGCGCCCCGGTCTCCAGCTCGGCCCGGGCAGTGCGGTTCTCGGCGCCGACGACCACGGCGTTCACGGCGAAGGTCGCGAGGGCGGTGGCCGTGGTGACCACGACGAGAACGTTCCGCAGCGACGGGCGCCGAGCGAGCGAGAGCGCCGCGATGCCCTGCGCCAACCGCCCTTTCGACAGGGCACGTCGGCCGGTGCCGGCGGCGACGCGGCGCAGCAGGGCGGCCCCGAGCAGCCCGACGGCCAGGGCGAGCAGCACCGGCACGAGCAGCGCCGAAGGCCCCTTGACGTCGCCGGACACCAGCCCCACGAGGGCGAGCACCGCCACGACCACCACGACGACGTCGAGCATGCCGAGCACGCGCCCCGTGGCCGGTGGCACCCGGCGCAGGAGCGAGGCCACCGGTTCGCGCAGCACCGGCCGGGCCGCGAGGTAGACGGCGACGAGACACCCGACGACGGCCACGGCCACGGCGATGACGAGCGGCCAGCGCAGCTCGAGCGGGACGCCGGCCGGCATCAGGGTCCGGCGGAGCAGCTCCCCGATGAGCAGGGCCACCCCGACACCCAGGGGCACGCCGAGCAGCACGGTCAACGTCAGCTCGGCCATGACCACCCGGCTGCCACCCTCGCGGCTGCGGCCGCGCAGGCGCGCGAGAGCCACCTCAGGGCGACGCTGCTCGACGGCGGCGTTCGCCACGAGGACCAGCACCGTGATGGCGAGCAGGGCCAGCTGCGCCAGCAGCAGTGGCACCAGGGTGCGCACGATGGCGCGCCCGGAGTCGATCGACGCGACCAGGTCGGGCAGCGGAGTCGAGACCGCGACGCCCTCCTTGGCGTCGCTGAGGCCCGACAACGCGGTGCTGATCTCGGGGACCGTGGTGAGCGAGACACGCGACCGGTCGAGCGGGTACTCCACCGAGATCTGCGCCTGCCCCCAGCCGTCGTCGAAGGTGCTCTCGTCGGTGACGAAGTCGTCGACGGCAGGGACGATCGACAACCCTTGGGCGAGAGGGAAACCCGACTTGCCGTCGATCTGGGTGCGCAGCCAGTAGCCGGGGTCGGGCTTCGTGCGGTAGACCCCGACGACGGTCAGCGGCACCTCCGAGGACGGCTCGCCGGGGAGGACCGACGGGTCGGGGACGTCGAAGACCTGGCCCTCCTTCCAGCCCCACGCCTTGGCATCGGCGGCCGAGACGAGCACCTCCCGCGGCAGCTGCGGGCACTTACCGCTCGTCAGCTCGAGGTGGTCGCAGATGTCGTCGCGGGCGACGAGGCGCAGCGGTGAGCGCTGCAGGCCCTCGCGTGGCTGCACACTCGTGTCGGCCGTGGTCATCCCCACCCGGTCGCCGAACCACCGCAGCGCCCCCGACGGCATGGCGGTCGCGATGTCGCCCGGGGTCGTCGAGGGGTCGGCGGTGGTGCGAACGGCACGCAGCAGCACGGTGGTGTCGGCGACGTCGCGCTCGACCAACCGGGCCCGCAGCAGGCCCTGCTCGAGGGTGCGCACGAACATCGGCGCGAAGACGGCACAGGTGGTGACGAGGGCCGACACGAGAACGAGGGCGATCGACTGACTGCGTCGGTAGCGAACCGCTGCCCAGGTCGACGCCAGCCTGCTCACCACGCTCCCTCCGCCGGACACACGAGAGCACACGCTACCCCGAGAGGCACAGCACCGGAACGGGTTACCGACCGCGCCAGGTGTCGGCGTCCACCGCCATGTCGACCGCGCCGACGGCCACCCCGTCGAACACCAGGGCGCCGGGGCGCACGCCCGTCACGGAGTAGCCGACCTTCTCGTAGACCCGTCGCCCGCGCGGGTTGAACTCGAAGACCTCAAGGGTGATCCGCCGCAGTCCCAGCACCTTGATGCCGTAGGCCGTCGCCATCGTGACCGCCTCGGTCCCCAGTCCGCGGTTCCTGCCCTCGGGGCCGACGAGCACGCGCAGGTTGCAGGTGAGGGCCTCGAGGTCGACCTCGTTGAGCACGACCTCGCCGACGAGCCGGCCGGTGGCGGCGTCCTCGATCGCGAGGTCGAGCCGGTCGACCTGGTCGTTGCGGGTGGCGTACCAGTCGCGCAGCCGGTCATCCACGGGCTGGGATCGCTCGGCCTCGGCGGTCGACTCGACGCTGCCGGTGAGCCGCCGCACCTCGGGGTCCGACAGCACCTGTGCCATCACCTCGACGTCGCCGCCGCGGAAGGGACGCAGGGTCACCAGCCGCCCGTGCAGGGTGGGCTTCTCGGCGAGGTCCGGTGACGGGACGGGGGCGGTGTCGTCGGGGGCCACCGGCCCATCGTGCCCGAGCCGCCTGTGCTCGCCAGGGCGTTCCGCCCGGGGGCGCGGGCGAGGGCCTCAGCCCGGATCGGGGGCGCCGCCGGCGGTGAGCTCGCCCACGAGCCGGTCGGCCGCGGCATACGGGTCGGTCCGGCCCGCGACCACGTCGTCGGCGAGCGCGTCGAGCCGGCTGTCGCCGTGCAGCCCACCCGCCCGCGCCCGCAGCGTCTCCACGGCCAGCCCCTCCACCTCGCGCGCGGCCCGGCGCACCCGCCGGGCGCGCAGCCCGTCGACGCCGAGCGCGGCCCGGTGCGCCTCGACCGCCGCGACGAGGTCGTCGACGCCCGTGCCCTCGGTGGCCACCGTGCGCACCACGGGCACCCGCCAGGCGCCGGGCTCGGAGCCGGCACCCAGCCCGGTGGCGTGCCGCAGGTCGCGCACCGTGCGGTCGGCACCCTCGCGGTCGGCCTTGTTGACCACGAGCACGTCGGCCACCTCGAGGATGCCCGCCTTCGCGGCCTGGATGCCGTCGCCCATGCCGGGCGCGAGCATCACCACGGTCGTGTCGGCGGTTCCGGCGACCTCGACCTCCGACTGGCCCACCCCGACCGTCTCGAGCAGCACGACGTCGCAGCCGGCCGCGTCGAGCACCCGCAGCGCCTGCGGCGCGGCCCACGACAGGCCTCCGAGGTGGCCGCGCGAGGCCATCGAGCGGATGAAGACCTCCGGGTCCGCCGCGTGGCCGGACATCCGGATCCGGTCCCCGAGCAGGGCTCCGCCGGAGAAGGGCGACGACGGGTCCACGGCGAGCACGCCCACCCGGTGGCCCACCGCCCGGTGAGCCGTCACGAGCGCGTTGGTGATGGTCGACTTCCCCACGCCCGGCGCCCCGGTGACGCCGACGACGTGGGCGCGACCGGCATCCGGCGCGATGAGCGCCATCACCTCGCGCAGCGCCGGGTGGCCGTCCTCGACGAGCGAGATCAGGCGGGCGACCGCACGCGCACGCCCCTCCCTCGCCTGGGCGACGAGGGAGGGGACGTCGACGGTGCGCGGCCCGATCGGCGGAGGTCCGGGTCAGCCGCGGGCGGGGACCTTGACGACGAGTGCGTCGCCCTGGCCACCACCACCGCAGAGCGCGGCCGCACCGACGCCGCCGCCGCGGCGCTGCAGCTCGAGCGCGAGGTGGAGCACGATGCGGGCCCCGGACATGCCGACCGGGTGGCCGAGGGCGATGGCCCCGCCGTTGACGTTGACCTTGTCGTCGTCGAGGCCGAGCTCCTTGGTGGAGGCCAGGCCGACGGCGGCGAACGCCTCGTTGATCTCGACGAGGTCGAGGTCGGTGGGGGCGATCCCCTCGCGCTCGCAGGCCCTGGCGATGGCCCGGGCCGGTTGGCTCTGCAGCGTCGAGTCGGGACCGGCGACGACGCCGTGGGCGCCGATCTCGGCGAGCCAGGACAGCCCGAGCTCCTCCGCGCGCGACTTGCGCATGACGACCACGGCCGCCGCGCCGTCGGAGATCTGTGAGGCCGAACCGGCCGTGATCGTGCCGTCCTTGGAGAACGCGGGGCGCAGCCGGGCGAGCGACTCGGGGGTCGTGTCGGCGCGGATGCCCTCGTCGGTGCGGAACTCCAGGGCGTCACCCTTGCGCTGCGGGATCGTGACGGTGACGACCTCGTCGTCGAACAGGCCGTCCTTCCAGGCGCGGGCCGCGAGCTGGTGGCTCCGGGCCGAGAAGGCGTCCTGCTCCTCACGGGAGAACGCGAGGTCGCCGGTGTTGGCGCTCTCGGTGAGCAGGCCCATCGCCTGGTCGGTGAACGCGTCCCACAGGCCGTCCTTGGCCATGTGGTCGTGCATCGTCACGTCGCCGTACTTGAAGCCGTCGCGGCTCTTCTCGAGCAGGTGCGGGGCGTTGGTCATCGACTCCTGGCCACCGGCGACGACCACGTCGAACTCGCCCGCGCGGATCAGCTGGTCGGCGAGCGCGATGGCGTCGATGCCCGAGAGGCAGACCTTGTTGATGCTGAGCGCCGGGACGGTCATCGGGATGCCGGCCTTGGTCGCCGCCTGGCGGGCCGGGATCTGGCCCTCGCCGGCGGTGAGCACCTGTCCCATGATCACGTAGTCGACGTCCTGCGGGGCCACCCCGGCCTTCTCGAGGGCGCCCTTGATGGCGAAGCCGCCGAGGTCGGAGCCGCTGAAGCCCTTCAGGGAGCCGCTCATCCGGCCCATCGGGGTGCGGGCGCCGGCGACGATGACGGTGGGGTCGGTGGACATGGGTGGGCCCTCCAGGTCGGGATCGTGGATCGTCCAACGACTCTAGTCACGGGCGCGCGCGACGCCACCCCCCGTGGCGGTGACCCTCACCACCCGGTGGGTCCGCTGACCCTCCTCGGATGCCGTGCCGCGGCATCCGGTGAGGCTCGCCACGCGCCCGGGTCGGGCGGGGCCGGCACTCCTAGGCTGGTCCCATGACCAGCGTGCCCAGCGACCTCTTCACCGCCATCGACCACGTCGGCGTGGCCGTGCTCGACCTCGACGATGCGATCGCGTTCTACGAGTCGACCTACGGCATGCGGCTGCTGCACGAGGAGACCAACGAGGAGCAGGGCGTGCGCGAGGCGATGATGGCCGTCGGCGACAGCGGCTCGTGCATCCAGCTGCTGGCCCCGCTGTCGCCGGAGTCGACGATCGCGAAGTTCCTCGACCGCAGCGGCCCCGGCATCCAGCAGCTCGCCTACCGTGTCGCCGACCTCGATGCCGTCAGCGCCACCCTGCGCGAGCGCGGGATGCGGCTGCTGTACCCGGAGGCGAAGCGGGGCACGAGCAGCTCGCGGGTGAACTTCATCCACCCCAAGGACGCCGGGGGCATCCTCGTCGAGCTCGTCGAGCCCGCCGCGGCCCCGGCCCCGGCCCCCTGACCCGTCACAACTTTCCCGCCCGATCCCGGAACCTTCAGGTTCGCGCCACTTCCTTTCCCGCGCGAAGGTGAAGGTTCTGGTGCGAAGGGCCGGCCGCCACGAGCAGCGGCGCCAGCACGAGCGCCACGAACGCCGGGATGACGAGCCCGGAGTCGTTCACGAGGAACGCCACCACGGCCATCACGGCAGCACCGCGCAGCACCACGGTCTCCGGCATCCACCGGCCGCCAGCCGGTGCGCCACGCCACGACCACGAGCACCACGCTCGCCACGGCGATGGCGAGCAACGGCGGCGAACCCAGGTTGTCGACGTTCTGGGCGAGCTTGCGCCCGACGACGGCCCCGGCCTCCCCCGAGACCACCGACTCGACGAACTCCCCCACGTGGGTGCGCGACTCGGGCGGCCGCAGCCAGTCGAGCCCTGCGACGACCGCCGCGAGGGCGCCCGCACCCACCACAGCGACGAGCACTCGCCGCCACGTGAGCCGGACCCCGGCCGCCGACGCGATGACGAGCAGGCCGCCGAGCAGCAGCCCCGGCGGCCCGCCGAAGTCGGCGCCCCAGGCCGGCAGCGCCTCGACGGCCAGCGCCACCACGAGCACGACCAGAGCCAGAGCGGCCGACACGCCCCGCGACAGACCACGCGAACGACCCCACGCCGCCACCCAGCCCACGACGACCAGCACGGCGAGGCCGTAGAGCGCGAAGCTCGTGTTGCCCAGCCCGTAGAACCGTCCGCCGATGATCGGGTTCTGCCCGAAGACCGAGCTGAGCTGCAGACCCGACCCGGTGAGAACGTCCCCGCCGAGCACCAGCAGCGTCACGACGGCGACGAGCCGCAGCGCCCCGAGGGCCATCGCCCGCTCCGCCAGCCAGCCCAACAGGGTCAGCAGCGCGGCCACGACCACCACAGCCGCGAGGAACACCGCGACCGGCGCCCCCACCCGCCACCAGGGCACCAGGTTGGCGACGAAGGTCGACACGGGCACGACGGCCACCGCCACCCCGGCGAGCCGCAGCCACGACGGCACCGAGGCGGGCACCGCACCAGGTGACGCATCCCGCGCACGGCCATGCCGCCACCACAGCACCGCCACGACGAGCGCCCACAGCGCGTAGGCCACGGCCAGCCACAGGCTGACCTGCGGGCTCACGGCCCGAAGCGTCGCCGCACGCGTCTCGAAACCCACCCGGTCGGCCAGCTCGGCCGCTGCCGAGCCGGTGGACGCCGACACCGTGAGCGGGCGCCCGGTGACCTCGGCGTCGGACGCCCCGACCCGGGTCAGCGCGGTCGCCGTCAGGTCCTGCAGCTGCACCAGTCCCGGCTGCCGCGTCGAGGCGGACGTGAGCAGCCCACGGCCGTAGGACGGCCCACTCGCCACCACGGCCCGGGGGCGGACCGGCGACACGCCGTCTCCGACGCCGGCGACGACGACGTCGGCGCCGGCATCCGCGGCCCGCACCTGCGCGACCAGTGCGTCGAGCCGCGCGAGAGCGGCCGTCCGCTCGGCCCCCGACTCAGGCAACGTCCCACCGTCGACGAGGACGACCGGGCAGCGGAACGAACCCGGCAGGGCGACGCCGTGGGTCGTCACGACCCCACTGGGCTCGGCACCACCGATCGCCGCCCCCGGCCCGACCGTCTCCACACAGGCGCCGGATGCCGTGACACCCTCGGCGAGCGTGCCCGGGTGGGCGTCGTAGGAGCCGGCGGCCGCGGCGGCGAGGTACTCGTCCCAGCGCGGCACACGGTCGGCGACGACCGGCAGCGGCTCGCGGCACGGGCCGGCCACGTCCGCGGCCCGACGACCGGCCGACACGGTGAGCCAGCCGTCGACCGCGCACGACCGGCTGCGCAGGGCCCGCACGGTCATCGACCCGACGGAACCTTCCGCGGCCATGGCCCGCACGGCCGGCAGCTCACCACCGTCGACGTCCGACCACGACAGCCCGGGCGCACCCACGACGACCAGGCGCGGCGACTCCGCGGCATCCGCCGTGCTCGCACCGGCCAGGGGCGCCCCGGCGAACAGTGCCCCGAGCAGGGCGAGCACGACTGCCGCCGACGTCGCGCAGCGCCTCACCCGTGCACCAGCTCGTGCCGCGCGATGACCACGAGAGCCGCGGTCCACGCGAGCGGGGCAACGGCCGCTGGGCGCCCGTCGTAGAGCACCTTCTCGGGGAAGGACCCGGCGTCGGTGCGGTGGTCGCCCAGCCAGGTGAGCAGGGCCTCGGCGCGGTCCCGCTGGCCGCTCGCGGCCCAGGCCGCGGCGAACAGCGCCGTCTCGGGTGTCCAGCTGATGCCGTCGTCCTTCCACCCGACCCCGGGGGCCACGCCGCCGCCCGGTCGGGCCATCGCCACCTGCGCGCGTCCCATCGCGGTGAGCACGCCGTCGTCCACCCCCGAGCCGCCGATCGGTGCGGCGAGGAACGTGACCGCGGCGTCGGCAGCGGAGTCGTCGAGCATGCGCGGGTAGCCCAGGGCACCGAACTGCCCGTGCACCTGGGTGGCCAGCGACGACGCGGCGGCAGCGGTCCGCGCGGCCAACGCGTACTCGCCCACGAGCGGCAGCACCTCGGTCGCGCTGCGCAGGCCGGCCAGCACGGACGCTGCCGTGCCCAGGGTGACCGAGCGCTCGACCAGCTCCCAGTAGTCCGACGAGGCCATCGGCAGCAGGGTCTTCGCGTCGAGGGAGGCGATCAGCCGCTCGGCGCTGCGCACCAGCATCAGGCGCAGCGGGGTGAGCAGCTCGCCCGCCCGGTCGGGTGCCGAGACGGCGAGCTGGTGAGCGCCCCACACCACCCAGGCCGAGCCGTCGAGCTGGGCGACCCGTTCGTCGGGCGTCCGACGGGTACGCAGGTCGTAGCGCGCCTCGAACCACCCGTCGTGGCGCTGCACCTCCTGCAGGAAGGTGAGCTGCTCGGCAGCGCGGTCGGGGTGCCCGGTGCGGGCCAGGGCGGTGGCCACGAACGACACGTCACGAGGCCACGCGTAGCGCCAGCGCTCGCTCCAGCCCGCCACGCAGGCGGGCAGGCCCACCGAGAGGGCGCGCAGGTCGAGCAGGGCCGAGCGCAGCACGTCGTCACCGTCGTCGAGGGCGGTGCGCACCCAGGGCGCGCACCCCTCGAGCCACGCCTGCTCGTCCTCGACGAGCATCGTGCTCAGCGGCCGCCCCGCGAGCACCCGGGTGCCGGGCACCACGGCATCGGTGTGACCGGTGGCGACCAGCTCGCGTGCCCCGGGCGCGGAGAACGCCACCGTCTCGCTGTAGAGCGGCACCTCGGCCCGCCGGATGCGGTACTCCAGGCTCCACCACGCGAGCGCCCCGTAGGTGGCCGCACCGGCCGCGCCGAGCACCAGCCGGCGGCGCGGGACACGGGTGAGGGACACGACGGAACTGTATGCCGCGCGCCTGCGTGCCGTCGTCGGCTCCCGTGAGCCGGATCACGCCGTGAGGGCCGTCATAGGGCGTCGCCTCCGGGCGGCGGGAGCACTAGGTTCCCGGGCAGGTGTCGCCACCGCCGCTCGAGAACGCTTCCGCTGCCGAAGGAGCACGACCGCATGGACCAGATCCGCGAGGCCATCCTCTCCGGGGACCGCAGCATCGAGACGTATGCCGGGATCGCGGTCCCGGACACCTACCGGGCCGCGACCGTGCACAAGGACGAGGTCGAGATGTTCTCCGGGATGCAGACCCGCGACAAGGACCCGCGCCGCTCGCTGCACGTCGAGCAGGTTCCGACCCCCGAGCTCGCCCCGGGCGAGGCCCTCGTCGCGGTCATGGCCAGCGCGATCAACTACAACACCGTGTGGACCTCGATCTTCGAGCCGGTGCCCACCTTCGGCTTCCTCGAGCGCTACGCCCGCACCTCGGAGTTCGCGCAGCGCCACGACCTCCCCTACCACGTGGTCGGTTCCGACCTGTCCGGCGTCGTCCTGCGCACCGGTCCCGGCGTCACCAAGTGGAAGGCCGGCACCGAGGTGGTCGCGCACTGCCTCAGCGTGGAGCTCGAGGACGCCGAGGGCCACGACGACACGATGATGGACCCGCAGCAGCGGATCTGGGGCTTCGAGACCAACTTCGGCGGCCTCGCCGAGCTGGCGATCGTCAAGGCCAACCAGCTGATGCCCAAGCCGGCGCACCTCACCTGGGAGGAGGCGGCATCCCCCGGACTGGTGAACAGCACGGCCTACCGCCAGCTCATCTCGCACCACGGTGCGCACATGAAGCTCGGCGACCGGGTGCTCATCTGGGGGGCCTCGGGCGGGCTCGGCTCCTACGCCACCCAGATGGCGCTGGCCGGCGGCGCGACCCCCGTCTGCGTGGTCTCCTCGCCCGAGAAGGCGGCGATCTGCCGGGCGATGGGTGCCGAGCTGATCATCGACCGCTCCGCCGAGGGCTACCGGTTCTGGAACGACGAGGGCACCGAGCAGGACCCCAAGGAGTGGCAGCGGCTGGGCAAGCGGATCCGCGAGCTCACCGGGGGCCACGACGTCGACATCGTGTTCGAGCACCCGGGGCGCGAGACCTTCGGCGCGAGCGTCTACGTGGCCCGCAAGGGCGGCACCATCGTCACCTGCGCGTCGACCTCGGGCTACCTGCACGAGTACGACAACCGCTACCTGTGGATGAACCTCAAGCGCATCGTCAGCTCGCACTTCGCCAACTACCGCGAGGCCTGGGAGGCCAACGCACTCGTCGAGCGCGGCCTGATCCACCCGACGCTGTCGAAGACCTACGCGCTGGATGACGTCGGCCAGGCGGCCCTGGACGTGCACCGCAACGCCCACCAGGGCAAGGTCGGCGTGCTCACCCTCTCCCCCGAGCCCGGCCTCGGGGTCACCGACGCCGACAAGCGCGCGAGGTTCGAGGGCGCGATCAACCGCTTCCGCGACGCCTGAGCGATCCACCCGGGCGGCGCCCCACCCGCCACTAGGGTGTGGCCCGGAGGTGGGACGTGCAGGTGTCCAGGCTGTGGAGCCCGGTGACGCGGTGGGGTGACTTCCGGCGCCGGCAGCTCGCCGCGCTCGAGGAGAGCAACCGGATCGCGGCCCAGGGGCAGGAGATGGACGGCGTCGCCGCCGCCGGTGTCCGGACTCGAACCAGCCCGGATGCCGCTGCCACCGGTGAGCGACCGGCTGCCGGCGCCGACGGCCCTGCCGAGGGTGGCCCGGCTGCCGAGCCAACCGCGGCGCACCCCGCACCCGACGCCGCGGCAGGCGTGGCGGGCGCGGCGGGCGCGCCGGCATCCGGTGCACTGCCCTCGACCTACGGCATCGCGGGGCGGCCCCTGAACCGGCACTCGCCGTTCTACATCGGGTTCCTGGGCGCCATCGGAGCGCTGCTCGCGATCGGCCTGTGGAACCTCGTCGGCCGCATCACCACCACGCTGACCCTGCTCATCGTGTCGATGTTCCTGGCCCTCGCCCTCAACCCGCTCGTCGACGCCCTCGTCGCCCGCGGGCTGCGGCGGTCGGCAGCCGTTGGCTTCGTCTTCGCCGGGCTGCTCGTGGCCTTCGGGCTGATCGCCGCGCTCGTCATCCCGCCCGTGGTCGTTCAGGGCACCGAGCTGGCCCAGCAGGCGCCCAGCTACGTCGAGAACGTCCTCGGCAGCCCCTGGGTGCGCGAGATCGACAAGAGCTACGACGTCATCGACAAGATCCAGGCCGAGCTCGAGTCCCGGATGACCGACCAGAAGTTCCTCGAGGGGGTGCTCGGCGGCATCCTCGGAGCGGGCCGCGCCGTGCTCAACGGCGTGTTCCAGGTCTTCACCGTGCTCGTGCTGACCCTGTACTTCCTCTCCTCGCTCCCCCGCGTGAAGCACGCCGCCTACGCCCTGGTGCCGGCCACGCGTCGCATCCGGGTCGAGTCGCTCTCCGAGGAGATCATGCGGCGCACGGGGTCCTACGCGATCGGCCAGGTCGTCATCGCCACGCTCAACGCGGTGCTCTCCTGGGTGATGATGCGGATCGTCGGCATCCCCTACGCCGCGGTGCTCGCGGTCACCGTGGGGTTGCTCGGGCTGATCCCGATGATCGGCGCCACCCTCGGCGCGGCGGTCGTCTGCATCGTCGCGTTCTTCGACGAGCCCAAGAAGGCGCTCATCGCGCTCGTCTACTACCTCGTCTACCAGCAGCTCGAGAACTACGTCGTCGCACCACGGGTCATGCAGCACACGGTGTCGGTGCCCGGCCCGGTGACGATCGTCGCGGCGCTGGCCGGTGCGGCGCTGCTCGGTGTGCTCGGCGCGCTGCTCGCCATCCCGGTGGCAGCAGGACTGTTGCTGCTCTACGAGGAGGTCCTCGTCCCGCGGCAGCGCCGGGCCTGAGGGCGGCCGGCCCGGCCGTCACGCAGAAGCTCGGGTGCCACGCAGATATTGCTGCGTGCGACCCGAAGTGCTGCGTGGGGCAGCGTCAGGGGCGAGCGGCGTGCCGGGCGGACCAGCACCGGGTGTGCCAGTGCCGGCGCTCGTCGATGCCACCCACCCCCTGCGCCGGCCACGCGACGACGTGCGCCGTGCCGACCACGATCCCCTGGTGGCACCCGGGGCACCGGTACTCGCGCGACGACGAGGCACCGGTGAGCCGGCGCACGTGCCACGACTTCCCGGCGTACGACTCCGTGGCGACCTCGCCCGAGCCCGCCATCGGCCGTGACTCCAGGTCACGTCGGCGGCGGTTGGCGCGGGGCATGACGTCATCGTCCCAGACCAGCGCGCCCGCCCGGGCCAGGGCAGTGCGTGCCGTCGGGTCCGGTCAGGCCGTCACGCGCGCGCTCGTCGGGTCGTACATCGGGCGCAGCGAGACCCTCGCCCGGTGGCGCGAGCCCGCGACGTCGACCTCCCACGAACCCTCGGCGAGCCACGCCGGGGTGACCGGCTCGTCGCCTCCCACGAAGGCCAGCCCGACGGCGCCACCGAGCGTCCAGCCGTACGACGCGGCCCGCACGTAGCCGACGACCACACCGTCACGCAGCACCGGCTCGGCGTGCACGAGCAGCGGCTCGGGGTCCTCGAGCAGCACCTGCACCAGCCGGTGGTGGGGGGTCCCCCGCTCCTTGGCCGCGAGCGTCGCCTCCCGTCCCCGGAAGCCACCCGGCTTGTCCAGAGCCACGGCGAACCCCAGCCCGACCGCGTAGACGTCGTCGGTGTTGTCGATGTCGTGGCCGTAGTCGCGGTAGCCCTTCTCCATCCGCAGGCTCGACAGTGCTCGAAGCCCCGCGGGCCGGATGCCGTGGCCCTCCCCCGCCGCGAGCACCGCGTCCCAGACCAGGCCGGTGCGCGCGGCCGGGACGTAGAGCTCCCAGCCGAGCTCGCCGAGGTAGGTGATCCGGATGGCGAGCAGGTCGACGCCGGCGAGGGTGACCCGCCGAGCCGACCGGAACGGGAAGGCCCCGGTCGACCAGTCGACGTCCGGGGCCACCGCTGCGAGGGTGTCGCGCGACGCCGGTCCCTGCACGGTGAGCAGCCCGAGGTCGGTGGTGACGTCGTCGACGGTCACCGCGGCATCCCCCACCGCCTGGCGGAGCAGGCCGAGCGCGCGCCCGTGGGCGGTGTCCGACACGACGACGAGGAAGTCGTCGGGCGCGAGCCGGGTGACGGTGAGGTCGGCGAGGATGCCGCCGTCGTCGCCGAGCCACTGGGTGTAGGTGATCACGCCGTCGGCAGCGTTGACCGCACCGGCGCTGAGCCGGTCGAGCACGTCACCGGCATCCGGTCCGCGCACGGCGAACTTGGCCATGAACGACATGTCCATCAGGCCCACGGCCTCGCGCACCGCGCGGTGCTCGGCGGCCCAGCTCTCGAACCACGGGTGGTGCCCCCAGCCCGGCTCCGCGGTCGCTGTCTGTCCCCGACCGGCGTACCAGGCGGCCGACTCCCACCCGCTGACGTCTCGCAGCCTCGCGCCCTCGGCGACCAGCCGCTCATGCACCGGGGAGCGGAACTCCCCACGCGCAGAGGCGAGCTCGATGCCCGGCGTGTGCGCGGCATACACCGTGCCGAGGACCTCGGCGGTGCGCTCGGCCCGGTGCCTGGGGTTGAGCTGCCAGTCACGGAAGCGCGCCACGTCGAAGCCCGTGACGTCGACGTCGGGGCGACCGTCCGTCATCCACTGGGCGACGACCCGGCCGAGACCGCCGGCCGAGAGGATGCCGACCGAGTTCAGCCCGGCGCAGACGAAGTAGCCGTGGATGCCGGGCGCCTCGCCGACCGCGGGCGCGAGGTCGGGGGTGAACGACTCCGGCCCGCAGAAGAAGGTGCGGATGCCGACCGTCTCGACCACCGGCACCCGCGAGATCGCGCGCTCGACGAAGGGGCCCATCCGGTCCCAGTCCGGGGTGATCTCGCCGAACGAGAAGTCGCGCGGGATGCCGTCGACCTTCCACGCCGCGGCGACCGGCTCGAAGAGGCCGACCATCATGCCGCCGCCCTCCTCGCGGTAGTAGCCGTAGGACGCTGGGTCCTCGAAGACGGGGGCATCGGGGCTCATCCCGTCGATCGGCTCGGTGATGAGGTAGTAGTGCTCGGCCGCCTGGTTGGGCACGACCACACCGTTGCGCTCGGCGAGCTCGCGGGCCCACATGCCGGCGCAGTTGACGACCAGCTCGCACTCGACGTCACCGAGGGTCGTGCGCACGCCGACGACCTCCTCGACGAGACCGCGCGGACGGGTGATCACCTGCTCGACCGAGACTCCCTCGACGACCCGCACCCCGAGGTCCCGGGCGCCGCGGGCCAGGCTCATCGTGACGTCGACCGGGTTGACCCGCCCGTCCCCTGGCACGTGGAAGCCCGCGAGCAGGTCGTCGGTGCGCGCCAGCGGGAAGAGCTCGGCCATCTCGCGCGGGCCGATCTCGTCGACCTCGAGGCCCAGCTGTCGCTGGAAGGCGGCCACCCGGCGGTACTCGTGGAGGCGGTCGGCATCCGCCGCCGCCTCGATCAGGCCGACTCGCTTGAACCCGGTGGCCACCCCGGTCTCGGCCTCCAGGCGGGCGTAGAGGTCACGGGAGTACAGCCGCAGCCTGGTGCTGGTCTCGCTGGTGGAGCCGAAGCACGTCATCAGCCCTGCTGCGTGCCACGTGGTGCCCGAGGTGAGCCGGTCGCGCTCGAGCAGGAGCACGTCGCTGACCCCGAGGTGGGCCAGGTGGTAGGCGATCGAGGTGCCGATGACGCCGCCCCCGATGACGACCACCCGGACCCGCTGTGGGAGGGCCCCATGGGAGGCCGCGGTCGAGGTCGACGAGGCGGTGGAGGAGGGGTCGCCCGGGGCAGCGGTGCTCACCCCGCGACCCTACCCAGAGCCCTCCGGGGTCGGACGGCCGACCTCGAGCGCCCCCGCCGGGTGGAGGCGCTGGTTCGCTCTGCCCTCGAGCGAGCGGCATCCTCCTCCGCCCGTCCGGCATCCTGAACTCCGGCGCCATCACCGTGACGGCGCAGAAGCTGGCTCGTGGCGCGGAAGCTTCTGCGCCACGGAAGTCCTTCCGGGTCGTCACAGTGACGGCGCGGAAGCTCGCCCGCCGCCGGCCGGCATGATGCCCAGCCGGCACTACCGCGCCTTCTTGATCGTGCTCACCCTCGACCAGGCGCTGGCACCCATGGCGTTCTCGCCCCGCACCCGCACCTGGCACGTGGCGTAGCCGGTGAGCCCACGGTGGTTGTAGTAGTAGGTGGATGCATCGGTGGTGCGGGTGGCCCACGACAGGTACCGGTCGAGCTTGTAGCAGCGCACCTGGGTCGTGTAGCGGGTGACGGGGGCGCCGTTGTCGGTGCTCTTCCACCATCCGTAGTGCACGTAGTCACGCGTCGGGGAGGTGAGGAAGCGGGGGGCCTTCGGCACGGAGGGCACGGTCGCGGGCACGACCGTGCGCGGGGAGGACCACGCGCTGTAGCCCGCGGAGTTCTTGTGGGTGACGAACATGCGGTACGTGCGCCCGTTCGTGAGGCCGGCGATCGTCGTGCCAGTGGGCGCCCCGGAGAGGGTCGTGTACGTCGAGGCGTTCCACCGGCCCACACTGGGACTCCACAGCTGCGTCGCCACGCGCACCGAGGTCGTGCCGGCCGGCGGTGTGCCCCAGGACAACTTCGCCGAGGAGGGCGCTCGCGATGCGCTCACGGTCGGCCGCGCCGGGGTCTGGTTCCAGAGGTCACCGATGCACGACGACGTCGCGGTGGGCGTCGTGTAGGCGAGCTTGGGCAGGGCGTCGAAGGAGGACGCACCGTCGAACACCCCCGGCAGCGATACGCGTCCGGAGGACTGCGTGCAGGCCAGGAGCGACTTCGGGTCGACCCGCGGGCCGGTGACGCCTTGCTCTCGCACCTCGAAGTGCAGGTAGTTCGTCGTGCACGGGGCGACGTCGCCCCAGTGTCCCATCCGGCCGATGACGGTGGCCGGGGTGACGAGCTGCCCCTCGGTGGCGACGATGGAGTCCAGGTGCGTGTACTTCGTCACCCGGCCGCCGCCGTGTTCGACCCAGACCCACACGCCGTCGGACTGCGACGAGGACGTGCTGCACGTGCGGTCGTTCGACCCGATGTGCAGGATGCCGGCGCCCGCGGCGTAGATCGGGTCCCCACGCTGGCCGAGGAAGTCGATGGCCCAGTAACCGTGGTAGTCCCCGCCCCCGTTGAGGCAGTTCGTCTTGACGCAGGAGATCCCGGTGGAGTTGCGCAGGGGGAGCCAGATCGGCTCGCTGAACGGGTGCGCCGAGCTGGGGGCGTAGTCCGACACCAGGGCAGTGGCGCCCAGGGGAGCCGCGCCGGCGGACTGCGTCGCGACCCCGAAGGGGGCGGCGACCAGCGCGACGCCTGCCGCGAGCATCGCCACCAGCTGCAGGGACACGCCGACCCGGGTCCGGCGGCGCGCAGGGCTGCGCCTCTTCGGGGACATGGTCACGGCTGGGCTCCTGGGCTGGGCCGCCCTCGAGCGTCGAGGGCGGGACGGCATCCCCGTGCGCACGGTCCACGCAGGGGCGAAATCAAGGTCCCTGCGACCCTTCGAGGTCAATGGTGGCGCACGGGTGGCCCTCGTGTGTGCCGAATGAGAAGAGGGCCCCGAGGGCGGGTCAGGCGTAGGTGCGGAACCCGCGCCCCGTCTTGCGCCCCAGGTAGCCCGCGGTGACCAGGTGCTCGAGCAGCGGTGCCGGCGCGTAGCCGGGCTCGCGGAACTCGGTGTAGAGCTCGCGCTCGATCGCCAGCGACACGTCGAGGCCGACCACGTCGAGCAGCTCGAAGGGACCCATCGGCAGGCCGCAGCCGGCCTTCATCGCGGTGTCGATGTCGTCGGCGCTGGCGTAGTTGGCCTCGAGCATGCGCACCGCGTCGTTGAGGTAGGGGAAGAGGAGTGCGTTGACGACGAACCCGGAGCGGTCTGCGCAGGTCACGGCCACCTTGTCGACCTTCGCGCAGAGGTCCTGCACCGTCGCGGTCACGTCGGGCGAGGTCGACACCGTGTGCACGACCTCGACCAGCCTCATCACCTGGGCCGGGTTGAAGAAGTGCATCCCGATGACGTCGGCGGGGCGCGAGGTGACCTTGGCGCAGTCGATGATCGGCAGCGACGAGGTGGTCGTGGCCAGGATCGCGCCGGGCTTGCAGATCCGGTCGAGGTCACGGAAGAGGTCCTGCTTGACCGCCAGGTCCTCGGCGATCGCCTCGACCACCAGGTCGACGTCGGCCAGCGCCTCGCGCGTGGTCGCGGCGGTCACCCGCCCGAGCAGCGCCTCGGCGTCCTCCCCCGTCATCCGGCCCTTCTCGACCGCCCGCGCGGTGCTGCGGGCCAGGGCGGCGCGCACCCCCTCGGCCTTGTCGTCGCCGCGGGCGACGTAGGTGACGGCGTAGCCGGCCTTCGCGAACACCTCGATGATGCCGGTCGCCATCGTCCCCGACCCCACGACGCCCACCGACGTCAGCGGCCGCAGCGACACCCCGGGCGGCAGCCCTCCGGCCGGGGTCTGTGCGTCGGCGACCACCTCCGGGGAGCCCGGCGCGGCGTAGGTGTAGAAGCCACGGCCGGACTTGCGGCCGAGCAGCCCGGCGCTGACCATCTGCTTGATGATCGGGCTGGGGGCGTGCAGTCGGTTGCGGCCCTGCTTGTACATCGTGTCGAGGATCTCGTAGGCCGTGTCGAGGCCGATCAGGTCGAGCAGCGCGAGCGGGCCCATCGGGTAGCCGCAGCCGAAGCGCATGGCGGCGTCGAGGTCCTCGCGGGTCGCGTAGCGGCTCTCGTACATCGACACGGCGTGGTTGAGGTAGCCGAAGAGGAGGGCGTTGGCGATGAAGCCCGCCTTGTCGCCGACGATGACCGGCTTCTTGCCGAGCCGCTCGGCGAGGGCCTTGACGTCCTCGAAGACGTCGTCGGCGGTGATCACGGTGCGGATGACCTCGACGAACTGCTGCACCGGCGCGGGGTTGAAGAAGTGCATGCCGACGACCCGCTTGGGGTTCGACGTGGCGACGGCGATCTCGGTGACCGGCAGCGACGAGGTGTTCGTCGCGAGCACCGCCTCCGGCGACACCACGGCATCCACCTTGCCGAGCAGCTCCTTCTTGAGGTCGAGGTGCTCGGGCACCGCCTCGACCACGAGCTGGCAGGCGGCCAGGTCGGCGAGGTCACTGGTGAAGGTGACCCGGCCGTGCAGGGCGTCGTACTCGTCCTGGGTCATCTTGCCGCGGGCCAGGGCCCGCCCGGTCGACCCGGCGAGCACCTGCTTGCCGTGCTCGATGCCCACCTCGTCGACCTCGACGGCGATCACGTCGATCCCGTTGCGGGCGAACACCTCCACGATCCCCGCACCCATCGTCCCGAGTCCGATCACACCCACACTGGTGAAGTCACGCGTCATGGTCGCGATCCTTCCAGAGCCTCAGGTGGCCGACGAGGCCCGGCGGGCGTGACACTCCTTACCCCGTGCCTCCCGTGCGCTCCCGGGCGCCACCGACCCCACCATCCCGGACGCCGTGCCGCGTGCCGCGCGACCGGCTCACCAGTCGTGGCCGGCCGCCACCAGCTCGGCCTCGAGGGTCACCCGTTCGCGCGACGGCAGCGGGGGCAGGCCGACCCCGTCGGTCGGCACCTCGACCTGCTGGCAGAGCTGGATCAGCAGCTGGTCGTAGGCCGCGAGCACCGCCCGCAGCCGGGCGGCCTGGTGCGGGGCGTCACCCTGCTCGACGCGGCGGATCTCGCCCTCGAGCCGGCGCAGCTCGAGGGTGATCAGCACCGGTGGCAGCGACTGCGGCTCGGGACGGCCGAACGCCCGGCGCCGCCAGAGCCGTGCCCGCTCGGCGTGCGGCCGGAGCCGGCGGACGAGCGGACGCAGCAGGCGCGGCGGCTCGCCCTCCGAGAACCAGGTCAGGGCCTCGCCCTGCGCGAACCACCAGATCCCGGGCAGCGCGACGAGGAACACCGTCCACAGCGCTGCCGTCATTGGCCTCACCCCTCATGAGCAGTGTGCGCCTGCGGCCCACGCGGAGGCAACGGGTCGGCCCCACCTGCGACGGTAGGGTGGTCGATCGTGCGACTCGTGATCGCGACGTGCAGCGTCGACTACGACGGGCGGCTGACCGCCCACCTGCCGCTGGCGACCCGGCTGCTCCTGGTCAAGGCCGACGGCTCGGTGCTCGTGCACTCCGACGGTGGGTCCTACAAGCCGCTGAACTGGATGTCGCCCCCCTGCGCCATGGCCGAGGTCGAGCCCGACGAGGCCGAGGGTGCCGACGGCGTCACCGCCGTGTGGGTCGTGCAGCACGCCAAGTCCGAGGACCGGCTGCGGGTCAAGATCCACGAGGTGCACCACGACAGCGCCCACGAGCTGGGCGTCGACCCCGGTCTGGTCAAGGACGGCGTCGAGGCGCACCTGCAGAGGCTGCTCGCCGAGCACATCACCACCCTCGGCGACGGCTGGACCCTCACCCGACGCGAGTACATGACCCCGATCGGCCCGGTCGACATCCTCTGCAAGGACGGCGCCGGTGCCACGGTCGCCATCGAGATCAAGCGGCGCGGGGACATCGACGGCGTCGAGCAGCTCACCCGCTACCTCGAGCTGATGAACCGCGACCCCCACCTGGCGCCGGTGACCGGGGTCTTCGCGGCGCAGCAGATCAAGCCGCAGGCCCGCACGCTCGCCGAGGACCGCGGCATCCGCTGCGTGGTGCTCGACTACGACGCGCTCAAGGGCGTCGACAACAGCGAGCACCGCCTCTTCTGACCCGGATGCCGACCCGACTCCCGCGTCGATCCCGAGCTGGGTGCTGAAGTGGCTGCCGGAACAGCCACCTGAGCACCCGACTCGGTCACCCCGGGGTGGGAACCAGGGACCAGCCGTCGTCACCGACCTCGAGCAGCAGCGGATCGGCCTGGTCACCGACCGGGCGCGGTGCCCTGCCGAGGTGCTCGAGCACGGCGTCGAGCTGCTCCGGGGCGACCGGGACGACCACCCGCTCACCCCGGTGCAGGTCCGCGAGTGCCTGAAGCTCCTCGACCACATCGGCGTCGCCGCCCAGTGGAGCCGCCACGACGGCGCCCGGCCCCGCCGCGTCGTCGGGGGCCGTGCCGACCGGCACGAGGACCAGGGTGGCAGCGCAGTGCAGGGCCATGCGCCGCACGCTACCCGTCCGCACCCGAACCTTCTCCGCCACGGCATGGTGGGGAAGGGCGTGGGTAGGGGTCTGGTTGTCGCGCGTCGGCACCGCAACGGTGCCCTCGCCATTCGTCGGACCGAGAGGACTCCACCATGACCAGCACGACCGACACCAGCACGACTGCCGACACCGGCCGCCGGGCCAAGGTCGCCTTCCTCGTCGCCCCCGAGGGCATCGAGCAGGTCGAGCTCACCGGCCCGTGGGAGGCCGTCGAGGGGGCCGGCGCCACCCCGGTGCTCATCTCGACCCACGACGGCACGGTGCAGGCCTTCAACCACCTCGACAAGGGCGACACCTTCGACGTCGACGTCGTCGTTGCGTCGGCCGACGTCGGCCGACTACGCGGCGCTGGTGCTGCCGGGCGGGGTCGCCAACCCCGACCAGCTGCGCACCGACGAGGACGCCGTGGCGTTCGTGCGCCAGTTCGTGCAGTCGGGGAAGCCGGTCGCCGCGATCTGCCACGCGCCGTGGACGCTCATCGAGGCCGACGTCGTGCGTGACCGGCACGTCACGTCGTGGCCCAGCCTGCAGACCGACCTGCGCAACGCCGGCGCCACCTGGGAGGACCGTGAGGTCGTCGTCGACGACAACCTGATCACGAGCCGCAACCCCGACGACATCCCGGCGTTCACGCGCGAGCTGACCGCGGCCCTGTCGAGCCCGGTCACCGCCTGAGCGGCCCTCTGGCGCCTCCGCGCCCGTCCGCGCTCAGGCGTGGGCGGGCGCCGTCGCGTCCAGGCCCCGCGAGGCCCGGATGACCTGGACGAAGCGCACCATGATGTCGTTGAGCCCGAAGTCCTTGGGGGTGAACACCTCTGCCACTCCCAGCGCCTTGAGCTTCACGGCATCCGCCTCGGGGATGATGCCGCCGACGATCACCGGGACGTCGCCTGCGCCGGCCGCGCGCATCAGCTCGAGCACCTCCGGCACGAGCTCCAGGTGCGACCCCGAGAGGATCGAGATGCCGACGAGGTGCACGTCCTCGGCCACGGCCGCCCCGACGATCTGCTCGGGTGTGAGCCTGATGCCCTGGTAGACGACCTCGAACCCGGCGTCGCGAGCGCGGACGGCGATCTGCTCGGCGCCGTTGGAGTGCCCGTCGAGCCCGGGCTTGCCCACGAGCAGCCGCAGCTTCTCCCCGAGCTCCTCGCTCGTCTGCGCCACCATCGCCCGCACGTCAGTGAGCGCCTCGGTGCCGGCGCCCACGCCCACCGAGCCGCTGACGCCCGTGGGTGCGCGGAACTCGCCGAACACCTCCCGCAGCGCCCCGGCCCACTCCCCCGTGGTCAGCCCGGCCCGGGCGCACTCGAGGGTCGCAGCCATCAGGTTCGTGTCGGTGCCGGCATCCGCGACGAGGCGGGCCAGCGCGGATGCCGCGCGCTCCTTGCGCGCGGGGTCCGCGTCACGCTCCTCCCGCCACTGCCGCACGGCCGCCGCGGCGGCTGCCTCGACGCCGGCATCCACGGTCTGGATGGCGGTGTCGAGGTCGGCGGTGAGCGGGTTGGGCTCGGTCGTCTCGAAGCGGTTGACGCCCACGACGACGTCCTCCCCGGCCTCGATCCGGCGGCGCCGTAGCGAGTGGGACTCGACCAGCTCGCTCTTCATGTAGCCGCTCTCGACGGCGGCCACGGCCCCACCGAGCTGCTGCACCCGCTCGATCTCGGCGCGAGCTCCCTCGACGAGCTCGGCGACCTTGGCCGCGACGACGGTCGAGCCCTCGAAGAGGTCGTCGTACTCGAGCAGGTCGCTCTCGAAGGCCAGCACCTGCTGGATGCGCAGCGACCACTGCTGGTCCCACGGGCGGGGCAGGCCGAGTGCCTCGTTCCAGGCGGGAAGCTGAACCGCGCGGGCCCGGGCGTCCTTCGACATCGTCACCGCGAGCATCTCGAGCACGATGCGCTGCACGTTGTTCTCGGGCTGGGCCTCGGTGAGCCCGAGCGAGTTGACCTGCACGCCGTAGCGGAACCGGCGCTGCGTGGCGTCGGTGACGCCGTAGCGCTCGAGGGTCAGCTCGTCCCAGAGCTGCACGAACGCGCGCATCTTGCACATCTCCTCGACGAAGCGCACGCCGGCGTTGACGAAGAAGGAGATCCGGGCGACGACGTCGCCGAACCGCTCGGCGGGCACCTGGCCGGAGTCGCGCACGGCGTCGAGCACCGCGATGGCCGTGCACATCGCGTAGGCGATCTCCTGCACGGGCGTCGCGCCGGCCTCCTGCAGGTGGTAGCTGCAGATGTTGGTCGGGTTCCACCTGGGGATCTCGGCCACGGTGTAGGCCACCATGTCGGTGATCAGCCGCAGCGACGGCCCGGGGGCGAAGACGTAGGTCCCCCGCGACAGGTACTCCTTGATGATGTCGTTCTGCGTCGTGCCGGCGAGCGCCCGCACCGCGGATGCCGGGTCCTCACCGGCCGCCTCCGCCTGTTCCTCGGCGGCCACCTGGTAGAGCGCGAGCAGCCACATCGCGGTGGCGTTGATCGTCATCGAGGTGTTCATCCGGGACAGCGGGATGTCGGCGAACAGCGCGCGCATGTCACCGATGTGCGAGATCGGCACGCCGACCTTGCCCACCTCGCCACGGGCCAGCACGTGGTCGGGGTCGTAACCCGTCTGGGTCGGCAGGTCGAAGGCGACCGAGAGCCCGGTCTGACCCTTGTCGAGGTTGCGCCGGTACAGGGCGTTGCTGGCGGCGGCGCTGGAGTGGCCGGCGTACGTCCGCATCACCCAGGGGCGGTCCCGCTCGGGCCGGGTGGCGTCGGTGCTCTCGGACATGCGATGAACGCTAGCCGCGGGGCGATGACGCGGGTAGCGACCCGCACGGTGAGAGTGCCCACACCGCCGGCGGGGGCATGAGTGGCTCATGCCCCCGGCCGTCGCGCGGTCAGCGGCGGTCGGCCCGGGTCAGCCGGCGGAGGTCAGCCGGCCGCGCGGGCGAGGGCCGGCGCGTCGGGCACCACGGTCGGTGCCGGGGTGAGCAGCGAGTGCAGCCGGGCCCGGCGCAGCAGGCGGCGAGTGCGGTCGTCGGCGGCGACGATGTGCATCGGGCGCCCCGCCCGGCGGGCCCGCCGCTCGCACTCGACGATCAGCCCGAACCCCGTGGCGTCGCCCACGTGCGCCTCACCCAGGTCGAGCAGCACGGCGCTGGTGCCGTTCGCGATGACCCGGTGCAACGTCATCCGCAGGTCGGCGACGGTGCGCACGTCGAGCCGCCCCCGCAGCACGACATGGCACCCCCCGTCGTCGTGGACCTCGGTCATGGTCACGATCCCAGTCCCCGGTTCGGCCACTGTCCCCCCTCACCCTCTGTGCGTCCCATTTTCACCAGACCCCGTGTGCGTCCCATTCAACAGACCACGGTGCCCTCCCGTCAGCAACGAACAGGTAAAGTCCGGGCAAAGAATGGACATTGTCCTCTTCGTGCCATGCCAGGACGCCGGTGCCGGTCTGGGAGGCTGGTGGGCATGGTCAACCTCACCCGCATCTACACCCGCACCGGCGACGACGGCAGCACGGCGCTGGGCGACCTGAGCCGCACCCGCAAGACCGACGCGCGGCTGGCCGCCTACGCCGACGCCAACGAGGCGAACGCCGCCATCGGGCTCGCCATCGCGTGCGGCGACCTGACCGACGAGGTGCGCGACGTGCTCACCCGGGTGCAGAACGACCTGTTCGACATCGGCGCCGACCTGTCCACCCCCCTGCGGCGCAGCTACGAGTACCCGCCGCTGCGGGTCAAGGCCGAGTGGGTGGCCGAGCTCGAGGCCGACTGCGACCGGTTCCTGGAGCGGCTCGAGAAGCTGCGGTCCTTCATCCTGCCCGGCGGCACGGCCGGCGCCGCGCACCTGCACGTGGCCCTCACGGTGGTGCGCCGGGCCGAGCGGTCGGTCTGGGCCGCCATCGAGGTCCACGGCACCGAGCCCGGGGACGCCCGCGGTGAGGGCGGGGTCAACCCGACCACCGCCACCTACCTCAACCGGCTCTCGGACCTGCTCTTCGTGCTCGCCCGCTGCGCCAACCTGCCGGCCGGGGACGTGCTCTGGCAGCCCGGCGGTGGCCGCGAGCAGCCCCCGCCGACCCCCTGACCCTCGACTTATTGCGAAATACCCACCCAAAAGGGGCCCCGGAGGCCTCTCCGGGGTGGGTATTTCGCAATAAGTCGGGTCGTAGGTCTGCGACGTGGATGCGGTTCTCACGGCATCCGCGGCCAGAAACCGTGCCCACGTCGCACGAGGTCGGAACGCGGGTC